>DASYQX010000027.1:0-22497 GCA_036004985.1 Gemmatimonadales bacterium
CACTTCCCGATCAGCGCCGTCGTGAGGCCGGTGTACACCGGGATGTCTTCGCGCAGGAATCCCATCGAGCCCACGTGGTCCACGTGCCCGTGGGAGAGCAGCACCCCGTCCACGCGGTCCACCGTGCGATACTGCGGGTGCGTGCGATAGCGGGCCCAGAGATTGGGATCGTGCGCGGAGAGATCGTTGCGGTACAGTCCCTCGAGCGGCGGGATGAGCCCCATGCGGAGGTAGTCGCGCAGGCCGAGCGTCGCGCCGCGGGGCTTCACGAACTCCTCGAAGAACCGTCCGGTGGGCCCAAAGCGCATGCCGAAGTCGAGCAGCCAGCGCCGCGCGGACCACTCGAGCAGGATCCGGTTCCCCCCGATCTCGCCGGGGGCGCCGCCGTACACGGTGACGGACAGGCCAGTTTTGGGCACGGATGTACGCTAACCTAAGCCAGATCCTTCGCGCCTGCGGCGCTCAGGATGACAGGCTCCCTTGCTCGCTCTGTGAAAAAAGAAAGAGACATGACCTCCCCTCTCTTTCCTTTCCCAAAGCGACCGCGCGGAGCTGTCATCCCTTCGCTACGCTCAGGGCAGGCTCTGAGCGCGAAGCGCGAAGGATCTGCTTTCGGTACGCGCGCGAGCGAAGGATCTGCCCGGCGAGCCCGGCCCTACTCCCAGCGCCGCTCCAGCGCCACCCCCTGATAGTAGTGTCCCAGGATTTCCTCGAACGTGCGGCCCCTCTCGGCCATCCCAGCGGCGCCGGTCTGCGACATGCCGGTACCATGGCCCCAACCGCCGCCCCACGCCTGCCAGCCGACGATCGTATCGGTCTTGGGATCGATGATCGGCTCGAGATAGACCAGCGTGCTGCGAAGCGAGTTGAGCACCATCGCCCCGCCGGATGTGTAGGTCACGTACCGCAGCGCCGAGCGGATGGCGTCTTTGGTCGCCCGCAGCGTGCCACGCCGCTCGGTGACGAACTCGACCTCGTAGGCTCGGGCCGACGATGACCGCCGCACCACGTTGATCGCGTAGACGGCCCCGGGGTCGATGAACGTGGCGGACTGCACCCGCCCCACGACCTGGCGCATCTCCTCGGGGGTCCAGTCGACATACCACCGGTGATAGATCGACCAGTCGGCCTCGAAGTCGCCGTTCGCGTGGTTCCGGAGGTTGGTCGGGTTCGCGTGCCGCTTGAAGACCTCGAGCGATGGTACTCGCCTGAGCGCCTCGCCGCGTTCGTGGTCGGGCACGCCGACGAGGTACGGGAGCTGACTGAGGAACACGTCCCCGCTGTTCGCCGTCCACCCACCGCTCGTCGAGCTGTAGAGCGTCTCGATCAGGGCGCCCCCGTAGGTCGCCACGAGACCGCGGGTGCCGTCCACGGCGGCGGACGACACCGCGCGCTCGGCGGTGAAGCCGCCGTACACCTGGTCGGACGTCGTGGGGACGACGTGGTACCCATGGCCGCAACGACTCGCGCCGCAGAACTGCATCCGACGCCGCGCGAACGTGCGCGCCGCGACGGCCTGCGCCTTTTGGGCCTCGGGTTGGCCGTAGGGATTCGGCGGCAGCTCGCGCGGCACTACCCCGTAAAGGTACTGCTCGATCGGGAGCTCGTTGACGCCGACCAGACGCGTGCGCGACGCGTTGAAACGGACCTCCGCCGTGCCGCGGTACACGCTTGCGTCGGTTGTGACGCGTCGGATGCGCACGAACCCCGAGGCGGACCTGAGCACCACCGGGTCAGGCGATGGGAGCGTTCCGCCACCGGGAAGCGCGAGGTCGATCTGCGCCGCACTGCCGCTGCCGACGATGGTCGCGACGATGTCACCGCTCAATCCCGTCGCCAGAACCGGACCGCTCGCGCTGCCGCTGCGCAGCTCGTACGTGTCGTCCGCGTCACGGCCGGCGATGCGCACGGTCGTGACGTTCAGCTCGGCGTAGAGCACGCCCACGCGAATCACCGGCTCGGCGGCAAGCGCGGACGCCCCCGCCATTTCGACCGGCGTCTCAAGGGCCGTGCGGTCCGCCCACTCCTCGTCCCGAATGATCACCTCATGGGCGGCGACGTCGAGCTGGAGCGTCGGCCGAGGTGACGTGGGCACGGGGTCCGCGCACGACGCGGCGAGCCCAAGGAGCGCGAGCGGGGCGATGAGGCAACGGTCGAGAAGAGGTGGTTGGCTGGGCTGGAGTCGCATACAGCCTCCTGGAGCGTGCATCGGACAGTGCGTGGCCATCGTAGCGGGAACGGGTCGCCGGAGCAAGGACGCCCCAAGGAGGACTACGCGGCACCCGCCGTGATCACGGGACCCGCCGGAACCAGAGCCTTCCTTACCGGATCGATCTTGAGGTTCAAGCCTTCGAGGGCGTGCGCGCCGAGCAGGGACAGGTCGCCCGGGTCGGCGAATACGACCAGCTCCGGTGCCTCGGAGCCGCCGGCGCGTATGAGCGCGTAGCCGATGTCCCGGTCGATGCGGCGTCCGTCTGCCACGATAAAACCCTGCTTCCTTTGCACGATAATCCCAAGCCCCTCCAGGACATCGCGCGGAATCCAGGTGTACTCGCTCCCGGTGTCTACCAGCGTGTCGGGCAACGACCGCGCACGCCCGCGGCGGTCGAGATTCTGGATCTCTATCGTGGTGCGAAAGGGTTCCTTCCCGGGCGCTGAGATCATTTCATTGCTCTCAGCGTCGAATTTATGCGCGAAAGATCCTTCGCGCCTGCGGCGCTCAGGATGACAGGCTCGCTCCTCCCCTCTTTTCTCCTCCTTCAACGCGCCGCGCGGAGCTGTCATCCTGAGCGAGCGCGCGGCAGGCGCGCGAGCGAAGGACCTGATTATGGTACGCGCCCGAGCGAAGGATCTCCTGAGCGCGTAGCGCGAAGGATCTGATTATGGTACGCGACAGAGCGCTGCGCCTGAGGCGCAGTGATTCACCGGGCCCACTCTTCAGAGTGGGAACGGACGCGGGGCAGGGCATCGTACTCCCCGGCTTTCGTTTAGCGTAGCGAAACTGGCTACCACGCGGTCTACGCGAAGGAACTTGACGCTCCCCGCGCCGGGAACTAAAAAGGGGGCATGTCGGAGCACCTGGTCGCAGAGCTCGCGCGCGAGCGGGCGTTGCGGCAGGCCGAGAAGATGGAGATGGTCGGCCGGCTCACCGGCGCGATTGCGCAGCAGTTCGACGGGCTCTTCACCACGGTCCTGGCGCGCGCCGCCGCCCTGGGCCTAACGCTGCCGCCGAACCCCGAGCTCGACGCGCTGCAGGAGACCGCGCAACGCGGCGCCGATCTGGCGCAAAAGCTCCTGGGGTTCAGTCGCCAATCAACGCTGGACCGACAGCCGCTGATCCTCACCGAGTTCGTGCGCGAAGTGCTCAACATCGTGCGGCGCCAGCTGCCCCCCGGCATCGACCTGC
The DNA here is from genome assembly GCA_036004985.1 of Gemmatimonadales bacterium. Taxonomy (GTDB): domain Bacteria; phylum Gemmatimonadota; class Gemmatimonadetes; order Gemmatimonadales; family GWC2-71-9; genus 20CM-2-65-7. Next base: position 3,407 of record DASYQX010000027.1, read on the forward strand.
AGTTCGAGGCGGACGAGGAGGGCGGCGTCGCCGAGGCCGATCCCAGCGCGGTCCGCCAGATCCTCCTCAACCTTGTGGCCAACGCCTGCGAGGCCATGCCGAGAGGCGGCACGCTGCACGTCGAAGTGCGGCGCGTGCGGCTCGATCAGGCGGACCGCACCCTCCACGCCTGGATCGAGCCCGGGCCCTACGTCAGCGTCGCGCTGAGCGATACCGGCGTGGGCATGGATCCGGCGTCGCTCGCGCGCGTGTTCGAGCCGTTCTTCACCACCAAACGCGCGGCGATCGGCGCCGGTCTCGGCATGGCGATGGCCTACGGGCTCGTGAAGCAGCACCGCGGCTTTCTCCACCTGTACAGCGAAATCGGTCAGGGGACCACGGCCAAGGTGTACCTCCCCGTCGTCCGTGGGCCGGAAGTCGCGACGGACGAGGCGCTCCCCGGTGGGACCGAGACGATCCTCGTCGTAGAGGACGATCTCGCGATGCGCGCGGCGGCGCAGGCGGTGCTGCAAAAGGTCGGCTACCGCGTCGTCACGGCTGCGGACGGCCGGGAGGGGCTCGAAGCCTATCGCGCCCACCGGGCGACGATCCATCTCGTGATCACGGACGTCGTGATGCCCGAGCTCACGGGGTTCGACCTCTACGAGGACATCCGGAAGGTGTCGCACGACGTGCGGGTGCTGTTCATGAGTGGCTTCCCAGCGCCCAACTTCCGGAAGACGGTCGGCCAGGACACCCGCGTGGCGTTCGTCACCAAGCCGTGGACCGCGAGCGAGCTGCTCGATCAGATCCGGGTGCTCCTCGAGGCGTCGGAGAAGCTGACCCGTTGAACGACCAGCCGCACATCGGGCGGGGCGGCCCCCTTCAGGCCGCCGATTTGTCTCGGAAGAGCCGTCGAACGTTCGAGGGGAGCGCGATTGGGCGGAACAGGCCTTTCGCGTACAGGTAGTCCTCTCCCGACTCGTCAATCACGCGCACCAATCCGTGCGTGTCTGCGTCGCGATCTGCGAGCGCGCGATACACCTTCCAGCGCTCCAACGAGGCGGGATACCCCTCGTTGTCCACGCAGATGACGAATCGGCCCCTGCCCCGGGTGTATTTCATCAGTCGTCTCGTAACAGTCGCTTGAGCTTGATCTCGCGCCGGCCGATACCGCTTGCTTCGTACCAATGTACCTCCGCTCGGCGAATCGTTCCATCAGCGAGCCGCACAATTGCGACCCCTTTGCATTTTCTCCAGCGGCCGGGGCCGTAGCGCTTCCGCAGCCGCCGGCGTGCATTCACGCTCGGGCCCGTAGCGATCGTTTCGACGTCCTGAAGCTCGCCGATGATCTCCCATGCCACCGCACCCGCCCGGCACTCCTGGGCGTGCACGATGCGGGCGATACCTCAACGAACCTTCAATTGTCGCCAAGGAGCCGGGGCTTCAGCCAAGGGACTACGACCACGACCCGATCTCAATTGGGTCCACACGCTAAAGCGTGGGCCCCGTGACGCACTGCGCTTGGAAGCGCAGTGGGCTTGTCGGGCCCACTCTTCAGAGTGGGAACGGACGCGGGGCGATGACCCAGACACCAAAGCCGGCGAGCGTCCCGCTCCCCGGCTTTCGGAACGCGGACCAACACGTGAGTCCGCAAAAAGACCGAGCGCCGACGGATTGCTCAGTCGGCGCTCGTTACTGCTTGACCCACGCTTGGCTCCAAATCCCCGCGTGGTGAGAGTCCGTGACGAGTGTTTCACGGATTCTCACCGCTTCGATGATCATCCTACCCGATCGTCGCAAGGAACACCTGTGCTGGATCGCGTTTCGCTGCCGTCGTCACCCAAGCGCGTGTTATCGCCTGGTGAAGGAAGTCACCGGCCTGCGGTGGGAGGTGGTCCTCGCTCGCGGGTCGAGCTGGGTCGAACGCCGGTTCCTGCGTGAGATCGACCGACGCAGACGAAGGTCGTAGGAGATCAGTTGTCCTGCGTCTTCCCCAGAGCCTCCGCCGCCGCCCGCCGCACCTCGGGATCACGGTCGTTCAACGCCCGGGTGAGCCCCGGGATGGCTGCCGCGACCTTCATCTCGCCCAGCCCCTCGACTGCGGCGAGGCGGACCTCCCTGTCGGCGTCGCCCAGCCGGTCCGCCAGCGCCTGCACCGTCGCGAGATCGCCGATGTGCGCGAGCGCCTTGGTGGCGTGGCGGCGCAGCTCCAGGTCCGGCGCTGTCGTCGCCCGCACGAGCGCGGCCGGCGCCTTGGTCACGTCATCCAAATCCTCGATCGCGTTCGCGGCTTCGCGCTGGACCTCCACGTCCGCGTCGCCGAGCGCGCGGGCCAGCGGCTCGAGCGACCGCCCCAGACTCAGATTGCCCAAGGCGTTGGCGCATTCGCGCCGCACCTCGGGGTTGGGATCGTTGATGAGCAGGGCCTCGATCTGCGTCACCGCCGACCGCTCCTCCATGTCGGCAAGCGCGCTCACCGCCGCGAGCCGCACCGCGTCATTGCGGTCGGCGAGCGCGCCGATCAACGCGGCGCCGACGCGCGGGCTCTTCATCCGTCCCAGCGCTTCCGCGGCGGTGACTCGCATGACGGGATCGACGTCCCGCAAGAGCGGCAGCACGTCCTTCGCGTAGCTCGCGTCCTCGAACTGGCCCAACGCCCAGGCCGCGGCCAACCGCACGCGCGGTGACGTGGAACGCACCGCACCCTGCAACGCGGGAGCCGACGCGGGATCCTGCAACTCGCCCAAGGCCCACGCGGCCATAGCGGCCGGTCCGGTTTCGCTATCGGCGAGCCGGCGCTCGAGCGCGGCGCGCGTCTCGTGCCGCTCGCCGACCCCCGCTGCATACGCGGCGCTCTCACGAATTCGCGGCGACGGATTGTCGAGCAGCTCGCTCAGCACGTTGGCGGACACGGCGCTCTGGCCCAGCAACTTCGCCGCGACGCGCCGCACGCACTGGTTGTCCGCGCCGAGCGTCGAGACCAGCAGCGACAGCGCGCGCGGATCGGTGATGGTCCCGGCCAGGGAGTCTTTCGCTCCCTGGACGTTGGGCGCGTCGCTAAAGCGCCCGAGACGGCCGGGGTCGCCGCCCCACCAGAAGTTGCCGAGCTGGTCCCCGATCATGTCGCAGATCACGGGATCGGTGCGCGCGAGCGCGTTGAGCAGCGTCGCGACGCGAGCGGAGTCGGCGCCGGGCCGGCCGGGGCTGTCCCCCCCTCCGCCCATCGCCCCCAGCCACAGACTGAGAATGTGGAGGGCGCGGATCATGGATCCTGCCCCAACGCTTCGGCCGCGGCGCGGCGGACTTTGGGATCGGGTGACTGCAACGCCGCCCGCAGCGCCTGGCGGGCCGCCGGGTCGGCGATGTGGCCCAGGGCTTCGGTGGCGGCCTCGCGCACGTCGCCCCGGGGATCGTCGATCAAGCGCCGCAGCGCCGGAATCGCCGCGATCACCGAGCGCTCACCAGCGAGCTGGGCGGCCCGCTGCCGCACGTCGGCGTTGGCATCGTTCATCAGGTTCAGCAGGGTGGCCTCGGCGATCGGCGCCTTGAGGTCGTCCAGCGCGCCCAGCGCCGCCTGGCGGACGTCGGCGTTGGCGTCGGCCAACGCTTCAGTGATGGCGGCGGCGCCGCTCTGCTCGCCCAGGTTGCCCAGCGCTTGCACGACGGCGTGGCGCACATCGGGCGACGGGTCGCGAATCAGACGGGCGATGGCGCTGCCCGCCGACCGGGCGTGGAGGTGATCGAGCAGATTGACCGCTTCGCGGCGCACATCGGCGTCGGGATCCTCGAGCAGCGCCACGACCGGCGCCGTCGGCACGCCCTGCTCCCAGTTCGACAGGGCGTTCAGCGCGTTGTGCTTCACGTCGGCGACTGGGTCCTTGAGCAAGCCCGCAATCGGGCCGATGGCTCTCGGATCTTCGAGGTCCGCCAGCGCTTCTATCGCCGCCGAGCGCACTTCGGCGTTCGAGTCCGCGAGCACGGCGATGAGGGGCTGCACGGCGCGGAGGTCGCCTAGGTTGCCGAGCGAGCGGGCGGCGGCGCGACGCACGCCGGCGTTCTCGTCCTTGAGACGGGCGATCAGCGCGTTGACGACGGTGGTGTCCTGATCGGGGACCGGGGCCGCGGCCGCCAGCTTGCGCGACACGACAGGGGCGGAGACTTCCGGAATGCTGCGGGTCGTGTCCACCGTCGAAGTCTCACCCGCTGGAACGAGGGGTGAGGCCACCCTCGGCGCGGCGGCGATCGTCACCACGACGCCCAGCGCCGCGGCTGCGGCCCAGACGCGCCGCGACGCGGGGCTCGAGGCCAGACGCCCGTCGAGCAGCCGGGAGATGCGGGAGACCAGCAGCGAGCGCCGCTCGGCCAGGCCCGCCACCGGCACGCCCAGGGGAGACGCCTGGATCCATTCGGCCACCGTGGCCAGACACTTCGCGAGGGACACCGCCGATCCGGTCTTTTGCATGGCCCACTCGTCGCTCAGGTATTCAGCCGCCGTCTCGAGCTCGCGGCGCGCGAGCCGGTTGAACGGCTGGAAGAAGAAGAGACGCTCCATCAGGCTGGCGCCCGCGAGCCACACGGAATCGCGCCGCGCCAGATGCGCCAGCTCGTGCGCCAACATGCTGCGCTGCTGCTCGACGCCCAGTTCCGAAAGAGCCAATTCGGGCACGCAGATCTCGGAGAGACCGAGGGCCACGGGACTCGAGATCGTCCGGGCCATCGTGAGGCGCACTCGGCGCCGGTATCCGGTGGTGCGCTGCAGGTCGGCGAGCGTTGCGGCGAGCGGTCCGTCACCCACGGCTCTGCGATCGGCCAGTCGGCCGATCAGGATCAGCCGTCGCGCGACGTAGTAGAGCGAGGAGGCAAGCGCGATCACGCCCCACAGGAGCACGACAACCAGGGGCAGCGACGGAGCACGCGACGGCGTTGGGTTCCCTGACCCCGGGCGCAAGCCCGGGGTATCCGGGGTCCCCGGGGCTGCCTCAACCCCGGGCTGGCGCCCGGGGTCAGTAACGTCGGCCTGCCGCCCGGGGTCTGGCGTCGCGGGTTGAGTTGCGGGCAACCTCACCGCCTGTGGGGTCGCAAGCTCGAGGCGCGACTGGATCGTGCCGGTGATGAGCGGGGCGAGCAGCGCCACCTTCCACAGGACGTCGGAGGCGGCGGGGTCGAGGCGCAGGCGCCGGGTCACCAGCCACGCGACACCCAAGAGCACCGTGCTATGGATGAGGTACGTGAGTAGCCACGCGAGCAGGGTGGACGAGAGGGCGTTCATTTGGACTCCGGCGCGTTGGATTCGGCACGCTCGATCAGTTCGCGGATCTTCGCGATGTCGCCCGGGCTCACGTCGTCGCCCGAGAGCAGGTGCTGGACCAGGGCGGTGACGTCGCCGTCGAACAGGCGCTCGGTCAGCTCACCGACCATCGAGTGCTGCACTTCCTGCTCGGTCACCGCGGCGCGGTAGTGGAACTGCCGCGACTGTGGGGGGGCCCGCCGGGTGACGACCCCGCGCCGCTCGAGGCGCGACAGCATGGTGGCGACGGTGGTCTGGGCCAGCCCGCGCTCGGCGTGGAGGGCTTCCCAGATGTCCTGGACCGTCGCTTCGCCTTTGTCCCAGATGACGCGCAGAATGGCGAGCTGCAGCTCGGTGAGTTGATGGCGCTCTGGCATGTTTTGCCTCGAGGTTGATCTACAGGAGTAGATTTACAGATGTAGTAGTAGTCTGTCAAGAGGCCCCCGGGATCCTTCGCGCCTGCGGCGCTCAGGATGACAGGCTCGCGCGCTTCACTTTCCCATTTTTTTTGTTTTGTAGCCGGGCGGAGCTGTCATCCTGAGCGAGCGCGCGGTACGCGCGCGAGCGAAGGACCTGGCGCTCAGGATGACAGGCTCGCTTGCTCAACCTTTTCATTTCTTTGGTTTTAGAAGCGGCGCGGCACGCGCGCGAGCGAAGGCTCTCTTGCGGCCCGCACAGTGTTGCAGTGGATCTCGATCGTGTCCTCAGGGCGCACCGCGTACCCCCCGGCGAGACATACGGCCACCGGCGAGCCCGCCTGCGCCGCCGCGCCGAACACCAGCTCGTCCCGTCGGCGCAAGCCCTCGAGCGTCAGCCCCAAACCGCCCAGTTGGTCGAATTGGTACGGATCGGCCCCGGCCAGATAGAACACCAGCTCAGGACGATGCCGGCCGAGGATCTCCGGCAGATGCCGCTCGAGCAGAGTCAGATACTCGACATCTCCGGTCCCGTCCTCCAAGCCGATGTCCAGGTCGCTCGGCGGTTTCCAGGCCGGGTAGTTGCGCTCCTGGTGCATCGAGAACGTGAAGACGTCGTCGTCGCCCTGAAAGATCGCGGCGGTGCCGTTGCCGTGATGCACGTCCAAATCGACGACCATCGCGCGCCGGACGAGCCCATCCCGCTTCAGTACGCGAATCGCGATCGCGACGTCGTTGATGAGACAAAACCCTTCGCCGTGATCGGGGAAGGCGTGGTGATGGCCGCCGCCCAGGTGCACCGCGACCTTGCGCTCGAGGGCGAGCCGCGCGGCGAGCACCGACCCGCCTGCACAGAGCCACGCCGCCTCGCGTAACGCCGGCGAGAAGGGGACCTCGAGCACCAGCTCCTCCTCCTGGCTCAAGGTCCCCGTGGTGATCTTGCGGATGTACTCTGTAGTGTGGACCAGCGCGATCTGTTCGTCCGAGGCCGGCGGCGGCACCACGACGTCGGCCTCCGAGACGGCCCCATCCGCGACGAGCCGGTCCCGCACGAGACGATACTTCCGGGTGGGAAAGACGTGCGGCCCGATGTCCACCTCGTACGCCGGGTGCCACACGATCGGGATCGTCTAGACTCCCGCGCCCTGCCGCATCCGCTCCCGCAAGCGCTCGTGGAGCTGCCGGGCCACGGGACCGGGCCGGCTGTCGCGCACCGGCCGCCCGTCGAGCCGCACCACCGCCATGACGTCCGTCGTGGTCCCCGTCAGAAACACCTCCGACGCCTCGGGCAACTCCGCTACGGCGATCGCCTCCTCGCGGGTGGGAAGCCCGAGCTCGCGCGCCAGCTCGAGCACGACCTCTCGCGTCACGCCTGCCAGGATGCGGCGGTCGGTAGGGTGCGTCCGCACGACGCCGGCGATCAGCGCGAAGACATTCGTGTTCGCCCCTTCGGTCACGACGCCATCCCGGACCTGGACGGCGTCGAACGCGCCCGCGACCGCGGCTTGCTGCTTGGCGAGCACGTTGGGCAGCAACTGGATGGTCTTCAGGTCGCAGCGGCCCCAGCGGATGTCGGGGATGGTGATCGCCGCGGCTCCCCGCGCGCGCACCTCGTCGGGAGGCGTGAACGGCCACGCGGCGACGTAGACCGTGGGCGCAGTGCCGGGCGGCGGAAAGACGTGGCTCCGCGGCGCCACGCCGCGGGTGATCTGCACGTACACTATCGCTTCGGCGTCGACCAGGCCGTTCTCCCGCAGCAGGCGCTCGCTCACCGCGCGGAGCGCGGCGGCGTCGAGTCCCCCCCCCTCGGGCCAGCGGAGCTCGAGTTCGCGCATGCCGCGCGCCAAGCGCCGCAGATGGGCGTCACACGCGAACAGCTGTCCGCCCAACGCACGGGTGACCTCGTAGACGCCGTCCCCGAAGAGAAAGCCTCGGTCGTCCACCGACACGTGGGCGTCGGCACTCTCCAAGTAGGCGCCGTTCAGGTACAGGAGCACGCCCTACGCTACAGGTTCCGCGGCGCGTCTGCCACGGCCGGATGAACCAGCCAGGAGGCGGCAGGTCGGTCCAAGGCGCAGCGTGCCACGTACCCTTCTGCGACTAGGAGGAATCCTTGCTGGTGATTCCGGGGTATGGCACCCCAGCGCCCTGACCACGCCACGCGGGAGGTTCGCCGATGCCGCGGCGTATCGTGCTGGTCGGTAAGGGCGAGTCGCTGCACCGTGCCTGGCGGAGCCGGTCGTTCGGCCTCGTCGGCGCGGAGCTCGAGAAGCTGCTCCACGTAGTTGGCTTTGCCCTCGACGACACCTACCACCCCGTCCGTGTCGCGGGCCGCTTGGGCTCCCCCTCGGAACGGCCCGCTGCCCACGGCTTCCGCTATGCGCGCCCCGGCGGCGGCCCGATCGACACCTACGCCGTGCGCGCGATCTTCGACGACGAGGAGGCCGTCCACCGCCTGCGCCGGGAGCGCGGCACCGACGTCGTCGGCGTGTTCGCCGACCCTCCCGTCTCGGTGTTCCCCTCCGCCTACTGTGGCCGCGCCGCCGTCGGCACGGCGGACGACGTGGCGCGGCGGGTGGGCGCGCCCACGCTGCGCGCACTCGGCCTGACGGGCCGGAGTGTCCACGTGGCCGTCGTCGATACCGGCATCGACGGCAGCCGCATCCCCGTGGCGGGCGGCTGGGCTCCCGGTTCCGACTACGTCCCGGGGTCGGCCAAGCCCGATCACGGCACGATGGTGGCCTACGACGTTCGCATCGCGGCGCCGGAGGCCAAGCTCTACGACTACGCGCTGCTGCGCACCCAAGCGGGGACGTGGGCGGCGTTCCTATCGGACGCTATCGCCGCCTTCGCCGACTTGATCGAGCAGGTCAACGCGGCGCCCGGGCGGTGGGTGGTGAACAACAGCTGGGGGCTGTTCGACCGCTCCGAAGACGCGCCGATCGGCTCACCCGAGAACTACAGCGCCAACCCCGACCATCCGTTCAATCAGATCACCGGCAGCCTGGTCGCGGCGGGCGCCGACGTGTTCTTCGCCGCGGGCAACTGCGGCAAGCCCTGCCCCGACGGCCGCTGCGGCACCACGGACACTGGGCCGGGACAGAGCATCCACGGCGCGAATTCCCATCCCGACGTCGTCACCGTCGCCGCCGTCACCCTCACCGATCGCCGCCTCGGCTATTCGTCGCAGGGGCCGGGCGGGCTCCACACCCGCAAGCCGGACCTCGCCGGCTTCAGTCACTTCTCGGGCTCGGGCGTCTCGCCCGTGGACGGCGGTACGTCGGCCGCGAGCCCCGTGGCCGCGGGCGTCGCTGCGGCGTTGCGCCAGCGCTTCCCCGCGTCGGCGATCACGCCCGCGCAGCTCAAGGGCGCGTTGCAACGCAGCGCCCGCGATCTGGGTGGGCGCGGCTGGGACTACGACCTGGGTTACGGGGTCATCGATGCCGCCGCCGCGACGCGCGCACTCGGCCTCGGCACGAAGCGGCCGGCCGCAAGGCGGACCAGACGGAGGGACGCCGCAAGGCGCTGATCAGTCGACAGGCTGCTGGCGCGCGTCGGCGAAGAACTTGACGCCGGGGATCTGCTCCGCCAGGGCGCGGGCTTCGGGTGACGCGAAGCCGCGTACGACGAACCGGCCGAGGCCCGGGTTGACGGGAACGGGCCCGTACCCGGCGTCCAGCTCGACCCCGGTGCCGCCCAGCAGCGCGCGGACGAACTCCATGTCCACGCGCTCACCCGGCCGCTCGAGCTGGATGACGTAGCGCGATTTGACGGCGTCCGGCACAGCCCGCCCTGGTGAATTGCCCGGGAGACGTTAGACCGTCGCCGGACCTTCTGCAAGTCTACTGGCGGACGCGCACGGCGTCCGCGACGACGACGGAGCCGCTCGCGTCCTGCCGCGACAGCACGACCCGACTCCAGCCGGCGGGGAAAGCCCACATCCCCAGAGTGTGCCAGCGCCCGCCCCCGACGGTCTGATCCATCTGCACCGGCGGGAGCGTGTCGCCGGTCGCGGTGATCACAAGGTACGTCGCGCGGGGCGAGCGGTTCGTCCCGCTGGTCCAGCGCGCGTCGATGGTGCGCGTCCCCGGTGCTGCGAGTTGGAACGAAAAGGCAGCGCCGTCCGTGGCGCCTGGCGCCGTGGGCGCCCAGCGATACCCGCCGCCGTAATAGTCAGGCGTCGAGTCCGAGGCGGGCCAGGCGGCGGGCACGGCGACGGCCGCCACAGCGCCATCGTTGTACGCGGCCGAGTCGTCCACGACGACTTCGCCGCACCGCGCCTGCACCCGGTGGACGTACGGGATCCATGGCCAGTTGGGCCCGGGGTCCGTCCGGTTCGCGGGTTGGAGCTGCCCGTGGCCCACGATGTGCTGCCAGTCGCGCGGGATGCCGCGGTCGCGCGTGACGTCGCACACCAGTCCCGCCGAGGCGTCGAGCTGGGACGAGGGGAACGAGTCCTGCGAGACGAAGCCCGCGTGCTCCACGCCGACGGTGAAATGGTTGCTCTGCACGTCGTTCAGCCAGCAGTCGTGCCTGCGGTTCAAGGTGCAGTCGTACAGCGCCGCGATATGCCACGCGCGGTCGCGCTCCAGTACGAGCTGTGAAACCTCGCTTCCCTCTTCGCTCACCACGTAATGCGCGCTCACCTGCGACACGGGGTTCACGAGCCAGCTCCAACAGCTCGCGTAGTTGCTCTCGCACGTGTGGATGATGAGGAGATGCATCGCGCCGGTCGAGTCGGCCGCGCGCTGGTCGAAGTTGGGCGACGGGCGCCATGCGGCGGAGGGGTAGTCCGGGGCGCCCTCCGGCGGACACGCCGCTGGCGCGGGTGCGGCGCGCAGCGCGAGACCGAGGGCGCGATCGATGGCGCCGAGATAGGCCGTGCGGCCCGCCGGCAGCTCGACCCCCGAATACCGGACGACCACCGCGGACCACTGCTCCATGCGCGAGCGATCGATCGCGGCCTCCGCGGCGTAGGCGTCGAGCAGCGCCGCCGCGGCGCGAACGTTCGCCCCGGGATCGTGGCGCGCGCGGTCGGCAGACACCCCCGCCAGCCGTGCTGCACGCTCGAGCGCGGCGCCGCGCAATGCCATCACGCCGAAGGCGGGCGCCTGCCCCGCGAACTCTTCCCGCCCTTCCACCATCTGCCACCGCGTCTCAACCCAGGCGATCGCCTTCAGCACCTTCGGAGGCACTCGGAACTCGGCGCCCGCCGCGGCGAACGCGGAGTCGAACGGAGATGACCGCGCCGCGAGCGCGGCCTGGGGGGTGGGGGGGGTGGGGGTGGACACTGGGGCGGGGCAGGGCTCCGGTCCGCCGCCCGTGGGCCCGCCACGGCAGGCCGCGGCGAGCAGCACGATGCCCGCGGCCCGGCGTGCGGCGATCATGGTTCCCGTCCGTGCCGCACGTCCAGGACCAATCGTGCCGGTGCGGTCAACTCGAGTACGCGATAGGGCGCGCCCGCCGGGACGCCGAGCACCCATTCCACCTGCCCTTCGAAATCGCACACGATCTGCAGGTCCTTGATGGACGGCAGTCCGGGCGCCGCTGTCCGGCGCTCGACGCTCGCGCGCCCCATGTCGTCATGCGCGCGGGCGGGCTCGAAGCGCACCACCAGCCGGCCGCTCCCCAGGGGTGCGACGGGGTCGCCCGACCCGCAGCGGACCACGGGTCCTCTCGCGTACCCGATGTGGTAGCCGGGAATGCTGTCGCCCGCGAACTCGAACACGATGCGGTCGTAGCCGCGCTGCGAGTCGGCGCGGACAGCGCGGAGTAGCGCGCCCCCCCGCCCTCCCCCCACGGCAGCGCGGCCGGCTCGCTCGAGCGGGGCCGTTGTGCCGCGAAACGCGGTGTCCTGCGTAACCGCGGCGGCGGCGTCGCGCGCGCGCTCGGGGGGAGGGGGCGGGGGCGCGGCGCCACCACAGGCGGCGGCGAAGAGCAGCAGGGCCAGGTACGGGTAAGGGAGCGACATCCTTCGAGGGTACCGCGCTACGGGGCGGGGGGTTCCAGCATCCAGGATGACAAGCCCGCTCGCTCCTCTCCTCTCTTTCCCTTTTTCAACGCGGCGCGCGGAGCTGTCATCCTGAGCGAGCGCGCGGCACGCGCGCGAGCGAAGGACCTGCTTTCGCGGCACGCGCGGGAGCGAAGGACCTGCTTTCGCGGCACGTGCGCGAGCGAAGGACCTGCTTTCGCGGCACGCGCGCGAGCGAAGGACCTGCTTTCGCGGTACGCGCGCGACCGAAGGATCTGTTGGTTTAGGCGTCCAGCACCGCCCTCACCTTTCCCGCCAACAAATCCGGTGTGAACGGTTTCTGGAGATAGGCGACCCCGAGCTGCAGGATGCCGTGGCGCACGATCGCGTCATCTGTGTACCCCGACATGTAGAGCACCCGCATCTCCGGCCGCAGCGCCACCAGCTCCGTGGCGAGCTGGCGGCCGCTCCGTCCCGGCATCACCACGTCCGTCAAGAGCAGGTCGATCGACCCGTGGTGCTGTTCCGCGACGCGCAGCGCCGTCTCACCGTCCGCTGCCTCGAGCACCGTGTACCCCTGCCGCTCCAGCATGCGCCGTGTGACGTCGCGCACCGCCGCCTGGTCTTCCACGACGAGCACGGTCTCGTGCCCCCCGGCCGCTGCAGGAGCAGCGGGCGCCGCGCGGTCGACCGGCGCGTCCACCCTGGGCAGATAGACCTTGAAGGTCGTGCCGTGCCCAACCTCCGAATACACCCAGATGAACCCCCCCGATTGCTGCACGATGCCGTACACCGTCGCGAGACCGAGCCCGGTGCCCTTGCCGGCCTCCTTGGTGGTGAAGAACGGCTCGAAGATCCGCGCCTGAGTCTGGGCGTCCATCCCGGTGCCCGTGTCCGACACCGCCAGCATGACGTAGCGACCCAGCTGGGCAATGTCGTGGCCCCGCACGTAGGCTTCGTCCATCTCGACGTTCGCCGTCTCGATAACGAGGTCTCCCCCTTCCGGCATCGCGTCGCGCGCGTTGACGGCGAGGTTCATGACGATCTGCTCGAGCTGCCCCGGGTCGACCTTTACCTGGCCCAGATCGGCGGCGAACGACGTGGTGAGCTTCACATCGTCCCCCAACAGGCGCGTGAGCAGCTTCTCGGTGCCCGCCAGCACCTCGTTGATGTCGAGCACCTTGGGCTCGAGCACCTGCTGGCGGCTGAACGCGAGCAGCTGCCGCGTCAGCGCGCTCGCTCCCTCGGCGGCCTTCCGGATCTGCTCGATGTCTTCCCGCACTGGATCGCCCGGGGCGCGGTCCTCGAGCAGCAATTCGCTGTAGCTCAGGATCACCGTCAGGAGATTATTGAAGTCGTGCGCGACGCCTCCCGCCAACCGCCCCACAGCTTCCATCTTCTGAGCCTGGACCAGCTGCCGCTCGAGCTGGCGTTGGTCGGTCACATCGCGCACGAACGTCTCGTAGTACTCGACCGCCCCTGTGGTCGAGCGGACGGCGCGGACGCTCAGCTGCACCGTGATGCGGCGGCCGTCCTTCCGCTTCCAGGTCGCCTCGACCTCGTCGTACTCGCGATCGGTGTAGGTGTCGCGATCGAGCAGCCGCTGCCGCTCCGCGGGATCGGCATACACGTCGCGCGTCATATCGAGTCGCAGCACGTCGGCGGGCGAGTCGTAGCCCAGGATGCGCGCCAGGGCGGCGTTCGCCGCCAGAAACGCCCCGGCGGGAGAGGACCGGTAGATCCCCAACGGGGCCTGATCGACCAGAGTGCGGAGCGTGGCTTCGGATTCGCGCCGCGCGCGCCGGTCGGCGGCCTCGCGCAGCTCGCGTTCGATGACCGGGACGAACCGCGCGAGGTTGTCCTTCGACAGGTAGTCGGACGCCCCCTCGCGCATGGTGGCCACGGCGGCCGCTTCGCTGATCGTGCCGGAGACGAAGATGAACGGCACGTCGAGCCCCCGTGCCCGCAGCAGCGCGAGCGCCTCCCCGCCGCTGAACTGCGGCATGGAGTGGTCGCCGATCACCATGTCCCACGGCTGGCGGTCGAGCGCGGCCTCAAAGGCGCTGGCGGTCGGCACGCGCTCGGCCTGAACCTCGAAACCGCCGCGGGTGAGGCGGCGGACGAGCAGCTGCGCGTCGTCCTCCGAGTCTTCGACTAGCAGTAGACGAAGCGGTTCGGCCATGGTGCCACGGTAGCAACGCGGCCGAAACGAGGCAATGGCAGTCCCGGCCTACATGGTGTGAGTCAGGTCACAACAAAGGTTAGGGCAGCGGACTCAAGGGGCGCATTCGCTATATTGTGCCCCCGCCCCTGTTCCAAAGGCACCGCGTGACCGTGCGCATCGGCGTCGACCTCGGCGGAACGAAGATCGAAGCAGTTGCGCTAGCGCATGGCGGTGAGGAGATGGCGCGACGGCGCATGATCACTCCGCGTGATTACGCGGCGTCCGTGGGCGCCATCGCGGAGCTGGTGCGGGAGCTCGAGGGCGCTACCGGCGAGGGCGGCACTGTCGGCGTCGGCATCCCGGGGACGGTCGTTCCCCAAACGGGGCTCGTGAAGAACGCCAACTCCGTCTGGCTCAACGGGCGGCCGCTGCAACGCGATCTCGAGCAGCGCCTCGCCCGCCCGGTGAAGCTCATGAACGACGCCAATTGCTTCGCCCTCTCCGAGGCCGCCGACGGCGCGGCCGCGGGCGCCCACATTGTGTTCGGCGTCATCCTCGGCACGGGCGTCGGCGGCGGGATCGTCGTGGACGGCCACTGTCTCGCCGGGGCGAACCTCATCGCCGGTGAGTGGGGCCACAACCCACTTCCCTGGCTCACGCCGGCAGAGGTGCCCGGGCCGGCCTGTTACTGCGGCAAGCGCGGCTGCGTCGAAACCTGGCTTTCGGGACCCGCGTTCGAGCGCGACCACGCCGAGCACACCCGGGTCACATTGTCCGGCCGTGAGATCGTGCACGCCGCGGAGAGGGGGGACCAGGGCGCGGCGGCGACGCTGGCGCGATATCACGATCGGCTCGCTCGCGCCCTCGCATCGCTCCTGAACGTGCTCGATCCCGACGTCGTGGTGCTCGGCGGGGGCATGTCGAACATCAGCGGACTCCCGGAAGCGGTGTATGCGCTGCTGCCGCGCTACGTGTTCGCGGCGGGAGCGAGCTCCGATCCCATTGCCACACGCATCGTCCGCGCCGCCCACGGGGATTCGAGCGGCGTACGAGGAGCGGCGCGGCTCTGGGGGTAGAAACCTGGGATCCTTCGGGCCTACGGCCCTCAGGATGACAGGCTCGCTTGCCCCACAGGTGCGCGGAGCTGTCATCCTGAGCGAGCGCGCGGCACGCGCGCGAGCGAAGGATCTGCTGTATCGTTCCCGGAAACCCCTCGCGGAGATCCCGTGCCCCCCGTTCGCTACTCCCGCCGCTCCTTCCTCGAGACCGCTGCCTCGGGGCTCGTCGCGCTCGGCGCGCTGCCTCCCATCCTCGCGCGCGATCCCTACGCGCCCTGGAGATCGACACCTAGGCAAGTCCCAAACGCCGGGCCCGTGCGCGTGCGCGGCATCGTCCGCGCACAGGGCAGGGGCATCGCGGGCGTCGCACTTTCCGACGGCCTGCGCGTCGCCCAGACCGGCGGCGACGGACGCTTCGAGCTCGTCACCGAAATGGATCGCGAGTTCCTGTCGCTCTCCCTGCCGGCCGGCTACACACTCCCGACGAGCGCGACTGGCACGGCCCGGCTCCACCGGCCCATCACTGCCGACAGCCGGGGCGAGATGAGCGCCGCCTTCGATCTCGCGCCGCTCCCTGACGGCCGCAGCGACCGCCGACACGCCTGCCTGCTCCTCGCCGACGTCCAGACGCAGGACGCCGACGAGATGCGCTGGTTCCACGAGCAAGCCGTCCCGGACGTGCGGGCCACCGCCGTGCAGCTCGGCCGCGAGACGTTCGGCATCGCCTGCGGCGACATCATGTTCGACAACCTGCAGTTCTATCCCGAGTACGAGCGGGGCGTGAAGGCGATGGGCGTGCCGTTCTTCCAGGTGGTCGGGAACCACGACCTCGATTTCGACGGCCGCACCGACGAGGCCTCGACCGCCACCTTCGCGCGCCACTTCGGGCCCGGACACTACAGCTTCGAGCGTGGGGAAGTGCACTACGTCGTCCTGGACGACGTCTTCTGGCACGGCACGGGCTACTTCGGTTATCTCGATGCCCACCAGCTCACCTGGCTCGCGGCCGACCTGGCGCGCATCGAGCGCGGCCGCACCGTGATCGTCGCGCTGCACATACCCGTCCTCGGCACCCAGCACCTGCGGGAAGGCGAGCGGCGGGCCGGCGCCAGCAACACGGTCAACAACCGCGAGGCCCTCTACCGGCTGCTCGAGCCCTACAAGGCCCACATCCTCTCCGGCCACATGCACGAGCACGAGCACCTCTTCGAGCAGGGGACCCACGAGCTCGTGAGTGGAACGGTCTGCGGTGCGTGGTGGAGCGGCCCGATCTGCGGGGACGGCACACCTAACGGCTACACCGTGCTGGAAGTGGACGGCGCGAACGTCACCTGGCGCTACAAGTGCACCGGGCAGCCCGTCGAGCATCAGATGCGGGTGTATCGGCGCGGCGCCGACCCGCAAGCTCCGACCGAGATCGTGGCGAACGTGTGGGACTGGGATCCCGAGTGGACGGTGACGTGGTACGAGAGCGGCGAGCGCCGCGGCGCGATGGCGCGGCGCGTCGGGCACGACCCCCTGTCGATCGAGCTGCACACCGGCCCCACCCTGCCGCCGCGGCGCCCCTGGGTGGATCCCTACCCGACGGGCCACCTGTTCTACGCGCCGGTCGCCGCCGATGCCCGAGGATTGAGAATCGAGGCGCGCGACCGGTTCGGGCGGACGTACACGGCGGACGTGCCCGCGACCGGCTGATCACCGTCGTGCCCTGCGCTGAGCGCAGGCTCTGTCCCTACTGGTACCCGCGAATCCGCTCCCCCTCGCGCGCCGCGCGCGCCTCGCGCAGCGCCGCTTCCGCATGCTCGAACAGGCTCGCCGGCGGGATGGGCGTTTCGTGCACGTCCGCCACGGCGTCGTACCCGGCGTGCACACGCAGTGGCCCCACGCCCGCGGGCCGCGGCTCCGCCGTCTCGATCACCAGCGACAGCCGCCGAGCCATCTGCAGCGCCGCCGGCGGGGCGGTCCCGGGCGCGAGCACCGCGAACGCTTCTCCCCGCCCGAGACTGCCGATCGCGTCGGAGGCGCGCCCGCTCGCCTGCAGCACCTTGACGGCATATGCCGCCGCCGCGGGATCGGGCTCGACGCTGAGCGCCACACACGCGAGGGGCGCGTGCCGGCGCATCGCCTCCGCTGTGAGCTCCCGCGCCCGCCGCTCGAGCCCGCGGCGCGTGTACAACCCGCTCCCCGGGTCCACCGCGCTCTCCTCGAGCGTGCGGTCCAAATCGAGCTTGAGCCGCGCCATGGCGTCGAGCTTCAACGTCAGCTCCTCCGGGCTCAGCAGTATGCTGACGTGGTCCCACGCTCCCGCCTCGAGCGCGGCGACGAGCTCGTCCTTGGTCACGGGCGTCGCCGTCACCATGAGGACCGGCATGTCCCACGCCGCGCGATGCTGACGCAGCTGACGGCACACAGCCACGCCGTCGAGATCCGACAGGTCCGTGTCCAGCACCACGAGGTCCGGTCGCAGGCGCGGCGCCCGCTCGAGCAGCTCCCGGCCGGTCGACGCGAACTGGACGCGGTAACCCCGCGGCTCGAGCAGGCTGGAGACCGCCTGGCTGAGCCAGGTGCCGGCGGTGACCGCGACGAGCACGACCGGCGGGCGAACGAATGGCGCGCGAGAAGCCACGGAACGTCCTGGTTAAAGCTAGGTCGTGCACGTTGAGCTTCTTCATCAGGCGAGTCGTTCCAGGGAGTATGAGCCGCGCCCCCCGCCCCGGCAACGCCGACCGTCAAGAAAGGCCCACCCGGTCGCCCTCCCTATCTGCGCGGATCTGTCACGTAAGGCTCCGAACCACCACCCGCACCTTCTCCGCATCGCGCGCGCTGAGATGTCGCCGTTGATGCCGCCGCCGGCGAGGATCTCGATCCGCAGAACTAGAGAACACGTGCGCGACCGCATGCCTTTCGCAGCGTCCCGCGAAACGTGGCGAGCGCGAAACAGTTGACGGCGCACCCGTCCGGCGCAATCGTGCAAGCGTCACATCGAAATCGACGATCTATGCCGCCGCCCCAATCGAGCAGTCTCGGCCAAACGCAGTGGGCCCGGCCGCGCGCCGACGTCAATCGCGGGCTGCGCCGCGGCGCGTGGTACCGCGTCATCACGCTCACGCCCCAGATGATCATCCTCGATGTCAACCACAACGTGCGGGCCGTGCCGCGCGAAGGCGTGGACCTCGTCGCCACCCCTCCGCAGCAGTGGTCCATCGTGCCGCGCCCTCGGGACGCCGTCCGCGTCCCGGACGACTGGGGCGATCGCTACGCCCTCTGTCCCGCCTGCCGCAATCGCACCGTGCTCAAAGGCCACCCGGGCACGCTGCGCTGCCCGCGCTGCGCGGGTCTATTCCACATCGGTTGGAACGAGGTCGAGCCCTCGTAGCCTCACCGCACCGCGTACTTGAGCAGCACCGTCCCCGTCTTCTCGTAGATCCGGTGCGACGTCAGCGTGAGCTTCGCTGACTTCGCTGGGTGAGGCAGCATCGGCAACCCGCCGCCCAGCAGCACCGGGATGAGTCCCACCTCGACCTCGTCGACCAATCCGAGATCGAGCAGGCTCCTGAACAGCTCGCCGCCGCCGAACAGCCAGATGTCCTTTCCCTTCTTCTTTTTTAACTCCGCCACGGTCGCCTTCGGGTCGGCGGAGACGATCGCGTCGGGGCAGTCAGCCTGGCGGAGCGTTGTGGAGAGGACATAGGTCCGCATCCCCCGCATTGCGGGGCCGCCTCCCTGCTTCCGCGCCGCCTCGTAGGACTTTCTTCCCATCAGGATCGTGTCGAAGTCCTTGAACAGCGCGGCGAAGTCGATGTCCGGATCCATGGGGATCCAGTCGAATTCGCCCTTGGGTCCGGCGATGTAGCCGTCCAGGCTCATGGCCACCGAATAGCGCACCCGTCGCATGGGCCCTCCGATTGATGAAGCCCTTCCCCAACAGTCGTGCCCTTGCCGATCTCGCCAATCGGCATAGGCTCCTAACATGATTCGCTCTCAGGCTACCCTCGTTACCGCCGCCTTGCTCGTCTGGCCTGGGTCGAGGCAGGCGCCGCCGGCCGATCTCCACTCTCAAGTCACGATCTATCGCGACACCTACGGCATCCCCCATGTCTTTGGGGAGACCGACGCGGCCACGATGTTCGGCTTCGCCTATGCGCAGGCCGAAGACAACTTCTGGCGCATCGAGGAGAACTTCATCCGGGCGCTGGGCCGGCGGGCCGAGGTG
>DASYQX010000028.1:0-34560 GCA_036004985.1 Gemmatimonadales bacterium
GCCACGTACACGAAGGCGCTCGCGGTGGTCACTACGGCAACGCGTACGCCACGTACGCGTCGCTGGACTTCGACCCCAACTTCCCGCCGCCGGCGGCGACGACGACATACTGCTTGCCGTGCACCGCGAATGTGCTCGGCGTCGCGTAGCCGGGGGCGGGCAGCGTTGCCTCCCAGAGCAGCCGCCCGGTGCTCTTGTCGAACGCCCGGAACTTTGCGTCCTGGGTCGCCGCGATGAACAGCAGGCCGCCGGCGGTGACGATCGGCCCTCCGTACTGTTCCGTGCCGGTGATCGGGATTCCGCGCGCCGTCAGGGTTGCATGCTCGCCGAGGGTGATTCTCCAGCGGTATTCTCCGCTGTTCAAGTCGATCGCGCTCAGCGTTCCCCACGGCGGCTTCACCGCGGGAAAGCCGCTCGAGTCCCGCCAACGCTCATATCCGACGAACTCGTAGGGCGTGGCAGGCCTTGCTGCCGGGCCCGAGGAGCGGTCCCTGCTCCGCGGAGGCGGCGAGAATCCCAGATACCGGATCAACGCGTGCCGCTCGGCCTCTGGCAGGCCCGCGAACGATGGCATGAACCCCCGGCCGCGCTCGATGACTTCTTGCAGCTCCGCAACGGAGAAACGGGCGCTCAGTCCGACGAGGGAGGGAGCGCGCTCTCGACCGCGCCGGTCAGCGCCGTGGCACCCGGCGCAGGCGGTGGCGTAGACCGCGTCGCCGGCGCGCGGAGCGGCCGTCGCCCGAGCGAGCGGCGCGGACTCGCGCATCGCGGCGATCCAGGGGACGTCGCTCGCATTGACGTAGAGTATGGCCGTTTCCGGATCGACGGCCGCGCCGCCCCATTCCCCGCCGCCATCGAAGCCCGGCAGGACAATTGTTCCTTCGCGGCTCGGCGGTGTGAAGAGCCCGGTTGACCGAAGCGCACGAAATCGCTTCAGGTCCGTGACATCGGCCTCCGTTATGGCCTGGCGGGCAAAGGGCGCGGGTTTCAGCGGGAACGGCTGCGTCGGCCACGCGTGCTCGCCCCACAGATCAGACGCGGGCACCGTGCGCTCTTCGATGCCGAAGAGCGCTTCACCCGAATGGCGATCGAATAGGAAGACGAAGCCGCTCTTGGTGATCTGCGCGATGGCGTCCACGCGCACCCATCCCCCGGACGTGGCGCGCGTCACAGTGACGAGGTTCGGCGCGGCGGGGAGATCGCGGTCCCACAGATCGTGATGCACCGTCTGGAAGTGCCACAGTCGTCTTCCGGTCCGGGCGTCGAGCGCCACGAGCGAGTTCGCGAAGAGGTTTGCGCCGGCGCGACCGCCGCCGTAGAAGTCGGGCGTCGCCGATCCGGTCGGGACGTAGACCACTCCGCGTTTTGTGTCCACCGACATGCCGGCCCAGGAGTTGGCGCCCCCGGCGGTCTGCCAAGCCCCGGCGGGCCACGTGTCGTATCCGAATTCGCCGGGCCGGGGGATCGTATGGAACGTCCAGCGAATCGCGCCGGAGCGCACGTCATAGGCGCGCACGTCACCGGGTGCCGACCCTTCCTCTTCGCCGACCCGCGTGCCCTGGATCAGGAGATCCTCATAGACGACGCCGGGGCTCGTCGCGACGAGGTACGCGCCACCGATGTCGCGCGACAGGCCCGCCCCGAGGTCCACGGCGCCGGAGTCGCCGAAGCTCGGAACGGGTCGGCCGGTCCGCGCGTCGAGGGCGTACAACCGGCGGCCGGCGGTGAACAGAATCCGTCGGTCATCGCCGTCAGCCCAGTAGACCACGCCGCGGTTGACGTGGGACGCCCGTGCGCGGTCCGCCAAGGGAGCGAATCTCCACTTCAGGGTGCCGCTGTCGGCGCGCAGGGCGATCACCGCGAGCGCGGGCGTCGTCGTGTAGAGGACGCCGTCCACCACGATCGGCGTCGCCTGGATCTCCCCATGCCCGTCGGGTGGGAGGTCGCCGGTGTGGTAGATCCACGCGACCTGCAGCTGCACGACGTTGTCGCGGTTGATCTGGTCGAGGGAGGAATAGTGCGAGTTGCCGGGCTCGCCACCCGTGACGGGCCAGTCGCCCGCCGATGGCCCGCCCGCTGCGCAGCCGAGGGCGACGAGGACGACGCAGGCCTCGGGGCGCGTCACCATCGTTGGCGGCGCTAGCGAATCGGCACTGCCGAGCTCAGTGCCGAAACGCCGTTTTCGTCGAAGCTCTCGATCGCCACCCAGTACGCCTGGCCCACCGTGAGCGCACGGAGCTCGAGCATGGTGCCCTGATCGGCAAACCGCTGATAGGTCTGGTACAACTTCGAGGGTGCGATTCCCCAACGCACATTGTAGCCGACGACTCCGGGCACGGGCAGCCACCGGATGATGGCGTTACGCTCGTCGCGCTCGTGCTGCGCCGTGAGCCCCGCAGGCGTCGCGGGGCGAGGTCCGGCACCATTGCCGAATACACGGATGTCGCTGACGGCGAGGTTCGCGGCCCCGACGTGAATGTGCTCGTACCGCACGAAACGCGCGCGCGCGGGCGCTGCGAGCTCGATGTATGCATTGGGACGATCGCGGGTTTCTCGTGAAAGATCCGCAACGCTGCTCCACTGACGACCGTCGACCGATACCTGGAGACGAAACTGCGTGACCACGGTGGAGTCGGTCCCGTAGAGACCCGACTTGTAGTCGGCGTAGTTCACCTGGACGGCCTTCACGTCGTACGCGCGGCCGAGGTCGATCGTGACCCACTCGCCGGGACGATTCTGCCTGGCCACCCAGAAGGTGCGGGGGTTCTCATCAGTGACGTGGCTCGCAGGAAAGCTGTCGCGTGCCGAAGACGCGGTGGTGGGCTTCCGGTATGACAGGAGCATCCAGCCGGTGAACAGCTCCTCGCTCCTGTTCCAGGCCCTCGTCGGCAGCCAATGCGGGAAGTCGCCGAAGCGGGTGTCGACATACATCTGGCCGCTCGAGTCGAAGCCCGCGGGGTGCAGACCAATGCGGCGCTCGAAGTTCCAGTTGACGCCAATCCACGGCGTGCCCGTGCTCCACCAATTGCCGTGCACGTCCTGGAAGGTGTTGCCGTGCCCGGCGCCCTGGACGAATCCGCCGGGCTTGTACGCCACCGGATTGTATGGTGCGTAGGTAAATGGGCCGAGCGGATCCTCGGCGACGTACACACCGGTCGCGTAGACGTTGTACTCCGTGCCCGGGGCGCCGTACTGGAGGTAGTACTTCCCCGCGTGCTTGGTCATCCAGGCGCCTTCGATGAACGGACGGATCGTCGTGTCGCGGTGGTCCTGGCCGAAGCGCTCCCACCCGTGCTTCTCGGGCTCGAGACCGAACAGCCATTTCGGAGTTCCCTGATAGACGAGCCGCTTGGTCTTGTCGAGCTCGATGACGTGCAGCGGATAGGCATTCGACGAGTTCCAATAGAGGAACCATCGCTCCGTCGCCGGATCGTGGAAGAACTGCGGATCCCACGGACCGGGTTGCACGGAGTCCGGCTTGGCGAGCACGTTCGCCTCACGCGCACGCGCGAGCGGCAGCCAAGGGAGCAGCCGATTATAGAACTCCACGCGTCCGGTCGCCGGCTCGGCGAGCATCAGGATCGGCAGCGGGCTGGTGGTACTCGGCAGCAGGTAGATCGTGTCGCGCACGGACAGCACGGCGGGCGCCACGATATCGGTCAGCGGCCAGCGCGACGGTGTGATGTGCCGCCAGGTGCCGAGGTCCCGCGAGTGCCAATAGCCGTCGCCGATGGTCTCGAAGAGGTAGTACTCGCCGCGCTGCACGACGATGACGGGATCCGCGCCGGAGCGGTACGAGATGCCCTGGTTCTGCTGCTCGAAGTTGTACCGGTAGTCGATATCGATCGGGTTGGCGTAGGTGCGCTGACGGGGGGCCTGGGGCGGGCGCCACGACCCCAGCAGGATGCCGGCAGCAACCGCAACGAACGCTCGACGGTCAACCACGTCGTGCCTCGGCCTCCCTAGGTTACTTCAAGCCTAGCTTCTTTCCGGCCGCCAGCAACGCCATCGATTCGCGCATACGCCGCTCGCGCGTTTCCGGTCGCTTGGCGATGTGAACCCAAACCACAAAGTCGCGCCGGTAGGTCGGCGCCAGCTGCTGAAAGAAACGCCACGCCTTCGGATTTGCCTTTAGCGCTTTGGCCAGGTAGGCCGGCAGGGCTGGGATGACGGGGCGCGGCGGATATGTGCGGTCCGTCGGCGCCGCGGCCAGACCGGCCGCTGTGAGGAGGCCCGCGGCCTTGAGCTCCCCCCAGCGTTTGCGATTGAGTGCCGACCACCGGGCGCTGGGCTTTCGCGGCGTGAATTTCAGGACATAGCGGTCGTCATCGAGACGTTTGATCAAGCTGTCGATCCATCCGAAACACAGCGCTTCCCGCACCGCGTCCTCGTAGGGGATCGACTTCACCCCTGTGTGGCTCTTGTAGAACACGAGCCAGACCCCTCGACTCGAGGCGTGGTGCTTTCCCAGCCACGCGCGCCATTGCCGGCGGGTCCGAACCTCCAGGGTCGTGAGTTGTGTGGCCATCCCACTAGCGCGGCGGGTCCTCTCGCCGCGATTCCGGCCCTTTCGCCAGCACCCGCTCGGCGAAGTCCAGGCGCTCCTGGGTCTCGCTCACCTCCTGCCGCAGCTGGCTCACCTCGGCTTCGAGCGATTGCAGCGCGTCGAGCACTTCGGGCGCTCCGAGCCGAGCGGGGACCTCGCTGTCGCTGGGACGCTGCCGCAGGCGCTGGGCCCATAACCCGAACGCCAGCGCGAGCGCCGCGTGGATCGCGGCATGCCACGCCTCAGCTGCGCCGGCCGCGTACCCGACGCCGGCCAAGTTGACGGCGGTCAGGATGACGGCGACCGGGAACCACTTCGCGGACTTGAAGGTCATGGCAAGACTCTAGCGACACCCTTGATGAGGAGCGGCAGCCCGAGGGATATCTGGAACGCGGTCATCGGTAACCACATCGTGCGCGTCACCTCCAAGGCTCCGTGATGCCCACAGACTCAACGGGGCGTGGTGATACGAGGTTTCAGACGGCTACGGAGTCGCGGCTACGGGCGCGGCTCCTCGTACAAGCCGAACTCCGTGTCGGCCGGATCGGTGAAGATCGCGAAGGCGCCACCGGGCCCGATGGCCGTGCGCCCCGTGATCACGTGGCCACCGGCGGCTTCGATCCGCGGCAACGTGGCCGCGATGTCGTCCACCATGATGTAGGTGCGGGTCTGCTCGCCAGGCGTGCGATCGCCCTCCGCCACCCAGGTGCCGCTCACCGCGCCGGTGTCATCGAACGCGAGCGCGCCATCCCCACGCTTCCGGATCTTCCAGCCGAAAATGCTCTGGTAGAAGTTGGCCGACGCTTCGGCCGTCTTCGCGGGAATCTCGAGATAGCAGATCTTGCCGTGGGGCATGGCGGATACTCCGAGGAGAGAGTACGAAGCTAGTAGATGAACGGTATGAGCCGCCGTCGCGTACGCATGAACTCGCGGTAGGGCTCGCCGACGATCGCCAAGAGGGCGCGTTCCTCGACGGCAATCCGGTAGCTATAGACGGCAAAGGACGCGAGCACGAGGAGGGCGATGCTGGCCCAGCTGCCCAGCGCCACCCCGATGCCGAGGTTCATCAAAATCCCGGCGCTGTACGATGGATGGCGAAGCACGGCATAGGCACCGGTCGTCACGATGACTTGGCCCGAGTGAGCGCGTACGTCTCCCGTGAAGGAGGCGCCCAGCAGCCGGAAGCAGTGGCGGCGCAGGACGCTCCCCGCGAACAAGGTGGCGAGGCCGACGACGAAGGTGACGGGCTGCAACGAAGCGCGCAGGCGCAGGGAGGGCACCCACGCGAGCGGAAAGGCGATGGCCGTGGCCGCCACCATCCCAGCGATGATGAGGTGAACAGAGCCGGCGTCCGGTGAGTCGGCGCGGGCGGCCCGCTTCCGAGCCGTCCGAACGATCCCGTATTCCGGGAAGAACGCCCACACGAATACGGTCCAAAAGACCGGCCAATAGGGCCACACGAAGGGGAGGGGGCGCATGAGGGAAATCTACGCGCGCTGCCGGCTACCGCTTCGGTTGTCGATCCGCCACTTGCCAGGTGATTGAGCCGTCAAGCGCGATTTCGTAGTTGTAGTGGGCCGTCGCGATCACCTCACGCCGACGTGGTCGCCGTGCCAGAACCAGAAAGACATCGCTGTCTTGTGGCACATCATCCACCAGCACCGTATGAAGGCCGATCACCCCGCTATCCAGCATAGCCAGGTTCAAGAGCGCACGATGCATGGCGTGTTTCTGCGCGATGCGCTGCCCCGTCGAATCCACGAGATACCGGACATCGGCGCCGTGCGGGAATTCGCGCGCATCGGTCTGCGCGGGGAGGAAATAGACCCAGAAAGCGCCATCAGCTCGAGGAAGGACGTACGAGTTGTACGGACGCTGCGGGACACCGAAGTCAGCCATCGCCACCTGCAGCGCCGCCGCAGCCCGGCGCTCAGGGCCGACCAGGGGAGTCGGTGGATTGTGAGCCTGGACCGAAAAGCTGTCCCGTCGCTCCGTGGGTCGCGCTTCGTACACCAGAAAGAAAGTGTCTTTGGCATCCGCGAGGCGGCCGAAGAGAACCGCCCAGCGGCCATCCAGTTGCTGAGTAGCGACCATCGTGTTCCCGACTTTGACGAGCGCGGACTCCGGCACTAGAGCGAGAACGGCATCGGTGGCGTGCCAGGCGGCCTGATCATAGGCCGCCAGGAGGCGCCCACGAGCCGTGATCCCCGCCAACAGGGTGTCCGAGGGAACGCTCAATGCCTGCGCTGCGATTGGTAGCGGCGCTGTGAGAGCCGCCGCGAAGGCGACGACGGACCGAAGGCGCATGTTAGGCGCCGCCTCGTCGCGCCCGCTTCCCCTTCCGCTTCCTTGCCGCGGCAGCGATAGACTTCTCGGCCCAGGGTTTCAGCGCGTCGGGATCGTCGAGCAGGTCGGCGGGCACCTGATAATACTGCATGACTTCACCCGTTTCCCCATAGGGCCGAAACGGTGCCATCCCGCGCCGTTCGAAGTCCGGGCGATTGGCATCGTCCACCTTGAAGTAGAGCGTGTCATCGGCAAGCAGCGCGAAGAACAGCTCGCCGGCATAGATCCCGACGCCCCCAAACATGCTCCGCGCGCGAATCTTGGGCACACCGCGACTCAATTGGTCCAGGACGAAGGTCCGGAAAGTGGAGCTGACCTTACTCATCAGCCCTGTCCTTCACTGCGGGGCGAGCCATGATCAAGACCGAAGCCAGCGGGCTGAGTCTTGGGCAGCTTGCCGTTGAGCACCGCGAGGCTCGTCCAAAGCGTCGCAAACACCGTCTCGAGAATCACGTGCGCCGGCGGCTTCACGCGCTGGTCAGGCAGCGCTCGATGCGAGCGCGGCCTGCAGGCGCTCCCTGAAGCCCTCGAACTCACCAGGCGCATACGCTGGCCGTTTCGCCGCACGTGGATTGATCGGCCCGCCTTCAAATTGATCTCCGACCCTGCGTGGGAAGAAATGCACATGGAGGTGGGGGGCTGTATTACCATGGATCTCGTAGTTCATCTTGACCGGCTGGACGATCCGCGCCACGGCCGCCGAAACCCGCCGCAGATCTCGCATGAACGCTGTCCCCTCGGCCTCGGTCAAGTCATGCAGCTCGACTGCGTGGCGCCCGAAGACCAGACACACGTAGCCGGCTACCGGGTCGTCGCGCCCGATCAGCACCCAAGAGGTCTCAAGCTGGGCGACGGCGTCGGGCTTGCTGCGGCAGACCTCACACTCGGCCCCCGATCGCCGTCTTTCCCAGGCCGGGAGATCAGTCCATCCGCTCACAAGGCGAGAAAAGGGTTGAACGTGCTGAGTGGTGGGCCGCACGCGGGCCGTGATCAGGGCAGCGCGGGCAGGATCGTGTCGGTCCAGCAGGGATCGGCGGGCCAGCACACCGCACAGGACGCAGGGGCGGCGCTGCTCCAGATGAACGCCACGCCCCTGGGCGTGAGCCCCGGCCCCGGCTGAACCGCGATGCCCCACACGACCGCGCGCCTTCCGTCCGCAAGCGTAACCCGGTCTTCGCTGTCAGGCGTGTCGACGTACGTCTGGCGAACCGTTGGCATCTCCTGAGCGCAGGCATCGTAGAGAGGCGCGAAGGGGTTTTCGTCACACGCGAGTGCGAGGAGAATGCCCGTCACCGCGCCCGCAGCTCGTCTCGTGCAGGACATCGCAGGTAACCTCAAGGTGCGCCAAGTGGACTGCGTTTAAGCTGCCCGGCGCTGAAGAAAGATCAAGTTCCATGGTTTACGCGCGCCGCCGGCTAGCGGGCAGGGCTGGCGGGCTCCTCCGAAGCACCCCGGGACCACGCCTGTAACAGCGCCACGTCGGCTTCGCTCAACCGCGCGTCCGGGTGCAGCGTGATGTAGTACCAGAGGGGCATGCGGTGCGTGGCCGTCAGGGGTCCCGACAAGGCCCGCAGGCCCACTCGGCGGTCCCGCTCGTACGCCGCCCAGTCCGAGAAGTTGAGGCGCTCGCGCGCGCGTTCCACGTCGGCCACGACGCGCCACGACATCGGCGCCACGTACGCCCAGATCGGCCAGCGCGTCTCCGTCGAATGGCAGTCATAACAGGCGCGGCGCAACACCCACTTGACGTCGCGCGGCGCGTCCGGGTCACCGACCCCCAACCGGTTCGTCCGGTGGACCGGCACCAACTGGATCGCCACGAGCGCGACGCCCAGAATGAGCGCCGCAACCTTGAGGCGGCGTTTCACGAACCGTCGTCCCTGCGCCCGTCCGCCCGTCCGCCCGTCTGCCCGCCTCCCTCCACCACCACGACCGCCTGCGTAACCACCGGCCGCCGCCAAAAGTCGAACAGCGTCGCGCGCCGTGGAATCACCAGCACCGCGTCTCCCGGCGGCGGCTCGTCGAGCCCGTCGAGCGTGAGAAACGCCGGGGCCCGCAGCTTCGCGGGCAACGACACGCCATAGGCGCGGCCATGCCAATTCAGGTTCACCCGCTCCCCGCTCCCTACTCCCCGCTCCCCTTCGATGAAGACATCGTCGTCCACCTTCCAGACCCGCGGAGCGACCTCCTCCCCCGAGCGGTAGAACACAGCGTCGAACGCCTGGCCTTCGTGCCGCGCGAAGTTCTGCTCCGCCGCCCAGTCATAGGCCTCGAGCGCCGCGACATTGGCCCGCCACTCCAGGTGATGGCGCAGCTCGTGCGTCAGCGTCTCCCACGCCTCGGCGCGCCAGTCGAACTCCCCCACCCCCGCCAAACGGGCGAGCGCCTGAAACGAGCCGTGATACAGCACGACGCGCGACTGGAGGTCGGCACCGGACCCACTCCATTCGAGCGGAATGCACTCGCCCAGCGTGTAGATGTCGGCACGAACGGGATCGGGGAGGGCCTTGGGGCTCACCTGCACCTCCACCACCCCGCCGAGGAACTCCGCAGGCACGTCGCGCTGGAGGCGTTCGACGAGGGAGCGGAAGTCCTTGAACTGCATAGGTGTCGGGTATCGGCTATCGGGTACCGGGTATGGGCTGCGTTCACACCGGTACCCGATACCCGGTACCCGGTACCCAGAGCTCCGCGCTAGCCCTTGACCCGTTCCTCCAAGTACGGCACCAGACGATCGGTCGCGACCCGATCCTGCTTCAATGTGTCCCGATCCCTCACCGTCACGGTCGAGTCCTGCGTCGACTGCCCGTCCACCGTGATCCCGTAGGGCGTCCCCGCCTCGTCCTGGCGGCGGTAGCGGCGGCCGATCGAGCCCCCATCGTCGTAGAAGACGTTGAAATGGCGGCGCAGGTCGTCGTAGATGCGGCGCGCCAGCTCCGGCATCCCGTCTTTGTTCACGAGCGGAAACACCGCGGCCTTGAGCGGCGCGAGCGACGGCTTGAGCCGCAGCACGACGCGCTGCTCCCCCTCGACTTCCTCCTCGACATACGCGTCGCACAGCACGACCAAGGCGGTGCGGTCGGCGCCGGCGGACGTCTCGACCACGTACGGAACGAAGCGCTCGTTCGTCGCGGGATCCAGGTAATCGAGCTTCTTCCCCGACATCCGCTGGTGGTTCGAAAGGTCGAAGTCCGTCCGATTGTGGATGCCCTCGAACTCATGCCAGCCGAACGGGAACTCATATTCGATGTCGTACGCGTCCTTGGCGTAGTGCGCCAGCTCGTTCTTGTCGTGCTGATGCCAACGCAGCCTCTCCGGCCGGATGCCGAGCCCAACCAGCCATTTCATCCGTTCCGCGCGCCACCGCTCGAACCATTCCCCCTCGGTGCCGGGCTTCACGAAGAACTGCATCTCCATCTGCTCGAACTCACGCGTCCGGAAGATGAAGTTCCCCGGCGTGATCTCGTTGCGGAACGCCTTGCCGATCTGCGCTATCCCGAACGGGATCTTTTGGCGCGACGACTGTAGCACGTTGAGGTAATTGACGTAGATCCCCTGTGCCGTCTCCGGCCGCATGTAGATCACGGCCGCCTGCTCCTCCACCGGTCCCATGAACGTCTTGAACATCAGATTGAACTGCCGTGGGGCGGTGAGCGTGCCCTTGTTGCCGCACACCGGACACTGGGCGTCGGGCTGGCCGGGCGTGCCCTTCAGACGGGGATCGTCGGCGCGGAACCGGTTCTTGCACTGCTTGCAGTCTACCAAGGGGTCGGTGAAGCCGGCGACGTGGCCCGACGCCTCCCACACCTTGGGATGCATCAGGATCGCGGCATCGAGCCCCTCGATATCCTCGCGCTCGTGCACCATCGAGCGCCACCAGCGCTCCTTGATGTTCTTCTTGAGCTCGACGCCCAGCGGCCCGTAGTCCCAGACGGAGCCGAGGCCGCCGTAGATCTCTGACGACTGAAACACGAAGCCGCGTCGCTTGGCCAGCGACACGAGCTTCTCCATCGTTTTGTCGGCAGGAGGCATAGGGGCCGGAAGTTACAATCCCAGCGCGTCGCGCGCGACCTGCGCCGCCATCGCGGTGAGCGCGGGGCCGTCGAGCATCCGCCCCTCCGCTCCCACCGCGTGGACGCCGATCATCCCCTCGACGCGCCCGGCGATCACGGCGACCCGCTTCTTGGCGGCTTGGGCCCGACGCAGCACCTCGCCCGGCGCCTTTCCCACGAGCGACGTCCGATCGAAGACCCCCTCGGCGGTAATCACGAGGTCCGCCTTGGCGAGCGCGGCGTCGAAGCCGACGCGCGCGAGGACCCACTCGGCACCGGGAACGAGCTGCGCGCGGGCGAAGAACACGAGCCCCGCGCCCAGGCCGCCAGCGGCACCGCCCATCGGCATCGTCCCGAGGTCGGGATGGCCCGCCCGCGACCACAGCACCGCCAGCCGCGCCAGGCCCTGCTCGAGCTGCACGATCTCCTCGGCGCGCGCGCCCTTCTGCGGCCCGAAGACCGGCGCCGCACCCTCGTCGCCCAGCAGCGGGGTCGTCACATCAGCGAGCCCGACGACGCGCGCGTGCAACGCCCACCCCGGCCCGAACGTGTCGAGGTCCGCGAGCGACCCGCCACCGTCCGCCAGCGGGCGGCCGGCCGCGTCCTGGAACGTCCAGCCGAGGCCGCGGGCGGCACCGGTGCCGCCGTCCACAGTGGCACTGCCGCCCAATCCCACTACCACGGTCTTGGCCCCGCGGTCGGCCGCCTCCCAGATCAGCTCTCCCACCCCCCGCGTCGTGGTCCGGCGCGGGTCCCGCTCCTCAGGCTCGAGCAAGGCGAGCCCACAGGCGGTCGAGCTCTCGAAGATCGCCGTCTCGTCGTCGATCCAGCCCAGCTCCGCGCTGACCGTCTGCCCGATCGGGCCCGTGACCTCGAGGCGCTCGCGCAGCGAGCCCGGCGGCAGCACCGCGTCGAGCAAACCATTGCCCCCGTCGGCGACGGGACACTCCAGCACCGAGGCGTCCGGCACGGCGCGGCGCACCCCGGCCGCGAGGGCCTCGGCTACCTGACGAGGCCCGAGGGTGCCTTTGAAGGCGGCCGGGGCGACGAGCACGACGGGGGCCATTGTTATAACGCAAAACGCAAAAAAAAGTGCATATTGCCAGAGATAATTGAATTGTGATCGCGCGATGCGTTTGCTGTGACTAAAGTTGCATCAAAGGCACTGTTTTTGCCACAAAAGCGCCCGGATTCTCTGCTCAGGGCAAACCGCCGGCGACGGCGGGGCGCAAAGCCAAGGGGTCTCGGCCGTACGGAGACAGCCCGGCTGCCAGAGGCACGGTGCGCCGGCCCGAGAGAGAGGAAGTTCGCTTCGCTCACATCGGGTTCTAGGGCGCACGATGTGTGGCAGGCGATCACCCCCTGGGGAAACCCAGGGGGTTTCTCTTTATGGTAGCCCCGGCGTCCATCTGGTCCATCCCCGGGCTGTCGCCCGGGGTCAGTAAGACCGGGCCTATGCTTGACTGACCCCGGGCGCAAGCCCGGGGAACACCAATCCCTCCGGGCCTGCCGGCCAGAGTTGGCTAACCGACTTCGATTATCTGATCTCTCCGTGTCCCGACACTGACATATCTCACCGGCGCCCCCGCCAAATCTTGCAGCCTGTCCACATACGCCCTCGCCGCTGGCGGCAAATCCGCCAGCCTCCTCACCTCCGAAAGCCCCTTCTGCCACCCCGGCAACGTCTCATATATCGGCTCCACCCTCCCAATCCGCTCCACATCCGCCGGCATACTATCCACGGTCTCCCCATCGAGCCGATATCCGACGCACACCGGAATCTCGGCAAACGTGTCCAGCACATCGAGCTTCGTGACCGCGAGTCCCGTCAGGCCATTGATCCTTACCGCATAGCGCACCACCACCGCATCGAACCATCCACAGCGCCGCGGCCGGCCCGTCGTGGCTCCGAACTCGCCCCCCAACTTTCGGATCCGCTCCGCCACCTCGGGCGCCGCCTCCGTCGGCAGCGGCCCGTTCCCCACCCGTGTCGTATACGCCTTGACCACGCCGAGCACCGCGTCGATCGCCGTGGGCCCGATCCCCACACCCACCGCCGCGCCCCCCGCCGTCGTATTCGACGACGTGACGTACGGATAGGTGCCGTGGTCCACGTCGAGCAGCGCGCCCTGCGCTCCCTCGAGCAGCACCGATTCCCCCCGCTCGAGCGCCTCCCATACGACCCGGCCCGCGTCCACCGCCAGCGGCAGGAGCCGCGGGGCCAGGCGCTCGAGCAACCGCACATGCTCTTCCGCGTTGGCCCGCTCCCCGCTCCCCCTCCCGCTCCCCCCTCCCCCTCCCCCTCCGCCCAGGAGCCCCAGCATCGCGTTCGCTGCCTCGACCCGTGTCCGCACCAGCTCCTGTGTGCGCGCCAGATTCCGCAGATCGCCGACCCGGATGCCCCGGCGCCCGTACTTGTCCTCGTACGTCGGGCCGATCCCCCGCCCCGTGGTCCCGATCTGCTCCCGCTTCTCGCGGGCGCGGTCGAGCAGCTTGTGGAACGGCAGGGTCAGATGGGCCCGGTCCGAGATGTACAGCTTGTGCTCGGTGCGGACCCCTTTGGCGGCCAGCGCATCGAGCTCGGCGAAGAGCTGCTCGGGGTCGAGCACCACGCCGTTACCGACTACGCACACCGCGCCCTGCAGGATGCCCGACGGGATCTGGTGGAGCACGAACTCCGTGGCTCCGGTATTGACGGTGTGGCCGGCGTTGGCCCCGCCCTGGTAGCGCACGACGAGGTCGGCGCGCTCGGCGAGCACGTCGACGATCTTCCCCTTGCCTTCGTCGCCCCATTGGGCGCCGACGACCACGACGCAGTGCGTCTTCGGTCCGAACACGATCCCTCGTCCTCCCCCTCAAACAAAAAGGCCCCCGTGGGGGGCCCGTATCCTCTGAAAGAAACTACGCCGGCGCGAGCGCGCGCGCCACCCCCTCGGCCACTTCCCGCGCGCCCGCGAGCGTCAACCGATCCGCCGTGTCGCGTGGCGTGTGTACGATCCGGGCGGTCGCCCAGCCGCCCTTCATGATCGTGACGCACTCCCGCGCCGCAGCCGCGAGCTCGATCCCATCCACCAGCACCGGCAGCCAGGGGGCCCGTGGGGCGACGAGCTGCTCGCCGAGCGCCTGCGTGAGCGGCCCGGCGCGATGGACGAGTGCGATCGTCCGCCCGCGATCGTCCAGGCCGTCGAGGTTCACCACGGCGGCCCCGGCGAGCAGGCCACTGCGCTCCTCGACCAACGCGCGTGCGCCGAGCAGGCCCAACTCCTCAGCATCCGGGAACACCACGCCGACGCCGGCCCGCGGCGGGAGGAGATCGAGGATCATAGCGACCGCGACGAGCGCGGTCGCGTTGTCTACGGCGCCCGCGGAGCCGTCGGTCACGCGGTTCATCGACAGGAGCAGGCCGCCAATGAGCGCGGGCGCAACCACGAACGCCGTATGACCGAGCGGCGGACCGACGAGAAACAGCAGCACGCCCGCGTGCACCAGCAGGCCGACGCCGCCCAAGAGGCTGAGGGCGACCGCGACGAGTCGCGTCGCCATCGAGATCGGCTGGCCCTTCGAGTCATAGTGGGCCACCAGCCAGACCGTGGGAGCCGGGCTTGCGGCGCGGCGGCCGATCAGATTTACGCCCCGCACGCTCTCGTCGCTCCGCGATCGCGCCGTCACGAGCACGTGGATCACCACGGCCAGCACCGTGCCGATCCAGCCGATCGTGACCCAAGGGTAGGGCACGAATAGGAGTACGACGGCGCCGATCGCCCCCCAGGCGAGCGCTGCCCCCGCGATTGCGACGGCGCCGAGGCGGGACGAGCTGGCGGCAAACGCATGCTCTTCGACGCCGAACCCGCGCGCCGTCAGCTCGCGTTTCAGGACGTCCCGCACGTTGCGGTGATTGGGCGTTCCCACGAGCCGCGGGACGGCCAGCTCGCCGAGCAGCGCGGCGTAGTCAGTCACCGCGCACGAGCGCCGTGATGCGCTCGCGGTCGGCGGGAGCGAGGTGGGCGAGGGGTGGGCGCACGGGGCCGCCGTACAGGCCGACGGCATCCATCGCGACCTTTACACCGGCGGGCCCCCTGCCGACGATCTCCTTGTCGAGCGGGACGAGACGCGCCTGGAGGGCTACCGCCGCCGCGCGGTCGCCCGCGCGGACCGCCGCGAGGAGGTCGACGCACAGCCGCGCCGCGAAGCAGGCCACGCCGACGACTCCGCCCTCGCAGCCCAACTCCAACGCCTGGTGGAGCAACGACGCGGAACCCACGAAGACGGTCCATTTCGGCGCCGCCTCCCGGTAGGCTGCCAGGTTCTTGACATCGCCCGAGGAGTCCTTGACGCCCACGACGCGCTCGTGGTCCGCCAGCTCGACCAGCAAGTCCGGCGGCAGGGGCAGGTGCGTGTACTTGGGGATGTTGTAGAGCAGGACCGGGACCGGGCTCGCATCGGCGACCGCGCGGAAATGGTTGGCGAGGCTCTTCGCCGAGTGCGCAGCGCCGAAGTAGGCCGGAGGGCGGACGAGCACTGCGTCGGCTCCCGCCGCGGCGGCGTCGCGCGACTGAGCGATGGTCTGGCGGGTGGACTCCGCGCCCGTCCCCGCGACGAGCCAGGCGCTATCCGGCAGCGCCTGGCGCGCCCACTCCACGACGCGGCGTTGCTCCTCGGGCTCGAGCAGGGGCGCCTCGCCGGTCGAGCCCGCCACGACGATGCCGTCCAGCCCGTCGGTGACGAGGCGCGCGACGTTGCGGCGGAGGTGGTCCGGTGCGATGTCTCCGGTGGCGGGATCGAACGGCGTGGTGATCGGGGCGAAGACCCCCGCGAGCTCCGTCCGCGTCACGGCGGCAGCAGACTCGACAGGTCGTCGGCCTTCACTGGGGCGGCGGTGGGGGGGGGAGGGGGGGGACTGGCGGGCGCCGCGACGGCGGCGCGGCGCCGCAAGGAGCGCGCCTGACGCTCGAAGTCCGGGCGGTCCGACGCCGCGGCCAGTGCAGTCTCGTAGGTCACCACCCCGTCCTTCAACAGATCCATGAGATGCTGATCGAACGTCTGCATGCCGTACTTCTCGCGCGAGTCCAGGATGTACTCAGGGATCTCGGATGTCCGCTCATTGTCCTTGATCATGTCCCGCAGGATGTCCGTGGCAATCATGATCTCCAGGGCCGCCACGCGCCCATGCCCGTCGGCCCGCGGCAGCAGCCGCTGCGACACCACCGCATGCAACGCTTCCGAAAGCCGCAGCCGCGCGATCTCCTGGTCCTCGGGTGGAAACATCGCGACGATGCGGGTCACCGTGGTCACCGCGTCGGGCGTGTGCAGGGTGGAGACGAGCAGGTGCCCGGTCTCCGCCGCCTTCATCGCCGTTTCGATAGTCTCGGCGTCGCGCATCTCGCCGATGAGCACCACGTCGGGGTCCTGGCGCAGCGCCGCGCGCAGCCCCATGCGGAAGTCGTCGGTGTCAACCCCGATCTCCCGTTGCGTCACCGAGCAGTTGATGTCGCGGTGCAGGAACTCGATGGGGTTCTCGAGCGTGAGGATGTGCCGGTGCTGCGTCTGGTTGATGTGGTTGATGATCGCCGCCATCGTCGAGCTCTTGCCCGATCCGGTCACGCCGGTGACCAGAATCATCCCCCGCTCCGCGGAGGCGACCTGGCCGAGCACCGCGGGGAGCTTGAGCGAGTCGAACGTCGGCACGTCGAACGGGATGACGCGCATCACGATCATGAACGACGAGCGCTGCCGCAGGATGTTCACGCGGAACCGGCCGATCCCCGGCATACCCCACGAGCAGTCGTAATCGCGGATCCGGTCGATCCGGGCTCGGTCCTCCTCGTTGGCGATGAGCCGCAAGGCGATCGCCTTCGTCTGCTCGGGCGTGAGGCGCTGCTTGGTGAGCGGCACCAGCTTGCCGTCGATGCGCGCCCGGAAGACGTCCCCCGCTTTGATGTGCAGGTCCGAGGCTCCGCGGTCGACCGCGGCCTTGATGATCTTTTCCATTCAATACCCGGCTTCCAGGTCCACGACGTTCGTGAGGGGCGCTCCTGCAAGATAGCGACGGATGTTGTCCACGATGAGGGCCGTCTCCCGCTCCCAGAAGCGGGTTGTGACCGCGCTCACGTGCGGGCTCACGAGCACCCGGGGATGACCCCAGAACGCGTGGTCCGGCGGCAGCGGCTCGACCGCAAACACGTCGAGCGCGGCGCCGCGCAGGCGCCCCGCGTCGAGCAAGTCCAGCAACCCCGCTTCGTCGAGCAGCGTCCCCCGCGACACGTTGACGACCAGGGCGTGCGGCGGCAGCAGCTCGAGCACCTGCCGATCCACGACGCCCGCCGTCGCGGGTGTGTGGGGCGCGGCGATGACGAGGCAGTCGCTCTCGGCCGCGAGCCGCGGCAGGTCGTCCGGCCCGCCGACCCAGCGCACGCCGGCCGGCCCGCCCCGTGCCGGGCGCCGGCGTACGCCCGCCACCGGCATCCCCAGCGCCAGGGCCCGGCGCGCCACCGCGGTGCCGATCCCGCCCAGGCCCACGATGCCGACGCGCAGATCCGCGTACTCCCGCACGGGCAGCGCGAGATCGGTGAACTCGTCCTGGGCCACGCGCCGTCCCGCCTGCGCGGCGACGATCCGGTCGAACCCGCGGGCGAAGTACCCGATCGCGGTAATGACCCAGTCGGCCATCGGCTCGGCGTGGACGCCCGCGGAGTTGGTCAGAACGATTCCGGTGCCCACGACGTGGGGGAGGCTCGACGCGACGCCCGCCGCCGCCGTGTGCGCCCACCGGAGCGTGCCCCGTCCCGCCTGCACGACGGCGGGTGGGACGCCGAACCCCAGGTAGATCTCGGCGCCGCGCGCCGCGGCGACGGACGCGGGCGATCCCGAGCCCCCGTCGCCGTCCGACACGGCCGGCGCCTGCACCTCCACGACCTCCCACCCGGTCCCCACTTCCGCGCCGATCTCGGCCACGCGGCCCTTCGGGATCCGCCACCGGGCGCGCGGCGACGCGAGGTCGATCACCAGGCGGCGGTTCACTCTCCGGTTGAGACGGTGCGGACGCTCGGGTGGTGGAGCAGCCCGATCATGCATTGGTCGTGCAGCCGTTTCGGGCCCCGCAATTCGTACTCGATGACGAGATCGACGTTCTCCCTGCGGCTCGTCTGACCGGCGATCACGAGTCCGGTGCGGCGGATCACCGTTTCCAGATCTTCGAGCGGCGTGCCGTCGGGCCGCGCGTGGACGATGATGCGGCTCTTGGTGGAGTGCTTCTCGACCACGATCTCGAGGCGACCCAGGCCGGCGAGCACCACCAGCACGATGAGGGTCGCGAGCAAGGCTTCGGCGTAGTGGCGCGCCCCGAGCGCCACCCCGATGGCGGCCACCACCCAGATCGTCGCCGCGCTCGTGAGGCCAACGACGGCGCCGCGCGCGTGCAGGATCGTCCCGGCGCCGATGAAGCCCACACCCGTGACGATCTGCCCGGCGACGCGGCTGGCGTCCGCGTCGCCCGGCACCAGCGCCAGCGACAACTGCGTGTACAAGGCTGAGCCGATGCAGATGAGAATGTTCGTGCGCAGGCCTGCCGGCTTGCCCCCCAGCTCGCGCTCCAGTCCGATCGCGCCGCCCAGCAGGGTGGCGAGCCCCAGCTGCAGCAGCAGCTCCAGCCGGAAGATGTCGATCAGCCGCTCCATTCAATCCTCCGCGGACTTGAGGAATCCCATCCGGTCGCGGACCTCGGCGAGCGTGCGGCGGGCGAGCGCGCGCGCCTTCCCAGCGCCCGCCCGCAGCCGCTCGGTGAGCCGCGCCGGCTCGCGCTTGATCGACTCGGCCCGCTCGCGCATGGGGGTGAGCGCGGCTATCATATTGTCCGCCAGCACCCGCTTGCAGTCGAGGCAGCCCCACCCGGCGGTGCGACACTTGTGCGCCACGTCCACCTGCGTGTCGGCCGGCGAGAATCCCTGGTGGATCGTGAAGATGTTGCAAATGTCGGGGTTGCCCGGATCCTTGCGGGTCACCCGGGCGGGATCGGTGGCGGCGGGCCGCAGCTTCTCCCAGATCGTGTCCGGCGAATCGAACAGGCCGATGGTGTTGCCCAGACTCTTCGACATCTTGGCCTGGCCGTCGAGCCCGAGCACCCGCTTCGTCTTGCTGAGCAGCGGCTGCGGCTCGGGAAAGTAGCCCGGGCCGTAGCGGGCGTTCCAGCGGCGTGCAATCTCGCGCATCAGCTCGAGATGCTGCACCTGGTCCTCGCCCACCGGCACGAGGCTGGCCTTGTAGAGCAGCACGTCGGCCGCTTGCAGGACGGGATAGTTGAGCAGCCCCGCGGGCACGCTCTCCTGGCGCTGGGCCTTGTCCTTGAACTGGGTCTGGCGCTCGAGCTCGCCGAGCGGCGCGACCGTGGTGAGCAGCCAGTTCAGCTCGCTGTGCTCCGCCACGTGCGACTGTACGAACACGATGCACTGCTCGGGATCGAGCCCCGCGGCGAGCAGGCTCGTCGACATGTCGAGCGTGCGCTGCGACAGGTCGGCCGGCTCATACGGCTGCGTGATGGCGTGGAGGTCGACCACGCAGAACAGACAGTCGTGCTGGTGCTGCAGCTTCACCCAGGTCTGCACCGCGCCCAGGTAGTTGCCGATGTGGAGTTCGCCGGAGGGCTGGATGCCGCTGAAGACTCGCGCCATAAGTGTCCCAAAGTGCTGGATTACAACGACTTAGTCAAGGTCGCCGCGACCGCGGCGGCCCGTGCTGCGGACTATCTGCGCACCGCCGCGCCGCCCGGGTGGCAGGCCTGGACGGAGAAAGGCCGGCACGATTTCGTGACGGAGGTGGACCGCGCGTCCGAGACGCTGATCGCGGACGCGCTGACGCGCGCCGTCCCCGGCTCGCGCGTGTTGGGTGAGGAGCTCACCCCCGAGCTCGGGGCCCGGACGAGCGCCGTCGTGTGGATCGTGGATCCCCTCGACGGGACGACGAACTACCTGCACGGGTATCCGCAGTACGCCGTCTCCATCGCGTGCGCGGTGCGCGGTGAGCTGTGCGCGGGCGTGGTCCACGACGTCACTCGCAACGTGGTGTATCGCGCGGCCCGCGGTGGCGGCGCCTGGCTCGGCGACGCGCGGTTGCACGTCTCGCCGGTCACGGACCCGCGCCGCGCCCTGATCGGCACCGGGTTTCCGTTCAAGGACCTGGAGCAGCTGCGCGCCTACCTCGCGCAGTTCGCGGCGGTGCTGGGCGCGGCCAGCGGCATTCGCCGGGCCGGCTCGGCCGCACTGGACCTGGTGGACGTGGCGGCGGGGCGCCTCGACGCGTTCTGGGAACAGTCGCTCGCCCCGTGGGACGTGGCGGCGGGCGTGGTGCTGGTGCGGGAGGCGGGCGGGCGCCTCACGCGGTTCGACGGCAACGAAGACGTGCTGGGCCACGGCTCGATCGTGGCGGGGAATCCGGCCCTGCATCACTGGCTGAGCGACCTCCTGAGGCGCGCATGAGCTTGCGGATTGCGGATTGTGGACTGTCGTGATGGCCTCTCCGTTGGTCGAGTGTGTCCCGAACTTTTCCGAGGGCCGGGACTCGGCGGTGCTCGACGCGCTCCGCGCCGCGATCGTTGCCGTCCCCGGCGTCCGTTTGCTCGACGTCCAGGCCGACCCCTCCCACAACCGGTCGGTGTTCACGTTCGTCGCTCCGCCGCCGGCCGCCCTCGAGGCGGCGTTTCGCGCGATGCAGGCGGCCACCGCCCGCATCGATCTCAGGCGGCACGCGGGGGAGCATCCCCGGATGGGGGCGACCGACGTCGTGCCGTTCGTCCCCGTGCGCGACGTGACGATGAACGACTGTGTCTCCCTCGCGCGCCAGCTCGGCGAGCGCGTGGGCCGCGAGCTCGAAATCCCCGTGTTCCTCTACGCCAAGGCGGCCGCGCGGCCCGAGCGCGAGCGCCTCCCCGACATCCGGAAAGGGGAGTTCGAGGGGCTCAAGGACCGGATCGGCGCCGACGCCGCCGCCGATCCCGACTTCGGGCCGAACCGGATCCACCCCACGGCCGGGGCGACGGCGATCGGCGCGCGGCCGTTTCTGGTGGCCTACAACATCTACCTGGACACGCCCGACGTCGCGATTGCGAAGGAGATCGCCAAGAAAATCCGCACGTCGAGCGGCGGGCTCCCCGCCGTGCAGGCCTCGGGGTTCGAGGTCGGTGGCAAGGCGCAGGTCTCCATGAATCTGCTCGACATCGATGAGACGCCTCCGGCGAAGGTCTTCGAGGTTGTGAAGGCCGAGGCAGCGACACGAGGCGTGAAGATCGACCAAAGTGAGATCGTGGGGCTGATTCCAGAACGGGCAATTCTCGGCGCTGCGGGCGCGGCCCTGCAATTACCCGACGCCGCCGATCACCTACTCGAGGCCAGGATCCGCGAGGCGCAGGGTCCGACCCTGGACGGCTGGCTCGAGGAGCTGGCCGGCGGCGCGCCGGTGCCCGGCGGCGGCAGCGCGGCCGCGCTCGCGGGCGCGCTCGCGGGAGGGCTGGTCGCCATGGTGGCGCGGCTGACGGTCGGCAAGAAGGCCTACGCCGCCGCGCAGCCGCGCGCGCGCGAGATCGAGGCGGAGGCCGACCGGTTGCGCGCCGAGCTGCGGCGGCTCGTGGACGAGGACGCGGCTGCATACGGAGGCGTCAACGCGGCGTACAAGATCCCGAAGGACCATCCGGGGCGCGTCGCGTCGATCGACGCGGCGCTCGTCGAGGCGGCGCGCGTGCCCCTCGAGGTCGCGCGGCGCGGCGCGCGCATCTTCGAGCTGGCCAAAGAAATCGCCAACATCGGTAACAAGAATGCCGTCAGTGACGCCCGCGTCGCCGAACTCTTGGCTCGGGCCGCGGTCGAGGGGGCAGTGCAAAACGTGCTTGTGAACGTGAACAGCTTGTCGGATCCGGCAGCAGGGAGAGAGCTGCTCGACGAGGCGAAGCGGTTGGCGAGCGGCTAAGCCGCAGTCAGGATCCTCGCCGGGGCGCCGTTCTCCCCGATCGCCACCGTATGCTCGAAATGGGCCGACAGCGACCCGTCCTGCGTCACCACCGTCCACTTGTCGTCGAGCGTGCGGATCGCGTCGCCGCCGACGTTGATCATCGGCTCGATGGCGATCGTCATGCCGGCGACGAGCCGCGGACCCCGTCTCGG
The DNA here is from genome assembly GCA_036004985.1 of Gemmatimonadales bacterium. Classification (GTDB taxonomy): domain Bacteria; phylum Gemmatimonadota; class Gemmatimonadetes; order Gemmatimonadales; family GWC2-71-9; genus 20CM-2-65-7. The sequence continues at coordinate 22,089 of DASYQX010000028.1, forward strand.
CTTGCCGTAGTTGGGCACCTGGGGCTCCTCGTGGAATGCGGCGCCGATCCCGTGCCCGACCAGCTCCCGCACCACCGAGTAGCCCGCGTTTTCAGCGACCTCCTGCACCGCGTAGCCGATGTCGCCTACGTGGTTCCCCGCGCGCGCCTGCGCCACGCCTGCGGCGAGGGCTTCGCGCGTGACCTGCAATAGCCGCAGGGCCGTCCCGGAGACGTCGTCCCCGATCGGGAACGTGGCGGCGGAGTCGGCGTGGAGCCCCTCGAGCCACACGCCCACGTCCACGCTGAGGATGTCGCCGTCGTGCAGCACGCGCTTGCTGGAGGGAATGCCGTGCACGATCTCGTGATTGATCGAGGTGCACAGCGTGGCGGGAAAGTCGTACAGCCCCTTGAACGAGGGGCGCGCCCCCGGGTGGCTGCGGATGAAGTCCTCGGCGAGCTTGTCGAGCTCCGCGGTGGTGACACCCGGCTTGGCGTGCTTCCCCACCAGTGCGAGTGTCTGCGCCACGATGCGGCCCGCGGCCGCCATCGTCTCGATCTCCCTCGGCGACTTGATGGTGATCATCGCCCGATGATCCGCTTGATCTCCTCGGCGATGTGCTCGACGGTCCCCGTGCCGGGGACGCGGTGCACGATCCCCCGCTGGGCGTAGTGGGCGACGAGGGGCGCGGTATCGCGTTGATAGATCTGCAGGCGGGTCGCGATGGCCTCCGGGGCGTCGTCCGTCCGGCCCTCCACCTGCGCACGCCGGCGCATGCGCCGCACCAGCTCTTCCTCGGTGACGTCCATCAGCAGGATGTGGTTCAGCCGCTGGCCCCGCTCCGCCAGGGTCTTGTCCACCAGCTCGGCCTGCGCCGCCGTACGGGGAAAGCCGTCGAAGATGGCGCCGTCCTTGGCCTCGGGCTTCGTCAGCTCGCCCTTGATGAGGTCGAGCACGATGGCGTCCGGGACGAGCTGCCCCTTGTCGTAGAACTGCTTGGCTTGGAGGCCGAGCGGCGTGCCGTCCCGCATCGCGGCCCGGATGAGGTCGCCGGTGGTGATCTTGGGCAGCCCGAGGCGCTCCGCCAGAATCTTCCCCTGCGTCCCCTTGCCCGAGCCCGGCGCCCCCAGGATGAGGATGAACACTAAAGTGCGGGCACGGCTAGCGCCGGAAGCGGACCCGCGAGGTGCCGCCGCCTGGACCGCCGCCCTTCATGAAGCCATCGTACTGGCGCAGCAGGAGGTGCTGCTGCACCTGCTGCACCGTGTCCAGCGCCACGCCTACCACGATCAGCAGCGCCGTGCCCCCGAACCCGAACGGCATGTTGAGCACGTTGCCCACGACGATCGGCAGCATCGCGACGAACGTGAGGAACACCGCCCCGGGGAGCGTGATCCGGGACAGGACTTCGTCGATGTAGTCCGCGGTGGCGGCGCCGGGCTTCACGCCGGGGATGAACCCGCCCTGCTTCTTCAGGTTCTCCGCCAGGTCCACCGGGTTGAAGATGATGGACGTGTAGAAGTAGGCGAAAAACACGATCAGCACGGCGCTCGAGAGGACGTACCAGATCGACGTGGTGTTGAAGTACTGGGCGAAGTCCTTGAGCCAGGTGACGCCGCTGAACTGTGCCACCGTGCCCGGGACGATGATCAGCGACTGGGCGAAGATGATCGGCATCACGCCCGCGCTGTTGATGCGCAGCGGGATAAACGTCTTTTGCCCCTCCCGGATGCGCCCCCGCCCCATCACCTTCCGCGGGATCTGGATGGGGATGCGGCGCGCCGCGACCGTCACCGCCACCGTCCCCGCCACGACGAGCACCATCAGGCCGAGCACCACGAGCAGCACGGGGAAGGACAGCGTGCGGGCCTTGAGCGCCTCGACCGTGCGGATCGATTCGGGCAGGATGCGCTCGATGATCGAAAAGAAGATCAGCAGGCTCATCCCGTTCCCGATGCCACGCTCCGTGATCTGCTCGCCCAGCCACATCACGAAGATGCCGCCGGTGGTGAGCGTCAGGATCGTGGTCATGCGGAAGCCCCAGCCAGGCGCGGCCACCGCGCCGGCGAGCTGCTCGGTGAACATGGCGAACCCGTACGCCTGGAACAGGCACAGCACGACGGTGAGGTAGCGCGTCCACTGCGTGAGGCGCTTCTTGCCCTCCTCGTCCCGCTGCATCTTCTCGATGACCGGAAACACCGGCCCGGCCAGCTGGAACACGATGCTGGCGGAGATGTACGGCATGATCCCCAGCGCGAACACCGTCGCCCGCCCGAAGCTCCCGCCGGCAAACAGGTCGTACAGGCCGAACAGCGTGCCCTGTCCCTGATTCGTGAGGTAGTCGGCGAGGGCGTCGACGTTGACGCCCGGGGTCGCGATGTGCGCCCCGATGCGGTACACGACGAGACAGAGGAGCGTGAAGAGCAGCTTCTCCTTCAGCTCCGGGACCTTGAACAGATTGGGGATGGAAGCCGTCACGGCGTCACGCCTCGATCGTTCCGCCGGCCTGCTCGATCTTCGCTTTCGCGCTGGCCGACACGGCGACGCCTTTCACGACGAACTTCCGCTGCACGTCGCCCATGCCGAGCAGCTTGATCCGCTGATCGGGCCGGCGCACCAGCCCGGCCCCGAACAGCGTGTCGGGCGTGACCTCCACGCCCTCCGCCAGCAGTCCGAGATATCGCACGTTCACCACCTGGGCGTCCTGCTTGAAGGGGTTGGTGAAGCCGCGCTTCGGAATGCGCCGGATGAGCGGCATCTGACCGCCCTCGAAGCCGGGGCGGATCTTCTTGCCGGCGCGCGCGGTCTGGCCCTTGCCACCCCGGCCCGCCGTCTTGCCGATCCCCGAGCCGGGGCCGCGCCCCTTGCGGATGCGCGCGCGGTGCGAGCCCTTGGGGGCCCGGAGATCGTGCAGGGCGAGGCGCGGCGCCGGCCCTTCCGCCTTCGGCTTCGCCGCCCGCTTCGCCTTCGTCTTGGTCACGGCCATCGTCTACTTCCCTTCCTTCTCGGTCGTCACCTCGACGAGGTGGCGCACTTGCTGCAGCATCCCGCGGATCGCCGGGTGGTCCTTCTGCACCACGACGTCCTGGTGGTGCTTGAGCCCCAACGCTTCGAGCGTGCGCTTCAGGCGGGCGGAATGGCCGCTACCCGAGCGCACCTGCCGGATCCGCAGCTTGCCCTTCGTCGGCGGGGGCAACACCCGATCGCGCCCCGGCTTGCGCTTCCGATACTTCCGGGTAGGGGGAAGCCTACCCATGGGCGGGAGCTCCCTGACGCGGCTTGTATTGGATCGCCTCGACCTCGACGCCCCGTTCTTTGGCGACACGCCGCGCCGTCGTGAGGCGCTGCAACCCGTCCATCGTCGCGCGCACCATGTTGTGCGGGTTGGTGGAGCCCAGGCTCTTGGTCAGGATGTCGCGGACGCCGGCGCACTCGAGCACGGCGCGCACAGGGCCGCCGGCGATCACGCCGGTCCCCGTCGCCGCGGGCTTCAACAGGACGCGCCCCGCGCCGTGGTTGCCCACGATCTCGTGCGGGATGGTGCCACCGGTGAGCGGCACGTCGGCGAGGCGCCGCCGCGCCGCCTCGACGGCCTTGCGCACCGCCTCGCTCACTTCGTTGGCCTTGCCCGTCGCGATACCCACGCGGCCCTGTCCGTCGCCCACGGCGACGAGCGCGTTGAAGCTGAACCGCCGGCCGCCCTTCACGACCTTGGCGACGCGGTTGATCGCGATCACGTTCTCGACGAAGCCGTCGCCCTCGCGTTGACGTTCGCTCGAGTCACGGCGCTCGCCTCCGCGTCCCCGCCCGCGGCCACCGCGCCCCCCACCCCCGCCGCCACCACCACCGCCCCGGCCGCCGCGTGGCGGACGACGCTCCTCAGCGGGAGGTGCAGCAGGCGCGATGGGCGCTTCAGGCGCCGCGGGTGCCGCGGGTGCCGCGGGTGCCGCGGGTGCGTGCTGTTCCTGATCGTCGGGCATCAGAACTCCAATCCGCCTTTGCGGGCGCCGTCGGCTACCGCCTTCACGCGCCCGTGGTACTGGTAACCGCCGCGGTCGAACACGACCTCGACGACGCCCTTCTCTTTGGCTTTCGCCGCGATGAGCTGCCCCAGCGCGAAGCTGCGCGCGACCTTCCCTTTGCCCGCCACCGCGATTCCCTCCGACGTGTCGGCGGCTCCCGCCAGCGTGACGCCGCGCGCGTCATCCACCAGCTGCGCATAGATGTGCTTCGAGGAGCGGAACACCACGAGCCGCGGCCGCTCCGCCGTCCCCGCCACCTTCTTGCGAACCCGGAGATGGCGCCGGTGCCGGCGATGTACCGACGTCTTGACCCTGTGCATCGATCGCATGGCTATTTCGCCGCCTGGGCCGTCTTGCCGGCCTTGCGCCGGACCTGCTCGCCGACGTAGCGGATCCCTTTCCCCTTGTACGGCTCCGGCGGGCGGACATTACGCAGCTCCGCCGCCACCTGGCCCACCAGCTCCTTGTCGACGCCCTCGATCTTCACGATAACGTTGTTTTCCACCGAGATCTTGATCCCCTTGGGCGCCTGATAGGGCACCGGGTGTGAGAGCCCCACCACCAGCTGCACGCCGAACGGCTTGGGCTCCGCTTTGTACCCGACGCCCTGGATCTCGAGCGACTTCGCGAATCCTTTGGTCACGCCTTCGACCATGTTGGCCACCAGTGTCCGGGTCAGGCCGTGCAGCGCCTTGTGCCGAGGCTCGTCCGAAGGCCGCCGCACAACGACCGTGCCGTCCTCCAGCGCGAGCGCGAGCTCGGCGTGGACGGTGCGGCTGATCTCGCCCTTCGGCCCTTTGATCGTGATGCGCCGGCCCTCGATCTCGGCCGTAACGCCCTTGGGCAGCGCCACCGGCTTCCTTCCGATACGGGACATGCGGCCTCTCTCCCCCCTACCAGACCACCGCGAGCAGCTCGCCGCCTATGCGGGCGGTGCGGGCTTCGCGGTCGGTCATGAGGCCCTGCGGGGTGCTGAGGATTGCCATCCCGAGGCCGTTCTTCACCCGCGGAATCTCGCGCGCCTTCACGTAGCGCCGCAGGCCGGGCGTGGAGATGCGCTGCAGCTCGCGGATGACGGGCGCGTCGTTGTGGTACTTGAGGTAGAGCCGCAGCAGCCCGTGACGCCCATCGTCCAGGACCTTGTAGTCCTGTACGTAGTGGTTGTCGCGCAGCAGGCGGGCGATCTCGACCTTGAGTTTCGACACCGGCATGTCGACTCGGCGGTGGCCCGCCGTACAGGCGTTGCGCACCCGAGTCAGCATGTCGGCGACCGGATCAATGACGCTCATCTCACCTTCCGTCCTTTACCAGCTGGCTTTGCGCACGCCGGGGATTTCCCCGCGGAGCGCCAAGTCACGGAAACAGATGCGGCACAGCTTGAACTTGCGCAGCGTGCCCCGGCTCCGCCCGCAGCGCTGACAGCGGTAGTAGCCGCGCACTTTGAACTTGGGCGGCCGTTTGACCCTCTCGATCCAGCACTTCTTCGCCATGTGGTCTCCTAGGCCGCCGCGACGGGGGTCTCGCCCCGGAACGGCATGCCCAGCTCCCGGAGCAGCGCCTGCGCGGTGTCGTCGCGCCGGGCGTTGGTCACGAAGGTGATATCCATCCCGTGGATCTTCTCGACCTTGTCGTAATCGATCTCCGGGAAGATCATCTGCTCTTTGATGCCGATCGTGTAGTTCCCCCGGCCGTCGAAGCTGTCCGTCGGCAGGCCGCGGAAGTCCCGCATCCGCGGCACAGCGACCGCGATGAAGCGGTCGAGAAACTCGTACATCCGCGCGCCGCGCAGCGTGACGGCGCAGCCGACGGCCTGCCCTTCCCGCAGGTTGAAGTTCGCGATCGACTTCTTCGCCCGCGTCACCAGGGCCTTCTGGCCGCTGATCGCGCCGAGCTCCTGTACCGCGGCCTCGAGCCCCTTGGGGTTCTTGGGCGCGTCGCCCATGCCCACGTTGAGCACGATCTTCACGAGCCGCGGGATCTGGTGCGGGTTCGTGAAGCCGAACTGCTGCTGCAGCTTGGCGCGCACGCGCTGCTCGTAATAGTCGAGCAGCCGGGCCCGAGGCGCGGGTTCCGGCGGCGGGCCCTCGGGCTCGGGAGCGGCGGCGGGGGCTTCACCCTTGCCGCCCTTGCCGCCTTTGCCGCCCTTTTGCCCCTTGCCCTCCTTCGGAGCCTTCTTCTCTTTCGGCTCCTTGGGCGCGGCGTCGGTCGCCGGCGCCTCGGGTGCCGCGTCCCGTGCGGCCCCTCGTGGCGTCGCTGGCGTCTCTGGCGTCTCTGGCGTCTTTGACGTTTCGGGCGTCTTTGACGTTTCGGGCGTCTCTGGCGTCTCTGGCGTCTTGGCGTCTGTCATGCTACCTCACCCGCGGGATCGGCTGGCCGGACCGCACCGCGATCCGCTCCACCGTCCCGTCCTTGTCGATCCGCCGCCGCACCCGCGTCGGGTGTCCCGACTTGGGGTCGAGCAGCATCACGTTCGACGCCGCGATCGGCGCTGGGAACTCGATGATGCCGCTCTCCCCCTGGGGCGTCGTGGCCCGCTTGTGCTTCTTCACGATGTTCACGCCCTCGACGACGACCCGGAACCGCTTCGGGTAGACGTGGAGGATCTTGCCTTCTTTGCCGCGGTGCTCGCCACGGATCACGCGCACCGTGTCGCCCTTGGCGACGTGCAGCTTGTGGCGCCGGGGCTCCATGCCCCGCACGCGCCGCGACTTCTTGTAGACGAGCGGCTTCATATCAGATCACCTCCGGCGCGAGCGACACGATCTTCATGAACTTCTTCTCCCGCAGCTCGCGGCCGACGGGGCCGAAGATGCGCGTGGCGCGCGGCTCGCCCTGGTCGGTGATCAGCACGGCGGCGTTCTCGTCGAACCGGATGTAGGAGCCGTCTTTGCGCCTGGTCTCCTTGGCCGTCCGCACGATCACCGCCCGCGCCACCTCGCCCTTCTTGATCTGGCCGGTGGGGATGGCGTCCTTGATCGTGACGACGACGACGTCGCCCAGTCCCGCGTAGCGCCGCTTGGAGCCGCCCAGCACGCGGATCACGAGCGCGCGGCGCGCGCCCGAGTTGTCCGCGATCTTGAGGATCGATTCCTGCTGCACCATGGCTACTTCGCCCTCTCGACGATCTCGACCACGCGCCAGCGCTTCCGCTTGGACAGGGGCCGGGTTTCGACGATGCGCACCGTGTCGCCCAGCTTGGCGCCCTGTTCGTCGTGCGCCGCCACCGTTTTGGTGCGGAGGATCTGTTTGCCGTAGAACCCGTGCGCGAAGCGACGCACCATCGAAACCGTCACGGTCTTCTGCATCTTGTCGCTCACCACGACGCCCGTCCGGACCTTGCGGCGCGCCCTCATGCCGTCGTCCTCTCGTGCAGAATGGTCTGGATCCGCGCGATGTCGCGGCGGATCGTCCGCAGCTGCAGCGGGTTCGACAGCGCCTCGGTGGCCCGGCGGAACTGCAGCCGGAACCGCTCCTCGGTGAGCACCGCCAGCTTCTGCTCCAGCTCCTCGGTCTTCAGCTGGCGCAGCTCCTCGGGCCGGTTCTTCGCCGCCATCTTACCGCTCCTCCCGTTTCACGAACTTCGACTTGACCGGCAGCTTCGCCGCCGCCAGCGCCAACGCCTGCCGCGCCAGATGCTCCTCGATCCCTTCCAGCTCCACCATGATCCGCCCCGGCTTCACCACGGCCACCCAGCCCTCCGGGTTGCCCTTTCCTTTGCCCATGCGCGTCTCGGCCGGCTTCTTGGTGATCGGCTTGTCGGGGAACAGCCGGATCCACACCTTGCCGCCCCGCTTCATCTCGCGCGTCAGCGCGACGCGCGCCGCCTCGATCTGCCGGTTCGTGACCCATCCCGGCTCGAGCGACATCAGGCCGTAGTGCCCGAACGCGACGGTATTCCCGCGCGTGGCCATGCCTTTCGTCCGGCCCTTGAACCGTTTGCGAAACTTGACGCGCTTCGGTGCAAGCATGGGTCAGACGCCCGTCGAATAGGTGCGGCCGTGCAGGTCCTCGGTCCGCTCGCCCTTGAAGATCCACACCTTCACGCCGATGGTGCCGAACGTGGTCTTGGCCGTCGAGGTCGCGTAGTCGATATCGGCCCGGAGGGTGTGCAGCGGCACGCGCCCTTCGTGATAGCCCTCGGTCCGCGCGATCTCGGCCCCGCCCAGGCGGCCCGCCGTCTTGATCTTGATCCCCTGGGCGCCCATCCGCATCGCGCTCTGCACGGCCCGCTTCATGGCGCGGCGGAAGGAGATGCGCTGCGTCAGCTGGTGCGCCACGCTGTCGCCCACCAGCTGGGCGTCCAGCTCCGGCCGCTTGATCTCCTCGACGTTGATCCCGACTTCTTTGCCCGTCAGCTGGGCCAGCTCGTCGCGCAGCTTGTCGACCTCGGCGCCGCGCTTGCCGATCACGACGCCCGGCCGGCCGGTGTGCACCGTCACGGTCACCTTGCCCGGTTTCCGCTCGATGTGGACGTCCGCGATCGCCGCGTGGCTGAGCCGCGTCTTCAGGTAGCGCCGAATCAGCTCGTCTTCCTTGAGCAGCTCCGGGAAGTTGCGGCGCGCGAAATAGCGGGACCGCCACTGCTTCACGATCCCGAGCCGGAACCCGTAGGGATGCGTTTTCTGGCCCACTTACCTGCTCGCTTTCTTTGACTTGGCGGACTTGGCCGCGGCCTTCTTCTTCTTCGCGGGTTTTTTCGCCTTGCGCGGTGCCTGCGGTTTCGCTTCCGCCTCGGCTTTCGGGGCGGCCTGCGCCACGGGCTTCGCTGCCGGCGCGTCGTCGGCCGCGACGTGGATCTCCACGTGGCTCGTGCGCTTCAGAATCGGCGTGGCACGACCCATCGAGGCCGACGTGTACCGCTTGAGCGTCGAGCCCTCGTTCACGACGGCGTACTTGACGCGCAGGCGGTCGGCGTCGAACGGGGCGTTTTGCCGCTGCGCGGCTTGCTGCGCGTTGGCCACTGCCGACTTGAGCACCTTATGGATCTGGCGCGCGGCGCGCTTCTTCGAGAAGCGGAGGATGGCGTCCGCCTCCGGCACGGCGCGACCGCGGATCAGGTCGATCACGAGCCGCATCTTGCGCGCCGACTGCCGCACCGTGCGCTGAATCGCTCGGGCTTCCATCCGTTACTCCTTCTCCTTCGCCGGCGGGGGCGGGGGCGGTGCCCCGGCGGCCGCGGCGGCTTCGGCCTCTTCCCGCTCCGCCGCCGAGCCCTTCGCGCTGTGGCCGCGGAACAGCCGCGTGGCCGAGAACTCGCCCAGCTTGTGGCCCACCATGTTCTCGGTGATGTACACGGGGATGAACTTGTTCCCGTTGTGCACCGCGAGCGTGTGGCCCACGAACTCGGGCGTGATGGTGCTCCGCCGAGACCAGGTCTTGAAGACCTTCTTCTCGTTCTTGTCGTTCAGGGCCCGGATCTTGACGAGGAGCGACTCCTCGACGTAGGGGCCCTTCTTGACGCTGCGTCCCATTACTGCGTCGCCTTCCCGCGCTTACGGCCGCGCACGATGAGTTTCGTCGACGGCTTCTTCTTGTGCCGCGTCTTCTTCCCCTCGACCTTGCCCCAGGGACTGGCGGGCGGCCGGCCGCCTGAGCTCTTCCCCTCACCGCCGCCGAGCGGGTGGTCCACCGGGTTCATCGCCACGCCACGCACGCGGGGCGTCCGGCCGAGCCACCGGCTCTTGCCGGCCTTGCCGATCGACAGCAGCTCGTGCTCCGCGTTGCCGACCTCGCCGATCGTCGCGAGGCACTCGCCCCGGACCATCCGCATCTCCGTGGAGCGCAGCCGCAGCGTGACGTAGTTGCCTTCCTTCGCCACGACCTGCACCCCCGTCCCCGCCGAGCGGCACAGCTGGCCGCCGCGCCCGATCTTGAGCTCCACGTTGTGCACCGTGGTGCCCAGCGGGATCTCGAACAGGGGCATCGCGTTGCCGACACGGATGTCGGCGCCGGGACCCGACACGACCGTGTCGCCCACGGCCAGCCCCTTGGGCGCGAGGATGTAGCGCTTCTCGCCGTCGGCGTAGTGCAGCAGCGCGATCCGCGCCGTCCGGTTGGGGTCGTACTCGACCGCCGCGACCTTCGCGGGAACGGCGAACTTGTCGCGCCGGAAGTCGATCCGCCGGTACTGGCGCTTGTGCCCGCCGCCCTGGTACCGGGAGGTGATGTGGCCCTTGTTGTTCCGCCCGCCCGTCCGCTTGATGGGCTCGAGCAGCGACTTCTCGGGCTCCGTCTTCGTGACCTCGGCGAAGTCGGAGACCGAGCGGAACCGCGTGGCCGGCGTCATCGGCCGAAACTGTCGAATGCCCATATCAGCCCTCGAACACCTCGATGGTGTCGCCCTCTTTCAGGGTGACGATCGCCTTCTTCCACGACGGCCGCCGGCCCGCGAAGCGCCCGTAGGTGCGGCGCTTGGCCCGGACCACCATCGTGCGGACGGCGGTCACGGACACGTTGAACAGCGACTCGATCGCCGCCTTGATCTGCGGCTTGGTGGCGTCGAGATGCACCCGGAACGCGTACTCTTTGTGCGCGCCGTAGGCCGCCGAAGACTTCTCGGTGACCACGGGGCGCAGGATCGTCTCGTGCGCGTCAGGCATCGGTCCCCTCCCCCCCCCCCTCCCCCTCGCCCCCTGCATCCTTGGCGCCCAGGGCGGACAGCTCGACGACCACCGCCTCCGCCCACAGGATCTCGTACGCCGTCGCGTCGGCGAACCGCATCACGTGCACCCCGGGGATGTTGCGCCCCGACAGGTAGACGTTGTGCGCGGACTCCTCGCCGGCGGTCAACACCAGCACCTTCTTGTCCACGACGCCCAGCTTGCCCAGCAGCTCGGCGAACGTCTTGGTCTTCGGCTTCTCGTACGCCAGCGCGTCCACGACGAGGAACGCACCCTCGCGCGCCCGCGCGTTCAGCGCCGACTTCTTGGCGAGCTGGCGCATCTTCCGGGGAATCGCCAGCCGGTAGTCGCGCGGATGCGGGCCGAACACGATTCCGCCGTGCCGCCAGTGCGGCGCGCGGGTCGACCCCTGGCGGGCGCGTCCGGTCCCCTTCTGGCGCCACGGCTTCTGGTTGCCGCCCGACACTTCGCTGCGGGTCTTGGTGTCGGACGTCCCCTGCCGCTGGTTGGACAGAAAGGTGATCACCGCCCGGTGCAGCACGGCTTCGTTCACCGTGCCGTCGAACAACGCCGCCGGCAGCGACACGGCCTTCTTCTTGGCGCCGGCCGCGGAGAAATGCGGGGCCTCAATCATGGCGGCTCGGCCCTCCCTGCTTGCGGATCGTGAGCAGGCCGTTCATCGGACCCGGCACCGAGCCGCGCACGAACAACAGGTTCCGCTCGGCGTCCACGCGCACGACGATCAAGCCGAGCTCCGTGAAGTTGCGCGCCCCCATGTGGCCGGGCATCCGCTTGCCCTTGATGATCCGCGACGGGTCCGTGCCCGGGGCGATCGATCCCGGCTTACGGTGCCGCGTGTTGCCGTGCGTCTCCGGCCCACCGCCGAAATGGTGGCGGTGCACGACGCCCTGGAACCCGCGGCCCTTCGTCACGCCGGTCACCTTGACGCGCTCCCCCTCGGCGAAGATCGCCACCGTGACCGCCGCGCCTGCCTTCGGCGCGTCGCCGCTCACGGTGAACGAGCGGATCACGCGGGGCGCCGTCTCGAGGCCCGCCGCCTTGACGTGGCCCGCGAGCGCCTTGGGGGTCCGCTTCGGCTTCCGGGCGCCGAACCCGAGCTCCGCCCGACCCTCGCGGGTGGCGACGACGGGGCACGGCCCCGCCTCGATCACCGTGACGGGGATGTGCGAGCCTGCCGCGTCGAACACGCGCGTCATGCCGAGTTTGCGACCGATCAATCCGTTCATTTCAAAACCCCAATTGCCACCGTTTTCATGTAGGGGCGCAGCTGGCCGCGCCCCTACGGCAAATCCCTATTCCACCTTGATTTCAACGTCCACGCCGGCCGGCAGATCGAGTTTGGTCAGCGCGTCGACCGTCTGCGACCGCGAGTCCAGGATGTCGATCAGCCGCTTGTGCGTCTTCAGCTCGAACTGCTCGCGGCTCTTCTTGTCGATGTGCGGGCTGCGCAGCACCGTCCACAGCTGCCGCTTGGTGGGCAGCGGGATGGGCCCCGAGACTTGCGCACCGGTCTTTTCGGCCGTGCGCACGATGTCGGCCGCCGCCTGATCGATCAGGGCGTGGTCGAAGGCCTTCAAGCGAATCCGGATTTTGCCGGCCATTGGTGCTCCGTTTCAAGACGCCAGGACGCCACGTCGCCACGAGCCGTCATGCAGCGTGGCGTCTTGGCGTCGTGGCGTCTATTTCAGAATCTTCGTCACCACGCCGGCGCCCACCGTCCGGCCCCCCTCACGGATCGCGAACCGCAGCTGCTCCTCCATCGCAATCGGCGTGATCAGCTCGATCGTCATCTTCGTGTTGTCCCCCGGCATCACCATCTCCACGCCCCCC
>DASYQX010000029.1:0-67681 GCA_036004985.1 Gemmatimonadales bacterium
CGCACCCTGCATGCGCGGCTCGCCAACGGCGGGGAGCTCAAAATCCTCGATCCGCACCAGAACGAAACCGTCGTCACGATCGCCGAGATGATCATTCCCGCCACCGACACGCCCGGCGCGACCGCGGCGAAAGTCAACGAATTCATCGACCTCGTCCTGGGCGAATGGTTCGACGCCAATGAGCGGAAGGGCTTCCTCGACGGCCTGGCGGAGGTCGATGCCCGGAGTCGCAAGCGCTTCGGCAAGGATTTCACGGGCTGCACCCCCGAGCAGCAGACCGAGCTGCTCGAGCTGCTCGACGCCGAAGTGGCCGCGCTGCGGGACGCCGACCGCCAGGGCCAGCACCGCGAGCCCGGCCCGTCGCAGCGGTTCTTCGGCACCCTGAAGCGCTTCACGCTGCTGGGCTATTTCACGTCGGAGGTGGGAGTCACCGAGGAGCTGCACAACCCCATCATCCCGGGCCGCTACGACGGCTGCGTTCCGCTCGAGCAGAGAGGGAAATAGCCATGCCCCCCAAGACATATGACGCGATCGTCGTCGGGTCGGGCATGAGCGGCGGTTGGGCGGCCAAGGAGCTGTGCGAGCGCGGGCTCAACACCCTGGTGCTCGAAGCCGGCCGGCCGATCAATCCCGAGACCGACTACGTCGAGCACGTGCCGGTGTGGGAGATGAAGTTCCGCGGCTGGGGCGATCGGAAGGCCCGCATGGCGACCCAGCCGATCCAGCAGCAGTGCTACGCGTGCGACGAGATGGCGTACAAGTTCTTCGTGAACGACCTGGAAAACCCCTACACCACCCCCCCCGACAAGCCGTTCTCTTGGATCCGCGGACGCCAGGTGGGCGGCCGCTCCATCATGTGGGGCCGCCAGGTGTACCGCTGGAGCGACCTCGACTTCGAGGCCAACGCCAAGGAAGGGATCGGTGTCGACTGGCCGATCCGCTACGCCGACATCGCACCGTGGTACGACCACGTCGAGGAGTTCGTCGGGATCACGGGCCAGGCCGAGGGCTTACCGCAACTGCCCGACGGGCGGTTTCTGCCGCCGATGCAGCTGAACTGTGCCGAGCAGGTGGTCAGAGACGGGATGGCGAAGCACTTCGGCCGCGAGCGGGTGCTGACGATCGGGCGCGCCGCCGTGCTGACCCAAGATCACCGTGGCCGCGCAGCGTGTCACTACTGCGGCCCCTGTCACCGCGGCTGCATCACGCGGTCGTACTTCTCGAGCGTGAACGCGACGCTGCCCGCGGCCCGGGCGACCGGCCGGTTGACGCTGCGGCCGTACAGCGTGGTGCACAGCGTGATCTACGACACGCGGCAGGGAAAGGCGACGGGCGTCCGCGTGATCGACGGCCAGACGAAGCACGCCCTCGAGTTCAAGGGGCGCATCATTTTCCTCTGCGCCTCAACACTCGAGTCGGCGCGCATCCTGCTCAATTCGGGGATTGCGAATTCGAGCGGCCAGCTGGGCAAGAACCTGATGGACCACATCATGGGCGGCGGGGCGAACGGGCGCATCGACGCCCCCGCCGACAAGGTCGACTTCGGGCAGCGTCCCAACGGCATCTACGTCCCGCGCTTCCGGAACGTGACCGACAAGTCGAAGGACTTCGTGCGCGGCTACGGATTCCAGGGCGGCGGCGGGCGCGGTGACTGGGGCCGCGGCAGTGACATGATGGGGTTCGGCGCCGATTTCAAGAAGGAGCTGCGCAAGCCCGGCCCTTGGGGCTTCGGCTTCTACGGCTTCGGCGAAATGCTGCCGCGGCCCGAGAATTACTGCGAGATCGACAAGACCAAGGTGGACGCGTGGGGCATCCCGGTGCTCAAGATCAACTGCGTCTATGGCGAGAACGAGAAGAAGCTCCTCAACGACATGGCCATCACCGCCGCGGAGATGCTGGCCGCCGTGGGGGCGCACGAGATCGAGCCGTTCACGAGCGACAACCCGCCCGGCCTCGTCATCCACGAGATGGGGACGGCGCGGATGGGCCGCGACCCGAAGACCTCGGTCCTGAACGGCAACAACCAGTGCTGGGACGTGAAGAACGTGTTCGTCACCGACGGCGCCTGCATGGCGTCCACCGCCTGCCAGAACCCGTCGATCACCTACATGGCGCTCACCGCGCGCGCCGCAGCGTACGCGGTCGACGCGATGAAGCGGAGGGAGCTATGATGGACCGCCGCACGTTTCTCGAAGCCGCGGGCGCCGCCGTGCTGGGCCCGAGCCTCGTCGCCTGCGCACCGAAGGCGGCGGCGGCGAAGATCGCGGCGATCGGCTTGCAGCTATACACGGTGCGGGACCTGATGAAGAAGGACGTCGAGGGCACCCTCGCGGCCGTGGCCGCGGCAGGATACAAGGAAGTCGAGTTCGCCGGGTACCACGATAAGAGTCCCGCCGACATCCGGGCGATGCTGGACCGCCATGGGCTGACCGCTCCGTCGGTGCACACGGGGGACATCGCGCCCGCTGCCTGGGCGAAGGCACTCGACGCAGCCAAGATCATTGGGCACCAGTACATCGTCGTCCCGTGGATCCCAGAGGCGCGGCGCAAGACCCTCGACGAATGGAAGCGCGTCGCCGCCGATTTCAACCGGGTGGCGGCGACCGCGAAGGCGGCCGGCGTGCAGTTCGGCTACCACAATCACGACTTCGAATTCCAGCTCGTGGAAGGGCGCATCCCGTTCGACGTCCTGCTGGCCGAGACCGATCCCAACCTGGTAAAGCTGGAGATCGATCTGTACTGGATTACCAAGGGCGGCCAGGATCCGCTCGCCTACTTCGCGCGCTGGCCCGGCCGCGTCCCGCTCGTCCACGTGAAGGACTCGCTCGGCCCGCCGGACCACAAGATGGTGGACGTCGGCGCCGGCAAGATCGACTGGAAGCGCATCTTCGCGCGCCGCGCCCAGGCGGGGATCGAGCACTTCTTCGTCGAGCACGACCAGCCCGCCGACGCGCTCGCGTCCATCAAGGCCAGCTGCGACTACCTGAAGCGGCTGGAATTCTAGATGCGTCGGGCGGAGGGGCCGTCGGGCAGACGGGCTGTTACTCGCCGCGACGCGCTCGTGCTGTCGGCGAGTGCGCTCGCGAGCCTAGCCGTCGGGCCGATCGCATCGACCGGCCGTCCGGCCGTCCGCCCGTCCGGCCGTCTGAAGCAGTCCGTCTCCCGCTGGCCCTATCGGCAGATTCCCCTTCCCGATTTCTGCCGCGCGGCCAAGCGCATCGGTCTCGCGGGCATCGACCTGCTCCAACCGGCGGACTGGCCGGTGGTCAAGGAGCACGGGCTCGTCTGCTCGATGGGCTATCCCACGGCGCGCAACGACTTCATCGCCACCGGCTTCAACGACCGCGCGAACCATCCCATGCTGCTGCGCGAGCTGGAGCAGACGATTCCGCTCGCGGGTCAGCAGGGCATTCCGAACGTCATCGCGATGTTCGGGAACCGCAAAGGGAAGAGCGACGCTGAGGCGATCGCCGCGTGCGTCGAGGGGCTCAACGCGATCAAGGCGCTCGCCGAGGAACACAAGGTGACGATCTGCGTCGAGCTCCTGAACAGCAAGGTCGATCACGCGGATTACCAGGGCGACCATACCGCGTTCGGGGCGCAAGTGATCGAGGCCGTCGGCTCGCCCCGGGTCAAGCTGTTGTACGACATCTATCACATGCAGATCATGGAAGGCGACGTGATCCGGACGATCCGGCAGCACATCGGACACATCGCCCATTTCCACACCGGCGGCGTGCCGGGGCGCCACGAGCTCGATGATACGCAAGAGCTGAACTATCGCACCGTGGCCCGCGCGATCGCCGACGCCGGATTCACCGGTTATGTCGCCCACGAGTTCGTCCCCACCCGTGATCCGCTCACGTCGCTCGCCGAGGCCTTCAGGACCTGCGACGTGTAGCAATGCCCGAGCTGCCCGACATCGTGGTCTATCTGGACGCCCTCGCGCCGCGGATCCTCGGGCTGCGGCTCGAGCGGGCGCGGGTCACGAGTCCGTTGCTGCTGCGTACCGCCGACCCGCCGCTCGCGGCCGCGGAGGGGAAGACCGTGACCGGCCTGCGGCGGCTGGGCAAGCGGATCGTGTGGGAGATGGAAGACCAGATCTTCCTGGTCTTTCATCTGATGATCGCCGGGCGCTTCAAGTGGCGAAAACGGGGCGCCAAGCCGCCCGGCAAGATCGGCCTCGCCACGTTCGACTTTCCGGACGGCACGCTGCTTCTCACCGAAGCGAGCAAGAAGCACCGTGCGTCCCTCCACGTCGTGCGGGGCGCGGCGGGGCTCGCGGCTCACAATCCGGGCGGGCTCGACGTCCTCGCCGTCGATCTCCCCGCCTTTCGGGAGGCGCTGCTCTCCGAATCGCACACGCTCAAGCGTGCCCTCACCGATCCCCGGCTGTTCGACGGGATCGGGAACGCCTATTCGGACGAGATCCTGCACGCCGCGAAGCTCTCGCCCTTGCAGTTGACGGGACGCCTGCGCGACGAGGAAATCGGCCGGCTGTACGAGGCCGCCCGGCGCACGCTGCTCGGCTGGATCGAGCGCCTGCGCGGGGAGACGGGCGCCGACTTCCCCGAGCAGGTGACGGCGTTTCGCGACGGGATGGCAGTGCACGGCCGCTACAGGCAACCTTGCCCCATGTGCGGCTCGCCGGTCCAACGGATTCGCTACGCCGAGAACGAAGCGAACTACTGCGCGACGTGCCAAACGGGTGGGCGGGTGCTCGCGGACCGGGCGCTGTCTCGCCTGCTCAAGGACGATTGGCCGCGGTCGCTCGAGGAGTGGGAAGCGAGGCTGGGAGGTTGACGTGCTCGAAGCGTTCCTGATCCGCAATCCGCTGGCGGCCGTCGCGGCCTGGGCCGCGTTGTACGCGTCCGACTACTACCTGACGCTGTGGGGCGCGCGGCTGTACAAGGAAGTGTTCAGCAGGTTCGTGGACATGGATGGGAGCTACGAGCTCGAGCCGATTTTCCAGAAAGACATCGACGCCCTCAGGCGACTCAGTCCGGCATTCGCGTTGTGGCTCTTCGTGTCGTCGGCCGCACTGCTGCTCGGCTGGTGGCTCAGCGTCAAAGTCGCCGACATGCCGTCGCTCTTCCTGACCCTGTTCGGTGGGTTCGTTCTTGTCGAGCTGGTCGTGCACGCGCGGCACGTCCGCAACATCAGGCTCTTTCGCTTGGCCCGAGAAGGTGGTGCGATCGAGGGCCACATGAAGTACGCGCGCTGGGTCACCGAGCGCGTGTCGGTGACGGAGCTGCTCTACTTCGCAGCGTTCTACGCCGTGTGCTTCGCGCTGTCGAGCAAGGTCCTCTTTCTCGGCGGCGTCCTGGGGTGTCTCGCTTCGGCACGCCGCCACGGCGGCCGGACGCGGCGGCCGGGGCGCACGCGCCCCACGATACGCGCCGCCACCCCCGCCGACGCGCCCGCCGTCGCCCGCATCCACGTCGAGTCCTGGCAGGTTGCCTATCGCGGCATCGTGCCGGAGGCGATGATCGCCAAGATGGACCTCGCGACGCGCACGCGCTTCTGGGCCGAGCGGATCGCGAAACGCGAGTGGCCGGTGTTCGTGATCGCCGAAGCCGGCGAGATGGTGGCCTTCTGCCAGATGGTTCCCTCGCCCGACCCCGGCGACGACCCCAGGAGGGTCGGTCACATCACCTCGATCCACGTCCTGCCGCACCTGCGGAGCCGCGGCTACGGGCGGTCGCTGCTCGATCACGCCTTCGCCGAGTTCCGGCGGCGTCGCTTCACCGAGGTCACGCTGTGGGTGCTCGAGGAGAACGCGAGCGCGCGGCGGTTCTACGAGAAGCTCGGGTTCCATCACGACGGCGGACGGAAGACGTATCCGGGGTCGGAGGTGCCGGAGGTGCGGTACCGGATAACGCTCAGGTGAGTGAGACGTCCTCCAGGACGCGTGTCTTAGCCGAGCCGGCCCTTTAGGGCACGGATCAATACGGAGACTGGACTATTCAGTCATCGTGTCGATCCGCGGGCTGAAGCCTCGGAGGGCACGGCCAAGCCCGAGACCGACTGTTCGCTCGTCGCGGTGATCCGTGGGCTGAAGCCCCGGCTCGGCCACTACGCGCGCCCTGAAGGGCGTATGATCTTCCCATCTGCGCGCGGACCGTCCAGACTTCCGATCCTGTCCAGTTCTTCACCAGACTCAGGAGTTTCACCGTGCGACGCCTTCTCTCGCTCTTCCTTGCTACCACGCTCGCCGCGCCCCTCGCCGCTCAGGGCCCCTTCGGCCAGCCCTCCGGCTTCGCCGTCGAGAACCCGGTCCTCCGCCGGATCTGGGCGATCTCGATGGACAGCTCCCAGCTCCCCCGTCTCGCGCAGGTGCTGCTCGACTCCCTCGGGCCGCGCCTGACCGCGTCGCCCGGGATGGAGGCCGCGCAGAACTGGCTCGTCGCGACGTACACGTCGTGGGGCATCGCGGCACGCAAGGAGCAATACGGGACCTGGCGCGGCTGGCGGCGCGGCAAGACGCACCTCGATCTGGTCGCGCCGCGCGTGCGCACGCTGGAAGCGACGGCCCTCGCCTGGAGCCCCGGAACCCCGCGGGGCAGGCCGGTGCGCGGTCCCGTCGTGATTCTGCCCGACGTCGCCGATAGCGCGGGACTCGTCGCCTGGTTGCCGCAGGCCAAGGGCAAATTCGTGCTCATCTCCTTCCCCCAACCCACCTGCCGGCCCGACGACAGCTGGGAGAAGTGGGGCGTCCAGGGGAACGTCGACACGCTGAAGGCGCGGCGCACCGCCGCGCTCCAAGCGTGGCAGCAGCGCGTGCAGCGCACCGGATACGCCGGCCGCTATACGCTCCACCGTCGGCTCGACGCCGCGGGCGTCGCGGGGATCATCGGCAGCAACTGGTCGCAGGGCTGGGGCGTGGACAAGATCTTCGACGCCTACACCGACCGCGCGCCGGTCGTGGACGTCGCCTGCGAGGACTACGGCCTCCTGTTCCGTCTCGCCCAGAACAACCAGAGTCCCGTGGTGGAGCTCACCGCCGAGTCGCAGGCGCTCGGCGACGTCCCGGTGTTCAACGTCGTAGGCGAGATCAAGGGGAGCGCCCTCCCGAACGAGTACGTGATGCTCTCGGCGCACTTCGACTCGTGGGACGGGGGGTCGGGTGCGACCGACAACGGCACCGGCACCCTCACGATGCTCGAGGCGATGCGGATCCTGAAGCTCGTCTACCCGAACCCGCGGCGCACGATTCTCGTCGGCCACTGGAGCGGCGAGGAGCAGGGTCTCAACGGCTCGCGCGGCTTCGTGGCCGACCATGCCGACATCGTGGCGGGGTTGCAGGCGCTCTTCAACCAGGACAACGGGACAGGGCGCGTCGAAACGATGAGCGCCTCCGGTTTCCCCGATGCGTCGGTCAGCCTGGCGCGCTACCTCGCTCGCGTGCCGGCCGACATCACGCGCAACATCAAGTTCAACTTCCCCGGAGCGCCGGGCGGCGGCGGGACCGACCACGCGGCGTTCGTGTCCTGCGGGGCGCCGGGCTTCAACCTCGGCTCGGGCGATTGGGACTACGGCCGCTATACCTGGCACACGAACCGCGACACCTACGACAAGATCAGTTTCGACGACGTCAAGAACAACGCGGCGCTGGCGGCGATGCTGGTGTACCTGGCGTCCGAGGATTCCACGAGGATCTCGCGCGAGAAGCGGAACGTCTTCCCCGTGCGGTCCAACGGCCAACCCGGCGCGTGGCCCGACTGCACGCCGCCGCAGCGAACCACGCCGCCTCCCGTGCTGCCGCCGGCTCCGGCGCCCATCGCGGCGCCGGCGCGGCCGTGAGCTGAGGAGACAAGCCCATGTTCGACCTCGATCGCTGGCTCAAGCGCCTATGGCTGGTGAACGGCGCCCTCCTGCTCGCTTTGCTGGTGTTCGGCATCGGCGCACTCATCGTGGAGTGGCTGTCGGGCACTTTCTCCCGCAGGAACGCCGTAATAGCGCCGGACACGGCCGCCAGCGCTTCGGCACGGCCGCGTGCCGTGCGGTTCTCGCCGCCGCGACGCGTCCTGGGCACGTCGACGCGCATCGTGGTCGTCCGCTACGGAAAGGGACAGCAGGGGGCGGACTTCGCCTCCGGCGCCGCCCTGAGCGGGTCGGGCTTCTACTCGTATTCCGAGGGCCGCGACGCGGATGGACCGGTGGTCAACCTGCTGTTCGTCGATGGCACGAAGCCGGGCCGCATGTTGCTGGACAGGCCCGCGTACGTGGGCGGGTTCGACTATCCCTACGATAGGGCGGACTCGCTCGAACGGTGGATCACCTATCGCATCGCGTTCGAGGACACGAATCACGACGGACAGCTCGACGGGGACGACGAGCGAGACCTGTATATGAGTGACCTGGACGGCACGAATCTGCGGCGCGTGCTGCCCGCGGACATGCAGGTGCTCGAGACCTCGCCTGTCGGCGACGGCCGCCACGTGATTGTGACGGCCCTCGAGGTGCCCAAAGATTGGCACGGCTCCGACGAGGAGCTACCGCAGCGCGCGTTCCTGTACGACGTGCGCGCCGGCGTCCTGACGCCCCATGCGGCGCTCGATTCGCTGGCGCTCAAAGCGGCGCGTCTGCTCGGCCGGCCGTGAGCTTCGCCGATCACTTCTCCGGAGTCTCCGCCGCGTACGCCGCATTCCGGCCGCGGTACCCGGACGCGCTGTTCGACGTCCTGGCCGCCGCCGCCCCCGCGTGCGATGCGGCGTGGGACTGCGCCACCGGCTCCGGTCAGGCGGCGCTCGGACTGGCGCGGCACTTCGCCCGCGTGATCGCGACGGACGCGAGCGACGCCCAGATCGCGCACGCGGCGCCGCATCCCCGCATCACCTACCGCGTCGCTGCGGCCGAGGCCAGCGGCCTGCCGGACCGCTCGGTCGACCTCGTCACGGCGGCACAGGCGGTGCACTGGTTCGACCGGCCGCGGTTCTGGGCCGAGGCGCGGCGCGTGCTGCGGCCCGAAGGCGTGATAGCCGTATGGACGTACTGGTTTTTCTCCGTGGAGCCGGCACTGGACGCGATCGTGCGGCGTTTCTATACCGACACGGTGGGGCCGTTTTGGCCCCCCGAACGGAAGCTCACCGAGGAGCGCTACCAAACGATCGATTTCCCGTTCGCCGAGTTCACGCTGCCCGGCTTCACCATCGAGCAGCGAGTGACGTTGGATGAGGTCGCCGGCTACATTCGAACGTGGTCGGCCACGCGGGGCTATGTCGAGCGCCATGGTCGCGATCCGGTGGAGGATCTCGTCCGCGAGCTGCGCCCCATCTGGGGCGATCCCACCACGGCACGACTCGCACGTTGGCCGCTCGCGGTGCGCGCAGGGAGGGTGGCATGAAAGCTTGGATCCAGACGGTGATGACGCGGGAGCTGAAGGCGTTGCGGCGCGAGATCGAGGCCTACCCAAGCGACGCCGACCTGTGGCGCTTGGTGCCGGGCATCGCCAATCCGGGTGGCAACCTGGCCCTGCACCTGGCGGGGAACCTGCAGTACTTCGTCGGTGCGGTGCTCGGGGGCACCGGGTACAAGCGCTATCGTGACGCGGAATTCGGCAGTCGCGACGTGCCGCGCGCCGAGCTGGTGCAACAAATCGACCGCGCGATCGCGGCGGTCGAGACGGGCCTCGCTCGCGTGAACGACGCGGATCTCGGCAAACCCTACCCGGAGCCGATCGGTGGCGTCATGCCGACGACGGGCGCGTTTCTGGCGCACCTCGCCGTGCACCTCGGCTACCACCTCGGCCAGGTGGACTATCACCGCCGCATCATCACCGGTGAAGGCAAGACGGTGGGGGCGTTGCCCGTCGCGGAGCTTCGTCGATGAACATCGGCCGCCCCGAGCAGGACGAGATCCCCTCGCACTATGTCGGCTACATCGCGCGCGTCCCCGAGGCCGATCCCGTGGCGGTCCTGGCGGCACAGATCGACGAGACCGCCGCCTTGCTCCGCCCCCTCTCTGAGACGGAGGCGCTCAAGCGCTACGCTCCCGGCAAGTGGAGCGTGAAGGAGGTCGTAGGCCACCTCACGGACACCGAGCGGATCATGGCCTACCGCGCGCTGCGGATCGCGCGGGCGGATGAGACGCCGCTCCCCAGTTTCGACGAGAATGCCTTCGTGCCGCCCGCGAAGTTCGACGCGCGGCCGCTCGCCGATTTGGTCGCGGACCTCCGCACGGTGCGGGCGGCGACGCTGGCCCTGTTCCGGAGCTTCGACGCAGAGGCGTGGCGCCGCCGCGGCACGGCGAGCGGGAAGTCCGTGAGCGTCCGCGCGCTCGGCTTCATGATCCCGGGGCACGAGCGGCATCACGTGGAGATCTTGAAGACTCGCTACGGCCTCCGGTAGGGTATATTCCCGGCACCACAGGAAGGGGAGTTCACGTATGCGACCGTTGTGCATCGCCGCCGGGCTCGCCGCTACGATCGTCGGCGCGGCCGCCGCCCAGCAACCGTCTGCACCGGCCACGCCCGCCGCACCACCGGCGCTCGAGGTCGGCGCCGTCGCGCCCGACTTCACGATGAGCGGCGCGACGCGCTACGGCGTCCTGCGAAATCCAATCCACCTGTCTGATTTCAAGGGAAAGACCGTCGTGCTCGCGTTCTTCTTCAAGGCACGAACGCGGGGCTGAACGGTTCAAATGAATGCGTACCGTGATCAGTACGCACAGCTCTTCAGGAACGGCCGCAACATCGTCCTCATCGCGATCAGCGCCGACCCGGACACGGCCCTGGCATCGTGGGCGCGGGACTCGGAGTTTCCGTTCCTGTTCGCGAGCGACACCGGCACCGCGGTGGGCAAGATGTACGGCGCCCTCGCCAGTCGACCGAGTATGACGAACCGGAACCTTTTCGTCGTGGGACCGGACGGGAAGATCGCCTACCGCGCGACCCCGTTCCGGGAGATCGATCCGACGGCGTACACGGAGCTGGGCGCGGCGATCGGGAAACTGGTGCCCGCGGACTCAACAGGGCGGTAAGAGGCGGTCAGAGGCGGTCAGAGGCGGTCAGAGGCGGTAACATCGTTCCCAATACCGCCCCTTACCGCCCCCGACCGCCTCTTACCGCCTTCTCTAGAGCAGCGTCGAGATCCTGATCCGCACCGACACCGGTGTAGACAACGCGCCCTCGGGCATCCAGCACCGCCACATACGACGTCGCCGGCGCCTGAAACGCGCGCGTGGCGTTGCCGTTGACGTCCCACAAGAACTTGAACGGCATGGGATGCCGCGTGAGGTGCCGGCGCACCGTATTCGGGCTCTGGTTCACCGCTACGGCGATCACGAGAAACTCGGCGCGGTCGCCGTACTTCTTCTGGGCCGCTTCCATGCGGGGCAACAGCTCCGCGCAGATCGGGCACCACGTGGCCCAGAACTCCACGATCACCGGCTTCTTCCCCACCCAGCGCCCCAGGTCCACCGGCTTGCCGTCCAAATCTTCGATTGTAACCGCCGGCGGCGTCTGCCCGACCGGTATCCCGAGGACGTCATCTTGCGCCGCGAGCGTGACCGGAGCCACCAGCAGCATCCCCACGCACAACGCACCACGCACCACGCACGCTCTCACCACACTTCCCCCACCTTCACGAAGTAGTATTCCGCCATGAGCAGTAGAACCACGCCGGCGGCCTTTTTGATCCACGCCATCCACGCGCCGGCGCGCGGCAGCGCCGCGAGGGTACCCGAAAACAGCCCCACGGCGACCAGCACCGCCGTCATGCCGAGCGAAAACACGAACAGGTAGATGAACCCGAGCACCGCGCTCTGGGTCGTCGCAACCCACGTGAGCACGGCGGCGAACGCCGGCGCGCCGCAGGGCGCGGCGACGATCCCGGACGTGGCGCCCAGCAGGAAGACCGCCGGGTACGATCCGCCACCCAAACCGCCGGCCCACGCGGCGAGCCCGGCGGGCACGCGCACCGGGATCACGTCCAGCATCGCCAGCGCGAACACGAGCAGCAGATTGCCGATCACGAGCCGCGCCCACGGGTTCGACCCGATCGTGCCGAAGAGCGACCCGGTGAGCCCGGCGATGAGACCCAGAACCGCGTAAAACAGCGCGAGGCCGCAGGCGTAAGTGAGCGTCAGCCCGATCGTGCGACGCCGGGACCGGCCTGGGGCGTCGACCCCGGCGAGCGCACCCGCGGTGATGGGAATCATTGGGTAGATGCACGGGTTGAGGCTCGTCACCAGTCCGGCGCCGAACAACATCGCCACCGCAACGAGCGGGCGATGCTGCAGCGCGTCGGTGATGCCGGAGAGCACGAGCGGCAGGATGGCCACGGACGGGATAATAACTACTTTAGGCCGCGTGAGCCGCACCGCACTCGTCGCCGGAGCATCGGGACTTACGCGCGCGTGACAACGACCGACCGCGACGCGTTCTTGATCGCCGCCATCGCCGAGGCCGAGCAGGGCCTGCGCGAAGGCGGCATCCCCATCGGATCGGTGCTCGTGTACCGCGGCGAGATCATCGGGCGGGGTCACAATCGGCGTGTGCAACGGGGCAGCACGGTGCTACACGCGGAGATGGACGCCTTGGAGCACGCGGGTCGGCGCGCCGCCGCGATCTACCGCGAGTCAACCCTCTACACCACGCTCTCGCCCTGCGCGATGTGCAGCGGGGCGATCCTGCTGTACGGCATCCCGCGCGTGGTGATCGGGGAGAACCGGGCGTTCACGGGCGAGGAGGAGCTGCTCCGCGCCCGCGGCGTCGCGCTCGAGGTGCGTCAGGACCCGGCGTGCATCCGCCTGATGACCGAGTTCATCCGCACGCACCCCGACCTGTGGAATGAAGATATCGGGACGTGACGCTCAGCCGCGCCGCACCGTCATCGGCCCATTGGTCGTGACCACGCGCACCAGCGGGCCACCCGTCCCCAGCGTCGTCGAAATCCGGTCGGTCACGCGGCCGCTGAGGGTGACGGTGAGTGGGAACCCCACGTGCATCGGGCCGTTTACCGTTCCGAACTCGACCTTCGCGTTGTAGCCCTCGGGGATCCGGAGGTCTGCGGGTCCGTTGATCGTCTCGGCGTCGAGTCCGGCGCCCTCCCAACGCGAGCCCGTCAACTTGACCTCGAGCGGTCCGTTCTCCACTCGAGCGCGCACGTTGCCGCCCACGCCGACCAGCGCGAGGGGACCGTTGTGCGTCGACAGCTCCATGCGCCCCGTGACGTCACGCACGTAGAGGGGTCCGTTTTGGGTGTCGATGGAGAGGTCGCTCCGGCGCGGCACAGAGACGATGAAGCTTACCGACCATCCTTGATGACGCCCCACAGGGTCGGGACCCGCTGCGCGAATCGCTCCGCCCGCTGCCTCGACACGGATCGCGCGCGCGACCGACGCGGCCTCGTCCTCCGTGCGCGCATGCACCTGAATCCGCGCCGTCACGGCGATGCTGTCCCGGTCCCACCCGACGATCTCCACTCCGCCGTTCATCCCCGGGTCCACAGTCAGTGGTCGACCGGTCGCCTTCAGTCCGCTCTCGCGGATCTCGCAGTGCCTGACCCGACTCTCGCGCCGCGATTCCCGGCGACAGTCATCCAGCCACGCTTCGTCGCTTTCTTGCGCGTGCAGGAGCGCGCTGGGGATGGCGAGGGCGGTAAGCGCGAGGAACGTCGCGGAACGGACCATAATGTGCTCCGGAGAGGGTGGAGGGGGGGGACGATACACGCGTTGGACACTCCCTACGGTGGAACGGTTGGCCAGATTCACGTTAGGTTACCCCCGTGTCGTCCCCCCCTTGTGCATAGAGGCTCCCCATGCGCTTCGCCCTCGTGCTGATCGTCGCTTGCGCTCTGCCTGCGCCCGCTGGCCTGGCGGCCCAGGCGAGCCGTCTGGACGCGGAGGTTGATCGCCGCGCGTCCCAGGTCGAGGGGAAGGTCGTCGCCTGGCGGCGCGACATTCACGCGCACCCCGAGCTGTCGAACCGCGAGGTGCGCACCGCGCAGCTCGTCGCCGACCATCTGCGCGCGCTCGGCCTCGACGTCCGAACCGGCGTTGCGCACACCGGCGTCGTGGCGGTGCTGCGCGGCGGCCGCCCCGGCCCGGTGGTCGCGCTGCGCGCCGACATGGACGCGCTCCCCGTCACCGAGGAAGTCGACGTGCCCTTCGCCTCGAAAGTGCGGACGACCTACAACGGCCAGGAGGTGGGCGTCATGCACGCCTGCGGGCACGACACCCACGTCGCCATGCTGATGGGCGTAGCGGAGGTGCTGGCCGGGATGCGCCGGGACTTGCCGGGCACCGTCAAGTTCATCTTCCAACCCGCCGAAGAAGGGCCGCCGGCCGGGGAGCAGGGCGGCGCCGAGATGATGATCGCGGAGGGCGCGCTCGACGACCCCAAGCCCGACGCGATCTTCGGGCTCCACGTATTCCCCTACCCCGCCGGGCAGCTCCGCTACCGCCCGGGCGGCACCATGGCCGGCGCGGACGGACTGCGCATCGTGGTGCGCGGCCGGCAGACCCACGGCGCCCAGCCGTGGGCCGGCGTGGACCCGATCGTGGTTGCGTCGCAGATCGTGCTGGGCCTCCAGACGATCGCCAGCCGTCAGGTGGACATCACGGCGGCGCCGGCGATCGTGACCATCGGCGCCATCCACGGCGGTGTGCGCAACAACATCATCCCCGACAGCGTCGTGATGATCGGGACGATCCGCAGTTTTGACCCCGCGATGCAGCGCGACATCCACGACCGCGTGCGGCGCACCGCCGAAGGGATCGCGCAGAGCGCCGGCGCCACGGCGCTGGTCACGATCGAGCCCGGGGCGCCCGTGACCTACAATGATCCGGCGCTCACGCAGCGGATGCTGCCCACGTTGCGCGAGGTGGCGGGAGCAGGCCAGGTGATGCTCAACCCGCCGCTCACCACCGCCGAGGACTTCTCGCGCTACCAACAGCGCGTTCCCGGCCTGTTCGTCTTTCTCGGCATCACGCCGCCCGGCGCCGATCCGCGCACGGTCGCGGCGAACCACTCGCCGCGCTTCTTTGTGGACGAGGCGGCGCTCCCCGTGGGCGTCCGGGCGCTGGCCCACCTCGCCGTCGACTATCTGGCCGCGCGGTGAGCTTCCTGAGTCTCGACGCCGACGAACTCGTCCGCACCGTCGACGCGCTGGCGCGCCGGATCAGTGAGCCGTTTCCGGGGTCGGGCCTGGGAAAGGTATGCGGCGAGCTGCTCACCATCGCCCGCCACGCCCGCGAGCGGGCTCAATGGATCGCGCGCCCAATCCTGCCGCTCCGAGTGGCCGCGGCGGCGCTCGTGGTCCTGATCGTGGCGGGCCTGGCCCTCACGGTGACGCGACTGCGCCCGCCCCCGGGCGGCTTCGAGGCCGGACAGTTCATCCAGGTGCTCGAGGCGGGGATCAACGACGTCGTGTTGATCGGCGTGGCGATCTTCTTCATCGTCACCCTCGAGACCCGGATCAAGCGGCGCCGCGCCCTCCGTGCCCTGCATGAGCTGCGCGCCATCGCGCACATCATCGACATGCATCAGCTCACCAAAGATCCCGAGCGGACCCTCGGCCGCGCGCCAACGACCGACTCGTCGCCTGAGCGGCGCCTGACGCCGTTCGAGCTGGGACGGTACCTCGACTACTGCAGCGAGATGCTGTCGTTGACGGGGAAGGTGGCGGCGCTCTACGTGCAACACTTCGAGGACAGCGTGACGCTCCAGGCCGTGAATGAGATCGAGGATCTCACCACGGGGCTGTCACGCAAGATCTGGCAGAAACTCATGATCCTGCACACTACGAGTGGGCCGGCGTGACGGTCTCCCCGAACCGTTTGCCCAGGTTGGTCAGGTACCCGTCGAGCGTACCGTAGTAGCCGAAGAGCCGCGCCATGACCCGGAAGATCGGGTTCGAGATCCACCCAGCCTCGGTCACGCGCACGAGCGTACCGCCGTCCACCGACGTCAGCTCGTAGGTCCAGGTCCCGCCGAACGCGGCGCCCTCGCCGCCGTCGATCCGCGTCACCATTCTGGCTGGGGCCCTGGCTTCCACGACGATCAACGCGGCGTCGAAGTCGCCCATCTTCTGGCGCCACGTCTCCCTGCCGTCGCGGTCGGGCAGCCGCGTCGATGCCTTCACCTCGGGCCACCATGCGGCCGCTCCGCCCAGATCGCGCACCACCTTCCAGACGCTGTCGGCCGGCTGGCGCAGCATGATCGTGCTCGTCGCGCGGTGGTCGCGCGGGAGGAGCGCTCCGATCAGCGCCATCAACGCGATCAACCCGACCAGACCGCCGACCACGATGACCACCCATTTCATCCGGCCTCCTGGTTGCGGCTAAGTTGTAGCATGACCGAGCCCGGGGGGAAGGTACGTCTCGACCGCTGGCTCTGGGCGGCGCGCTTCTTCAAGACGCGCGCGCTGGCGAGCGCAGCCATCGCAGGCGGCAAGGTGCAGGTCAACGGCGTGCGCGCGAAGCCCGCCAAACAGCTGCAGGTGGGGGACGCGCTCAGGATCCGCGTCGGGCCGTACGAATGGGTCCTCACCGTGCGGGCGCTGGCCGAGCACCGTGGGCCGGCGCGTGTCGCTCAGACATTGTACGAGGAATCGCCCGAGGGTCGCGCGGCGCGCGAGCGCCTGGCAGAGCTCCACAAGATCGCGCCGGCCCCCGCCTACCGAGGCAAGGGCCGGCCGACCAAAAAGGAACGCCGCGACATCGAGCGGCTGGAAGGATCCTAGCTCTTCACCAAACGGACGTTCCCCGACCCGGTCTCGATCGACAGCCGCCCTTTGCCGTCGCCGATCGTGCCGGTGATGTGGTCGCTCTCCAGCCGCCGCACCTGCATCGTGAGCCCGCCCAGATCGATCTCGCCGCTCCCCGTGTCGAGCTCCACTTGCGCGCCGATCGTCGGCGGGACGGCGAGCGTCACGTCGCCCGAGCCCGTTTCGATGGCGAGGACGCTGAATGTGGCGACCAGCGTCACGTCGATGTTCCCGCTGCCCGTCTCGAACGACAGGTCGTCGCCCTTCGCGCCCGTCACCCTGACGTCCCCCGATCCCGTCCCGACGTGCAGCTCGCTGGCTTCGGCTCCCGTCAGGGAGACGTTGCCGGAGCCGGTCTCCAGCTTGAGACGCGTGCCACGCACGCCGGTCGCGGTGACGTCGCCGGAGCCGGTTGCCAGGCTCACGTCGCCCGCGGCGTCGCGCACATCGATGTTCCCCGATCCGGTGTCGAGCCGTAGCGTGCCGCGCGTACGATCCGCGGCGACGTCGGCCGATGCCACGTCCACCCGAATGACGCCGTCCACGTTGCTGACGAACGCCTTCCCCACGCCGAGGTACAAGGCGACGTTCTTGCCGGCGGGCACCGTCACCCGCAGGTCGGCGTAGGCCTCCATGCCGCGGCCACGGCCGGTGATCCGCACTTCACGCCCCCGCTCCGCGCGCCGCCAGCCGTGGCGATCGCCGCTATCGCCAAATGTGCCGTCGTCCCGCACCCGCAACGTCGTGTTCGAGCCGCGACCCCAGTCGGGCAGCGAGATGAGGTCGTCGGGATAGATCACGCGCAGCGTTTCGCGGCCGCGCAGCGAGCCGGTCTGCACGTCGAGCCGGGCGGCGTCGGCGCCGGCGCGACGGACCTCAACTGCGACGTCGCTCCCAGAGCCGGGTTCGACGCGCAGCTCGCCGACGAGGTTGTAGACGGCGACGGAGTCACCTTTCAGGACGTAGCGCGCCGTTTGGGCGCCGCCCGGCGTTGATGCGGCGGTGAGCGCGGCGCACAGCACGAGGGGCAACCAGCGTGTCGACATACGGTCTCCGGGTGGGATGGCTCGAAAGCCGATACGAGGCGCTGCGGGCGCCCGTTTCACTGCTGCCTGTTGGATAGCGCAACCCGGGCCAGGGTTGCAACTTTGAGCCATGGAAGACTGGCTGGTCTGGTTCGTCGGCGCCGTCGTGCTCCTCGTCGCCGAGATGCTCGCCCCCGGGTTCTGGCTCGCCTGCCTGGCGGTCGGGTGCGTCGCGGCCGGCCTGGTCGGTCTCCTGCCGTTTGCCGGGCTGACGCTGCAAACCGTGGTGTTCGCGGCCACGAGCCTGGGGAGCATGATCGGGCTCCGGCCCCTCATGTTGCGGCACTTCCAGCTCGGTCCTGGGGGTGCAGTGCGGACCGGCGTCGACGCACTCCTCGGGAAACGGGGCGTGGTCCTGGAGCGGATCGACCCGGTGTCGCGCCAAGGGCGGGTCAAGGTGGAAGGGGAGGACTGGCGCGGGGCATCGGTGGACGACTCGCCAATCGAGGTGGGCGCGCGCGTAACGGTGATCCAAGTGGACGGCACCACCCTGGTGGTGGAAAAGGAGAGTTGACGATGGGTCCCGGTCTCGTGCTGGTCGGCGCGGTGGCGCTGCTCGTGGTGGTCACGATCGCGAAGGGCATTCGCATCGTGCAGCAGGCGCAAACGATGATCATCGAGCGCTTCGGCAAGTATCACAAGACCCTGTCCTCCGGCATCAATCTCATCATGCCGTGGATCGATCAGCCGCGGTCGATCGACTGGCACCAGACGCTCGTGACGCCGGCGGGCGACAGCTACTCGCGGCGGTTTCGCACCGAGAAGATCGACCTGCGCGAGACGGTGTACGTGTTCCCGCGCCAGAACGTGATCACGAAGGACAACGTCGTGGTCGAGATCGACGCGCTGATCTACTCCCAGATCACCGATCCGGTGCGCGCGACCTACGAGATCGCGAATCTGCCCGACGCGATCGAGAAGCTGACGCAGACGACGCTGCGCAACGTGATCGGCGAGATGGAGCTGGACCACGTGCTCTCCTCGCGCGACACGATCAACGCCAAACTGCGGGCGATTCTCGACGAGGCGACGCACAAGTGGGGCGCCAAGGTCAGCCGGGTGGAGCTGAAGGACATCAATCCGCCGCGCGACATCCGCGACGCGATGGAAAAGCAAATGCGCGCCGAGCGCGAACGGCGGGCGACGATCATCACCGCCGAGGCCGACAAGTCGTCGCGCATCCTCCAGGCCGAGGGCATCCGCCAATCGGAGATCAACACCGCCGAAGGCGACAAGCAGGCGAAGATCCTGCATGCCGAGGCCGAAGCGGCGGCCCGGCTCAAGGTGGCGGAGGCCGAGGCGATGGCGATCGAGCGGATCACCCAGGCCATCAAGGGAACGGGTGGCGATCCGGCGCGCTACCTGATCGCGATCCGCTACATCGAAACGCTCAAGGAGATGGTCTCCGGGCAGAACAACAAGGTGGTGTACTTGCCATTCGAAGCCACCGCGGTGCTCAGCTCGCTGGGCGGGATCCGGGAGATGCTGTCGGGGGACAGCAGCAAGGCGGTGGACACCACCAAGAAGGCCTAAGAGATGGTCGCGGCCGCGCTCCTCGCGCTCGCCGTGCAGGTGAGCCTCCCCGACAGCGTCGCGGTCACCGGGGAGCCGAGTCCGTACGCCATCTTCGGGGCGCGGCACCTGCGGCTCATGCACCTCGTCCCTTTCGATACCGCCGCACGGCACGTCGCGCCGGGCGAGCCGATCGGCAAGATCGAGGATCACCCAGCGCGGTTCTCACTCCGCCACCACGCCACGATTCTCAAGGCCCGCGAATTGTACGCGCGGCGCCAGTTCGCGGAGGCCGCCGCCCTGCTCGCCCGCGCTTACGTCGACGAGCCCGACAATCCGTTCGTCGCCGATGAGTACGCGCGGACACTCTTCTGGATCGATGATCGGCGGGACGAGTCCTTCCGGGTCTATCGGAAGTTGATCGAGCAGCTCGACCGCCGGCACGGCACGAGCGACAGCGTCGTCGCGGTGGACGCCTGGTTTGCCGAGTCCTACTGGAAGGTGGCGTCGCTGTATCTGGATCGCGGCGAGTGGGAGCCGGCGGCATTCGAGATCACCCGGTACCTGGCGATCCGCGGTCTGGGTCCCGACGAACAGGTCTTCACCTATCTGGCCGAGGCGTACGTCCATCTTGGACGCACCGAGTTCGCGCGCTGGAGCGCCGGCCAGGCGCTGCGCGTGAACCCACGCAGCGACGCGCTACAGTACCTGTACCAACTCGGGCCCGCCGCCCGGCAATGGGGGCCGACGCATGTCTTCGCCTGCCGCGAGGTCACCGACTCCCTTCCCTGTTATGGCGCGTACTCGTTTCGCCGCGACGCGAGCGGCGCCGTGACCTGCGTGGCGCCGCGTGAAGAGCCGCCCACCCCGCTCTCGCCCTGCCTGCGCCTCGGCTGGGTGCACGTGGGGCAGACGCGGGGCGACGTCGAGCAGATCCTCGGCCGCCCGTGGCAGCCCTCCCCCCCGCGAGCAGACGGCACCGAGGGATTCGCGTACCTCGTGTTCACCGACAGTGTCCGGGATCGGGGAGCGTACTACGTGGTGGAATACGAGCGCGCCGGCGGAGGGCAGATCGCCCGCTCCATTCAGTTCACAGGCGACTCGATCCCGCTGCCGCTCGACTTCTCGGGCCTGCGGATCGGCGATCTCCCGGACCGCGTGCTCCGCCAGCTCGGCGCCCCCACGAGCCGCGGCGAGTTCAACGACGAGGCGCAGGGGATCCGCGGCGAGTGGTGGGATTGGACGCGCGCATCAATCTCACTCGAGATCGTGAACGGGCGGCTGTACTCCGTGCGGCTGTGGCGCCCCGACGGCGTGCGGCCCGCCGCGATCCAGCGTGACTTCTCGCGGTTTCGTTGAGGCTCATGTCCGATCTCAACGCGCACGCGACTCCGCTGACCCGGCTCTCCGAAGACGAACAGATGTTCCAGAGCGCCGTGCGTGACTTCGCCGAGCAGGAAGTCCGGCCCCGGGTCCACGCGATGGAGCAGGCGGCCGAGATCGACCGCCAGCTCATCCCGAAGGTGTTCGCGCTGGGCCTCATGGGCATCGAGATTCCCGAGGAGCACGGCGGCGCGGGCGGATCTCTGTTCATGACCGTGCTGGCCGTCGAAGAGCTCTCGGCCGTAGACGCCTCGGTGGCGATTTTCGTGGACGTGCAGAACACCCTCGTCAACGCGCTGCTGCTCAAGTGGGCGAGCGAGGACGTCAAGCGGCGCTACCTCCCCCGACTCGCGACCGACCTGGTGGGCGCCTACGCGCTCTCCGAGCCCGCTTCGGGCTCGGACGCCTTCGGGCTCCAGACCAAGGCCACGAAGCAGGGGGACACGTGGATACTCGACGGCCGCAAATTGTGGATCACGAACGGCGCCGAAGCGGGGTTGTATCTCATCTTCGCCAACACCGACTTCGCGAAGGGCTACAAGGGCATCACGGCATTCGCCGTGGAGCGCGGCTTCAAGGGATTCAGCGTCGGCAAGAAGGAGGACAAGCTGGGGATCCGCGCCTCGTCGACGACCGAGCTGATCCTCGACCAGTGCGTCGTTCCCGCCGCGAACGTGGTGGGCGAGGTGGGAGTCGGCTACAAGGTCGCCATCGAGACGCTGAACACGGGACGGATCGGGATCGGGGCGCAGATGATCGGCGTGGCGCGCGGGGCGCTGGACGCGGCGCTCAAGTACGTCAAGGAGCGCCAGCAGTTCGGCAAGCCGGTGGCGGAGTTC
The DNA here is from genome assembly GCA_036004985.1 of Gemmatimonadales bacterium. Classification (GTDB taxonomy): domain Bacteria; phylum Gemmatimonadota; class Gemmatimonadetes; order Gemmatimonadales; family GWC2-71-9; genus 20CM-2-65-7. The sequence goes on from DASYQX010000029.1 coordinate 21,529, forward strand.
CAGGCGGTGCAGTTCCAGCTCGCCCAGGCCGCCACCGAGCTCGAGGCGGCGCGGTTGATGGTGTATAACGCCGCCCGGCTGGAGGACGCGCGCGAGCCCTACACCAAGGAAGCGGCGATGGCGAAGCTGTTCTCGTCGCAGGTCGCCGAGCGCGTAACGTCGCTGTGCGTGGAGCTGTTCGGCGGCTACGGCTATACGAGGGAGTATCCGGTCGAGAAGTTCTACCGCGACGCCAAAATCGGGACGATCTACGAAGGCACGAGCAACATGCAGCTGAACACGATTGCGAAAATGATCCTCAAGGAAGGGCGGTGATCGTATGCTGGCCCGCGTTTGCGCCCTCGGTCTCACGGTGGTCTCGACCGCAGCGGCTCAAGGGTTCGAGGGCACCTTCACGACGAGAAAGGTCGCCCTGCGCGCCGAGGCCGTCGAGGAGCACGCCGGCGACCAACGCGAGAAGGTCTTCGAGCTGTCGGTCGACCGCCTGATCCAACTGGGCGCGAGCGTGGACACGACGGTCATGTGGATCAAAGGCCCCCGGTTCCGCGGTCAGACGATGGAGATGCCGGGCGCCGGCCAAGCGTACATCCTCCTGAACACGGCGACGCGCGTTATGACCACGGTCATGCCCACCCAGCGCAGCTATTACGAGATCTCGCTCGCGGGCCTTGCCGAAGGGGCCGCCGACACGGCGGACGAGCCCGAGCCCACGGTGGAGCCCCTCGGCCGCACGCAGGTGATCGGCGGGCTGCGGTGCACGGGTTACCGGGTCACCGACGAGGGGTCCGTCTCCCTGGTGTGGACCACGAACGACCGCAACTTCCGCCAGGTGTTCGAGGACCATCTGCGGGCCTGGCAGATGGGCGACCGCGGCGAGGCGAAGACGCTGGGGATGTTCCGCAAGTACGGTTTCCCCGTGATGACGCAGGCACTCGACGAGTCCGAGGGCTACAGCGTGGAGATCATCACACTCACGCCCCGGACCTTGGCGGACAGTCTGTTCGTCGTGCCCGCAGGCTTCCGGAAAACGACAGCGGGGCGCTGAGGCGTGACCTCGGCCGCCCTGTCGTGCTCTTACAAGGGTATTATGTCCTCCAATCGCGAGGGACACCGTATGAACCGCATGCTGACGATCGTGCTTGCCCTCGTCGCGGCCGCGGCGTTGCCGCTCGGCGCGCAGGGCCGGGGGCCGAAAAAGGAGTTCGTCGTGGCACCGCCGCGCGCCATGTCGGTGACGCGCGAGGTGTTGGTGCGTCAGGGGTTCGAGGTGGTGCGCGTCGAGGTGGTGGGGAACGACCGCGTGGTTTACTACCGCCGCGGCAACATGGGTCGGGGCAAGGGGCACGGCCCGCTTGTGAAGATGATCATCCGGCGCGTCGGGGACCGGGTGGTGTTCGTGGACACCCCGGCGGCGATTCTCGTGGACATCAACGTGCGGTTGCGGTTGTAGTCAGCCGCCACGGCCGAATCACACGCAGTCTTTTATTGGCAGTTGGCGCCGCGGTCGCGGAGCTCGGCGAACGCGACACGCTTCCCGGTCCGCCGCGCCCGCACGATCTCCAGCGGGTAGACGTCGGCGGCCAGCGGCCGGCACTCGGTGGTGGTTCGGACGACGACGACGAACAAGCCCTGCCGTACGCCCACGGAGTCCACGCGGATCTGGTCCCCGGGCGCCATGCGGCCGGCGCCGACGACGAGCAGGATCTCGGAGTCGAAGTCGACCTCCGGCCGTGGCGGCGGGGACGCCTGCGTCGACGAGGCCTGCCGCCACACCTGCTTCCACGTCATGGAGTCCTCGACCACCATACGGACGGAGTCGCGGAACGCCGGGCCGTCGTCGTAGTACACCCGCGAGATCGGGAGGACAGGGGCCAGGGCTTGGGGGCCGCGGTGGCACGCGAGGGCGAACAGCATGCCACAGACCACAATGGGAAGTCCGGTACGCATCAGTTCCTCTGACCTGCGAATGTGGGTTGCGGCGCGAGCGGCGCCGCCCGTCACTGCACGCGGCTGACGCAGCCCATCCTCGGGAAGAAATCCTTCCTTAAGAATGGCGGTGCCTGCCCAAGATTCAATTCCATCTCCAGCGTGATCCCTTTTTGGGGGACCTGCCAAGTCAGCACGTAGGGGACTCCGGCGAGCTGCGACACAGAGGTGGACCGCCAGCTCGCCTCACTCATCAGCTTGAATACCGCCCATGTCCCCCCGAAGAAGTACAGAACCTCTTCACGACCCCGGATCTGGGCAGTAATCCGCACCTCGCGCGCACGCGATCCAACCCATTCGAATGGGTACATGCTGAGCTGCGTCCGCGTGAACTGCCGCACTTGGCCATCCACGCTCACCGTGACGACGGGCACTGCATCGCTCAGAGTGGGCCGGAGTGAAAACGTGAACCGCGGCTCGGTAGCGCCCGGCGGCCACAGCGCGTCGGACACTCCCGCGGCGCGGTTGAAGAAGTCCACGAACCCGGGGAGTGGTCGAATCGCGCCGCCGGGCACCGGCAGGTAGCGGGTGCCCTGCCGGACGAGCACACTGCCCAACGCGTTCTTGAGACCGGCGATCGCACCCGTCTGAGGGTCGAACACCGCGGCCACGTCGGCCAGCGTCGCCTCGGACGCCCCATTGGGGTTGACGGGGTACTTGTTGCCCAGCCCTTGCAACATCGTGCAGAAGGCGAAGGCCCGCTGGTTCGCGGCCTGGGCGGGGAGGCTCCCCAGGATCTGCTCGACACGGGTGACGGGCTCCTCCATCAGCCGCCGCACCGTCGCGCCGACTTCCACGGCTGGGCCGACAACCTGGAACTTTTGGGTCAGTTGCGCCACGGCCGTTCGCGCCGCCGCTGCCCGGTCGAGGGTCTGTGCGGCCAGCGCCTCGGCCGTGCCCGGCGGCCCTCCCGCGGCCTGGGCGACGACCGTCTGTAGGCCGATCAGCGCATCAATGTAGGGCTTGTTCGGGTCGCTGACAAACTTGTCGGTAATGTTTGCCGGCGTCACGACGTGCACCGGCTGCAGGTAGGCCACGATCGCCTGCGAGTCCACGTTCGTGTTCAACGCCGCCAGTCGGAACAGCTGCAACAGCGGCGACTCGTTGCCGCTCAGCTGCGCGAGCTTCCGGGCCGCGTCGCTCGCGCTCCCGAACGGCACCAGCCTCGCCGACGCGAGGTAGTTCGCCCAGCGCCGCACGTAGTCGGAATCGTACATGACGCGCAGGCGCGCGGGCAGCGTCGCGCGGTCGAGCGACACTCGAGCCTGCGCCCCTAGCACCCAGTCTTCGTGCGCGAAGAACTGATCGGGGTTCGCGAGGGCCCCCCGCATGAACGCCCACCCCCTGGGCGTGAACGCCCCCGGCACGTCGTACGTGTTGATCAGCACCGTCGCGGCGCCCGGGTACTGGCGCGCGAACGACACCGCGGGGTTCTGCGCGGAGGCTTCCGTGATGATCGCCTGATAGATCTGCTCGGGCCCGGCGTGCGTCACCAGGAAGGTGCGGGCGCGGCCGACCACGGCGCCGTCGTTATCCGCCCCGCAGGGGTACACCGGGCAGAACTTGCGGGCGTAGAAATCGAACTGCCGGTGCGTGAGGGCGAGACGGTTGGAATCGATCTGGCGACCTTCGATCCATCGATCCATGAGGAGCGAATCGAGGAACGCCGGCTCGATCCGTTTCGCCTCCGTGGTGGTCATCAGGTAGGCCTTGAGCAGATTGTAGGCACGTGCGTAGTCCCCGGCCCCCCGCGGGACATCGGGCACGGTCCCCAAGGCCCGCACCAGCGACGCCCGCGTCGCCCGCAGCAGGACCGCGTCGAGGCGGTCCAGGTACACCTTGCCCAGCTGCCGGTACAACGCCGAGCCCATGTACAGGCCCCAGCGGAGCCGCAGGGGCGGCCCCTCACGCTCGTAGTCGGCGAGGGTCTCGAGACCCTGGCGCAGTCGGTCGAGGTTATTGAGCGTCTCGGGCGAAGGCACATCCGCTTCCGTGGCGAAGACGCCCTGCAGGCCCTGCGCCGCTTCGAGCGTACGCGCGGCGAGCCGCCGATTGTTGACGCAGGACACGGGCATACCGAGGAGCCACAGGAGCGACATCCCGGCCACAGAGGCGAGGAGGCCACGCCGCCACAGGTTGACGTGCATGCCGCCTTGCGCCATCGCGTCCCCGGCCCGATCGCGCAGGATCACGTCGCGGAACACACCGCCCAGGAGGAGCCACTGCGGTACCTTGCGCGCCGTGGCGGGCGCCGCAACGTCGCGGGGAGCGGCGTGATGGGCCCGGGCATCGAACACCTGCGTCGCGCCGCGCGCACCACCGACGGGAGCCGAGGGCGACGCCGGAGCCGCGTCGCTCGTCACGACCGCCCGCACGCCGGTGAAATAGAATCCGCGCAGCACCGGGCTGACCGCCAGCTGACTCGGCCGGCAGAGGTCCACCAGGAACTGGGCCGCGAGCGGCATGATCTTGCGCAGCTCGCGCGGGAACTCGTACACCGCGGCGCGCCGCTCCGTGTCGTTCTCGCGGGGCAGGAGCTGCAGGCGACTGGCCGCGAGCCCCGTGAAGAGCCGCTCGAACGCCTCATTTACGCGCTTGAACTCCCGCTCGGCGTGCAGCCCGGCCGCCCCGCGCGTCGGCCAGCGCAGCGTCGCGCCGAGGCCGAGCTGCGCTTCGTCGCGGGACAGGTGGTGGGCGAACTCCGCGAAGTGCGGGATGCGGTCCGCTTTCGTGAACAGCACGTAGACCGGCAGGGGGATCCCGAACGCCCGCCCCAGCTCCGCCAGCCGCGCGCGCAAGTCGGTCGCCGCCGCCGGCACGGCGGTGGCGGCCCCCGCCTTGAGCAACTCCTCGCAGCTAAGGCAGACGACCGCGACGCGGCGCGCTTGCGCCTGCCCGGTCAGCGTCGCCCGCAGCCGATCCGGAACGACGTGGTGAACGAAGCGCGCCCAGCGACTCGGCTCCTGCAGCAGGCCGCCGCCCGCTTCGACGACCACCGTGTTGTGGGTGTACCACAGGTTCACCGCGCGCGTGGGCGGGATCCGGTCTCCCTGAGACACCTCCCCGGCGAGCAGGTCGGGGTCCAACCCGCAATGCATCACGCTCGCCGTCTTGGCGCTTCCCGTGGGCCCGAGCACTACCACCAGCGGCAGCTTGCCGGGCGCCGCGGCCTTGGCCGCGCGCGACGATACGAGTCGGGCCCGCGCCGCGGCTATCGCCGCGTCGATGTCGTCGTCGCCCGCTTCACCCGCCTCGTCTTTCCCGCTCTGCGCGGTGAACCACAGGACAATGCCCGCCCCGACCAACCCCAAGACCCACAGCGCGCCGCGCAGGATCCACAGGTCCCAGCCGGTCAGCTCGAGCCACTTCCCCAACGCCCAGGTGATGACGAGGTAGACGACCAGCGCCGACGCCACACCGACGCCGACCTTCCCCCGGCGGGACCGCAACCCGAGGAACTTCACGGTCCGGGCTGCAGCGATTGCAGCTGCGAGATCCAGGCCCCGAGCGTGATCCTGAGCACGACCCAAATCACGATCGCGGCGGAGGCAAGTCCCAGCGCGGCGAACGCCAGGCGACGGATCCATGGATCCCGTTGGGCCGGGAAGGTCTCCCGTTCGGGAGGCGTCCAGCCTGGCGCCAGCTCCCCCGGTGCGCCGCGGACCCGCGCGATCTTCTCCGCCGCCGCTCCCGCCCAGCGCTGCACCTCGCTCTGACCGCCGGCGCCGTAGCGGCCGCGGAACCCGAGCAGCAAGCACAACTGGTATACCTCGAGCACGTCGCCCAGCTCGTCCGAGTCCTGGCGCCCGATCAACGTGCGCAGATTCTCGAAGAAGACCTCTCCGCCCATGTGCTCGCCGAAGAGCTCTTCCTGAAGCGGCTTGCGCGACCAGCCCGCCAGGGCCGGAAGCGGCGAATTCAGGATGGACTCGTCGAGGAACATCACGATGGCGTAGATCGCGAGCTTCACGTCCTCGCTCGGGTAGCCGGAGCGCCGCGCCTCCTCGTGCGCCGCGGACAGGAGCTGCTTGACGTGGTTGCGGAACGTCGCCGCGTCGGTGACGCTTTGGCGGTTGGCGCGCACGCGCGCGATGGCGGTCAGGACCTCCTGCAGCGCGATCGCCAGCAACCCACGCCGAGGGGCTGTCTCCCGCGCGTCCACGGCAACCGCCCCGCCGGCGGGTGACATGCGCTCAGCCGCGCGCCGATTCGAGGACGACGTACAGCTCGAACTCGGCGTCGGCCAGGATCTCTGGCGCGTAGACGCCGACGTCGCCCGTCTTCGCCATCGCCTCCCAGCACGGCCCGGCACGCTCGATGGCGAAGTACTGGGCCGCCGGATCGCGGGGGACCGCCGACGGCGGCGCCGCGAGGTGCTCGAGGGTGAGGCCGGCGAGCCCGGAGCTCACGAGACGGACGATGTGCTGGCCGGCGCACACCTTCACGAGCGTGGGTACGCTGCGGATCACCTCCGCCGCCTTGCTGCGGGATCGGACGCCGAGCACCCAGCGCGAGGGCCCGAAGCAACGCTGGTCGTCGACCTTGCCGGTGTGCAGCAGCTTGCGTGACCGCGACAACGGGATCGAGATGCAGTTCGTTGGGACGACGAGCTCGAGGTGCGAACGGATGTGACGCTCGAGCGCGGCGAAACACTCCCCGAGGCGATCGTGGTCGTACGCCGGGAGCGCCCGGGGGTGCGAGTCGAGGGCGAACGTGCACAGCGCCCCCGCCAGGCGCGCGAGCTCGGCGTAAGCCTGCTCCGGCCGCGAGCGCTTCTGCTCGAGCACGTGGCGCAACGGCGCGAGGCTCGAATGGATCGCGTGGGTGAGCCAGAAGCTCGCGACGTCCCGCGTCCCGGACTCCGCAGGCGCCTTGGAATCCTTGCGTCGCTGGCCGGCGAGCGTCTCGCTCTTCGCGTCGAGGATCTCGATCACGCGCCGCAACAGCTCCATCAACGCCTCGCTCGCGCCGACCTGGAGCAGCGGGGGGATATAGTCGGGGTCGTAGATGAAGGCACCGGCACCGTCGCGCCGGACGCGCGCGAGGGCGAGGCCGACCAGATCCTCGCTCAACTCCACATCCAGGAGCAGCCGGAAGTTCTTCCGGCCCAGACTCACCGGCTTCTCGTCGAGACCTGTCAGGTCGTCGGCGACCGGGCTCTGCTCGGCGAGGTAGCGCGCGCCGCCGTCGGCCGCGGTCGGCCCGAGAGCGCAGTTGGCCTGGCCCGCGCGATACGGGGGAATCGCGAGGAAGATGACGTGGCTCTCCTGCGTGGGGGAGAAGAGCGAGCGCACGTCGCGGGGGGGAGGCAACGGGTCCGACTCGGGAAACTGGAAGCCGAGGCCGTCCGGCATGACGCCGCGGGCGTGCACGACCGCCACCGTGCCGTTGCGCAGCGCCTCCGCGTCGAAGCCGTAACCCGCGAGCCCGTACGGCTTGAAGAACAGCTGCGACAGGGCGAAGGCGATCGAGTCTTCGAAGTAGCGGCTTTGCACCTGGAAGTGGTGCTGCGCCAGGTGCATCCCTTCCTGCCACACGACCTTCGAAAGGTTTCTCATCTCGCGTCGCGAGCTTGCCAGTCTTCGAGCAGAGGGTAGATTTTCGTAGATTTACCAGCAAGTAAGCTGGGCGGCAACTAGCACACCCGGGCGACGCGCTCGGCGTTCCGCCGCGGGGCGTCCATGACCCTTGACGAATTCCGCTCGAAGTACCGGCTCCAGCAGCGCCTGACCCAACGAGGGGTCGCCAGCTACCAGGCGGTCGACTCGTCCGGCCGAGTGGTCATGGTTCACTCCCTCGACTCCGCCTCCCGCGAAGAGGTGGATCACGTGCGCGGCATGATCCATCAGCTCGACGCCGCGGACCGCAAGCGAATCCTCGAGATCCTCGACGTGGACGGAGCGCCGGTCCTCGTCACCGAATTCCTCCAGGGATTCCAGGCGCTCGCGCAGTGGCTCGAACTCAGGACGCGCGCCGCTCCTACTGAGCCGGTCGTACCGATCGTGCAACCGAAGGGCCCGCCGCGCGGTGAGTTCACCCAGCTCTTCGGGCCCGCCGACGTGCCGAAGACACCGATCCTCGAACGGCCGGCGACTCCCGCCCCGCCGCCACAACCCGCGCCGCAGGCGCCCGCCGCCGGCGATTTCACACAACTCTTCGGCGCAATCGGGCCGGACGTGACGCCGCCTCCGCCGCCGCCACGCGAGCCACCGCCGCCCGCACCCAAGCAGCCGGCCGGCGAATTCACGGGGCTGTTCGGGGCCGTCACAGACCAGCCCGGCACCCCGGTGCCGTCCGAACCCACGCCACCACCCAGCGAGCCCCCTGCCCCTGGGCCCCTTCCGCCTCCCCCCGCGCCTGAGCGGCCCAAGATCGTCGTCCGCTGGCGCGACAGCGCCGCGCCCGAGCCGCCACCTCCCGCGGCGCCGAAGCCCCAGATTCGCTGGAAACAGAGCGGGACGGAGGACGCCGGCCGACCCGCGCCGCCCCCACCGCAAAAGGGACCCGGTGAGTTCACGCGCTTGTTCGGACCTCAAGACGGCCTACAGGCGCCGCCTGACAGTCCAGCGCCGAGCGCGGCGCCCCTCTTCCCTGAGCCGCCACCGCCCCCAAGCCCTCCCCCGTCCGCACGTCCGGCGGCCGGCGCTGGTGGATTCACGCAAGTCCTGCGAGCGGCGGCGGACTCGCCGGGCGACCCGTCCGATCCGCCCGACGACCGTAGCCCGCCGGCCGTACCTGGACCGCCCGCCAAGGCCGCGCCCGGCGAGTTTACAAGCCTCATGGCCGGTCTGCCGCCTGCCGGGGCTGCTCCGGCGCCGCCGGCGGCGGCCGGCCCGAGCGAGTTCACCCGAATGATGCAGGGCGTCCCCGTCCCGCGCGCCGCCGCTGGCGGCCGCGCGCAGGCGGCTCCGTCGCAGCCCCCGCCCGCGGCAGAAGAAGAAGAAGAAGGGCCGTCGCTCAAGAAACTGTTCATCGCCCTGGGCGTCGTCCTCGTCCTGGCGGCGGCGCTCATCATTTTCTTCGCCATCAAGTAGTACCGCTATTTGGTGGGTAGGACGACGAGCAACTCGAGCTGCGCGCCGGGCAACTCCGCAGGAACGTAGGCTGCGACGTTGCGGGCGCGGGTGATCGCCTGCCACTCAGGCCCCGTCTTGCCGACGCGGAAGTACTGGAAGCCCGTCTTCACGGGGATCGCGCCCGGAGGGCTCGCGATGTGGGTAAGCTGGAGGCCGGGGAGCGCCTGCTTGATCAGGTGCTCGATGTGGTCGGCCGAGCTGACCTTTACGAGCTCCGGCACTGCGCGCATGAGCTTCGCCTGCTCCAGCTCTGCGTTCACCGCAAGATACCAACCGTCTGCCGCGAGGTACTCATCTCGCTCGAGCGCGCTGGCGTACACGGCGGGCCGCACCGTCCGCATCGGGAGCGAAACGTAGTTGGCCGGCACCACCGTCTCGAGCAGCAGCCGCAGTTTCTCATCCAACTCGCCGAAGCAGCGCGACAGATTCGCGTGATCGTAGGCGGGCAGGTCCCGGGGATGCACGGTCGTCGAGAACGTGGTGAGCGCCCCGCCGAGCGCCAGCATCACGGCGTACAGGTCGGCGGGGTGGCCATGGCGGACCTCAAAGATATGACGCACGTCCGGGAGATGCGTGTTCACCGTGTACAACAGCCAGAAGTTCCCCACGTCGGCGATGCCGAACTCGGCGAGGCTCTGGTTCTTCTGCCGCCGCCGGTCCGCGAGGGCGCTGCTCTTGGCCGAGAGCAGCTCCACCAGGCGCCGGGCGACCGCCATCAAGTACTCGCTGGCCGAGATGTCGACGAGGGGGGGGACAAACTGCGGGTCGAGCTGATACGTGCCGGCCGACGACCGCACGACCCGCGCCAAGGGGAGAGTCGTGTGCCCCTCGATGGCTTCGCCCTCCACCAGGATCCGGAAGTTCTTGCGCGCCACGACGAGCGGCTTTTCCGCCAGGCCCGTGTTCTCATCCCTCCGCAGCAGCACTTCCGCCAAGTACCGGGTGTTCCGGTCCCGCTGCCCGGACGAGACGTTCAGCCCGTTGTCGCGCTGCTCGGGGATGGCCAGATAGATGTCGAGGGTTTGCTGGTCGGGCTGCCAGCAAGTTTCCAGGGGGCGCGGAGGCGGCGCCGGATCGGCGTCGGGAATCTCGAACAGCAGACCGTCCGGGAGAATGCCGGCGGCCTGGGAAATCCCGAGCACCCCGCCCGCCAGCGCCTCTCGATCGATGTTGAGGCGTTGAAACCCCCATGGGCAAAACGTAAGCGCGGACAGCTGTAGCTCGAGCAGGTCCTCGAGAAAGCGGTCCTGTGTCTGAAGGTGTTGCGGCGTGAGGAGGACGCCCTTCGTCCACAACACGGGCTGCAGCTGACGCATGGCCCCTAACCTAGCCTCGCCAGGACGCAAGTCTAGAGTCGACTCGCCGCCTTGCGACGCCACGAACGCGGTGACAGGTTGGGCATCCTTCGGCCACACACGAGGCCGCCACGATGCGCGAAAGACCCAGCGGCCACCGCATCCAGGTAGATCTGGGCGTCGAGCCGCAGACGGTGGACTCGAGGCTCGACGTAGAAGCCCCGTTTTGTATCGCCCTCTTCGGAGACTTCAGCGGCCGCGGTCACCGCGGAAACGGAGCCGGCGGAGCGCTGGCAACTCACCAGTCCGTCGTCGTCGACCGCGACACTCTGGACGAAACGATCGCGCGGCTGCGACCGGAGTTGTCCGTGCGGCTGGCGGGTGAGCGCGACCCTGGCGTGCGAGTCCAATTCAACGCACTCGAGGACTTTCACCCCGATCGGCTGTACGAGCGGTTGACGCTCTTCGAAGGCGTCCGAGAACTGCGAAGGCGGTTGGTCGAGCCGACGCCCCGCACGCAACCGCGCGCATCTCCGAGCGCCCCGCCGCCCTCCGCCCCGCTCGAGGGTGACCTGCTCGATCACATCGTACAGCAATCGCAGGTCTCCGGCGCCGCCGAGGAGCGCCCCCCGCTCGAAGGTGGCGACCTCCAGGCATACCTCAATCGCATTGTCGCACCCCATCTCGTTCCAGCGGCCGATCCCCGCCGGCAAGCGGTCCTCGCCGAGCTGGACGCGGCGGCCGCCGACGGCGTGCGAGCGCTCCTCCATCTCGCCGAATTCCAGGCCCTCGAGGCGCTGTGGCGGGGGGTGCGCCTGCTCACCCAGGGCGTCGAGTCGGACGCCGAGGTGAGACTGTACCTGTTCGACGTCACCAAGGCAGACCTCGCGGACGACCAGCGCGAGAACAGAGACGCCCGGAGCAGCCGCATATACCGCCTGCTCGCCGTACCGGCGGGGGCGCCCGAATCGGGATGGGGTGCGCTCGGCGGCCTCTACTCCTTCGGTCCGGATGCGGCCGACCTGACCCTCCTTGGGTACCTCGGCACAGTTGCGGGGCTCGTCGGAGCCCCATGGATCTCCGCCGCCGACCCCCGATTGGCCGGCTGCGACGGGATTCACACCACCCCCGACGCACCCGACTGGGCCGCCGACATCCCTCCCGAGTGGCAGGCTGTGCGACGCCTGCCCGTGGCCCGCTGGATCGGTCTGGCGATGCCGCGATTCCTGCTGCGGCTCCCGTACGGGAAGCGGGGTAGTCGGTGCGAGTTCTTGCCGTTCGAGGAGCTGTCGGAAAGCCCCCTGCACGACGAGTACCTCTGGGGCAACCCAGCGTTGGCCTGCCTCCTGCTGCTCATCCAGTCCGTCGCGGAGTCGGGTCGGCCATTGCATCCCGGGATGAACCTTGAGATCGGAGGCCTTCGTGCCGAGTCCCTGCTTAGCGAGCGGGCCCTGGAGCGGATCCTGGACCATGGACTGATGCCGCTCGTAAGCATCCGCGACACGGACCGGATTCGGCTGGTGCGCTTTCAGTCAGTCGCGGACCCAACAGCCGCCCTAGGCGGCCCCTGGGGGCGGGGTTAGGTACGACGCGGCCGGGCGCGCGGAAGTGGCGGTGTTGAGCGTTTTTGTCGGGGCCCGACAAGCTGCGGCGGCTGCTTGACACCCGCAATAGCGGGGCGTATTACCAAGGAGCGGGGCGGGGATGCAACACCCGTCCCCGGCGGTCGCGGCAGGCAGTACGTAAGGGGGCAGTCCCATTGAACGCTGCAGTTGCGGTGTCGGCACGACCCCCCACCACCACCAAGCAACCCGACCGAGGAGCTGGCAATGCCCAAAGAGAGCGTCCATAAGAAGCTGGAGCGCGTCCGCCCGCCGCGCGTGAACATTACCTACGAGGTGGAAACCGGGGGCGTGCCGGAGGTGCGGGAGCTGCCTTTCGTGATGGGCGTGCTCGCGGATTTTACGGGTCATCCCACCGAGGAGCTGCCCAAGCTCAAGGACCGGAAGTTCACCGAAGTCACGCTCGACAACTTCGACGACGTGCTGGCGAGCATGAAGCCGCACCTGCGGATCGCGGTGGCCAACAAGCTTTCGGACGATCCCGACGCCGGCAAGATCGGCGTGGAGCTCAAGTTCGAGAGCATGGACGACTTCAGCCCCGACCGCGTGGCGCGGCAAGTGGAGCCACTCCAGAAGCTCCTCGAGCTGCGCAATCAGCTGGCCGATTTGCGCGGCAAGATCCAGAGCAACGAGAAGCTCGACGAGGTGCTGCAGACGGCATTGGGCGACGAGGAGAAGCGCAAGAAGCTCAAGGCGGAGCTGGATGCCGACGCCAAGCCGGAGGGAGGCAAGGATGGCGGATCCTAAGGCGGAGCAAAAACAGGCCGCGGCGGAGACCACCGAACTGAGCCTGCTCGACCAAATCGTCGAGCGGGGGCGGTTCGGCGGGGAGGCGCCGGCCCGCGAGCGCGGGCGGGACATGGTCAAGCAGTTCGTATCGGAGGTCCTCGCGGGCACCATCACGATGGGCCGAGACACCGAGGCCATGCTCAACGCTCGGATCGCGCAGCTCGACCGGCTGATCTCCAACCAGACGAACGAGGTGCTCCACCATCCTGAGTTCCAGAAGCTCGAGTCCACGTGGCGCGGGCTCCGCTACTTGCTGGCCAACAGCGAGACGAGCGAGACGCTCAAGGTCAAAGTCCTCAACGTCTCGAAGAAGGACCTCCTGAAGGACCTGCAACGGGCGCCCGAGTTCGATCAGAGCGCGATGTTCAAGAAGGTGTATGAGGAGGAGTTCGGGATCTTCGGCGGCGCGCCCTTCGGCGCGCTGCTCGGGGACTACGACTTCGACAAGACCGGTGAGGACGTCGAGCTCCTCGAGAAGGTGGCCCAGGTAGCGGCGGCGGCGCACGCGCCGTTCCTCTCGGGCACGTCGCCCAAAATGTTCAGCCTCGACAGCTTTACCCAGCTCGACGCCCCGCGGGACCTTGCGAAGATTTTCGCCACGAGCGACTACGCGAAGTGGAAGACGTTCCGCGAGAGCGAGGACTCCCGCTACGTCGCCCTGGCGGCACCGCGCATGCTGCTGCGCGAGCCGTACGGGAGCCAGACTGTTCCGATCGAGGCGTTCCAGTACGAGGAGCAGGTGACCGGCGACCACAACCGGTACCTGTGGGGCAACGCGGCGTGGGCGCTGGGCGTGCGCGTCACCAACGCGTTCGCCACCTACGGCTGGTGCGCCACGATCCGCGGCGTCGAGAGCGGCGGTCTGGTGGAGGGCCTCCCGGTCCACTCCTTCAAGACTGATGAAGGCGACACCGGGATGAAGTGCCCGACCGAAACGCCCATCACCGACCGCCGCGAGAAGGAGCTCGCCGACCAGGGGTTCGTCCCCCTCGTGCACTGCAAGGGCACGGCGAACGCCGCCTTCTTCAGCGTGCAATCAGCGCAGAAACCCAAGAAGTACCAGACCGATTCGGCAACGGCGAACGCCCGCATCTCGGCCCAGCTGCCGTACATTTTCGCGGTTTCGCGGTTCGCGCATTACCTCAAGGCGATGATGCGTGATAAGATCGGCGGCTATCAGTCGAAAAGCCAGATCCAGACGTTCCTCAACAACTGGATCGCAGACTACGTGGTCGCGGACGACGACGCGCAGCAGAGCATCAAGGCGAAGCGCCCGCTGCGCGAGGCCCGGATCGAGGTTGCCGAGGTGGCCGGTAAGCCGGGCGTGTACCGCGCCGTCGCGTTCCTGCGGCCGCACTTCCAACTCGACGAATTGAGTGTTTCGATGCGTTTGGTGGCGGACCTGCCGCCCCCGGCGAAGTGAGCTCGCGCCTCGCCTGGTGGCGTTCCGCGCTGGTACTCTTGTTCCGGATCCTGTAGAGGGAGGGTGTCATGGCGATCGAGCTGATGTTGAAACTCGCAGGGGTTGAGGGCGAGGCCGAGCGGCAGGGCTTCGAGAAGCAGATCCAACTGGACTCGTTCGATTGGAGCTTCCACAACTCCTCGAGTCCCACCGGTGCCGGCGCGGGCGCCGGGAAGGTCGAGGCTCACGGCATCACGTGTACCAAGCGCGTCGACAAGTCGAGCCCCAAGCTGTTTCAGGCCATCACCACCGGGAAGCACTTCCCGAACGCGGTCCTGACGGCGCTCAAGGCCGGCGGCGAGAAGGCCGTCGACTACATGAAGATCGAGTTCGACCAGCTGTTCCTCGTCGACCTGCACGAGTCGGGCTCGAGCGGCGACAACGACGTGCCGCGGGAGAGCATCAACTTCGCGTTCGGCAAGGTGACGGTCACCTACAACGAGCAGAAGGCCGACGGCACGAAGGGCGCCGCCACCGTCGCGAGTTACGATTTCAAGAAGCACGTGTCCGGCTGAGGACGCGTCGGTGTCGCCCGTAAGCGCCGACGATCTATTTCGCGCGGGCAAACTCGATGACGCGATCGAGCTGCTGGGAGTGGGACTCCGGAGCAATCCGGCCGACGTACGGCAGCGCGCGTTTCTCTTCGAGCTGCTCTGCTTCGCCGGCGCGCATGAGCGGGCTGACAAACAGCTCGACGTGCTCGCCGGCACCAGCCGCGAGGCGGGGATGGGCGCGCTGCTGTACCGGGCCGCCCTGCACGCAGAGCTGACCAGGCAGGAGATGTTTCAGAAGGGGAGCTTCCCTCAGGGCGGCCCGCCACCGGGGAGCGTGGCAGGCACTCTGAACGGGCGACCGTTCACGGAGCTCGTGGACGCGGACCCCCGCGTCGGCGCGCGCCTCGAAGTGTTCGCCGCCGGCCAGTACCTGTGGATTCCGCTCGAGCACGTCGCGACCGTCCGCATGGCGCCGCCAAAGAAGCTGCGGGACCTCCTCTGGACCCCAGCCGTGCTCCGCACCGGCCCGGGATTCCGTGGCCTCGAGCTTGGGGAGGTCCTGCTGCCAGCCCTCACGCCGCTGTCGTGGCAACACCCCGACGCCGCGGTCCGGCTCGGTCGCGTCACCGAGTGGGTCGAGGCGGAGGGCACCCCCGTCCCCGTGGGCCAGAAACTGCTCCTCGTGGATGGTGAGGAATTCCCGTTTCTCGAGCTCCGCGAGCTGGACATTACGCCGCCCGCCGCCTCGGCGAGCTGACCCCCCATGCCGTTGCGGGAAGACTTGTTGCAGCCGGTCCCGGGGTCGAACCCGGCGGGGGCCAACCTCCGCTACGATCCGATCTACGACAAGATCAAGGAGGCGCGTCGCGAGGAAGAGGACGTCGACCAGGGCGACTGGAAGCGCGCGCGCAAGCTGGCCGACTGGCCGACCGTCATCAAGCTGGCCGGCGAGACGCTCGCGACGACGTCGAAGGACCTCCAGATCGCCGCCTGGCTCACCGAGGCGATGCTCAAGCAGGAGGGGCTGGGTGGGCTGCGCGCCGGCCTCGGGCTCCTCCGCGGCCTGCTGGAGAAGTTCTGGGATCAGCTCTATCCGGAGCTCGAGGGTGGCGATGCGGAGCTCCGGGCCGGATCCCTCAACTGGGTGGGGCGCTACCTCGATGCCAGCGTCCGGACGGTGCCGCTGAACAAAGCCGGCCACGACGTGCTCAAGTACAAGGAGTCGCGCGCCGTCGGCTACGAAGCCGATACCAAAGGCGACGAAAAGAAGCAGGCGGCGCGCGGCGCGGCGATCGCCGACAAGAAGGTCACCGCTGAAGAGTTCGACAAGGCGTTCGAGGCGACGCCGAAGGCGTTCTACAAGCAGCTCGTCGCCGACGTCGACGGCTGCATCAAGGCGATTCAGGAGCTCGACGAGGTGGGCCAGCAGAAGTTCGGCGACGCCTCGCCGAGCTACAGCGCGCTCAGCCAAGCGTTGGAAGACGTCCAGCACTCCGCTCGGCAGTTGTTGGAAAAGAGGCTCCAGACGGATCCGGATCCAGTCGACGCGGCAGGGGGGGGCGCAGCGGGGACTACCGGCGGCGGCACCGCCGCCGGCCCGCTCGCTCCCGAACCGACGACCGTTGAGGACGCCGCCGGGCGCATCGCGAGCGCCGCGCGGTTCCTGCGGCGGCACGATCCCCGGAACCCCGCGCCGTACCTGATGATCCGCGGCTTCCGCTGGGGCGAGCTCCGGGCGGGGGGACCCGACCTCGACCCCAGGCTCCTGGCCGCCCCGCCGACGCAGGTGCGCACACACCTGAAAACGCTGCTCCTCGACCAGAAATGGTCCGAGCTGCTCGACGCCGGCGAGAACATCATGGCGACCCCCAACGGCCGGGGCTGGCTCGACCTGCAGCGCTACGAGCTTACCGCGGTCGAGATGCTCGGGCCCGAATACCAGTACGTCCGCGGGGCGATTCGCGGCAGCCTGGTCGGCTTGCTGCGCGACTTCCCGCAGCTTCCCGACCTCACGCTCATGGACGACACCGCGACGGCCAACGTGGAGACCCGGGCGTGGCTGCAGAACGGCGGGCTCATCGCCGCGGCGGCCGAGGGAGCGGAGCCGGTTCGAGCCGAGTCGGCCGGCCCGGCGGAGTCGCGGCCCCGGTTCGGGCGCGCCGCCTTCGACCGGGCCATGGACGAAGTCCGCGCCGGCCAGCCGCAGAAGGGCATCGAGCTGCTGATGCGGGAGGCGGACCAGGAGAAGAGTTCGCGCGCCCGGTTCCTGCGGCGCTCGGAGGCGGCCCAGATCATGGTCGACAGCGGCCTCGAAGCCGTCGCCCTGCCGATCCTCAAGGAGCTGCTCGAGCAGGTGGAGACGCACAAGCTGGAGGATTGGGAGGCAGGGGATGCGGTGGCTCGCCCGATGGGCCTGCTGTACCGCTGCCTCGACAAGCTGGGCGGCGATGCCGAGATGAAGGAACACCTGTACCGCCAGATCTGTCGCCTGGACCCCGTCCAGGCCATGGCCTTCCCGACGGCGGCCCCGGCCCCGAGCAACGATGGCACCTCAGGAGATTGAACGGACCGTCCAGCGATCGGTGCTCGATCGGCTGATCGACGCCGACCCCGACGCCAACACCGAGGCTCCGATGACGTGGGCGCAGTCGGTGCGGGAGTTGAAGCGCGCTCTGCGGCGCGACTTGGAGTGGTTGCTCAATACCCGGCGCATCGCACAGTTGGCACCGGAGAGCTTTACGGAGCTGTCACGCTCGGTGTACCACTACGGGTTGCCGGACATCACCTCGCTCGCCGCCGACTCCGTGTCGGCGCGCGATTGGCTGCGGCGCAAGGTGGAGGAGACGATCATGCTGTTCGAACCGCAACTGTCGAACGTGCGCGTCACGGTCGACACGACCGACCAGGAAGGCCGGCGCGAGCTGCGGTTCGTCATCGACGGCCTCCTGCGCATGGAGCCGAGCCCGGAGCAGGTGGTCTTCGACACCGTGCTCGAAGTCACGAGCGCGACGTTCGAGGTGCGAGGCGAGGGCGCGGATGCGCGATGAACTGCTCTACTACTACGAGCAGGAGCTGGCCTTCCTGCGCCGCATGGGCGCCTCCTTCGCGGAGAAGTACCCCAAGATTGCGTCGCGCCTGGTCCTCGAGGCCAGCAAGTGCGACGACCCGCACGTGGAGCGGCTGCTGGAGGGTTTCGCCTTTCTCGCCGCCCGGATCCACCTCAAACTGGACGACGACTTCTCCGAGATCAGCGACGCCCTGCTGAGCGTTGTGTACCCGCAGTACCTGCGGCCCATTCCGTCCATGTCGATCGTGGAGTTCCACCTGGATCCGGAGCAAGGGAAGCTCACCACGGGGCTCAAAGTCCCTCGCGACTCGGTGATCTACTCGCGGCCGGTGGCCGGGGCGCCCTGCAAGTTCAGGACGTGCTACGATACCACGCTCTGGCCGCTCTCGGTCAAGGCGGCCCAGTGGCGGACGCCCGACCAGCTGCGGCCGCCGATCGCGGCGCCGAACGCCGCGGCGGCGCTACGCGTGGAGCTGCAGTGCTTCCCGGACGTCACGTTCGAGAAGCTGGAGCTGAACACCCTGCGCTTGTACCTCAACGGCGGCGGCACGCTGGTGTCGACGCTGTACGAGGTCCTCGCCAACAACTGCGTGCAGATCCAGGTGCGTGACCCCGCTCCGGGATCGAAGCGCAAGCCCGTTCTGCTGCCCGCGAGCGCGCTGCGGCCGGTCGGGTTCGGCCCCGACGAGGGCATGCTCCCCGTACCGCGCCGATCGATGGTGGCCTACCGGCTGCTGCAGGAGTACTTCACGTTCCCGGAGAAGTTCTACTTCCTCGACCTCGACGGGTTCGACCAGGTGCGCGCTGCCGGGTTTGGCCCGAGTGCGGAAGTCGTCTTCTTGCTTTCGACTTTCGAACGGGCCGAGCGACGACCCGTCCTCGAGGCGGGCGTGGCCCAGCGCACGATCCTGCTCGGCTGCGCGCCGATCGTGAACCTGTTTGCGCAGGACTCCGAGCCGGTGGAGATCATCCCGACGCGCTACGAGCACCCGGTGGTCGCGGACGCCCGCCGTCGTGAGAGCACGCGGATCTTCTCGATCGAGGAGGTCGTGGCGGCGCGGCCGGGGTCGCCCGACGTGCTCCGGTTCGAGCCGCTCTACTCGTTCCGCCACGGCACGAACGGGGACAAGCCGGAGGCCTTCTGGTACGCGCGACCCCGCGTGAGCGGCTACGGCCAGGCGGGCGAGACGGATCTCTATCTCACCTTCGCCGATCTCTCCGGGCGGCCCGCCCGGCCACCGTTCGAGGCGGCGACGTGCCGTCTCACGTGCTTCAACGGCGACCTGCCGAGCCGGCTGCCGTTCGGCGAAGAAGCGGGCGACTTCACGCTCCCGGGCGGCGGCCCGATCCAGCGCATCGTCGCGCTGCTGAAGCCGACGTCCGTCATCCCACCGCTCCTGGGCAAGCCCCAGTTGTGGCGCCTGATCTCGCAGTTCTCCCTCAACTACCTCTCCCTGGTGGAGGGGGGCGCCGAAGCGCTCCAGGAGCTGCTGCGGCTCAACAACTTCGGTGACTCGCTCGCGGGCGCGAAGCAGATCCAGGGCCTCCTCGACGTGCGCACCGAGCCGACGTACGCGCGGATCGCCGGAGACCACGGCCTGAGCTTCGCCCGTGGCCACCGCGTTGACGTGACGTTCGACGAGGACCAGTTCGCCGGGGGGAGCGCCTACCTGTTCGCCAGCGTACTCGAGCATTTCCTGGGCGTCTACACGGCGCTGAACAGTTTCTGCATCCTTGCTGCACGCACGCGGCAGCGCAAGGAAGTGCTGCGCGAATGGCCACCGAGGGCGGGATGGAAGATACTGGTGTAACCAGCGCCGAGGTCGCGGGGCAGCTCACGGCCGACCCACCGGCGTACGACTTCTTCCAGGCCGTGCGGCTCCTGGAGCGGCTGTACCCCGCGCGTCGACCCGTGGGCCGCTTCGGGGACCCAACGACGGAGGTCGCCCACTTCTCCGCCCGCCCCGCGATCGCGTTTCCCCCGAGCGAGATCCACACCGTGGAGCTGCCGGCGAACCACCCCGCCCGGGTGGTGGTCAACTTCATGGGGCTGATCGGCCCGATCGGCGTCCTGCCCTACCACTACACGCAGCTGGTCGCCGAACGGTCGCGCGTGCGCGACCGCGCCCTGCGCGATTTCCTGGACATCTTCCAGCATCGCTTCATCTCCCTGTTCTATCGCGCGTGGGAGAAGTACCACTTCACGGCCGCGTTCGAGCGCGACGGCCGAGACGCCATCACCGAGCACCTCCGCGACCTGATCGGGCTTGGGATTGGCGCGTTCCGCGATCGCCTCGCCGTCCCGGACGAGTTGCTGCAGTACTACGCCGGGGCGCTCGGGCCCCAACCCCGATCCGCGCTGGCGCTCCAGCAGATGCTCGAAGACATCCTCAACGTGCCGGTCGAGGTGGAGCAGTTCGTCGGCGGGTGGTACCGGCTCGCGTCGAGCACCCAGTGCCGCGTGGGGGAGGAGACGGGGCCCGCCGAGCAGGTCGGGCTCGGCGCGGTCGTCGGCGACGAGATGTGGGACCAGCAGGCCCGGGTGCGGCTCCGCGTCGGACCGCTGACACGGGAGGAGTACGGGCAGTTCCTGCCCCAGGGCCGCAGGTACGAGCTGCTGCAGACCCTCGCGCAATTCTTCAGCCATGACCAGTTCGACTTCGACGTCCAGCTGGTCCTCGCACGCGACGAGGTGCCGGGCTGCGTGCTCGGCTCGGATGGGGAGGAGCCGCCGCCGCTCGGCTGGCGCACCTGGCTGCGGACCAAGGAGTTCGCGCGCGACGCGGACGATACGATTCTGACGCTTTGAGAGTGAGCACGCTATGACCGTCAATCTGAAGGGTCTGATCGGCAAGCTGAACGCCCCGACGCGGGGCGCACTCGAGGCGGCCGCAGGCCTCTGCCTGGCGCGGACGCACTACGACGTGGAAATCGAGCATTTCCTCCTCAAGGCCCTGGACGCGAGCGACGGGGACGTCGCGTTCATCCTCAAGCACCACGGCGTGAACCGCTCGCGCCTCGTGGCCGATTTGACGAAGAGCCTCGACAAGCTCAAGTCCGGCAACGCGCGCACGCCGGCCCTGAGCCCCACGCTCGCCAAGATGCTGTCGGAAGGATGGCTCATCGGATCGGTCGATTACGGCGCCGAGCAGATCCGCACCGGCCACGCCATCCTCGCCCTCGCGACCAACGACGAGCTACGCCGCCTGTTGGTCGACGTCTCGCGCGAGTTCGACAAGATCCCCGGGGAGGCACTGCGGAAAGAGTTCAACGCCGTCGTCGCGGAGTCCGCGGAAGAAGCGGTGGCCGCGGCTGCTCCCGGCGCCGAAGGGCCGCCGCGAGCGGCGGGCGGCAAGACGCCGAACCTCGACGCCTACACCTACAACCTCACCGAGCGCGCCAAGCAGGGGAAGCTGGACGCCGTGCTGGGTCGCGACTTCGAGGTACGACAGGTGGTGGACATCCTCACGCGGCGGCGCCAAAACAACCCGATCCTGGTGGGCGAGGCGGGCGTCGGCAAGACCGCCGTCGTCGAGGGGTTCGCGATGCGCATCGTGCAGGGCGACGTGCCGCCCGTATTGCGGAACGTCATGCTGCGCACCCTCGACCTCGCGCTGTTGCAGGCGGGAGCGGGCGTCAAGGGCGAATTCGAGAACCGCCTCAAGGGGCTCATCGAAGAGGTCAAATCGTCCCCGACGCCGATCATCCTGTTCATCGACGAGGCCCACACGATGATCGGGGCGGGCGGGTCGGCCGGACAGGGCGACGCCGCGAACCTCTTGAAGCCGGCCCTGGCGCGGGGCGAGCTGCGCACCATCGCCGCCACCACGTGGTCCGAGTACAAGAAGTACTTCGAAAAGGACCCGGCGCTGGCGCGCCGCTTCCAGCTGATCAAAGTGGAAGAGCCGTCCGAACAGACGTGCATGGTGATGATGCGCAGCGTGGTGCCGGCGCTCGAGAAGCACCACAAGGTGCGGATCCTGGACGAGGGAGCGGAGGCGGCGGTACGTCTGTCGCACCGCCACCTCCCCGACCGCCAACTCCCAGACAAGGCCGTGAGCGTCCTGGACACGGCGTGCGCTCGCCTGGCCCTGGGGCAGAATGCGATGCCCGCGGCGCTCGAGGACGCGACGCGGCAGCTCGACGACATCGGCGTGCAGAGCCGCGTGCTCGAGCGGGAGAAAGCAACGGGCGCGGACCACGCCGAGAGGCTCGCGGCGCTCGCTGAGCGCAAGCAGGAGACCGAGCGGCGCGTCGCCGAGCTCAAGGAGCGCTGGCAGCGTGAGGGGGATCTCGTCACCAAGGTGCGCGCCGCGCGGGACCGCCTGGAGGCGTCGGCCGAGAAGGGCGCGGGCGGGAACGGCGATGCCCTGCGCGCGGAGCTCGTCAAGCTGACGGGAGAGCTGGCAGCGCTGCAGGGCGAGACTCCCCTGGTACCGGTGGTGGTCGACGCGAACCTCGTGGGCCAGGTGATCTCGGGGTGGACAGGCATCCCCGCCGGCAAGATGCTGCGCGACGAGGTCAACGTGACGCTCAACCTCGAGCGCCACCTCGAGGCGCGGATCATCGGCCAGGCGCACTCCCTCGAGGCGATCAGCCGCCGCATCCGCACATCGCGGGCCGGCATCGAGGACCCGAACAAGCCGGTGGGCGTGTTCCTCTTGGTCGGGCCGAGCGGCGTGGGGAAGACCGAAACGGCGCTGGCGCTGTCGGATCTCCTGTACGGCGGCGAGCGCAACCTGATCACGATCAACATGTCGGAGTTCCAGGAGCCGCATACGGTGTCGACGCTCAAGGGCTCGCCGCCGGGCTATGTCGGGTACGGCGAGGGCGGCGTGCTGACGGAGGCGGTGCGGCGGCGTCCCTACTCCGTGGTGCTGCTCGACGAGATCGAGAAGGCGCACCCCGACGTCCTGGAGCTCTTCTATCAGGTTTTCGACAAGGCGACCATGGAGGATGGAGAGGGACGCCAGATCGACTTCAAGAACAACATCATCGTGCTGACTACGAACGCTGGGACCGAGACGCTCATGAAGCTCACCGCGGATCCGGAGACGATGCCGGACGCGGAGGGGCTCGTGAAGGCGCTGAAGCCGGAGTTGAACAAGACGTTCAAACCGGCGTTCCTGGGGCGTACGGTGATCATCCCGTACTTCCCGATCAAGGATGACGCGATGAAGCAGATCATCCGGCTCAAGCTCGGGAAGGTCGAGCGGCGGCTGAAGGAGAGCCACAAGATCCTGCTCAAGTACGACGAGGCGGTGGTCGACGCCATCGCGCAGCGCTGCACGGAGGTGGAGAGCGGCGCGCGGAACGTGGACAACATCCTGACCAACACGCTGCTGCCGGAGCTGTCCCGACTGCTGCTCGCCTCGTTCGCCGAGGGCGCGAAGCCGGACGCGATTCGCGTGGCGCTGGGCGAGGGCGGAGCGTTTACCTACGCCGGGGAGGCGGCCGGCGCCGAGGTGCCGGTGGCGGTCGGGGCCACGAGATGATCCGCTGACATGCGCGAGCCAGGCCATTACTACACTGCCTACTTCGTGTCCCTTGCCGTGGGTTTCGATCCGCGCATTGCGCTGCGAAACGCGGTGTTCGCACAGATGCCCGACGAAGTCAATGCGTTAGACGCAGCATATCAGGAGGAGAGCCGTCTGACGGCGCCGGGCGGGATGGTGACGTGGACAAAATACGAGCGCGATTTGATTCAGCGTGGGTTGCACGCGTTGACCGGCGGTCTATCGAAGCCCGAGCGAGATACGACGACGGGCGCGTTACACCAGATGAAACCGGGAAGTATGGAGTTTGGGTTTCTGCTGCATCGCTTTGGGGATACGTACGCGCATTCGAAGATGGGGAACGAAACCGTTCTGTACGACACAGGAATGGGTCATGCGCTTGATCTCAACAATCCCGACCTGATCCATGTGCGCCGAGACCTATACGAGAAGTTCGTCGCTGCCTTGTATGAAACGCTGCTCCCGCTGGCGCGAGCCGCTGGCGGAGCCCCACGGATGTCGGCGGAGCAGATTCGCCCGTTGGCGAAGGAGATCGCGAGCGTCACCGTGATTCTCCGCCGGCCCACTCCAGGCGCACCGTACGCGTACGATGAGGTCGTTCTGAACGACCCTTCGGAGAAGGCGCAGGTCCGGCGAATGAGGGATCTGTGTCAGCAAAAGATGAACATCCAGATGGATCCGTACGCGCCTGAAACGGAGGACTGCCGCTCGTGGATGCGATTCAAGAAGGGGAATAGCCAGTTCATGCGCCAATTGGATGGGGCCGAGATCTCCTGGCCCGATGTCGTGGCAGCCGTGCATACCGTCGCCCGATTAGTGGGACAGGAACCGAAGCGAGACCTCAATTATCCTCTGAGGCCGCAATAGCGGAGGTATAGTGGCGAACTACTCTCAGGCTGGCCGACCGCTGCGGGTAGACACGAAACTCGGGACCGACAAGCTCCTCCTGGGGGCGTTCGCTGGCGAGGAGGCCGTATCCGAGCCGTTTCACTTCGTGTTGGAGTTGTTCTCGGAAGACCCCGCCGTGGATGGTGCTCAGTTACTCCGCACGCCGGTATCGGTCACTATCGAGCTTCCGGCGGGCGGCCAGCGCCTGATTCACGGATTGATCAGTCGATTCACACAACTCAATCGACTGGGCGAGCTCACGGTGTATCGCGCTGAGGTCGTTCCCTGGCTCTGGTTTCTCTCGCTCTCGAAGGACTGCCGGATCTTCCAGAATCTCTCGGTGCTCGAGATCATCGAGAAGGTCTTCAAAGATCAGGGCTTTTCGGACTTTCAGATCAAGTGCAACAAGAGCTACGCGAAACGCGAGTTCTGCGTGCAGTATCGCGAGACCCATCTCGACTTCGTGTCCCGCCTCATGGAAGAGGAAGGGATCTTTTACTTTTTCCAACATTCCAGCAGCAAGCACATGCTCACATTGGCTGACGCGAACAGCGCGGTGCAGCCATGCCAGGGCCAGGCGTCGGCGCGCATGGCCGCGGCCGCCGGCGGTTGGCAGGCGGCAGATGTTGTCCTGTCGCTGCAGCTCGAGAACGCGGTTCACACCGGCAAAGTGACGCTGCGAGACTACGACTACCTGCAGCCGAGTTTGCAGCTCGAAAACTCGGTCGCGGGCCAGGGCCCGGCAGAAATCTACGAGTACCCCGGGAGTTACACACAGCTCGATGCGGGCGATCGCTACGCGCGCCTGCGCTTGGAAGCACATGAGGCGCTCAGTCAGGTCGTGCGTGGCAGCAGCACCTGTCGCGCGTTCGTGAGCGGGGGCCGCTTCGACCTGCAGGAGCACTTTCGTTCGGCGCTGAACCAGACCTACATGCTCGTGCGCGTTCAGCACACTGGAAGCGCGGGAGGGTACGGGCTCGGGGCCGGCGGCTCACTCGAGTATCACAACTCGTTCAGCGCGATCCCTCACAGCATCCCGTTTCGTCCTGCACGCACGACGAGGAAACCAACCGTCTGGGGCTCGCAGACCGCGGTGGTCGTCGGTAAGTCGGGTGAGGAGATCTGGACCGACAGCCACGGACGGGTCAAGGTGCACTTCCACTGGGATCGCAATGGCAAGAAGAACGAAGACAGTTCATGCTGGGTGCGTGTGGCCACATCGTGGGCGGGCAAGAACTGGGGGTCCATCCAGATCCCCCGGATGGGGCAGGAAGTGATCGTGGACTTCCTCGAAGGAGATCCCGACCGGCCCATCATCACGGGGCGGGTCTACAACGCCGATCAGACGCCGCCGTACGCCCTCCCCGCCGACCAGACGCAGAGCGGCGTCAAGTCGCGCAGCTCCAAGGGTGGCGGGACGGACAACTTCAACGAGATCCGGTTCGAGGACAAGAAGGGCGGCGAGCAGATCGTCATCCACGCCGAGAAGGACCAACAGATCGACGTCGAGAACACCGAGACCGTTACGATCGGCAAGGACCGCACCGAGTCGGTGGGCGCCAACGAATCGATCACGATCGGGAAGAACCGCACGGAAAGCGTCGGCGGCGACGAAAGCGTCAGCATCGATGGCAATCGTTCTCACTCTGTCACAAAGAACGAGAGCGTCAGCATCGACGGCAATCGCTCACTCACCGTGACGAAGGATGAGACGATCAGCGTGTCAGGAAAGCGCAACGACGCGGTCGCCAAGAACGAGGAGATATCGGTAGGGGAGAACCGGTCGCTCACTGTAGGCAAGGACGACAAGGTTGACGTGGGAAAGAACCTGCTGATCAACGCCGGCGACAGCGTTACGCTCAAGACGGGCGACGCCACCATCACGATGAAGAAAAACGGCGACATTCAGATCAAGGGGAAGAACATCAAGCTCGAAGGGTCGGGAAAAATCGAGGTCAAGGCCTCGGGCGACGTCAGCATCAAGGGCGCGAAGGTCACGAACAACTAACGGCGATGCTCCAGTTCAAGAATGAGACTCCGTTTCAGGGGGCCATCTCCCTGATGCCTGATGTCGAGGGGATCGACACGCTCTTCGCCGTCGTGAAAGCCACGCTCCTGCTCGGCGAGCGGCTATCGCTGGCGGAGAAGCAGCTGCCGGTGACGCTCTCGGACGAATACCACGGCGAGCCCGGCAAGAGCAGTATCAAAAACCCGTCGAATGTGAGCCTGACCAAGCCCGCGACCGACGTGCTGCTCCTCGGCACAGCGTACCCACCGCGAGGACGGCCAGTAACTCAGATGGATGTGTCTCTCAAGGCCGGACCGCTCCGCAAGACCATTCGCGTGTTCGGTGACCGGGTGTGGGAAAAGCGCGGCGTGGTGCCTTCAATGTCGAATCCGGCGCCGTTCGAGTCCATGCCTCTCATCTGGGAGCGGGCTTATGGCGGCCTAGATCATAAGGGAAAGGAGCTGCGCGCCGAGGTGCGGAATCCGGTGGGGAGGGGCTACCACTCCAAGGATGGAGAGAAGGACCTGAACGGATCGCCGCTCCCGAACCTCGAAGACCCGGCGGATCTGCTGACGAGCTGGAAACAGTCGCCTACTCCCGCCTGTTTTGCACCGATTTGCGGGCACTGGGAGCCGAGGCTCTCCTTCGCGGGCACATATGACGAGCGGTGGCAACAGGAGCGGGCCCCATATCTCCCGACCGACTTCGACTCGCGGTTCTTCCAATTGGCGCCTCCAGGGCTCATTACCGCGGGCTATCTCAAGCCGGGTGAGTGGATCGAAGCATACGGCGTGACTCCGTCGGGAAGCCTGCGGGTGCAACTGCCGCCCGTCCGCATTGCAGTCACGTACGTCGTTGACGGCGCGGCGCAGCTCGTGCCGGCCGATCTTGACACGGTGTTGATCGAACCTGATCAGAATAGGCTCTCCCTGGTGTGGCGCACTGCGCTCCGGTGCGACAAGAAGGCGCTACGCGTGAACGAGGTTCGCGCCGCAGCGCAGAAGGCCGCGTAGGCGTATGCCCGACAACGTGGGCATCGTGGGGGCCGGGATGATTACCGCCGTGGGCCTCTCTGCGGCGGAGACGGCAGCGTCGGTCCGGGCGGGCAGTGCGCGGTTTGCTGAGTCGAGCATCCTCGACAGATGGTTTGCGCCGTTCGTTCTCGCTGAGGTGCCGGAGGACGGGCTCGCCGAGCTCGCCGAAGATGTGGCAGGAGCGGCACTCACAGCACGTGAGGCCCGAATGCTCCGGCTTGCGACTGTGGCGCTCGCCGGATGCCTTACATCCCTTCCGCAGGGCGCGCCACCGCCGGGCTTGAGCCTCGCACTACCCGAAACCGCGACCACTCGGCCGCTGAATCATGAGGAGTTCCTGAAATATCTCCTGCAGCAAACCGGCGGACGCTTCGACCCACTGTGGAGCGACGCATCGCACCGGGGCCGAGCCGGCGGTTTGAACGCGATTGGACAGGCGAGCGAGCTGATACGCAGAGGGCGCGCGAAGTTCATGATTGCGGGAGGGGTGGACACGCATCGCGATCCCTACGTGCTGGGAACGCTCGATATGGAGAAGCGTGTGAAGTCGGCGGCGAACCTCGATGGCTTCATCCCGGGTGAGGGAGCGGCGTTTCTGCTCCTCGCCGATCGCGCCGCCGCAAGGGACGCAGGACTGACGCCGTGGGGCACCGTGTCAGTCGTGGCGCAGACGATAGAGTCGGGGCACTTATACAGCGAGGAGCCCTATCGGGGAGACGGGCTCGCCCAGGCGGTGCAGCAGCTGGTGCAGCTCGGCGCACTGGTGGCCCCGATCCAGGAAGTCTATTCGTCCATGAACGGGGAGAATCATTGGGCGAAGGAGTGGGGGGTCGCCCGGATCCGAAGCAATCGCACGTTCTCCGCCGAGCACGGGATACACCACCCGGCGGACTGTTATGGGGACACGGGAGCGGCCTGCGGTCCGCTGATGGTTGGTCTCGCCGCCGTCGGCATGAAGGACGGTGTTCGGCGCAGCCCGGCGCTCGTGTACGCCTCATCCGACCGCGGCCCGCGGGCCGCACTCGCGGTCTCCGCCACGTAGGAGAACGGCCATGGGTCAAACCACGTTCGTCAACTTTCGGGGTATCGCTCACAAGGGCAGTGGTGGGATGAGCATGGTGTTTCCCGATGTCTGCAAGACCCCGGCACCCCCGGCGCCGCCGATTCCGATCCCCTACCCGAATATCGGACAAGCCTCAGACACGACGAGCGGTCCGACGAAAGTGAAGACCGACGGTCAGATGCCGATGGTCAAGGGCGCGAAGTACATGAAGTCGTCAGGCGACGAGGCCGGCACGTTGTTCGGCGTGGTGTCGAACAAGAATATGGGCGAGTGCGAGTTCATGATGTATTCGTTCGATGTCAAGTTCGAGGGCAAGAACGTGTGTCGAATGGGTGATCCGTTGTTTCACAATCAGAAGAACATCATGGGTTAGGCCATGACTCAAATCGGCGAGATGGTCACGGCAGGCGAGGTAACGGGGCCAGGGGTACACGACTCGGCTACCTGCCCATGGGAGCAACAGCCGGCTCCCCAGCCCGGGGAGTTAGAGGAGGAGGAGGCGTACGAAGACAATCCCGGCCAAATACCCAAGAATTTGGGCAAGAAGCTAGGAGATAATCTCGACAAGGCTGGAGAGAACGAACCGATGGACGCCCCGGGCCACTACAAGAAGGTTTGGATCAAGTACAAGAAGAAACCGAAAGTGCCGTACTTTGAGGGGTCCGATCTAAAAGAGGTCCAAGCATACCGACTGGAGCACGCGATACAGTGCGCGTACGAGGTCCAGTACGCCCCGCACCACCTGATCCCTGGCAACGCTTCGCTAAAGAACTCGATTGTCGTGCGTTACCTCGGCCACAGTGATGCTATTAAACACTACGGTTCGGTAAGCAAGATCAAGGACAAGCAATTCTGTGGTTACAACGTGAATGCTGCGGAGAACGGGGTGTGGCTTCCAAGCCCGTATGCGCTCAGCAACAACAATGAGTGGCCTGCCCAGGGAGGCATAGACGCTATAAAAGAGAGACGAGGAAGGGCCCAGGGCGACACGGTCGACGAGGAAACCTTCAAGATGGCGTTCACCGTCAAAGCGATCGAGCAGGCGGGAGGTCAGCTGCAGTTCCACATGGCGCATCCCGACTACTCCAATAAGGTTCGCGAAATGCTCAACACCATCGGGACGCGATTGTGGCTCATCAGTATTTCATGTCCGTTCGCAGCTGGCACCGCGCAAGACGGCAAATGGAACTTGCCAGCGGGTATGGTCGAGCGACTGAATCGACTGTCCGCCAACCTGAAGAGCCTAGTCACGGGACCGATCTGGAGACCGCCGCTCTACACCGACGGGCTGACGCAGCGGTACGCCAACGAGCGGCTCGGGCCGCCGACGCCCCAAAGGGTGGGGATTGAGCGGATCATCTAGAGCCGAGGTCGACAGTCATGCTCGAAGAAAAACGAGAATCCCGCTATTACGTGCTTGAGGGAGAAAACCCCAGGCGGATGCTGCTGTACGACTTCGACGACCCTGGGCCACAGGACAGTTGGCTGATCGGTCAGCGCTTCCACTCCGCTCCGACAGAGCCCGTCGTCGTCCCGATCCAGCCTGGATACGAGCGCGCAGAGTTGCTCCCATATTTTGGGACGCCGCCGGTCATGAGTAACGAGTTCTTTGAGACTCTAAAAGGGGCCGGAGTGGATAACATCGAGACGTACGACGCTGTGCTGCAGAGCGAGGACGGGACCGTCCAACACCGTGGGTTCAAAGCGTTCAACATCGTGGGGCTGATCAGCGCCGCCGATCTTACCCGCACGAAATTCTCATCGAACAACCCGGAGCGGCTCATCGATGCTGGTATTGAGAGTCTCGCCATCGACCCGAACAAGCCCAAGGGGTTGTTGATGTTTCGCCTCGCTGAAAACGTGGGCGCAGTGATCGTGCACGACAAGGTGAGACGCGCGATCGAGTCGAAACCGTTCCTGCACGTTGTGTTCCGCGAGCCGAGCCAATTCATCAGCTTGTGAGCAATAGACACGTACTGAGGAAGATACCAGATGACAGACTCAATCACGCAGGCCCTAGAACAAGTGAACGCCGCGCAACTCTGCCGCGGCGTCGTGTTGCACCTAACGGAGTCTGGCACTGTGACCGTCGATCTTCAGAACGACGGCGCGGGACAGGTCCGCTGCGAGGTGCTTGAGACAGGCCAGGGCAGTCCCCTCGTGCTCGAGCCCGGCGATCACGTACTCGCTTGGTTCCTGCCCGGCGGAGCGGATGGAGTCGTGATCGGTCGAATCGGCGTAAACAGACAGTCCCCGACCACCCTCGAAGGGAGCGAAGCCGATGCACCCGACACCCTCGTCCTCGAGGCCAAGCACTCCCTCACCCTCCGCGTCGGCGCCGGCTCCATCACCATCCGCGAAGACGGCAAGATCCTCATCAAAGGAAAGGACCTCGTCTCCCACGCCCAGCGCCTGAACCGCATCAAGGGAGGCACCGTCCAGATCAACTGACGGGCTCACGCGCGATGCCCTCGCCCACCGCGACCTTCATCCCCGACATCCTCGAGGAGCACGTCGAGGAGTTGGCCTTCCTTTGGGGCCAGCGGCAGGTCGCCGTCCGCGATCCCGGCTACACCCTGCGCGAACTCGCTCATCTCGAAGAGCGCATCGCCGCGCACCTTCAGGGGGTCCTCGCGGTCGGCGAGGTGGCACTCCCACTCCTCGAGGACAGGCTCGCGGGCGACGATCCGGCCTTGATCTTCGCCGCCGCCTATGCCCTGCTGCACGCCAAGAACGAAACCGCCACCGCCCGGGTGCGCGACTCGTTCGGGCACGCCCAAGGCGACGTGCTCGCGGCGCTGCGCGACGCGCTGGCGCACGCGCCCCTCAACCCCGGCGTGGCGCCGTTCCGAGAGCTGTTTCACGGCGGGCCCCCACCCATCGGCGCGGCCGCGGGCACGATCCTCGCCTTCCACTCGGCCCTCGAGCCGACCATCCCGCAAATCGAGCGGCTCCTCCGGCACGAGGACGCCGTGGTGCGGCAGAGCGGCTGGCGCCTGGTCGGCTACCTCGGCGTGCCCCTCGAGGCCAAGACGTACGCGGCCGCCATGCGGGACGAAGACCCGGGCGTGCGACGGGCCGCCCTCTACGCAGGCGCGTGGTGCGGCCAGCCGGGCGTGCTGGCCGTGTGCCGCAAGCTCGCGGCGCAACCCACGCCGGAGGACCGGGACGCCCTCGAGCTGCTCGCGATTCTCGGCACACCGGACGACGCCCGGCTCGTCGCGACGCTCGCAACCACACCGGCGCTCGGCCCCGCGCGCTTCCAGGTCGTCGGCACGTACGGGCACCCCGCCCTCATGGACGTCGTCCTCGCGGCCCTCACGGACAAAGACCCGGCGATCGCTGGGGCAGCTGGTGCGGCATTCACGAAGATGACGGGACAGAATGTCGATTCGGACAAGAAGGCCAAGCTGCCGCCGGAGAACGGCGGTGAGCCCGACGAGTTCGAGGCCGAGTTCCAGGAGGAAGTGACGCTGCCCGACCCGGAAGTCGCCCAGCGCCATTGGAAGCTCGTGAAACCGGTCTTCCAGCAGGCTTCCCGCCTGCGGCGGGGGTTCGATGTCGGCGGCGCGCTCACGCCCGAGGTCTTCGGTGCCCTCGACATGGAGTCGCGCTGGGAGATCCTGCTGCGCGCGCGGTTTCAGGGAAAGTGGAGCGGCTCGCCGCTGCGGCTGGAGGCGTTTCCGCACGCTCGATGATGGCAGTCCGAGAGACCACGGGAGGTGAACCATGAGCGGTCCGAACCTGGGCGATTATCACCTGCACCTCGATCCCGAGCTCGAGGCGGAAATCCGGGCGCTGCAATCCGGTCCACCCAGTCCGCTCCTGCGGAGTTTGGTTCTCTCCCCGGATTGGACGGCCTTGGAACCGATGACCCTCGATCGTATTCTCCGGACACCATCGCCGACGACCCCCTCCCGCCCCTTGGTTCCCCGCGGCAACTACACGGGCGCTCCCCGCGCCGCCGACGTGGGTGATCTGATGAAGGCCATCTGGGCCGTACCGGTCGTGCAGGAGACCACGACGCGACTGTTGGATCAGGCCGGGGACCGCGCCCGGCGTGACTGGCAAGGCGCGTCGACCGGTGACCGGGCGTTGGTCGTCACCTCCGCGACGGTGCTCGCCGGCGGCTCGCTCGCCGGAGTGCTCAGCAACAACGAAACGCGCACGTGGGCCTTCAACGTCATTGTCGACAAGGACATTCCGGTGCCCGGCGTGGACGGGCTGAGCGTCCGGCTGCGCCCGCGGGGGGCAGGCGCGACCTATCGCAACATCGGGGGGTCCGGCGTGACGGTCAGTGCCAGCGGACAGGCGGGAGCCGGCGCACCGCCGCAGGTCGAAGTGATGGTGACGCTCGACTTGGCCCGGTATCTCCGCAATCGGTGAGTAGCCTGACGCGCTAGGCGGGACGCTCGGGCCGAACAGCTTAGCGGCGGTGGATGATGTGCATCACGGCTTCGAGTGCCCCCGCAGCTGCGTCGCCGGCCGCTCTAGCCTTCTCGTTGGTGCCCGGGATGGCGAGTTCGAGCATGATCTTCTGAACCAGCTCTCGCTGGAGCCCACTCAGTTGCTCTCCGGCGCGCGACGGTGGCACGCCCTGCTTCTCGATGTAGTAGTACATCGAAAAGTTCCACCCCATCGCCGCACGGTACTGCACGTCGCCCTTGTAAAGCGCCTTGTCCAAGGGCAGGTAGCGGAAGGTATCGAGTGATGTGGTGGAGCCCTGGATGAGCTGCTCCCTGGTGAGGTGCTCTTCGGCCCTTCCTCCTTCTCCAGTGCCCCGAATCGTGATCTGCTTCCCAAATCGGTGGAGGCCGAGGCTGGGATGATCGCAGAACGCTCGAGCGTCCGCGGCCAGCCAGGCAGGCAGCGGCTTGGTGTCGGCGAGAAGGAGCGACGGCTTGTAATATCGAGCCAAGTTCTCGAGTTCCTTTAGAAGCTGCTCCCGTGCGGCGGACTCCCGACCTGGCTGAATTGGAATGTCCCGGTCGCCTAGGACCTTGGTGTGCACCCGATACTTCACCAGCCGGCCGTGCTGAAGGATCTCGGTGTACCCGAGCCGCGGAGAGAATGCCTTCAAGGCCGTGGCCAGCTTGCCGATCCGCGATCGCACAGCGAAGTCGCTTGTCATGGTCGTTGTCCCCTTACGCGGAATGCTTTCCCGACCCTCACGCGCCCCACACACTCGCGATCTTGCTGGTGGTTGAACCAGCCAGGCGCAGCGGCGGCATCGGCTTGTCCTCCTTGCCCTTTCCCGGGACGATCATCTTTCCTTTGCCGTCTGGCGCAAGCGGAAAATAAAAAACGCCGTCATCCGTCGCGTGGTCTTGATTGTCCAGCCCGCAGGCGTGAATCAATTCGTGAACGGCAATCACCTTCATCATGTTAAGGGTGGCCTTCTCGTAGACAGCCTTACCTCCCCTGAACATGGGACCGGACTGTGGATCGCTCGGCAGGAATACGACGGCCTTCTCCGTCTCATCCTCACCTTCTCGACCGATCAGCATGGTGTGTCCGTGAAGCCGTGTGCCGCTGAAGGCCTGTGAAAGAACCGCTCCATCATATTCGTAGGTGGCGACACCGCTCGCTACGCGCATCGCCACATTGGCACTCGCTTCGTCATCGGCTTGAGTCATCCTGACAGGGAGGCCGAGTTGATTGAACAACTGCAACGCGTCCTTGAAGAGGTGCACCCACTTTCCAGACTTGAGGCCGTTATGCACCGTCAGCTTGCCGGTGTCTCGGACACTGCTTGCCCACGGTTTGGCCATGTCTAGCCTCCCTGGACCACGGCGTTAGTCTCGTCTCCTCGACCCTCACTCATCACAACGGAGAGATGTACAGCATCGATGTTGGCGAAGCCGCGCCGGCATCGAGGCTGGTATGGGGCGTCAGTCCGTACTGTTGATAGAAGTCATGCCATGCGCCGTGCCGCACGGCGGGCTTTGCCGGATCGAACACCAACACTTCGACACCCCCCGCCGCGTTGCGGATACCAGCAATCACGGTGATGTGCGAGTTGCCGTTCACCCACAACGGACCGTGTGCCTTGAGCAGGTCCCTCACATATTGGGGGGAAGGCGTGGCCGGCGGCAACATCCGCAAGCCGAGATCCCGCGCAAAGTCGGCAACCTGTGCATTGCTAATCCCAGGATTATCGTCGTATAGCTTGTGCCATTTCGCCAGGAGCGACGGGTCCGGGTGCGAGGCGTCGCACGCTCGCTGGGTCTGCCAGCGCCACTGGATCAGCATCTGGCCGCTTGCAAACCAGCAGGACATGGTCCGATCCTGCGGGATGAGGGTCATGTTCGGCACGACGTAATACAGTCCCGGCGTGCTCCGTGGAATGTGGATGATGCCCGGCGTCGCGGTCGAGCTGAACTTCCAGTTCTTCTTGTCCGGCGTCGCCACCTTGCAGCCGACATAGGCACGCAAGTACCAATTGACCTCGGCGGCATTGCGTGTTGCGAAATTGGCTTCGATGAGGTCCCACGGGTCGAGCGCATGCTTCTGCGCGATGCTGATCCAGGTGTCGCCGTCTTTGACTCGATACGGGGTGCTCCCGGGCGGAACGTGCGTCTTGGCCACCTTGTGCACCGGCTCTTTTTCGATGGGCATGTTGAGTGCTCCTCTCGTCCCTTCGTGGCCTCCGCGGGGTGCGCCGCTAGAGCTTCTTGTACGCGGCCCGCTCGCCTGTGGCGTCGTCGCTGAGCACAGGATTCGCGTGGGCGCCCCCGCGCGCCGACGTTCCCAACGTGACGCGGTTGTTCCCGAATTCCCCGGCGCTCAGGTTCGATGTGCTCGAGCCGTCCTCAATGATGCCGATACTCGGCCCGCCGCCCCCCCCACCCGCGTCACCAGCCAGGCCGCCGGGTCCCCCCGCCACCGCCCGCCCCGGCAGGCCCACCTCCTCCAGCACCACCCAACCCCCCTGCACCACCTCGACCACCCCTCCCACCGCCGGCCTCCACTGCCCAGCGTGATCGCGTTCCCCAGGACCGTCGCAATCGTGCTCTTGCTAATGAGAACGCCAATGGAGCCACCACCCCCGCCGCCACCGAGCCCCCCTGCACCGCCTGCTCCGCCGCCACCACCTCCAGATCCCAGCTGACCAGGATCCCCATCCGATCCCTGTGCTGCTACGTATTGGCCGGTCCCGGCCGAACCGATAGCTCCGCCCGACAGTCCGGGTGCGCCGTTTTCGCCAGCGCCCCCGTTTCCGCCTAGCGGCACGCCACTTTGTGCGCAATTGCCCACGACCGAGGCAGCGTCACGGCGCGCGGTCGGGTTCATGGGTGGGACGTCCTGCGGGGTGCCATAGCCGGCGGGCCGAACGCCTCTGGTCGCGTCAGGCGAGCTAATATGGAGCGGGTCATGCCCCACGGCTAGACGACGACTGGCGTGGGAGATTGTGCTGCGGCGGCGCATCCGCTCGGGGGGGAAATGTCCAAGACACAAGAGGTCCGCGTGGTACGCTCGCTCGCCGACGCACTGAGAGTCCGTTGAAAACGCTGACGATGCCGGCACCGGCAGCTGGGGCCGAGTCGAAGAACGTGCACGAGGTCACCGGGAGGCTTTTCAACAAGGACCCAGGGTTGGGCTTCGGCGACGTGAAGCAGGGTGCGCTCGCCAATTGCCCGATCGCGGCAATCCTGGCGGCGATGGCGTACACCGCGAGCGGGCGCTCGCGCATCCAGGGCATGATCAAGGAGACTAAGGAAACGGTCGAGACGGACGTCGCCAAGGTGGCCGGAAAGCTCGACAGCCCACCCAAGGACAACAAGATCACCTCTCAGCGCTACTTCACCGTCTCACTCGGAGGGACGTTCGAGGTGAGCGACGTGTTCTACACCAACGACGCGGACAGGAACTGGTCTCTGATCTACATGCAGTCGCCGACCAAAGCGCTCTGGCCCTGCGTGATCGAAAAGGCGTACGCGGCCAAGGTGAAGAGCTACGAGGAGCTCGACTCCCAGACACGCACCGCCAATGAATTCTGGAAGGTTCTCGTGGGGTCGGAGCCGGACGGGATCGAGGTGAACGATGACACCGACGTTTCCACGATCCGCAAGATCGCGGCAGTCGCCCACAAGATCCCGACCATTGGCGCTTCGAGGGACGATGCTCACGAGGTCGAGCCGTGGCACGGCTACGCTGTCTTAGGCGTCGAAGGCAAGAACATCAAGCTGTACAATCCATGGGCCGCGAGAACCACAATTTCGATTCCGACTTTCCGGAGGAACTTCAAGGCGATTCTCCGGGGCAAGCTCTAGGCCGCGCTAAAGTCGACCTCGAGGTACCCGCGTTCAACCATCATCGCGACCAGCCTCCCGAAGTCCTCCGGCCCGAACCCCTCGGGAAACCGGCCCGCCTGTCGGGCGGCTTCGTACACCTCCCGACCCGTCCGCCCGTGCCCGAACTCTCCCACTAGCGCGAGCATCCACGGCTCGATTCCCGTCGCGGAGCGAAACGGGCGGTCGGACTGCAACAAGATCTCCGTCACGGCCAGAGCGCCATCCTGCGGCGCATATGTGACTCGGGCGCGGAGCCGCGAGCCAAGCCGCGGCCGGCCGTCGAGCAGCGCCCGCGTCAACAGGCCGCCGGCCTCCTGTTTCGCCCGCCACCGGTGCCACCGTAACGCCCACTCGAAGCAGGCCCCGTCGGTGCGCGGGCTCAACCGCGGACGCGCCGTGACGGGCTCCCGTCCGCCGGCGGCCGCCGCCTCGGCGCGCTGCACGACGATCGCGCCGTAGACATTGCGCTCCAGTCCGGCGTCGCTAAACCGCTGCTCCCACTGCGTGCGCACACCGGGGTCGCCGGGCGCGGCTTTGTCGGCGAGCCAGCGCGCCAACCGGTCCGGCGCCACCTCCTCCTGCTGGGCGAAGATCACGTCGTACTCGCGCTCTCCGTCCCCGAGCCACCGCCGGATGCGCGCCTCGATCGGCCCCTCCGCCGCATCCCACGCCGCCGCGACGCAGTAGAACGCGCCCCCCGGCCGCAAATAGCGGGGCAGGTCGGCGACGATACGCCGCAGGATGGTCTCCCCGGTGTCGCCGCCGTCACGGAACACCCGGGACTGCTCCAGAGCCGGCACGTAGGGAGGATGCGCCACGATTCGGTCGAAGGTCCGCCCTCGCACAGCCTCGTACAGATCGCCGACCGCAATCTCAACGTTGGGGCGGCGGTTCAAGAGGGCGTTGAAGCGGGCGAAGTGGGCGGCGCGAGGCGTGATGTCGGCGGCTGTCACCCGCTCGACGTGCGGGCTTAACACCAGCGCCGCGATGCCCGTGCCCGCACAGAGATCCAGGGCGTCCCGCACAGGGCTCCGCGGGATGACGCCGAGAAACCGCAGCGTGCCGGCATCGAGGGCCGGGAACACGACGTCGGAGGCCAGGACCACATCGGAACCGTCGGGGCTGTCGTGGCGGTCCGAGGCGATCACGAACCCGGCGACGGGATAGACGAAGGCAGGCGAGTAACAGCGGCCGTCCGGACCGGGACGGAGCAGATCCAGCGCTTCGAGCGCCGCCAAGTCGGCCGGGTCGATCACCCCCGCGATGTCGTCCCGCGTGACCATCTGGGTGAAGACGAAGACCCGCACCAGCGCGGCGAGGCCCGCGGAACCAAGCGCCGTGGTGAGGTCGAGCCCCGCCGGCGCTACCTTGCCGATCTGCGAGATGTTGGGAATGCCGAGGGCGCGGCAGATCGACTCTTCTCGGAAGCCGGCGCGCTCGAACAGCGCACCCACCCGCCCGAAGTCGCTTGCCGCACCCAGACGCAGCGGAAAGCCCACGACGCCCCCCTTCGACATCCAGCACGGATGATCAAATCATTGCAGGGAGGGCTTAAACTTGCTTAAACAGCACTAGGAGCGTACGTTCACCACATGGCCTCGACGCCGGGGACGGACGGAGTTCCCACCGATCAGGAGATCCTCACGATCGAAGACCTGGCCGCCTACCTCCGCCTCAAGCCCCAGACGATCTACAAATGGGCCCAGGGGAACCGCATCCCGGCAGCGAAGCTCGGGAAAGAATGGCGGTTCCGCAAAAGCATCATCGACCGCTGGCTCGACGAGCAGATGCTCGCCGGGAACCCCGAGTTCGAGCACCTGCGGGGCGCGGACTAGCCCGACGTTTGCCCTTCATACTCCCAGACGGAGCAGTCGCTCAGCGCATGGGGCGACTAGGTATTCCGTTCGTGGACGATGCGGCTCCCGACGTAAAGGATATCGGCAGCAACGAGGACGAGAACATCAGAATGCTCGTGCCGCTGCAGTCGCTGACACCCACCGTGTAAGTATGCTCGGTCAGGTAGATCGTCCTCGAGCCCGCAGCCACCGCGAACACTGCGGCGACCGCGTAGGGGATTTGCGTACTCGCTGAGGCTTCACTGTGCGCAAACGTGCGAATGAAGGCAGAGTTAGGGATGGTCGGCGTGCCCGCTGAGACGGTCGACCAGCCGAGGGCCGCCTGTGACTGGACCGAACCCTGGGTAACGTTGCAGTAGCCGCTTGCTTGCACCCAGACGAACCCGCTGGATGGAGCGTTGAACGTTATCGCCACGACGTCCTTTGTCGCTCCGACGGCGGCTGCCGCAATGAACTGAAAGGCTGCTGCCTTCCAAACGACCCCGGGCGGGCCCTGCGGGCCCGTCGCCCCCGTGTCCCCCGTCGCCCCTGTCGCCCCTGCCGGACCCGTCGCGCCAGTATCTCCTTTGCAGGTTGCTACGCTGAGCGCTACCACCAGCACGCTGACGTTTCGCAGCAAGTCAATCGCGGTTCTCATGCCGCACCTCGCTATGGAATGTAGGTGAAGGACCCTTGCGTCCCTCTAGTGGCTCTTGATGTAGGCGTTCCAGGCGATCGCCCAGGCAATCGCGCCCGCGGCGCCGAGCTTCACCCACGTTGGCAGTCCCTTCTTCCGGGCCCCGGCCGCGGGCGTCTGCGCCGTGTCCCGCGGTAGCTCTGTGAGCTGCTGGGCCGCTGCGCCCAGATTGAACCGGAGCACCGTCGTGACGCCGGGGAGCACTTCCCGCGTCACGCGCACGCTGTCGTAGCCCGATGCCGTCGCGCCGATCCGGTAGCTCCCCGCGGCGAGCGGCACGGTGCTCCCGTGCGGGACCGTTCCCATCCCCGTGACGTCGACACGGAGTGGCGGCGTCGAGGAGGCCACCTGCAGTCTGCCATCCCGCTGCCCTGTCGTCGTCGGCCAGAGCCAGGTGGTTTGGACGGCCGAGTCCTCAGACACTCGCGTACGATCCACGAAGTCGCGGGCCGTCCGGAACGCCTGGATCACGCGGGGGAGGAACTGCACCGTGTCCGGTTGCATGTCGGGCGCCAACCGAATGGCCCATCGCAACCAGACGCTAGCGACGGAGTCTTTCCCATCTTCAATCAGCGTCTGCCCGAGAAGCTGCACGCCGGCCGTCCACGCTCCTCGGGGTGGGCAGGTCGCCGGATTCACCGCCGCCGTCAGGAGGTCGAGCCTGCGCGCCGTGTCGAACTCGTTGGAGGCCCGCGCGATCATGGCATCGCAGGTGTCCTGGGCGTGAAGGGCGGGCGCGGTGCCCACACCAGCGAGCAGCAACAACCGCCGGAGCAGACGGGTCGTCGTGCGAGTCATGGAGTCCTCGGTCTCATTTGATGGGTCAGACGAAAGCGCTGGCCCGGTCGCAGTGTCAGCGTGGTGTCGAAGCTCAGGTAGCCGTCGCGCTCCAGGCGCACCCGGTGCGCGACGCCGGAGGGAAGCGTATCCACGTGGCGCGTGCGCTGGCCCCGCGGCAAGCCGTTGATGGACACGTACGACCAAGGCTGGATCACCATTTCCAGAACCCCCGGCTGCGGCGGCCCGGCGCGCACGACAGTGACGGTCGCCGGTGCACTCCGCACACCCTCACTGGTCGCCGTGATACTCGCCGTTCCCGGCGCCACGCCCGTCAGTTGTCCCGTGGCTGAGACCGCGGCGACTCCAGGATCGCTGCTCGACCACTCCACGCGCCGACGGACATTCCTCCCACGCGCGTCCTTGGCGACAGCGCGAAGCCCGAACGCCTGGGCGGTGGTTATGCGAATCTGCCCCGGGATCACCGCGACGGAGACCACGCTCGAATCCACGGTGACGACGGGGGCCGTCACGGTCACGCGTGCCGTGCCTGCCACGCCGCTGGCGGCGGTCGCCGTGACGATGACGTCCCCGGATCTAACGCCGGCCACTGTTCCGTCGCGGCCCACGGTGGCCACGGTCGAGTCACTCGACGCCCACGCCACCGGTCTGTCCGGGAGGGTTCGCCCATCCGCGGCCCGCGGGGTCGCGGCCAGACCGACCGTGCCGCCGATCGTGAGGGACGCGGTCGCCGGCGTGACCGTCACCGCCGCCACGGGCACCGGACGCGGGGGGACGATCCGTTTCGCGACTTGCCACACGCCGACGACGACGCCGGCCGCCACCGGCGCGACCCACCAATACCGGAGCGCGTTCGCGAGCGCGCTCGCCGGGCGCACCTCCACCGCGGCGCTGCCGCTGCCGCCCTCGCATACCGCGGTGATCGTCGCGTCCCCGAGCATAAGGCCCTGCGCCGTCCCGTCGGCCGACACGTCGGCGACCTCGGGATCGCTGGACGTCCAGCGCACCGCGCGATCCTTGAGGATCCCGCCGTCCGTACCGCGGGCCACCGCATGGAACCGGGCCGACCGGCCGACGTGGAGCACGCGGCGCTCGGGCTGGATTTGGAGGGAGGCAACGCGGGTCGGAGGCACCTTCGACACCGGCGGCCGGCTCGGGATCGGCGACAACAGCCCTGTGTCTCGGGACCCGGCCAACTCGGCGAGCTGCTGACGGATGGGATCGTCGTGAGCCAGCGGCGATCCGCCCACCGCCGCGACGACATCCTCCATGCTCGGCCAGCGGTCGAGCGGGTCCTTGGAAATCATGCGGGAGATGGCCGACTGCAGCTCGCGCGGACAATCCGGTCGCGCCACCGATATCGGCCGCGCGCGCGCCTGCACGTGCGCCTGCATCACCTCGAGCGACGGACCGGTGAACGGCGGCTCCCCGGTGAGCATCTCGTACAGCACGATGCCGAGCGAGTACTGGTCGGACGCCGCCGTAATATCCCGGGACTGACACTGTTCGGGACTCATGTACGCCGGGGTCCCGACGGTGGATCCGACCTGCGTGAGACTCGGCTCGCGCGCCACCTTGGCGATCCCGAAGTCGGTAACGATCGCGTTGCCCTCGTCGTCCAGCAGGATATTCGCGGGCTTGATGTCGCGATGCACGACGCCCCGCCGGTGCGCGTAGCCCAGTGCACCCGCGACCTGCGTCAGCCACACCCGAACCACCGAGATGGGGAGCGGCCCGTCCTTGCGGATCACGGCTTCGAGGGACGGGCCGGCGACGAACTTCATGACGAAGTACTGGACCTTCTCAGTCTCCTCGACCGTGTAGATCGTGACGATGTTCGGGTGATTGAGCGCCGCCACGGTGACCGCTTCGCGATGGAAGCGCTCGATCATCCCCGAGGCGAGCATGAGACTCGGGGACATGACTTTGATAGCGACCCGCCGGTTGAGCTTGATCTCTCGGGCGAGGAACACCGCGGCCATGCCGCCGTACCCGAGGGCGCGACCGATCTCGTACTTGGGGCCGATCACGGCGCGGAGGTGCGTGAGCACGCCCTCCCACGCCGCGGCGGCCGCTTGCTCCGCCGCCGGCTCGTCGAACGCTTCCTCTTGCGTCGCTCCGCAGTGCGCGCAGAAGCGATCGCCGGCGAGGAGGCGGCCGCCACATTTAGGGCATGTGGTCTGGAGGGTCATGGGCATCGCGTGAACCGGCAGAACATGCCCCTGGCGTGGAGACCCCGCAACTCACGCCATATTCGGTTTTTGTTCGCCCGGACGTTCCCGACCGTCGGTAGCGCTGGCGCAACACTCGCGCTTTTTGCGCCGCGCACTTTCGCTCTGCATCGAATGACCGTACACTCAGCCCGATGGGTGTCCTCCGTGATTCGGGAAGTACGAGGCTGACCTTGTCGTCGGTCGCTCCGGTAGCTGCGGAGCGGGACGAGCTCCTCGAGGCCGTGCGCCAGACCGCCGGCGGCGAATACGAAGTGTTCGGAGAGATCGCGCGGGGCCAGGACGGCGCGATCGCCTACCTGGCCCAAGACCGCCATGACAAGACCCTTGTCGCCCTCCGGCTTACGCGAGGCGCCTCGGACGACTACCTGATCGAGGTTGTGAAGCAGTTGGACGCCAGTGTGCCCGCCCCGGGGACCGGCTGCCCTCGTTGCAGCGCGCCGCTCCGCTCCTGGGGCCGGTTCTGCACCAAGTGCGGGCTCGACCTGTGGACGGGCCCGCCGCTCCGTCCCACGGGCTCGAAGGAGCAAATACTGGAAGGGGTGAAACAAGCGACAGCGGGGAAGTTCGAGGTACTCGGTGAGATGAGCCGAGCCCAGGGCGGCGGCACCGTGTACTTCGCCCGCGACATCGCCACCGGGAAGATCGAGGCGCTCCGGCTCCAGCAAGAGCAAGGCCAGGCGTTCTCGATCGGCCTGACGAGCGTGCTGCGCCGCGCCATCGAATCCCCCGATCCGGATCCCCGCAAGCCCCGCCGGCCCAAGTAAGGCGATGCGCACCGCCCGGCGCACCCACGGCTTCACCGAGTCGGTGATCCGTGGAATGACGCGGCTCGCGAACGAGCACGGCGCCATCAACCTGGCCCAGGGCTTCCCCAACTTCCCCGCCCCCGAGGTCCTGAAAGAAGCGGCGGCCCGCGCCATCCGCGACGACGTGAATCAGTACGCCATCACGTGGGGTGCGGCCCGCTTGCGGAACGCCCTGGCCCGCAAGTACCAGGATTGGTACGGCCTGGCCGTCGATCCAATCACGCAGGTCACAGTCACCTGCGGCGCGACCGAAGCGATGGCCGCCGCGCTCCTTGCCGTCGTGAACCCGGGCGACGAAGTCGTCGTGTTCGAGCCGTTCTATGAGAACTATGGGCCCGACGCGATCCTGTGCGACGCCCGCCCGGTCTTCGTACCGCTCAGCGCGGGCGCCCCACTCGACCTGGACCGGCTCGCATCGGCGTTCGGGCCCCGCACCCGCGCGATCATCATCTGCACGCCCAATAACCCCACCGGCCGCGTGCTGACCCGCCACGAGCTCGAGGCGATCGCCGAGCTATGCCGGCGGCACGATGCCTACGCCGTCACCGACGAGATCTACGAGCACATCTACTACGAAGGGGAGCACATCCCCATCGCCACCCTTCCCGGCATGGCGGAGCGGACGATCACGATCAGCGGAGCCTCGAAGACGTTCGGGATCACGGGCTGGCGGATCGGCACGATCGTGGCGCCGGCGGACGTGACGGACGCGATTCGCAAGGTGCACGATTTTCTCACGGTCGGCGCGCCGGCGCCGCTCCAGGAGGCCGTCGCGGTGGGGCTGGAGACGCTGGGTGACGATTACTACGACGGCCTGGCGCGCGATTACCGGCGGCGCCGGGACATCCTCTGCGCGGGGCTCGCCAAGGCCGGGTTCATCTGCCGGCCGCCCGAGGGCGCGTACTACGTCATGACCGACTTCTCGGCGCTCTCCCAGCTGCCCGACGACCGGTTCGCCGAATGGCTGACGGCGGAGCACGGCGTCGCCCCGGTGCCGGGGTCGAGCTTCTTCAGCCGGCCGGAGCTCGGCCGGAGGCTGGTGCGGTT
The DNA here is from genome assembly GCA_036004985.1 of Gemmatimonadales bacterium. Taxonomy (GTDB): domain Bacteria; phylum Gemmatimonadota; class Gemmatimonadetes; order Gemmatimonadales; family GWC2-71-9; genus 20CM-2-65-7. The sequence continues at coordinate 65,540 of DASYQX010000029.1, forward strand.
CGCGTTCTGTAAGACGGAAGAGATGCTGCGCGACGCCGTCGAGCGCCTGCAGCGGGTGCGGGACTAGTCGGCCGCTTCGGGCACGGGCCGCGGCTGGCGGCCTTCCCCCACCACCCACGCTTTGACGCGCTCGGTGGCCTTGTGCACGACGAGGTAGACGCACGGGATCACGACCAGCGTCAGTAGCGTCGAGACCGAGAGACCGCCGACTACGGTGATGGCGAGCGGCTGCATCATCTCGGTGCCCTCGCCGAGGCCGATGGCCAGGGGCAGCATGCCGAGCACCGTCGTCGCGGAGGTCATCAGGATCGGGCGCAAGCGGATGGCGCCGGCCTCGACGACGGCCTGCTCCATCGTGAGCCCGCGTTCTCGGCGCCCCAGCTCCACGTACTCGACCAGCAGGATGGCGTTACTCACCACGATGCCCCCGAGCAACACGACGCCGAGCAACACCGGCGCGCTGAGCGGCGTGCCGGTCAGCCACAGTAGCAGGCCCACGCCGGTGAGCGCGAGCGGGATCGAGCCGAGAATCACGAGCGGATCGGTGACGCTGTCGTATTGCACCGCCATCACAACGAACACGAGAAAGATCCCGAGCCCGATCACGATCATGAGGTTGCGCGAGTTCTCGCGGATCGCTTCTTCTTCGCCCCCGTACACGAGACTGTAGCCGTCCGGCACGGTCATTCCGGCGAGCCGGCTCCGGACCTCGCGATTCACGTCGCCCACGGTGGTGACGGCATCGTTGATGTCGCCGGTGATGCGCAGCTGCCGGCTCTGATTGATCCGGAGAATGCTGGTCGGGCCGCGGCCCAGGCGGATGTCGGCCACGTCGCGGAGGTAGATGGGCTGGGCGCGCGCGGTCCCGGGGAAGAGCAGGATGGCCCCTAGGTCTTCCGGGCTCTTGAACGCCTCGCGCGGCAGCCGGACGCGGATGTCGAACTCGTTGGTGCCGTCGGTGAAGCGCGTGGGAATCGCGCCGTCCAGCGCGGTCCGCACGGCCTGGCCCACCTCGCCGACGTTCAGGCCCAGGTCCGAGGCGCGCTGGCGGTCGAGCGCCACGATGAGCTGCGGGCTCGCCTCTTCCGTCGAGGGTTGGAGCGCTTCGAGGCCGGGGATGCCCTGGAGGCGGCGCATCACGTCGTTGCCGAGCTGCTGCAGCACCGCCAGGTTGTCGCCCTGCACGCTGATCGCGAGATCCGCGCCCGAGATGTTGGTCCGGAGACCGCGGATGCGCGGCGGCCGCGCAAAAATGCGCGCTCCCGGAACCGCCATGGAGTCGAGGCGGCGCTGCAGGTCCGCGACCCAACGCGTGGCCGGCATGCCGCGTCGTTCCGTGGCGGGCGAGAGCTGGATGTCGAGCGACCCACGGCTGCCCCGCTCGCCGAAGAAGCCCTGGGCCCCGGCCGTCGCGAAAATATGCCGCACGTGCGGCATCTGCCGCACCAGCATCTCGAGGCGGTCGACGGTCTCGTTGGTTCGCTGGGGCGGCGTACCGATCGGCATCGTGACGTTCACCCCCACGTTGCCGTCGTCCACCGTCGGCAGGAACTCGTTGCCGAGCGTCCGCATCAGCAGGAACACGATCGCGAGGGAGCCGTAGGCCACGCCGATCACGAGGCCGCGCCGCCGTACGGCGCGCTCCGCCAGTTTGCGATACCAGCGCGTCAGGCGCTCGACGCCGGCGTTGAAGGCGAGCAGCGGCCGCGTCTGGGCGACGCCGCTCGAGCGCCGGATCTTGGCGAGCTGGGCCGCCAGCATCGGCACGAGGCTCAGCGCGACGAAGAGCGATGCGGCGATGGCGAACGAGATCGTGAGCACCAGCTCGCGGAAGATCAGCGCCGCCAACCCTGAGATGAGCAGGAAGGGCACGACGGCCGCGAGGTGCGTGGTGGTCGAGGCGACGACGGCGGACGTCACTTCCCGTGAGCCTTCGTGCGCCGCCTCGTCGGCGGACTTCCCCATTTCCCGATGGCGGAAGATGTTCTCGAGGATCACGATGGAGTTGTCCACCAACATCCCGACACCCAGCGCCAGGCCGCCCAGGCTCATGATGTTGAGGCTCAGATTGGCGTACCCCATGATCGCGAACGTGGCCAGCACCGCCAACGGGATGGACAACCCGATGATGAACGTCTTGCG
>DASYQX010000030.1:0-90672 GCA_036004985.1 Gemmatimonadales bacterium
TGGGCGTGGCCCGCGCCTGGGTGAAAAACGACGCGGTATCGCATCCGTCCCTGTCGTTCAAGGACCGAGTGGTGGCGACGGCGATCAACGCCGCCGCGGCGTTCGGGCTCGATACGATCGGGTGCGCCTCGACGGGCAACCTCGCCAACGCCGTCGCGGCGCAAGCGGCTCGCGCGGGGCTCAAGGCCTGGATCTTCATCCCCGAAGACCTCGAGCCGGCCAAGGTGGTGGGCACCGCCGTGTACGGCCCGCGGCTCGTGCGCGTGCGCGGGCACTACGACGACGTCAACCGGCTGTGCGTTCAGGTCGCCGATCGGTTCGGCTGGGGCATCGTCAACGTCAACCTGCGCGGCTACTACGGCGAAGGGTCGAAGACGATGGCGTTCGAGATCGCCGAGCAGCTGGGGTGGCGGCTGCCGACGGCCGTCGTCGCGCCGATGGCCGGCGGGTCCCTCGTCACGAAGCTGCGGAAGGGGTTCCAGGAATTCATCGCAGCGGGGCTCGTCGCCGATGCCGCCCCGCGGATCTTCGGTGCCCAGGCGGCGGGATGCGCGCCGATCGTGCGCCTGGTGCGGGACAACGCCGACGCCGTCGAGCCCGTCGTGCCGCGCACGATCGCGCGCTCGATCGCGATCGGGAACCCGGCCGACGGGCTCTTCGCCAAGCGGGCGATCCTCGAGTCGGGGGGCTGGGCGGCGGCGGTCTCCGACTCGGAGCTGGTCGCGGGCATCCAGCTGCTCGCGGAGGAGACGGGGATCTTCACCGAGACCGCCGGGGGCGTCACGGTCGCCGCCGCGCTCGCGCTGGTGGCGGAGGGCCGGCTGCGGCCGGACGACGAAGTCGTTTTGTGCATCACCGGCAACGGCCTGAAGACGATCGACGCCGTAGCGCCCGCCCTCGCGGCGGCGCCGCTGATCGCGCCGCGTCTCGCCGAGGTGCGCGCCCTCGTGGAGCGGGGGGGAGCACCATGAGCGCGCGTGTCCGCGTCCCTGCCACGTCGAGCAACCTCGGCGCGGGGTTCGACTGCGTGGGGATCGCGGTGGACCGCTGGCTCACCGCGGCGATCACGATCGACCCAGGTGGGGACCGCGTCGTGATCAATCGGGCCGGCCGGTTGGCGGCGCTGGAGCTGTCGCCCGAAGAGGACCTACTCACGCGCGGCTTCCGCGCCGCGTGCGCGGCGAGCGGGACGCCGCTCAGCGGCGGGGTAGCGATCGACGTCGAGTCCGAAATCCCTGTGGGTTGCGGACTTGGCTCTTCCGCCGCCGCCATCGTCGCGGGTGCGCTCCTCGCCGACGCGGCGCTGGGCCTGGGCCTTCCGCGCGAGCGGATCGTGGAGATCGCCGCCGACGTGGAAGGTCATCCCGACAACGTCGCTGCGGCGGTGTACGGCGGGGCGGTGCTCTGTGTGCGGACAACCGACGGGAGGGCGTGGCGGAGCGCGGCCCTGCGCGTGACGCCCGAGCTGACCTTTCTGCTTGCCGTACCGCCGTTTGCTTCGGACACGCGGGCCGCCCGGGCGGCCCTCCCCGAGATGTTGCCGCACGCGGCGGCGGCGCTCGCGGCGAGCCGCGCCGCCGCCTTGGTCCAGGGCCTCGCCACGGGCGACGGGGCCCTTTTGGCAGCGGCGCTGGAGGACGTGCTCCACGTGCCGTTCCGCCGCCGGGGGATCCCCGGCTACGACGCGGTGGTCGCAGCAGCTCGGGCGGCCGGCGCCTATGGGGCGACCCTCTCGGGCGCCGGGTCGGCGATTCTCGCCATTGCGCCGCGCGAGCGTGCAGGCGCAGTCGGCGCCGCGCTGCTCGCGGCCTGGCGCGAGACTGGCGTCGAGGCTGAGCTCGTACGCTGCGCGCCGCCTGCGGGCGGCGCGGAGGTAACGCATGCACCACGCACGACGCACCACGCACGAGGCACGATTCACCAAGCGTGAAGGAGACCTTATGAGTGTGACATTGCAACTCCCCTCCGTCCTCGCGAAGCTCGCGGACGGCCGGCGTACCCTGGATGCTCAAGGCGCGACGCTGGGAGACGTCGTCGCCGACGTGGCGGCGCGCTTTCCGGGGCTGGCGCCGCGGCTGCGGGACGAGGCGGGGAAGCCGTACCCGTTCGTCACCTTCTACGTGAACGATGACGACGCCCGGCTGCAGGGCGGCTTCGCGGCCAGCGTGCGCGACGGCGACGAGATCATCGTCGTGCCGGCGATCGCAGGAGGGTGATCATGACCGCTCTTGCACGGGATGAATTGCTGCGCTACAGCCGCCACCTCATCCTCCCCGACGTCGGAGTCGAAGGCCAGCAGCGGCTCAAGGCGGCGCGCGTGCTGGTGATCGGCGCGGGCGGCCTCGGCTCGCCGGTGGCGCTCTATCTCGCCGCGGCGGGCGTGGGCACGCTCGGCCTCGTGGATTTCGACAACGTGGACGTGACGAACCTCCAGCGGCAGATCCTCCACGGCACGAAGGACGTGGGTCGGCCGAAGCTCGTCTCGGCGCGGGAGCGCATCGGCGACGTGAACCCGCACGTTCGGCTCGAGACCTACGAGACGGCGCTCACGTCGCAGAACGCGTTCGACATCCTCCGTGACTACGACCTGGTTGTGGACGGGACCGACAACTTCGCGACGCGTTACCTCGTGAACGATGCGTGCGTGCTGCTCGGCAAGCCGAACGTCTACGGCTCGATCTTCCGGTTCGAGGGGCAGGCGTCGGTGTTCGCCCTCGAGGGTGGCCCGTGCTACCGCTGCCTCTTTCCGGAGCCACCCCCTCCCGGCCTGGTGCCGAGTTGCGCCGAGGGCGGCGTGTTGGGCGTGCTGCCCGGTCTGGTCGGCACGATCCAGGCGACCGAGGCGATCAAGCTGATCCTCGATGTGGGGGAGTCGCTCGCCGGGAGATTGTTGCTGGTGGACACGCTGGCGATGCAGTTCCGCACGGTCACCGTGCAGAAGGATCCGGTGTGTCCGGTGTGTGGGACGCGGGAGATTCGCGAGCTGATCGACTACGAGCAGTTCTGCGGCGTGCGCGCCGCCGCCGCGGAGCCGCGCGCCGTCGCGGGATTCGTCGAGATCACGCCACGCGAGCTCACGGCGCGGCTGTCCCGGGGCGAGGAGTTGCAGCTGCTCGACGTGCGCGAGCAGTTCGAGTGGGACATCGCCCGGATTCCGGGCGCGCGGCTCGTGCCGCTCGCCACGCTGCCCGAGGTGGCCGAGACGCTCGACAAGGACCGGGAGATCGTGGTCTACTGCAAGGGTGGGGCGCGGAGCCGGGCTGCGGCCGCCCACCTGACCGACGCGGGATTCCGGCGTGTCGCGAACCTGGCAGGGGGCATCCTGCGCTGGCGGGACGACGTGGATCCGGCGCTCCCCCGCTATTGAGCGACGCCGGAATTCGATCCTTCTCGCCGAAAAATGGTGACGCGGCTCACGTTTCCTGCGCTAGCGTCGGGGGGTGGAGTGCGAATCGGTCGTGATCATCCTCGCCACGCGCGGTGCACCGCTCGAGCGTGACGCGCTGGACGCGCTCAACGGGATTTCGGTCACGTGGGTGCGCGTCGAGCGAGAGGGCGGGGTTGCGTGTCTGGCCGCCCGGGTGCGTCACAGCGACTCGGTGGACCAATTCCGAGTCCGAATCCGGCAATGGGCGACCGCCCTGGGATGGGCTGTGACCGTTGCGCCGTGCGGGACGCCTCGTTAAGGTACCGTACATGCATGACTTGGGGGCCCCACGGGCAAATCAGGCCGCGACGTACGCGGCGCCCCCCCCGCGCCCCCCCGCGCTTGCGGAGCCGCGCCGTTCAAAACTGGCGCGTTGGTTCGACAGTTGGATGCGCTCGCTCGGCATGGCGCTGGTCCTCTTCCTGATCATCCGCACCTTCCTCATCGAAGCCTTTCAGATTCCCTCGGGCAGCATGGAGCGTACGCTGCTCGCCGGGGATTTCCTGTTCGTGAACAAGGCCGTGTACGGGGCGCAGATCCCCGGCACGAGCGCGCGGCTGCCGGGGTTCGGTACGCCGGGCCACGGCGACATCATCGTGTTCGAGTTCCCCAAGGACCCGACGCTCAACTACGTGAAGCGCGTGATCGGCGTCCCCGGCGACACCGTGGAAATGCGGGCAGGCCAGGTATACGTGAACGCCGCCGCCTTGCACGAACCCTACGTCCAGCGGATCGACCCGCTGCGCGACAACTACGAGCCCGACTTCGGTTGGCAGCGCGGCTTCCTCGTGGATCGTACGTCGGAAGAACAGGGCCGCTATCGCCCGACGCGCGACACCTGGGGCCCGCTGCGGGTGCCGCCTGGCAAGTACTTCGTGCTGGGCGACAACCGCGACAACTCGGCCGACTCGCGCTACTGGGGGTTCGTGGACCAGTCCGCGGTCAAGGGCCGTCCGCTCGTCGTGTACTTCAGCTACGATCGCGGGGCGCGGGATCCGCTCCCCTGGTTGATGGACATACGCTGGGACCGGCTCGGCTCGCTGATTCGCTGACTGGTCAGGTTCGTATCCCGGCGGAAGTGGGCCCTGTTCACGCTCCGTAGGGCGTCGTTCCTTAGTGGAGGAGTGACCACCCCATGCAACTGAACACCGCGAAGCGGGCATCGTTCGACGAGGGATCTCTGGACCAGTACCTACGGGAAATCAGCCAGTACCCACTCATCACCCGGGAAGAGGAAGTCACTCTCGCCCAGCGCATTCGCGTGGGCGACGAGGAGGCCCTCGACAAGCTCGTCCGCTCGAACCTGCGCTTCGTCGTGTCGGTCGCGAAGAAGTACCAGAACCAGGGCGTCTCGCTGTCCGACCTCATCAACGAGGGCAACCTCGGCCTGATCCGGGCTGCCCACAAGTTCGACGAGACCAAGGGCATCAAGTTCATTTCGTACGCCGTGTGGTGGATCCGCCAGGCCATTCTCCAAGCGCTCGCGGAGCAGTCACGCATCGTCCGCGTGCCGCTGAACCGCGCCGGCACGCTGCACCGGATCGGCAAGCGCTCGGCCTCGCTGCTGCAGGAGCTCGGCCGCGAGCCGACCGTCGAGGAGATCGCCGAGGGGATGGACATTTCCGAAGAAGAGGTCGCGAAGACGCTGTCCATCTCGCAGGCGCACCTCTCCCTCGATGCCCCGCTCACGCCCGGTGAGGACAACAAGCTCCTCGACTACCTGCCGGATACCACGAACCCCGGCCCCGACGACGAGATCTTCGAGCACGCCCTGACCGAGTCCATCGAATCGGTGCTCTCGACGCTCAAGGACCGCGAGGCCAAGATCCTGCGGCTCTACTTCGGGCTCGAAGGGCAGGAGCCCATGACGCTCGAGGAAATCGGCTCGCTGCTCGGCATCACGCGGGAGCGCGTGCGGCAGCTCAAAGAAAAAGCCCTGGCGAGACTGAGACATGTCTCGAGGGCGCGGGCGCTGGAGAGCTTCCTGTCCTGATACGGAGCAGGGAGCAGGGAGCAGTACGCGACGGAGCGCCGTAACGTACTGCTCCCCGCTCCGTGCTCCCTTTATATTCCCCCTCCTATGGCTTCCCTTTCCTCATTCGACATCTCGACCGGCGCCGATCTCCAGGAGGTTGATAACGCCGTCAATCAGGCCACCAAAGAGGTGGTGCAGCGCTACGACTTCAAAGGCTCCAAGGCTTCGCTCACCTTTGATCGTCCGAACGCGACGTTGGTGTTGGTTGCTGACGACGACTTCAAGATGAAAGCGCTGTTCGATGTGCTGCAGTCCAAGCTCATCAAGCGGGGCGTGCCGGTGAAGAACCTGGAGCTCGGGCCCGTAACGCCGGCGGCCAACGACACCGTACGCCGCGAGATCAAGCTCACGCAGGGCATCCCGCAAGAGAAGGCGAAAGCGATCGTCAAGGCGATCAAGGACCGGAAGTTCAAAAAGGCCCAGGCCTCGATCCAGGGGCAGGAGATCCGCGTCCAGGCGCCGTCCAAGGACGAGCTGCAGGAGGTCATCGCCTTCGTCCGCGGTCAGGACTGGGGGATCGAGCTGAAGTTCGGGAACTACCGCGGATGAAGCTCGGCGTCATCTCCCTCGGCTGCGACAAGGCCACGGTCGACTCGGAGCGGCTCGTGGGCGAGCTCGTCGGGCACGGCGCGGTCGTCACGCCCGACCTGGCGGGCGCCGACGTCATCCTCGTCAACACCTGCGGCTTCATCGATACCGCCAAGCAGGAATCGATCGACGCGATGCTGGGCGCCGCGAAGCTCAAGCAAGAATCGGGGGTCAAGGCGGTCGTGGCGGTCGGGTGTCTCGTGCAGCGATACAAGCAGGAGCTCCAGGCCGAGATCCCTGAGGTGGATCTCTTCCTCGGTTTCTCCGACCTGCATCACCTGGTGCCCGAGCTGGCGCAACGGGGGCTCATCCCCGACCCGGTCGCGACTCACCCCGGCGTCAGGCAGTTCCTCGGCGAACAGGCGCACGTCCGCTACCTCAAGATCTCCGAGGGTTGCGATCACACCTGCGCGTTCTGCGCCATCCCGTTGATGCGCGGCAAGCATCGCTCCGAGCCGCTCGCGCGCCTCGTCCGGGAGGCACAGACGCTCGAAGCGCAGGGGGCGAAGGAGATCAACCTCGTCGCCCAGGACCTGGGGCACTGGGGGCGCGACCTCGGGCCGAACGGGCCCAAACTGCCCGAGCTGCTCGAGGCGTTGCTCGCCGAAACGGCGGTGCCGTGGTTCCGGCTGCTGTACGTCTACTCGGCGGGGCTCACGGAGCGCCTCGTCGACCTCATCGCGCGCGAACCGCGCATCGTGCCCTACCTCGACATCCCGATTCAGCACGCCAACGACCGGATGCTGGAGCGGATGCGCCGCCCCGAGCGGAAGCGCACGCTGCGTGAAAAGCTCGCCTGGCTGCGCGGCACGATCCCCGACGTCGCCATTCGGACGACCTGCCTCGTGGGCTTCCCGGGAGAGACTGACGCCGAGTTCCGAGAGCTGCTCGAGTTCCTGGAGGAGGCGCAGTTCGATCGCCTCGGGGCATTCGCCTACTCGCCGCAGGAAGGGACGCGCGCGGTGCAATACGAAGACGACGTCGACGACTGCGTCAAGCGAGAGCGTCTGGAAGAAATCGTTGAAGTACAACGTGCAATCTCATGCCAGCAGCTGACGCGGTTCGTCGGTCGGGAAGTGGACGTGCTGGTGGATCGGGTCAGCGACCCGGAGGACCAGGGCGCCACCCACGTCGGGCGCGTGCAGTGGCAGGCCGACGACGTCGACGGCGTCACCTACCTGGGGCAAGGCGGATGGGCGCAACCGGGGAGCTTCGTGCGGGCACGAATCACTGAGAGCGAGGACTACGACTTCCGGGCGGCCGCGCTGACGTGAGGCGGTCGGCTGAGCTGTTCGACCGGGCGAAGGGCATCCTGCCCGGTGGGGTGAATTCCCCAGTACGGGCGTTCCGAGCGGTTGGCGGGACGCCTTTTTTCGTCGCGCGCGCCGCCGGGTGCCGCCTCACGGACGCCGACGGGACGAGCTACGTGGACTACGTCTGCTCCTGGGGCCCCCTGATCCTCGGCCACGCGCACCCCGCGGTGCTCGAGGCCGTGCGGCAGGCGGCCGAGCGGGGGTGGACGTACGGCATGCCGTGCGAGGCCGAGGTCGAGCTGGCGGAGGAGGTGCGGCGCCGCATGCCGTCGCTCGAGGTGATGCGGTTCGTGAACAGCGGCACCGAGGCGACGATGGCGGCGGTGCGGCTCGCGCGCGCGGCCACGGGGCGGGAGCTGATCGTCAAGTTCGACGGCTGCTACCACGGCCACGCCGATAGCTTCCTCGTCAAGGCGGGCTCCGGCGTCGCGACGCTCGGCCTGCCCGACAGCCCGGGCGTCCCCGGCGCCCTCGCCGGGCTGACGCTGACCGCACCATTCAACGACGCCACGGCGGTCGAAGACCTGTTCCGGCGCCACGGCGACCGCATCGCGGCGGTGATCGTCGAGCCGTACGTCGGGAACGTGGGGTTCATCCCCCCGGCGCCCGCCTTCCATCCGGCGCTGCGGGCGCTGTGCGATCGCGCCGGCGCGCTCCTGATCTTCGACGAAGTGATGACGGGATTCCGGGTCGCGCCCGGCGGCGCGCAGGCGGTGCTCGGGGTGCGACCCGACCTCACGACGCTGGGCAAGATCGTGGGCGGCGGTTTCCCCGTCGGCGCGTACGGGGGGCGCGCGGCGCTGATGCGGCAGATCGCCCCCGAGGGGCCGGTCTATCAGGCGGGCACGTTGTCGGGCAACCCGGTCGCGATGGCCGCGGGACTCGCGACGCTGCGGGAGACCGCACGCGCGGGCTTCTATGACGTGCTCGAGGGGCGAACCGCTCGGCTGATCGCGGGTATAGGGGACGCCGCGCGCCGCCGCGGCATCCCGGCGACCCTGGGGCATGCGGGCTCGATGTGGGGCGTCTACTTCGCGGCCGGGCCGATCCGGAATTACGCCGACGCCAAGCGCGCCGACGCGGCCGTCTTCGCGCGGTGGCACCGGGCCGCCCTGGCCCGCGGCGTGTTCCTGCCGCCCTCGGCGTTCGAGGCGGCGTTCGTTTCCAGCGCGCACACGGATGCGGACATCGATTTCACGATCACTCAGCTCGATGCGGCGCTGGACGAGGCGCGCGCTCGCTAGCCTCACCCTGCTGTGGGCCGCCGCGTGCCCGCGGCCGCCGGGCCGTCCTGCACCGGCCGGCGAGCCCGAGCTGCGAGTGGCGCTCGCGGTGGGCGCGGAGACCGCCTCACTGGGCGGCGATGGAGAGATGTTCGTCACCGACGACGGCACCGGACAGCCCGTCGGATCGATCCCGGCGGGCGTGCGCTGGACCGCCGTCCCCGACTCCGGGAGCGGGAAGCTGCGGCTCGTGAAGCCCGACGGCACGAGCACCGAGCCGCATCGGGGCGTCGCCGCCGTCAATGTCACGGAGGACCGGTTCGCCATGGCGAACGGCCGCCGGTACCGCGGGCGGATTCACGTGATCGCGAGCCGCGCCGGCATGACCCTGGTCAACCGGGTGGGCATCGAGGGCTACGTGGCCGGTGTCGTCGGTCCCGAGATCGGAGCGCGCCGGCCCAACGAGGAGGCCGCCGTGCTGGCCCAGGCCGTCGTGTCGCGCAGTTTCGCGCTCAGGAATCGGGGGCGCTGGGAGTCCCTCGGCTTCGACGCCTACGCGGATGTGCGCGACCAGGTCTACGTCGGCGTCGCGGCGGAGACGCCCCAGGTGTGGGCGGCGGTGCGGCGGACAGCCGGGCAGGTGCTGCGCTACCGCGGCGAGATCATCGACGCGTACTTCCATTCGACGTGCGGGTTCAGCACGGCCGGCGTGGAAGAAGCGTTCGGCACGGCGCGGGGACGCCCCTACCTCCGACCGGTGTCCGACGCGACCGGCAGAGGTGGGGACCATTACTACTGCGACATCTCGCCTCGGTTCCGGTGGCGCGAGGAATGGGATGGCCCCAAGCTGCGCGCTATATTGTCGCGGACGCTGCCGACGGTGATGCCGCTCGGCGGCGATGGCCTGCAGCCGATCACCGGCGTCGAGGTGAGCCGCCTGACGCGCTCGGGGCGCGTCGGTGAGCTGCGGATCGTGTTCGCGCGGGGCGACGTGCGCATCCCCGCCACGAACGTGCGCACGGTGCTCCGCCCAGACGCCGACCGCATGTTGTCGAGCACGGCGTTCCAGGTCACCGTGACCAAAGACGGCGGGCAGGTCAGCCGGCTCGTGGCGGCCGGGGCGGGGGCGGGGCACGGCGTCGGGATGTGCCAGTGGGGAGCCGTGGGCCGCGCCCGGGCGGGGCAGGACTATCGCCGCATCCTCTCGACCTACTTTCCGGGGACGACACTTGATCGGATCTACTAAGACGGGCGGACGGGCGGACGGCCGGACGGCCCGACGTGCCGCGGTCCTCGCGGTGGTTCTCCTGGCCGTCGGGCCGACAGGCCGTCTGGCCGCCCAAGGCGTTCTCAACCAGTTCTCCTACGACAGCTTGCGGCTCTCGGCGATCCAGCTGGATCTGGGCCCGCTCGGGTCGAGCGAGCTGCGCGGCGCGATCGTGGGCGGCCTGCGAATCGATTACGGGTTCATCGCGCCGCGCGTGCGCGTGCTGCTCGGCCTGTCGTATTTCCGGTCCGAGTTCGACAATGACGCGCGGGCCCGCTTCGAGCAGCGCATCCGGCAATTCGTCATCGATCCCGCCGGCGACGACACGATCCGCGTAGGGCGCATCTTCTGGAGTGACGTCACGGCTGATGTCGACTTCCAGTACGTCATCCCCCAGGGGCGCGGCATCACGTCGTACATCGGTCTCGGCGTAAGCGCGCACCTGCGTGACGGGAGTGGCAGCGCGATCAATGGCACGTTCGTGGAAGACGCGCTCGACGAGATCACCGCCGGGCTCAACGTCTCGACCGGCGTGGAGTTCGCGCTGTCGCGGTCGTGGCGCTTCACGCTCGACGGGCGGGGCGTCGTCTCGAGCGGGCTGTCGACGGTCAGCCTGCGCAGCGGGGTGATGTACCGGTTACGGGGAGCGCGGGGAGCGGGGAGCGGGCGGCGGTGAACGACCCGATTCGCGTCGGCGTGATCGGCGCGGGAGCGATCTCGCAGGTCGCCCATCTGCCGGTGCTGCGCCGCCTCCCCGGAGTGGAGGTCGCGGCGATCTGCGACAACGACCTCGGCAAGGCCCAGGCGCTCGCGGCACGGTTCGAGGTGAAGGACACCTACGACGACATCGAGGAAGTGCTGCGCTACGCCAACGTAGACGCCGTGGTGATCTGCACGCCCAACCACCTGCACGAGATCCACGTGACGTCCGCCCTCGCGGCGGGGGCGCACGTACTGTGCGAGCGGCCCCTCGCGCTCAACCTCGCGGGCGTCGAGCGCGCCCTCCAGGCGAGCGAGAAGTGCGGCAAGCGGGTGATGGTGGGGATGAATCATCGGTTCCGCTCCGACGTCCAGGCCGTGCGGGGCTTCCTTGCCGGCGGCGACATCGGCGCCCTCCAGGCGGTGCGCGGCGGGTGGTACACCTTCCAGCCCAGCCGACAGCTGCTGGGGTGGCGGCTGCGGCGCGAACAGGCGGGTGGGGGCGCGATGCTCGACCTGGGCCTGCCGCTCATCGACCTGGGGCTCTGGCTCGCCGGGTGGCCCGCCCCGAAACGGATCTCCGCGCATCTCACCGCGCCGGCGAAGGACCGGGTCGAGGACATGGGCTCGGCGTTGATCGTGTGCGAGACCGGCGCCTCCATCACGGTGGACGTGAGCTGGCGGCACATGGGGGAAGGCGAGCGCTTCTGGTTCGACCTCGTGGGCGCGAGGGGATCGGCCGCCATTCAGCCGCTCCGGATCTTCCGCGAGCAGCACGGCAGTCCCGTGGACGTCACGCCCACCGGGGCAACGGGCCGCGAGACGCCGTTCATCCAGTCCTACCGCGCCGAGTGGATGTACTTCCTGGCGGTGATCAAGGGGGATGTGAACGCGCCGCCGCCCCGCGACCAACTCGCGCTGCAACGGGTCGTGGACGCCGTCTACCGGTCAGCGGACGAAGGGCGCGACGTCTTGCTGTGAGCGGCCGCCGGGTGGCGGGGCTGGTCGTGCTGGGCGCCGTGGCGCTCGTCGCGAGCTACCCCCCGTTCCCCCTTCCTTTCCTCAGTTTTTTCGCGATCACCCCCGCCGTCCTGCTGGTGCGGCACGCCGCGGACCTCGCCGACCCCCGCCGCGCCTTCCGCTGGGGCTGGTGGTACGGGCTCGCCGCCAACGCGGTGGTGCTCTACTGGATGGTGGTCGCGTTGTGGCATTTCACGCCGTTCTCCGCGCTCGGCTACCTCGCGACGATCGCCGTCCTCGGTCTCCTGACCGGAGCACTGTTTTGGTTCGTGGTGCGGTTGCGGCTCGACGCCCCCACCGTACCCCTGTGGGTCACGCTCCCCGTCGCCTGGACGGCGCTCGAGTGGCTGATCGGCCATCTCAGCGACATCCGGTTCCCCTGGCTCGGGCTCGGCACGTCGCTGGCCGACGCGCCGGTGCTGGTGCAGTGGGCGGATATCGCGGGGGCGCGTGGGGTCACGCTGTGGGTGGCGTGGGCGAACGTAGCGATCGTAGAAGCGACGGTCGGACGGTCGGACGGCCGGACGGCCCTGGTTCGCCGTCTCGCGCCGGTGGCCGCCTCAGTCCTTCTGGCGCTCGGCTACGGGGCCTGGAGGATGCGGACCTTGCCGGTCCGCGAGGTCGGCGTCATCGGCCTCGTCCAGCCCAACGAGGGATTCCGCGAGAAGTGGGACTCCGCGCATTCGGATGATGTCGTCGCGAAGCTCCTCGGGATGACGCAGCGGGTGATGTCCGCCGCTCGTCCGCAACTGGTCGTCTGGCCCGAGGCGGCGATCCCGGGCTACCTGTTTCAGAACCCCGAGTGGGATGCGATGATCAGCGGCCTGGCGCGCACGAGTCACACTCCCATCCTCGCCGGGGGGTTGCACGCGGACCCGCGGGCGCCCCCGCCGATTCCGTACTACAACGCCGCATTCCTCTACGACTCGACCGGCGACCGCCGCAGCCACCCGGTGTACGGCAAGCACTACCTGGTGCCGATCACGGAGCGCGTGCCGTTCGTGCCGGTCGCGTGGCTGCGCCGTGTCCCCGGGGTCGGCCGCTGGTCGGGGGGCTTCGCCCGCGGCCGCGACCTCCCGGTGTACGAGACGGCGATCGGGCGGTTCGGCGTTGTGATCTGCTACGAGTCCGCCTTCGAGGACCTGCCCCGTCGCTACCGGGCACGCGGCGCCCAATTCCTCGTCAACATCACCAACGACGCGTGGTTCGGTCGCACCAGCGCGCCGCGGCAGCACGCGTCGCACCTCGTGCTGCGCGCCATCGAGACGCGGATGGGCGTCGCGCGCGCAGCGAACTCCGGCATCTCCGAGTTCGTGGACCCGCTGGGCCGGGCCTACGCCGCCACTCAGCTCAACGAGGAAGCGATCGTCGCCGACCGCCTGCGCACCAGCGACGTCACCACCCTTTACGTGCGCTGGGGTGATTGGATCGGTATGCTTGTGGTGCTCGCGACGCTGGGATTTGGAGTCGTGATCATCCAATCCGCAATCCGCAATCGGAAATCTGCAATCCCATGAGAGTCGGGGTGGACGTCGGCGGCACGTTCACCGACCTCGTCGCAGTCGCTGCCGACGGCACCCTCCACATCCGCAAAGTCGGCAGCACGCCGCGCGAGCCGGCGGTCGGACTCTTCAAGGCCGTCGACGAATTCGGAACCGGGAAGGTCGCGATCGCCGTGCTGGTGCACGGCACCACCGTCGCCACCAACGCGCTGCTGGAACGTGGGGGGGCGCGCCTGGCGCTGGTGACCACGTCCGGATTCGAGGACCTCCTCTGGTTGCGGCGTCAGGACCGGCCCGCCCTGTACGACCTGGCCCGCGATCACCCGCCGCCGCTCGTGGCGCGCTCCGCCGTGATCGGGGCGGTCGAGCGGGTGGGACCCGCCGGCGCCGTCCTTCCCTTGACCGATCGCGAAGTGGCCCGGGTGACCGACGCGGTGCGTGCCCTCGCGCCGCCCCCTGAGGCGGTCGCGGTCGCGCTGCTGTTCGCGTTCCGCCATCCCGCGCACGAACAACGGCTCGCGGCGGCGCTGCGGGCCGCCCTGCCGGCCATCCCTGTGGTCGCGAGCCACGAGATCCTCCCCGTGTTCCGCGAATACGAGCGCACGAGTACGACCACCGCCGAGGCATACCTGCGGCCCAAGATTTCGGCGTACCTGTCCAAGACGGCGGCGGAAGCCGCGGCGCGTGGCGTGCGGGCGCTGCGGATCATGACCTCGAGCGGTGGGACGCTGGCGCCCGACGCGGCGGCGGCGCGCGCGGCGAGCCTGGCCCTGTCAGGACCAGCGGGTGGAGTCGTGGGCGCCCGTCTCGTTGGCGAGGCGGTGGGCGTGAAGGATCTGTTGACGCTCGACATGGGCGGGACGAGCGCCGACGCGAGCCTCGTCTCGGGCGGCGTCGCCGTGAGCGAGGGTGCGGAGACCGTCGCGGGGATTCCCCTCGCCCTGCCGGCGATCCTTATCGAGACGGTGAGCGCGGGAGGCGGGAGCATCGCCGCGGTCGATGAAGGCGGGGCGCTCAAAGTCGGGCCCCGCAGTGCGGGCGCGGAGCCGGGCCCGGCGTGCTACGGGCGGGGAGGCACCGAGGCGACCGTCACCGACGCCTGCCTCGCGCTCGGCTGGCTCAACCCCGCGCAACCGCTCGCCGACGACGTGCGGCTCGACCCCGGCGCGGCGGAGCGGGCTCTGAGCGCGCTCGGCCGCGCGCTGGCTGGAAGTGGCGACATGCGCCGCGTGGCTGCAGGAATCGTCCAGGTGGCGACCGCCGTGATGGCGCGCGCGCTCAAGCGGGTGAGCGTCGCGCGCGGCATCGACCCGCGCACCATGGCGCTGCTGCCGTTCGGCGGGGCGGGCCCGCTGTTCGCCTGCGCGCTCGCCGATGCGCTGGGCATGTCGCGCGTCGTCATCCCGCCGCACCCGGGCGTGCTGTCCGCGCTCGGCCTCGCCGCGGCGCCGGAGCGGGTGGAGCTGTTGGCATCGTGCCACCGGCCGCTCGCCACCCTCGATGCACGCGCGCTCGCCAGCGCCTTCCAGCCGGTGCTCGACGTGGCGGCGGCCGCGTTTCCGGAAAACGGCGCGAGCCTGGCGCGCTTCGCCGATTGTCGCTTCGCGGGGCAGGGGTACGAAGTCACGGTCGCCGCGTCGGAGGACGACCCCGCGGCGCTCGCGGCCGCGTTCCGCGCCGCGCACCGCCGGCGCTACGGCCACGCCGATCCCGACCAGCCGATCGAGCTGGTGAACGTGCGTGTGACCGCCGAGCGGGCGGTGCCGGCGCCGCGGCTGGGGATGCGCGCGGGGATCGGCGTCCCGACGCCGGCGCGCCGCGAGATCGTCACGCGGGAGGGCACGGTCGCCCGGGCCGAGGTGTGGCCGCTCGGGGAGCTTCCCACCGGCCTCGAGCTGCGGGGCCCGGCGGTGCTCGCCGGACCCGACGCCACGGGACTGATCGAGCCCGGGTGGCGCGGTACCGTCCACAGCAGCGGCGCCGTCGTCCTGGAGCGGCGATGAGCCTCGATGCCGTCGGCCTCGAGGTGATGGCCCACGCCTTCGCATCGGTCGCGGAGGAGATGGGCCTCGTGTTGGTGCACAGTGCGCTCTCGCCCAATATCCGCGAGCGCCGGGACGCGTCGGCGGCGCTGTTCGATGCCGACGGCGAGATGATCGCCCAGGCCGCCCACATCCCCGTGCATCTCGGCGCCCTGGCGGACGCCGTAGCCGCCGTGCGGGCGGCGCGGCCCGCTCCCGAACCGGGCGACCTCTTCATTCTCAACGATCCGTACTCAGGCGGCAGTCACCTGCCCGACCTCACGCTGGTCGGCGCGATCGAGGTCGACCGCGCGGTCGGCGGCTACAGCGTCGTGCGGGCGCACCACTCGGACGTCGGCGGGATCACGCCCGGGAGCATGCCGGCCGGGGCGCGGGAGATCTTCGCCGAAGGAATCGTGCTGCCGCCCGTGCGTCTCACGCCGGACGTGGAGCGGGTATTGCTCGCGAACGTGCGCACCCCTGCGATGCGGCGAGGCGACCTCGCGGCCCAACGCGCCGCCGTGGAGCGAGGCGCGGAGGGGCTCCGGGCCTTGGCGGCGCGGCACGGCTGGGCGGTGCTGCGCGAGGCCGCGCGGGACCTGCTGGACTACGCCGAGCGGCGGACGCGCGCGGCGCTCTCGCGCCTGCGTGCCAAGCGGCTCACCGCCACCGACTACCTCGAGGGCGACGGCATCGTCACCGACGACCTCGCCATCACCGTCGAGGTGAGCATCGAGGACGGCGTGTTCCAAGCCGACTTCAGCGGCACGGCGCCGGCGGCGGCCGGGAACGTCAACTGCCCGCTCGCCGTCACCCGTTCAGCGGTGCTGTTCGTGGTCCGGACGCTGTTGTCCGATGACGTCCCCACGAACGGCGGTGTGCAGCGCGCGGTGCGCGTCACGGCGCCGGAGGGCTGTCTGGTCAATGCGCGGCTGCCGAGCGCGGTGGCGGCGGGCAACGTCGAGACCTCGCAGCGCATCGCCGACACGGTGTTCCGCGCGCTGGCACAGGGCGGGGTGCCCGTCCCGGCGCAGGGACAAGGCACGATGAACAACGTGACTCTCGGGGGCCTGGGGGCTGGGGGCTCGGGGCTAGGGAGTGGCTGGACGTACTATGAGACGATCGGCGGGGGGCAGGGCGCGAGCCAGGGCGCGAACGGGCCATCCGGCGTGCACGTGGGGATGTCCAACACGCGCAATACGCCGATCGAGGTACTGGAGCTCGAGTGTCCGCTCAGGGTTCGCACCTACGCATTGCGGCGGGGCAGTGGGGGCGGCGGGAAGTGGACAGGCGGAGAGGGCGTCGTGCGGGAGCTCGAAGCGCTGGCGCCGATGGACGCGACGCTGCTGACGGAGCGCCGCCGCCACCGGCCCCGCGGCGCGGCGGGCGGATCCAACGGCGCGCGCGGCGCGAACCTGCTCAACGGCACGCCGCTCGCCGCAAAGGCCACGCTGCACCTCGCGGCGGGAGACGTCTTGCGCATCGAGACCCCCGGCGGCGGCGGATGGGGGGAAGGGAAACCTGACCGGAAAGGATCGGCCAAATGACGTGGGTCTTCGTGGCACTCCTGGGGTTGGCGGCGGGGGTTGTATCTGGACTGTTCGGCGTCGGCGGGGCGATCGTGATCATTCCCGGCCTGGTGCTGATCGCGAAGCTGCCGCAGCACACGGCGCACGGCACGTCGCTCGCCGCGCTGCTCCTGCCGGTCGGGATCCTCGGCGCGCTCGAGTACTACAAGCGAGGGCAGGTGAACATCGCCTTCGCCGCGATCGTCGCCGTCGGTCTTCTGATCGGCGCGTACTTCGGAGCCCGGCTGGCGGGCACGATGTCGGACGTGATCCTGCGGAAGGCGTTCGGCGTGTTCCTGCTGCTCGTGTCGGTGCGGCTGCTGGCGTCGTAGGCTGGTGACGCCACGGGGCGACGACAGGGTACTCTAGTCATGAGCACCCGGCGCGTCCTGTTTCTCCTTCTCTGGCTAGCCGCGTGCGGTAGCGAGGATCGCGTCCTCGAGCCCGCGGTCGGCCTCCCGGCAGAGCTGCATGTCGTCGGGACCGCGGCGGGTCCCCGCGGCGACGGCGGTTCGATCTCCTGCGGTTTCGCTCTGCTGGTTACCCTGGCCGAGCGCCGGCGCACACCGGCTTGGATCGAATACGAAGGGTCCATGGGAGGCGAGGCTCACCGCGCCACGCTCGATAGCGCCGGCGGGGGCTTTGAGTTCTGGGCGGATGTCGCCTGGCCCAGCGTCGTGGCGCGACTGGTAAGCCAGGACAGCATCGAGCTCCTGATCGGGGATACGACGATCACCGACCGCCGCTTCTGGCGCGAGATGGCCTTCATCAGGGGTGCACGGCATCCCGAAGACCCCGGGTCGGGCACCTGGACCTGCGCGCCGTTCGACATCTACGAGGGCGGCTACGTCGACACGATGGGGGTGGTGCAGGGTACGTGGTGGGTGGAGCCGCCCAGCGCTCGGTAGACGTTACGCTTCCGGCGTCGTCCTCTCGAACACCTTCCCCTCCACGAACAGCCGGTACAACTCCGGATCGAGCTGCCCGTCTTTCACTTCGTGGGTCAGGATGTCGAGCGCCCGCTCGAGCGGCACCGCGCGCTTGTAGGGCCGGTCCTGGGCCGTCAGCGCGTCGTAGATGTCGCTGATCGTCATCATGCGCGTCTGGATGGGGATCGCCTCGCCGGTGACGCGGCGCGGGTACCCGCGCCCGTCGAGTTTCTCGTGGTGCCCGTAGGCGATCAGCGGCACCTGCTGCAGCTCGCGCGTCCACGGGATGCGCTGCAGGAACTGGAAGGTGTGGCTGACGTGGCTCTCGATCTCGTGCCGCTCGGCGTCGTCGAGGCTGCCCTTGCGGATCGTGAGAAAGCGGATCTCGTCCGGCGTGAGGAACGGCTCGGTGGCGCCGTCGAAGGCGAGGTAGGTGCGCCGCGACCACGCCTGCAGCTCCTCGAAGCTCCCCTCTGGGAGAATGCTCGGCTCGTTGGCCTGCAGCACCGTGGCGAGGAACCTGTCGAGCCGCGCGAGCTCTTCCTGGTGTGCCGCCTGCTGCTCCTGCACGAACAGGTCGTAGCCCTTGTTGCCGTGCGCCTCGAGGAACTCGGCGCGCCGGCGCCAGAACTCCCGCTCGGCGGTGCGCCGGATGAAGGCGTGGCGGTGCTTGATCAACGCCAGGTCCGGCGGATAGAGCTTCTTCGCCTTCACCAGCACCTGCTCGCGCACGCCCACCTTGCCGAAGTCGTGCAGCAGGGCCGCGTACCGGATCTCGCGCACCTGCTCGCGCGTGAAGCGGACGTTGCGGTACGTGCCGTCGCCGGCCCGGTCGACGACCTCCGCGAGGCCCACCGTCATCCCCGCCACGCGCCCGCTGTGGCCGTACGTCGTCGGATCGCGCTGCTCGATCGCGTGCACCGCCGCGAGCACGAAGCCCTCGAACAGCTTCTCGATGTCCTCGTACAGCCGGCTGTTCTCGATGGCCACGGCCGCCTGGCCGGCGAGGGCAGTCACCAACTCGACGGTGCGCTTGGAATAGGGCACGACCTGGTCCTCGACCTCCGCGGGGGCGGCGAGCACGGCGTCGAAGTTCCGCTTGCGGTTGATGAGCTGGAGGACGCCGATGATGTCGTCCTTGTGGTCCTTCATGGGGATCACGAGCATCGATTTGGTGCGGTAGCCCCAGCGCTCGTCGAATGACCGGTTGATCGTGTACTCGACGTCGGGCGGCAGGAAGTAGGCGTCGTCGATGACGAGCGGCTCTCCGGTGACGGCGCAATAGCCGGCGAGGCTGGAGCGGTCGACGGGGATCGTGAACTCGACGAACGGCGCCTCGGGCTTGGAGAACGTTTGCGCCAGCCGGAAGCGCAGGCGTTTCAGACCCGGCTCGCTGGTCTCGACCAGGTACAAGCTGCCGGCGTCCGACTGGGTGATGCGCCGCGCCTGCGTGAGGATCAGGTCGAGCAGCGTCTTCAAGTCGCGCTCCGTGCCGAGCGCGACGCCGATGCGGGTCAGCTCGCCGATCTCGCGGGCGCGCTGCGCCGCTTCCCCCCGTGCGCGCGCCGTCTCCGCGCGGCCCGCCGCCTCCCGGAACCCCGCCCGGATCGCGACCAGCAGGCGCCGGGGGCTCGTGGGGTGCGTGAGGAAGCCGGAGAGGAACTCGGTCGGCAGGGTATCGGGGACGTCCGTTTCCCCCTCGCGGCCGAGCGCGACCATCGCGCCGCCCGCATCCACGAAGGCGCGCATCACGTCCACCGGGAAGGCGGAGCGGCTCTCGGCATCGAGCAGGAACACGGTGGGCCGGTCGTCGGCCACGGCGAGGTCGCGCGGCCGGCGCACCTCGCGCGCTTCGACCTGCGAGGTCTCGAGCGCCGGCGCCACGGCGTCGGGGTGCCACTTGGGGGGATGCAGCAGCAGGTATCTCACGGCCGCAGCTGGCCCCACATCGCAGTCAAGTTCGCGAGGGGTTCCCGCAGATCGGAACGGTTTTCCATGCCCGTGCCTGGGCCGTCGATCAACTCGAGCCGGCTACGACCCGGCTGGTCGCGGCCAGCTGGGACCCCTAGGAGCGCTGCACCCGCTGGAGGCCTTCCTGGGCCTCCGCGTAGTCGGGGAAGATCGCCAGCGCGCGGTTGAACATCTCGACCGCCTTGTCTTTCTGCCCGCGGTCCTGGAACAGCAGGGCGCGCGAGTAGTACGTCAGCGCTTCCGTGGGCACCTGCCGACTCATCCGCTGGTCGCTCGTCTGGCGCGGGAGTGCCGGGAGGTTCGCGTCCTTCATGAGGCGCGCGGCGACGTTGCGAATGATGTCGAACAGGTGGTCGCGCTGCATCCGCTCGGACTCGGTCTTGACGACCTCGCTCGTTTCGGTGTTGATAAGCCGTACGTCCACGCGGAAGTCGCCGTAAAAATCGACGAACGTGCCCATCACCATGTAGCGGGCGCCGACGAGCTTGCCGATTTTCGCCGCGGTCGCGGCGTCCACGCGGCCCTGGGCGCCGAGGTTCTGCTCCTCGAGCAGCCGCTGGACTTCCTGGCGCTCCACGACGCGCGCCGCCGGGTTCGCGCTCAGCTCGGAGATCATCATCCCCGCGATCCCGCGCTCCAGGGCCTCGAAGTCTTCCTTCCCCTGGCCGTAGGAGCCGCCGTTGTTGAAGGGGAGCACGGCGAGGCCGGGCCGGGTGTCCTGACCGCGCTGCTGCGCGCCAAGCAGGACCGGCACCAGGCTCAACACCGTCACGACCGAACGCACACGCATATCCGCTCCTCAGGTCACAAGGTTACTTTCATGCCTTCTTGCGCGGCCAGCACCTCGAGCGGCCGGCCGCTTTTTTTCGCGTAACTCCGAGCCGCGTTCACGAGGCCGTCCATCATGTCGTCGCCGTGCTCCGGCTCGTGATGGAACAGCACCAGCCGTTTCGCCGCGGCTTCCTGGGCCAGGGCCACAGCTTCTTCGTAAGTCGAGTGCCCCCACCCACGGTGCTGCTCCAGCTCGGCCGGCGTGTACATCGCGTCGTGGATCAGCAGGTCCACGCCCTGCAGGAACGCCACGAAATCGCGGCGCCACGTGGGTGGCGAGTCGTAATGCCCGCCCGGCCCCAGCTCGTTGTCCGTCACGTACGCCATGCTCGGCCCGCCCTTGGCGGGGCTCAGCCGGTAGCCCAGCGTCGTCCCCGGGTGGCGCAGCTTCATCGTCCGGACGCGGAACGCGCCGAGCGAGAACTCCGCGGGCTCGACCTGCTGTACGGTCAGCTGCGCCGACAGCGCATCCAGCGGCACCGGGAAGACGGCCGGGTCCATCTGCTGGCGCAGGATCGCCTCGAGTGACGCGGTCCCCTGGCGCGTTCCCCAGATGCGGACGGTGTTCCCCGGGGCGAAGAACGGCTTGAAGTGCGGCAACCCTTGAATGTGGTCCCAGTGCGCGTGCGACAGCAGGATCTCCGCTTTCACCGCGCCGTTCTGCTTCTCGACCAACTGCAGGCCCAGCGCCCGGATCCCGGTCCCGGCGTCCAGGATGACCAGGTGCCCCCCGGCGTCCTCCACGGCGACGCACGGCGTGTTGCCGCCGTAGCGCGCGGTGTGGGCACCGGGCGTCGGGATGCTACCCCGAGTCCCCCAGAAGGTCACCGTGTAGGCCATGCGTTCAGGCACGCCGCAACTCGCGCTAAGTTACTGGAAATCCGTGACGTAGAACAAGCGACACCCTCACCCGCGGTCCGTGACTTGCCTCACGAGCGTCCCGCCGCCTGCTCCAGCGCGCCGCGGTCGCGGATCAGGATGTCCTTGCGGCTGACGTCGATCAGTCCCTTGTCGACGAACTCGCGCATCGTGCGGGACACGGTCTCGCGTGACGAGCCGATCATCTGCGCGATGGTGTGGTGGGTGAGCCGGCGCGTGATTTTCTGGCCGTCGGTTTCGTCGGCCAGCTCGAGCAGCAGTTGAGCGACGCGGCCGTGGACGTCGAGCAGCACGAGACTGCCGACCTTTTCGTCCACGCGGCGCAGGCGGCGGGAAAGCTCGCGCAGCAGGGCGAGCGCGATGCCGGGGGTGTGGGTGAGGATGCCCTGGAAGTCCTCGCGGCGCAGCACGATGAGCGTCGAGTCTTCCATCGCGATCACGTGCGCCGAGCGGGGCTCGTCGTCGATCAGGGCCATCTCGCCGAAGAATTCTCCCTCGCCCAGCACGGAGAGAATGACCTCGCGACCGTCTTCGCCGATCAGGACGACCTTCACCTGGCCCTTGGCGACGACGTAGAGCGCGTCGCCGGGGTCGTCTTCGAACAGGATGACGGAGTTCTTGGGGTAACTGCGCTCGCGGGCGACCTCGACGACCCGCTGCAGCTCGGGAGGGGCGAGCTGGCTGAACAGCGGCACTTTCTGGAGCACGACTGCTGCCGACACTCGGGGTCTCCCCCCCTTGGGCAAGGGTGTTTCGGGATGGGCAAGCTTAGGCGTGTATTAGGGTTGTGTCAAATTCGGGCAGGACGCGGGCTCCTTCTCGCTGCACCAGGGCCCATCAATGCTGCTAGATCGGCCGGAACAGGTCCGCCAGCTCGACCGTGAACGGCACCTCGGCACCCGCCGGATGCCACACCAGCCGCTCCCGCTCGACCGCCGGAAACCGATCCTCGGGCCGCCACACCTCCACGAACCGTGCGTCGCCGTCCACGATCCAGTACAGCGGCACGCCCTGCTCCTGGTACAGCCGGCGCTTCGTGAACCGGTCGTAGCGGAGTGACGACGGACCCAGGATCTCGACGGCGAGGAGGAGGTGCCGGATCTGAGACCAGTCGAGTGTTCGGACATGATCGAGGGGCGCCACGAGGACGTCCGGCTCCTCGTCCCGCACGACACACCAAAACCCCGCGGCTTGCCCACAACTTCCTGTCCCCGTTATATTTCCCCACTTCGTGCCGTTCGACTTTAGGGCAAGGATCGATTGCAGTGAAACCCGGAATTCACCCGAAATACCAGCGGGCCACCGTGCAGTGCGCGTGCGGCAACAACTTCATCACGCGCTCCACCGTCCCCGTCATCCACGTCGAGATCTGCGCGCGCTGCCACCCCTACTTCACCGGCAAGCAGAAGCTGGTGGACACGGCCGGGCGCGTGGAGCGGTTCCGCCAGAAGTACGGGACAGACGCGAGCACCAAAGGGAGCTGACCCTTGGAGGCCCGACTCCGCCAAGCGCTCGCGCGGGCGGAGGAGGTCGCCCGCCAGCTGGCCGACCCCGAGACCGCGCGGAATCCGGCCAAGCTGAAGCAGCTGGGCCGCGAGCACGCGCGACTCGACGCCATCCGGCAAACGCACGCGAAGCTGGAACGCCTCGAGGCCGACCTCGCGCAGGCGCGTGAAGTCCTGGCCGACAAAGACCCCGATCTGTCCCAGCTGGCGCGGGCCGACGTCGAGCGCCTGCAGCCCGAGATCGAGCGCCTCCAGGCCCAGCTCGCCGAGCTTCTCACTCCGGCCGATCCCCTCGACGACCGCGACGCCATCGTGGAAATCCGCGCCGGCACCGGCGGGGACGAAGCCGCCCTGTTCGCGGCCGACCTGTTCCGCATGTACACCCGGTTCTGTGAGCGGCGCGGCTGGAAGGTCGAGATCCTCGCCCTCTCCGAGGGCAACCTCGGCGGCCTGAAAGAAGCGATCTTCGCGGCGCGCGGCCCCAAAGTGTACGGCACCCTGCGTTACGAGTCCGGCGTCCATCGCGTGCAGCGTGTGCCAGCCACCGAGGCCCAAGGCCGGATCCACACCTCGGCGGCGACCGTCGCCGTCCTCCCGGAAGCCGAAGACGTCGACGTCAAGATCGAGGACAAAGACCTGCGCATCGACGTGTTTCGCTCCGGCGGGCCGGGAGGTCAGAGCGTCAATACGACCGACAGCGCCGTGCGGGTGACGCACCTGCCCACCGGCCTCGAGGTGAAGTGCCAGGACCAGAAATCGCAGCTCCAGAACAAGATCAAGGCGCTCGACATCCTGCGGTCGCGGCTGCTCGACCGGATGGTGGCGGAGCAGGAGGCCGCCCGATCCCGCGAGCGGCGCGCCATGGTCGGCACCGGCGACCGCTCCGCGAAGATCCGCACCTACAACTTTCCCCAGAACCGGGTGACCGATCACCGGATCAATTACAACGTGCACAACCTCACGGGGGTGTTGGACGGGAAGCTCGATGACTTGATCGCCGCGCTGAAGCTCGCCGGGGAGAAAGAACGCGTCAGTGTCTGAGCGGCGGTCAACCAGCAACGGCGGCGGTCAAACAACAGCTGCGGCGGTCTGGGCGGCACTGTCGGGCCTGACTGTCGGTGAAGCGTGGCTGCGCCGCGACGAACCGAAGCCGCCAGCCATGATCGAGCGATTCCGCGCCGCTCTTACTGAGCTGGAACGCGGCGTTCCGTTCGCCTACGCCGTCGGCCGCGTGGGCTTCCGCTCGCTCGACCTGAACATCGACCGGCGCGCCCTCATCCCGCGGCCCGAGACGGAGGGGTTGGTCGACCTCGCGCTCACCGCGGGGCCTGGGGGGGGGGGGGGCATCGCCGCGGACGTCGGCACCGGCTGCGGCTGCATCGCGCTGGCGCTCGCGACGGAAGGCCGCTTCGATCGCGTGATTGCGGTCGAGCGGTCCCCGGAGGCGGTCGTGCTGGCCCGCAAGAACGCGGCGCTCGTGCAACCGCCAACGCCCGTTGAGGTTCGGGAGGGCGACCTGCTCGGCCCCCTGGGCGAGGACGGGGCGCGATATCGGGTAATTGTGTCGAACCCGCCTTATCTTAGTGCGGCGGAATACGGGGGGCTCGACCCGGCCGTCAAGCAGTTCGAGCCGCGTGAAGCGCTCGAGAGCGGTCCCGATGGGCTGGCCGCGACGCGGCGGCTGCTCGCCGGCGCGGCGGCGCTGCTCGAGCCGGGCGGGATCCTGGCGCTAGAGATCGACGAGCGGCGTGACGCCGCTGTGCGCGCGCTGGCCCGCGAGTGTGGCTGGGCGCGGATCACGATTCACAATGACCTGTTCGGCCGCCCACGTTACGCGTTGGCGTTTCCCCGGGAGGGGTGAGTGCTCGAGGACAAGGCGGAGGAGCTGGGGCGGCTGTTGGGCCAGACCGAGGAGTACAAGGCGCTGCGGCGCGCCAGCGACCGGCTGCGGGAGGACCCGGAGGTACAGAAAGTCCTCGCCGAGGGGGAGCGCCTGGCTCAGGAGATCGAGAAGGCGGCCCAAGCAGGAAAGGAGCCCACCAAGGAACAGGTGGAGCAGTACGATCGGGCGTTGCAGAGCGTACAGGGAAATCCGGTGTACCAGCAAATGGTGGCCGCGCAGTCGAACTTCGAGAAGTTGATGGCCAAGATCAACGCCCGCATCTACGACGGCATGAAAAAGGGATCGGCCAGCCCGATCATCACGCTCGGCTAAGCCGTGTTCATTGTGGTCGAAGGGCCGGAGGGGGCGGGGAAGTCCACGCTGATCCGGTGGCTGGCGGCGCAGCTCTTGGCGGACGGTCGCCGGGTGCTGACGGTGCGGCAGCCTGGCGGCACGCCGGTGGCCGAGGCGGCGCGCAAGCTGGCCCTGAAATCGAAGCATGACATCACGCCCGCAGCCGAGCTGTTCCTGTTCCTTGCGGCGCGCGCCGAGCTGGTGGATCGCGTGGTCCGGCCCGCGCTCGCGGAGGGGCAGGTGATTCTGGCGGACCGCTACGACCTGTCCACGCTGGCCTATCAGGTGGCGGGGCGCGGGCTGCCCCGCGCCGAGGTCGAAGCGGCGTTACGCTTGGCCACCGGCGGGCTGGTGCCCGATCTCACGCTTGTGCTCGACGTGCCGGTAGGTGTCGGGCGGGAGCGGCAACGCCGGGCGCGGAAGGAGCAGGATCGCTTGGAGGGGCAGGACGACGCGTTCCACGAGCGGGTGCGGCAGGCCTACCGCGCGGCCACCGGGCCCGGGATCGTGCACATCGATGCGAGTCAGTCGAAGCAAGTCGTGCAGGCCGCCGCCTGGCGGGAAGTCGCCGCGGTGACTGCACCTTCACTACGGGGCGTCTCATGATGCGTCACAAGATAGCCGTGGTTGCCGTCGTCGCCGTCGCCGCGCTCGCCAGCGGCGCGTGGTTCCTGCAGCGCGAGACCGAGCCTGTCGGCTCCGTCTACCAGCAGGCCCGCTTGTTCGACGACGTGCTCGCCCACGTCTCCGATTACTATGTCGACTCGCTCGACGAGCGCCGGCTGTACCAGATGGCGATCGACGGGCTGCTCGACCAGCTGGGTGATCCCTACTCCGTGTATCTGAAGCCGGAGGACTTCCGCGGGCTCACGGAGGCGACGACCGGGAACTACACCGGGCTTGGTATCCAGATCGACGTGCGCGACGGGTGGATCACCGTCGTGGGGGCGCTGCCCGACACGCCCGCGGAGCGGGCCGGCATCCAGACCGCCGACCGCATCGTCGCGCTCGACGGCCGGCCCACGGAGGGGTGGAAGCAGGACCAGGCGGTAAAGGAGCTGCGCGGCCCAGCGGGCACCGTGGCCGAGTTGGCGATCCGGCGCGTGGGCGTGGATCAGCCGATCACCTTCAAGATCACCCGGGCCACGATCCACATCCGCTCGGTCCAGATCGCGATCATGCTCGACCAGCACGTGGGCTACATCTCGCTCAACCCTGTGAATGAGACGTCGGCGCAGGACGTGACGCTGGCGGTCGACTCGCTCCTGAAGCTGGGGATGAAGTCGCTCGTGTTCGACCTGCGGGGCAACCCCGGCGGGCTGCTGGATCAGGGGGTGGCGGTGTCGGACCTGTTCCTGGACCCCGGGAAGGAGATTGTTGCGACGCGCGGCCGGGCGCCCGGCTCGAGCCGCGAGTTTCGCGACTCGAAGGCGCAGCGGTGGGCGGGCCTGCCCATCGTCGTCCTGGTCAACGGCGGCTCGGCGAGCGCGGCGGAGATCATCGCGGGGGCGTTGCAGGACCATGACCGCGCCGTGCTCATCGGCACGCCGACGTTCGGCAAGGGATTGGTGCAGTCGTTCTGGCGTCTGACGCCGGAGTCGGGACTCAAGCTGACGACGGCCCGCTGGTATACGCCGAGCGGCCGGACGATCCAGCGCGTGACGCGCACGGAGGCCGAACAGGAGGCGCAGGTGCTGGCGGCGCAGCGCGGTCAGGACACGGTCAAGGTCGATTCGATGCCGGTGTTCCACACCGATGGCGGCCGCATCGTGTACGGCGGCGGCGGCATCCGGCCCGACATGTTCGTCGCGCCCGATACCTTCACGGCCGCCGAGCGCGCCTTCACCCGCGGGCTGGGCAACAAGATCCCCGTGTTCCGGGACGCGCTCACCAGCTACGCCCTCGAGCTCAAAGAGGGGCGGCGGCTGCCGGCGCCGAACTTCACGGTGACCGACGGCATGGTGGACGAAGTGTTGCGGCGCATCCGCGCGAAGGGCGCGGTGGTGCCCGACTCGATCGTGGCGGGAGCCCGGTCGCTGATCGCGCAGGAGCTGACCTATGAGGCGGCACGCTACGCGTTCGGGCGTCCCGCCGAGTTCCGCCGCCGCATGGCGGACGACCGTCAGGTGCAGCGGGCGCTGACGCTCGCGCAGCGGGCCAAGTCGCCGCAGGATCTGTTGGCCCAAGTCGTGACGCCGGCGCCGGTCCGCAATCAGTGACCTTGGCGGCCTCCCGGCCGGCGGTCGGCGTGATCGGCCCCGGCCGGGCGGGCGTCGGGTTGGCGTTGGCGCTGGCGCGGGCCGGCTACACGGTCTACCTCCACGGGCGCCGCAAGAAGAGCGTGCCGGCACCCCTCACGCTGAGCGTCGGAGATGGGGTCTCGCCGCCCGCCTGGCTCGCCCAGGCGGGCGTCGTCATTCTCGCCGTGCGGGACGACGGCGTCCGCCCGCTCGCCGAGTCGCTGGCCGCGTCGCGCGCGATCGGCGAGAGCCACGTCGTGCTCCACCTCTCGGGCGCGCAGGGCCAGGAGGCGCTCAGTCCGTTGGTGACCAGCCGGGCGGCGCTGGGGTCGCTCCATCCGCTGCAAACGATCGCCGAGCCCGAGCAGGCGCCGGCCCGCCTCAAGGGCGCGTGGGCCGCGGTCGAGGGGATGCCGCGCGCCGTCGAGGCCGGGGAGCGGCTCGCCCGGGACCTCGGGATGCGGCCGTTCCACATCCCCACGAAGGCCAAACCGATCTACCATGCCGGGGCGGTGTTCGCGTCGAACTACTTGGTGGTCGTGGAGGCGGTGGCGCAGCGCTTACTGCGTCATGCCGGCCTGTCGGACGCGGACGCCTGGGCGGCGCTGCGGCCGCTGGTGGAGGGCACGTTCGAGAATCTGAGCCGCGCCGAGCCGCGCGACGCGCTCACCGGCCCCGTGGCCCGTGGCGACACGGCGACGATCGCGCGGCACCTCGAGTCCCTGACCCTCGACGATGCGAAGCTGTACCGTGCGCTGGGGCGCGCGGCGCTGGAGTTGGCGGAGAAGCGGGGGATGGACGAAGCGACGGCCGCGCGGGTCGCCGAGGCGCTGGCTACTGATCTACCACTCGTGATCCGGCCGGTGGCGCGAACACAAACTCGCGGGAAGGGACGCCGCGGTTGACCGCGAGATTCCGCAGCGCCACGCTGCGGCGTTGGCCCGACGTTTCCACCAGCTCGATCCTTCGTATCAGCCCGTCGTCCCGGTCGATCCACACCACCGCTTCCGAGTAGGGCAGATCGGTCGCGCGCGGAACCAGCGCGACCACGTCGGCCAAGCCATCCGCCAGCGAATCGGCGCGCAGGTAGCGCGCGCGGTACCGCTCGCGCGGCCGCTCCACGAACTGCCCGATCAGGTTGGGGCCGGTGGTGCCGGTGCTGGGGATCCCGGTGCGGATCACCTGACCGGGGGTCGAGCTGGGCGTGTAGAGCCAGAGATGCCGCCCGTCGGCCACGATGCGGTCGCCGCGGGGCTGTGAGAACCGCATCGCGAAGTGACTGGGCCGCATCTGGTACAGCTTGCCGCGCGTCGTGTCGGGCGCGCCGATCAAGGGGTTCGCGACGATTTGCACGAAGTCCGCCGAGAGAGTGCGGATCGTCTGGTAAACCGCGGACGCCCGGTCCAGGATCGGTCCCGGGTCCTGCGCTGGAAGGTTGGAAAGTTGGAACGCTGGAACGAGTGCGATCATTCCAACTTTCCAACGTTCCAACGTTCCGACCTTCACGCCCCCACCGCCGCTGGCTCCGCCACTCGACGCCCGATCGCTTCCGCGATGATCCGCACCTCGCGCATCAGCTGGGCGAACTGCTCCGGGAACAGCGTCTGCGCGCCGTCAGACAGCGCCTCTTCGGGGTTGGGGTGCACCTCCACCATGATGCCGTCGGCCCCGGCGGCGACCGCCGCGCGGGCCATCGGAATGACCTTGTCGCGCAGGCCGGTGCCGTGCGAGGGATCGGCGATGATCGGCAGGTGCGAGAGCTTGTGCACCACCGGGATCGCGGTGAGGTCGAAGATGTTGCGCGTCGTCGCATCGAAGCCGCGCACGCCGCGCTCGCACAGAATCACCTCGTGGTTGCCTTCGGCGAGGAGGTACTCGGCCGAGAGCAGCAGCTCGGTGATCGTGGCGCTGATGCCCCGCTTGAGCAGCACCGGCTTACCGCAGCGGCCCGCGACCTTGAGCAGCGCGAAATTCTGCATGTTCCGGGCGCCGATCTGGACGATGTCGGCCATCTCCGAGACCCAGCCGAGGCCGCTCTCGTCCATCGCCTCGGTGCAGATCAACAGTCCCGTCTCGTCGCGGGCCCGGGCGAGGAGCTTCAGGCCCGGGCGGCCGAGCCCCTGGAACGAGTACGGCGAGCTGCGCGGTTTCCAGGCGCCGCCGCGCAGGATCACCGCCCCGGCGTCCTTCACGAGGCGCGCCGCCTCGACGATCTGCCGCTCGGTCTCGACCGAACAGGGGCCGGCGATCGCCACCACATCCGTTCCTCCGACCTGCACGCCGCCCGGTAGCCGCACGACCGTCGGCTCGGTCTTCCACTCGCGGCTTACCTGCTTGTAGGGCTTGGAGACGTGGATGACTTCCTGGACGCCGGGAAGGCCCTCGAGCCGTGACGCGTCGACGCGCCCGTCGTTGCCGACGAGCCCGACGGCGGTGCGCTGCGCGCCGGGCATGGGACGAGCCTGATAGCCCATCTCCTCGATGACAGAGACGACTTTGTTCAGTTCCTCAGGCGTGGCCCCATGCCGCATCACGATGAGCACGACTACTTGCCTCCCTGTCCGATGCTGAACCGGTCGCCATCCTTCGCGGCCGTTACCGGACCCTTGAACCGCGTTCCCGCCAGCTTGGCCGGGTCCGAAGTCTCTACCGGAGGATAGAAGTGCGTCAAGACTAGCCGTTTCGCCTTGGCATCCCGCGCTAAGTCGCCCGCCCGCTCGGGCGTGAGGTGGATGTCCATCGCCATCGACTCGGGGAGTGAGCACTCGGCGAGCAGCACGTCGCAGCCGGCGGCCCAGCGCGCCAGCTCGTCGCTCTGCCCGGTGTCGCCCGTGTATACCAGCCGTCCTTCCGGCGCCGTGAGCGAGAGCGCCACGCTCTCCGTGGTGTGGGGCACGGGGAAGGTGTCGAGGCTCACCTCCGCGTTCAGCGGGAACGGCTCGCCGTCGCGCACGTCGAGGATCCCGATCGGGAAGCCGGGGTCGAGCAGCCAGTCGCCGTACCCTTCGGCCAGGGCGCGGAGCAGCTGCACCACGCCGCGCGGCCCGAGGATCACGAGCGGCTCGGTGCGCGCGGGGGTGGTCGTGTACTTGAGCGCGTACACGAGCATTGGCAGCTCGCCCCAGTGGTCGGGATGGAAGTGCGACAGCACCACATGACTCACCTGCTGCCACGGCAGCCCGAATTCAGCGAGCCGGTGCAGCGCACCGTTGCCGCAGTCGAGCAACACGCGGAGGTCCCCGCGCGCCACCCAGTGGCAGGCGCAGGTGCGGCGGGCCGAAGGAGCGACGGTGCCGGTGCCGACAGTCACGAGGTCCATTTCACCTTCCGCGGAAGACGATGCGTTTGAACAGCACGATGCCGGGCGCCTTGAGCTTGTAGAGATACACGCCCGTCGGCAACAGGCGTCCATTGTCGGCGCGGCCATCCCACATGAGACGCGGATCGCAGGTCCCGCCCCCCCCCCCCGGCAGGCCGCGGCCGTAACGGCCCGCCGTCAAAATGGGCGGGAAATCGGCACCGGGAATGAACCGGCGCAGCCGGTTGCCCCGCAAGTCGAGGATCTCGAGCTCGACGAGCCCAGTGGTGGCGAGGTCGAACCAGAGGCAGGTCGAGTCGCGGCCGGCGCCGGGGAAGGGGTTGGGGAAGTTCTGGTACAGCAGGGTCGCCGCCGGCACGCCGCCGTCGACCACCAGGAACGACCCCAGACTCGGGGCCAGGCTCGTGTCGGCGCCCGCGTGCACGACCAGGAACCAGCGGTATTCGGCGTTGCGCTCCAGCGCCTGCGGGATCCGGAAGCTCATCGCCGTGAGCCCGCCGGCGCCGAACTCGGGGAACGGATCGCCGACACGCTGCACGAAGAGGTCGTAGCTGAACGGTCCGGGGGGCGCCGCGATGGCGGGCGACGTCCAGGTGAAGGTGGGCTGCGTCGAGTCGGTCACCGACCCGCCAGGGTCGCTGAGCGAGGTCAGCGTGGCCCACTGCGGCACGTCGAGCGGGCCGATCCGTCCCGTGCTCGCCGTTTCGCCCGTCGCCGCGGTCGCATCCACGCGCCAGAAGATCGGCGCCCCGGGCTTCACGGCGCGGGGGAGGTCGTACGTCTGGCCGTTCGCCAGGGTCGTGTCCACGAACGGCGTGGCGATCCCGGTGTCGCGCGCCAGCCGCAGCCGGTAGGCGACCGGCATGGCGGAGGGCGGGACGCCGCCCGCCGACCAGGTGAACGTGGGTGTGATCGAGGTGAGCAGCCCGGCGAGCGGAGCGTTCGCGACGACGCCGTTCGGGAAGACGGCGGATGCGGCGACGTCGGGCCGCCCCCAGCCCCGCACCGAGTCGGGCGCGGCGCGGTTCGTCGCCGTCGCGCGAAACGCCGCGCGCAGCTGCACGGGCGTGAGCCCGGGGTGCAGTTGCTTGACCAGCGCCGCGCTCGCGGCGATGAGCGGCGTGGCGAACGACGTGCCGTTCAAGCGGCTCACCGAGCCTGAACCCACCACGACGCACACGTCCACGCCGGGGGCGGTGAAATCGGGCTTCAAGCGACCGTCGGCGGTCGGTCCACGGGACGAGAACGCGGCGATGTTCCCCAGCGAATCCTCGGCTCCGATCGCCAGGACCGAGTCGCCGTCCGCCGGTGTCCCCAGGG
Organism: Gemmatimonadales bacterium; assembly: GCA_036004985.1. Taxonomy (GTDB): domain Bacteria; phylum Gemmatimonadota; class Gemmatimonadetes; order Gemmatimonadales; family GWC2-71-9; genus 20CM-2-65-7. The sequence continues at coordinate 31,894 of DASYQX010000030.1, forward strand.
TCCGGAATCCCGGGCCCGAGTTGCCCGCGGCGGTGACGACGAGGATGCCCCGCTGGGCCGCCAGATCGGCGGCGACGGTCGTCACCGCCACATCGCCGTTGAGCTGGGAGGGCAGGTAGCTGAAGCCGTTGTCGAACACGAGGTAGCCGAGGCTCGAGGACACGAGATCCACGCCGATCGAATCGGCCCATTCGAGGGCGGCGACGTAGTTGTCCTCCTCCACCCGCATTTCGGAGCGCACGTCCTCGGTCTTGGCGAGCAGGTAGGTCGCGCCGCGCGCGACGCCGCGGAGGCGGCCCGGGACGTCGCCCGCGAACAACGACCACGTCGCGGTGCCGTGCGAATGGGCGTCGCTGGCGCCGTCCGCCGAGTCGTTGCGGACCACGGTATCGCGAAACACGAAGTCGTATTGCGCCGTGACCGTGATCCCGGTGAACGCGGGGTTCTGCGTGTCGAAGCCGGTATCGAGAATACCAATGCGGACGCCGGCGCCGTCCACGCCCGCGTCGCTGAGGGGCCGGAGATGGAGCTGGCGGTACGGCATTTCGGACGGGCCGTAGGTGGGATCGCCTACGGCGTCGCAGACGACAGCTGTTGCGGGGGCGATCCGCGCGGGGTCGGGCCGGCCGGGCGGCAGCCGGAAGCGGCCGAGGGGCTGGATGCGCCGCAGGCCGGGGTCGCGGGCGAGGAGGCGGAGGGCGGCGGTCGGGGCGTCCACGCTGACGGCGTGGAGCCAGCGGCTGCGCATTCGGACGCGGGCGCCGAGCGCGGTGGCGCGGTCGGCCACCGCGGCGAGCGATACGCCGGGCCGGGCGAACAGCCAGACGGAGATCGTCGTGTCCTGCGTCCAGGCGCGGGGCAGGGCGGGAGAAACGGCGGGCCGCTGCGCTGCGAGGCCCGCCGTGAGCGTGAGCCAGAGCAGAACTACGACCCCCCCCCCGCCCCCCGCCAGCCGGAGGGACCGGCCCACCGTGGCTACACCTGTTCCATCTGGCCGAGCCGCACGCCGACGATCGTGGAGACTCCGGGTTCCTGCATCGTGACCCCGTACACGGCGTCTGCCGCCTGCATCGTGCGCGGGTTGTGCGTGATCACGATGAACTGGGTCTGATCCTTGAACTCGGCGAGGAGCCGCACGTAGCGGCCCACGTTGGCGTCGTCGAGCGGCGCGTCGACTTCGTCCAGCAGGCAGAAGGGGCTGGGCTTCGTGAGGAAGATCGCGAAGAGCAGCGACACCGCCACCAGGGTGCGCTCGCCGGAGGAGAGCAGGTGGATGCGCTGGGTGCGTTTGCCGCGCGGCGCCGCGTGAATCTCGATCTCGCTCTCGAGCGGCTCGTCCTCGTTGGCGAGCCGAACGTCGCACTCGCCGCCGCCGAACAGCGTCTGGAAGACGGTGCGGAAGTTGTCGCGCACCTTGCCGAACGACTCGAGGAACAGCGCCTTGGCCGTCTGGTCGATCTCGCGCGCCGCCTGCTGCAGGGCGTTCCGCGCCGCGACGAGGTCGTCCCGCTGGGTCATGAGGAACTCGAGCCGTTTGACCTCGTCGCCGTGCTCCTCGACGGCCAGGGCGTTCACGGGGCCCACCGCGTCGATCGCGCCTCTCAGTCGCTCGTTCTCCTGGCGCAACCAGTCGAGGTCGCCCGCCACCTCGGGTGCCTGTGCGAGCAGTTCGTCGAGGGGCTTGCGCCATTCGGTTTCCACGCGCTCGACCAGCCCGCGCTTCCGGCCCTCGACTTCGGTGCGCTCGAGCTGCAGGCGGTGCTCCTCCTCGCCCAGCGCCTGGAGTGCCTTGCGGGCCTGGTCGAGCGCGCCTTCGGCTTGAGCGACGTCGGCTTCGCCCAGCCCCACGTGCGCCTCGGCGTCTTTCGCGGCAGCCTCCAACTCGACCAGCGACAGCCGCCGTTCCTGCAGCGCGTCTTCCCACTGGGCCCGCTGGCCGGTGAGGGCGGCGCTGTCGCGCTCGATGCGCGCGATTTCCTCAGCGCGCGCCGCCGCCTGCTCGCGCGACGCGCCCGCGTCGGCCGCCGCGCGCTCGACCCGTTCCCGGGCCGCGGCGAGCCGCGCCTCCACCTGCGCCGCTTCCACCTGCCACCGCACCCGTTGCTCGCGCGCGGCCTCCTGCTGTGCCTCCAGATCGGCGAGGGCCGCGCGCTCGGCGCCGAGCCGCTCGCCGGCGCGCACCCGCTCCAGCTCCCGCTCTTGCAGCTCCGCGTGCAGGGCGCCGAGCCGGGTCTCGACCTCGGCGAGTCGGCGCGTGAGCCGCTCGGCCTGCACGCCCGCCTCTTCGGCTTCGCGGCGCGCGTGGATCACTGCCCGCTCGGCCTCGCCCTTTTCGGCGCCGGCCTCCAGCTCGGCGTGGCGGGCCCGCTCCGCCGCCTGGCCGGCCTCCGCAAACGTCGCTTCCGCCGCCGTGAGCTCTTTGCCTACCGCTTCGAGCTCGGTCGTGGCGCGGCCGCGCGCGGCCTCGGCGTCCCGGACCTCCTGCTCCAGGGACTCGAGCTCGGCGCGCCGCTGCAGGGGTCCGCCACCGGCTCCCTCACCCGCTGGTCCGCCGTCCAGGAAGACGGCGCCGTTGGCGCGGCGCAGCGACCGGCCGTCGTCGAGCACTTCGTGGCCGGCGAGCAGCGCGCGCACCCACGCAGCCGCCGGCCCGTCCACCCGCAGCTCGTCTTTCAGGGGATGGCCGTCGGCAGCGAGCCGTGGCCCGGGGACACAGGGCAGCAGGACGAGCGGGCCCGGTTGGGTCTCGGCGTGCCAGGTCCGGATCTCGTCGACGGCCCCGGCGTCGCGCACCAGCACCGCGTGCAACCACTCCCCCAGCAGGCGCTCGGCGAGCTCCGCGTCGCGGCGGCTGGTGCGGACGAAGTCAGCGAGCGGGCCGATCACCGCGTAACCGAACCGGTCCTTGGCCTTGAGCAGCGCCTGCGCGGCGGGGGCGAGGCCCACGCGCTCGTGGTCGAGCTCGGCGAGGGCATCGCGTCGCGCCGTCAGCTGGGCCAGGGCCGCTTCCGTGTGGCGCCGTGCCGAGCGCGTGCGCATCTCCTGCTCTTGGAGCGCCGCCACACGCCGGCGGGCGTGCTGCAGCGCTTCGATGGCGCGCACGGCGGCCTGGGCGCCGCGCGCCGCGTTCTGCGCGGCCGCGTCGGCATCGCCCGCTGCCGCCTGCGCCGCCGCCTCCCGGGCCCGGCGCTCGCCCGTCGCGCGGGCCAATTGCTCGCGCAGCTCGGCGCCCTCGCGCTCGAGGGCGGCGCGCTCGCCCTCGAGCGCCCGCGCCGACTCCGCCTGGCGCTGCAGCGCCTCCTCCAGCTCGCGCACCGCGCTGCGCTGCGCCGCCAACCGGGTGCGCACGTCCTGCTCGCTCGCCGTGCGCGCGCTCAACTCGCCCTGCACGGCGGCGAGGTCGCGCTCCGCGGCGGCGCATTCCGCTGACGCCGCCTCGCGCTCCCGCTCCGCCTGAGCGGCGCGCCGCTCGGCCTGCCCGCGCTCCTCGGCCGCGGTGTGGCGGCGCTGGGCCGCGTTCCCAAGCCGCTCCGCCGCCAGCGCGACGTCGCTCTCCAGCCGGCCCACCTCCACCTTCGCGTCGGCCAGGCGGCGCTCCACCTCGGTGCGGCGCGCCTCCGCCGTGTGGCGCGCCTGCGCCCGCGACTCGCGCCCGCGCTCCGCGTCGCTGAGGCGGGCGCGAGCGGCGGGGAGGGCCTCCGCCAGCTCGCGCGCCCGCACGCCCAGGCCGCCGAGCGTCAGGTCGAAGTCCTCCAGCTCGCGCCGCACCAGCGTGAGGGCGATGCCGAACCGCTCTTCGACCATCTTGCCGTAGCGCTCGGCTTTGCCGCGCTGGCGGGCGAGACTGCGGACCTGCGTCTGCACCTCGCTGATCAGGTCCTCGAGCCGCGCGACGTCCGCCGCCGTTTCCTCGAGCCGGCGCTCGGTGCTCTGCTTGCGGTCGCGATACAGCCCGATGCCGGCCGCTTCCTCGAACAGCGCGCGCCGCTCCTCGGCCTTCTCGGAGAGCAGCGCCTCGATCATCTTCGCTTCCATCACGACGGCGGCGTCAGCGCCGAGCCCGGTGCCCCGCAGCAAGTCCTGGATGTCGCGCAGCCGGACCGGCGAGCCGTTCAGCAGGTACTCGCTCTGGCCGGAGCGCGACAACCGGCGCGTCACCACGACCTCCTGGTACGCGATGGGCAGTGTGCCGTCCGAGTTGTCGAACACGAGGGAGACCTCGGCCACGTTCACCGGCCGGCGCCCCGTGGAGCCCTGGAAGATGACGTCTTCCATCTTCCCGCCGCGCAGCAGGCGCGGGGACTGCTCCCCGAGCACCCAGCGGACGGCGTCCGAGATGTTCGACTTGCCGCAGCCGTTGGGGCCGACGATCGCGGTCACGCCTTGCTCGAAGGGCAGCTCCACCGCGCCTGCGAACGATTTGAAGCCCGACAGCTCCAGCCGGCTCAATCTCATTGCGTGGTCCCCACACGTGGGAGAAGAGTGGCGCGCACACCGGCGCGCGTCAGGGCCGCCCGGGTGAAGGCGGCTTGCTCCGGCGTCTCGAACGCGCCGAGGAAACGGCCGCGCACCGCGGGCAGGCCGCGGGCCCGGAGGGTCTCCACCGACGTGTTTGCCGCGAGCGCAAACGAGTACGGTGCGCGCAGCAAGTCGCCGGTGCCGCGCGGCGCGGCGCCCCGGCGCCACAGCGCTCGGCGCCCGGCGGCCGCAGCCTCGCGCGTCGCATAGGAGCCGGCCACCACCCGGTACCACACGGTGCCAGCGGCGCTCTGCGGGACCGGCGTCACCAGCGCGCTGATCCCCGCCTGCGCGGTCAGGCGGTCCGCGTGCGCGAGGGCCTTATCGAGCGTTCCGTATGCCGCGAGCCGAATCGTCCAGGCGAGCGTGTCGGCTCGAGCGGCCCGCGCGGGCGGGGTTGCAGCGGGGGGGGCCGGGGCCGGGGCCGGGGCCGGAGCAGGGGTGGGGCGGGAAGGACGTGTGGAGGCGGCGGACGCCCGCCCGCGCGCGCTCCCGCCTCCCGCCCCTCCCAGGAGCGATTCTCGGGCCGTCGCGAACAATGCCCACCCGCCCACGGCGGCGCCGGCCAGGACGAGGGTCACCAGGGCCGCCCGGGCGGCTCGCCGGTTGGATGGGCGCGGCAGCAGCGCGGGTTCGACGGGGGGCGGAACGGATACGGGCACGGGCATCCAGCGGTCGCGCGCCACGCCCAGCAGGGGTGTCCCGCGCTCTTGGGCCGCTGCGATATCGGTCGCCACCGCGGAGCCGTCGTCGAATCCCTCGGGGGCGAGCACGATCGCCCCGTCGGCCACGGCGGAGAGTTTGGCGAGCCCCGCCGCCGAGACGAACAGCAGCAGCAAGGCGCCCTCGGAGCGGAAGCCGGCCTGCAGCTTCCGCCAACGCGGGTGGGCGTACAGGTCCCCGGTGCTCGCGGTATAGGAGCCCGCGGCGATGAAGAACACCCCGTCCACCTCGTGCGCGGCTTTGGACAGTGACACGCCGTACTCGAAGGCGTCCACGATCCCGTCGCTGGGCGTGAGCCCCACCGACTGATGGAGCGCCGGCTCCTCGACGGAGAGGTCCACCAGGGCCACGCGCCGGCCGCCCCGCGCCGCGATGCGCGCGATGTCCCACGCGACTTTCGCCGCCCACACGAGGTCGGCCGTCGCGGGGACGAGCGCGACCAGCGCCTGCGCTTCGACCAGCGGCGGAACCAAGTGGCCGAGCCGCGAGAGCGGCAGCTGGCGCGCGGTCACTGGCCGGGTTGGTAGATCCAGAAGGGCCGGCCCAATTTGCGTCCGATCGCCTCAGCCTGCTCGCGCGTCGCGTAGGGCCCGAGCACGACCCGATACCCGTCGTCGGCGCTCTGGGGAGGCAGCACCCGCGCGGCGAGGCCGGCGCGCGCCAGATCCTGCGCCAGACGGCCCGACCAATCGGGGTTCCGCGACGTCGAGACCTGCACGTACAGGGGACCTTCCGCGCCTGCCACTCCGCTATCGGCTGCGAGTGCCGCCTGACTCGCGGGCGCGACGCCGCGCGGCAGCCAAGTCGAGAGCACCCAGAGATCCGCGGCGCCGCGCTCCACGCGTCCCGTCTCGGTCAGGGAGTCGGGGCGCATCGCCACCACGGCGTCCCCGCGACGGAGCAGCAGCACGCCGTCGGGAGACACGGCGGGGAGGTCGGTCTGCCAGCTGGTCGCGACCCCACCCGTGTGCCGTTTGATCGGCAGGTCCACTATCCACGCGGAGTCGTCCAGCACCGGGCGCGCGAGCAGCCAGCGACCCAGCGGATCGACGCGCAGCGCGGCGGCGGGGCCGGGGAGCGCGACGCCGTCGAGCTCCTTGCGCTCGTAGCGGTCCAGCACCGCGAGTCCGAGCGCGGAGCGGCGCGCCACGTAGATGCGATGTCCCGACGGCGAGAAGGCCAGGGCGCGCGGCTGGTCCGGCAGCCGGACAAAGGCCGGCTCGCGCCGCCCCAGCGGATCGTACAACGCCACGCCCGAGTCGCTCGCGATCGCGACGAGGTCGCCCCAGCGCGTCGCCGCGACGTCGCCCCCGGCGGAAACCTGACGGACCGCCGGCGGCTGGTCTGCGGCAGCGGTGAGTAACCGGGGCGGGTCCTGCGGAATCACGGCGACGAGACGTTGGTCGGTGGACCCGAACAGGTCGCGCGGCACGCCCGCGAGGGGCTGCGGCCAGGTGAACCGCGTGCGCCGCGAGAGCGAGATCACTCGGCGCTTGCCGTCCACGGCGTACAGGGTGCCGTCGGGGCCGAGGGCCGCCTGGGCGATTCCGGTCGCCACGGTGTCGACCCGCCCGCTGCCCAGATCGAGCGCCAGCAGCTCCTGCTTGGCCGTCGTGACGAACAGGAACTCCGACTCGGGATCGAGCCCGATGACCCGGTCGACGGGGGGGAGGCGGCCGCGCATCAGCCCCACCGCCTCGGTGAGCTTAGGGAGGCGGTACAGCTGTGGGACGCCCCCTTTTGCTGCCAGCCGGATGGCCACCCCGGTGCTGCGGCCGAGGGTGCGGCGCTGGTTGCTAACTTCTTGTTGTGCTTGAGATTGCGAAGATGCGTCGGAGGGCGCTTGGGACCGGCAGCCCCAGAGCGCCATGCTCGCGAGCAGGAGGTACCAACCAGGGATCCGCAAAATGGCCTCGCCGGACAAGATAGACAACCGACGAGGCCATTGCAAGTGTTTTAGCGACGCGGAGTTAGAACGTCGGACCGAGACTGATGGTCCAATAGCTCCGCTTCAGCGGCCGATCCAGCGGCTTCGTGTAGTCAAACCGGAGGATCACGAATCCCAGCATGTTGGCCCGGATCGACGCGCCCCAACTGCGCAGCGGCGCGCGCACGAATTCGGGATTCTCGCCTGGGTCCCGCTTCCACTTGACGGTGTTGCCGTCGTTCCAGGCGACGCCCGCGTCGTAGAAGATCGCGGCCTCGATCGGCGGGAACCCGACCGGGAGGACGCCCAGCACCAGACTGCGCGTGAGCGGGAAGCGCAGCTCGACGTTGGCCACGGCGATTTTGGACCCGATGAGCTGGTCCACTTCGGCGCACCCGGTTTGCGAAGCGCCGCTAGGGTCGGCGATGCACTCGTTGTCGCGGAACGAGCCGAACGTGTAGCCGCGGATCAGCTCGGTGCTGCCGAGGAACACGGGGAAGCGCCCGGCGTCGCGGCCGTAGCGCCCGAACGTCAGGCCGCGGAACGCCAGCGTGAACGGCCGCAGGAAGATGTAGCGCCGGTAATCGGCGAGGCCGGCGGTGAACTGCCAGGTGCCGAAGGCGGGTGAGATCTGGAAGCGCGAGCGGGAGCCGGCGAACGGGCCGACGTACCCGAACAGCGAGTTGTCGTGCACCAGCGCCAGCGAGGGCTGCACGAAGCTGATCGAGCCGCCGTTCTGGGTGTAGTAGTTCTGGCCGACGAACCCCCCGGATGCGGAGTCAAAGGCGGTCTCGAGCGCGAGCGTCGCGTCCCCGACGTTCACGGCGTGCACGCCCAGTTCCAACCGGCTGAACCGGCTGAACGGATAGTACGACTCGCCGAAGGCGTCACGGATCACGAGCCGGCGGAGGCGCGTGGTCAACACTTGCGCGGCGCCACTAGGGCAGAGTTGGGGGTTGCATGCCCGGGTGTCCCAGCTGCTGTAGTCGTAGAAGTAGAGCGGCGTCTGGGAGAAGCCCGTCGCCCAGTTGAACCGACGAGCCTGGTTGATGTACACGCCGAGGAACTGCGCTTCGCTGATGCGCCCGTTCACCGCCCCCGAGAGGATGATGGTGCGGTTGCCCAGGATGTCCGACAGGGCGACCGCGGTGCCGCCGAAGAAGCCCCGCCCGAAGTTGTCACGCTGATAGCCCACCGTGGGACGCACGACGTAGTCGGGCGTGAAGCGCACGCGATACGGCCGGAAGGTGAACTCGGTCGTGTCCGGTAACGCCAGCGCGGCTGAGTCGAGCAGCTGGCGGACCGACACGGGCCCGCCCGCCGCCCCCAGGGATTCGGCCGGCTGGGGTGAGGCCGAGGGGCGGAACCCGCCCCCCGTCCGGTAGATCGACGCCGACTCGTTCGGCCGGCCCGCCGGGGCGGGGGTCGGCGCCGTCGCGGTCGTCCCGCCGGGCGGCGGCGTCGTGTCGCGCGGCCCGGCTGCGAGCAACGACACCACCGGCGGCGCCGTGGGCCCGCGGAACGGCCCGCGGCGCAACGAGCGCGGGTTGTCGACCGAGTACACGCTGTACTGGCCCTCTTCGTAATAGACGAACGACAGCTTGTCCGCCTGCCGCGCCCACGACATCACCGGCGAGAGCGGCGTGATGCCCTGGACGCCGGTGTAGAGGTTCGTCAGCTGATACACGTCGCTGTCGCCGAAGTCGTACAGATACACGTTGCTGATGCCCGTGCGGTCGGACACGAACGCGAGCGACCGGCCATCGGGGGCCCACACGGGGTTGCTGTTCCGACCCTGCATGCGTCCCAGCACCTCGATCGTCCCGCGGTCGAGGCGGTAGAGAGCGATCCGCATGTCCCCGAACCGCAGGACGTCGAAATCGGTCCCCGGGCCGCGGTCGGTCGCGAACGCGATCGTCTTGCCGTCGGGGGACCACGCCGGATGCAGGTCGGCGTACTTGTCGTTGGTCAGGCGGCGCAGGCCGGTGCCGTCCCGGTTGACGATGAACAGGTCGGACAGCCCGCCGTCGAAGCCTGTGAACACGAGCTGGCGCCCGTCGGGGGACCAGCTGGGCGTGACCAGGCCGTTGAGCGGAATCCGGATGCGCCGGTCTTCGCGGCGGCGCTTCACGTCCAGGATGACGAGGTCATCGCGGTCCCTGCGCTTCGCTGCGATGGCGAAGAACCGTCCGTCGGGCGAGAACGTGCCCGCCGACGTGATGAACCGCAGGCTCTCGAAGTTGTTGTTGAGGGTCGACTTGACGAGCCGCCGCTTGACGCGGCCGGTCTCGGCGTCGGCCAGCCACAGGTCCACGAAGAACCCGCCCTGGTCGCCGAAGAACGCGACCTCGCGGCCGTCGGGGGTGAGGGCGGGCGCGAGGAAGATGCGCCCGTGCGAGCGGCGCCGCGTCAACATGGGTTGGGCGATGCGCCGCGCGCGGTAGTGGTCGCCCAGCTGCGGCAGGAACGTCGTCTGCACCGCGTCGCGCCACTCGTCGGAGAGCTGCTCGAGCGACAGGCCGAGCGCCCGCTTGACCGCCGCCTCCACGCCGGAGCTCGCCGACGTCTGCAGGATCTCCCCGATCACCTCGTCGCCCCACTTCTCGCCGATGTACGCCCACAGGGCGTGGCCGTAGTAGTAGGGGAAGACGTTGGGGTCGTAGGTCATTTCCTCGATCGTCGGCAGGTGGCCCTCGAGAGAGGCGTCACGCAGCCACATCGCCGTGTTCGGGTCGATGGGGCCGAGCGAGAGGTACTCCGCCATCCCCTCCATGAACCAGAGCGGCGGGTTGACGCTGATCAGGGTCTGGACCCCCGCGCCCGGGCGGCCACGACTGTACACGTCGTACTGGAACTGGTGCACCATCTCGTGCTGCAGTACGTGCTCCAGCTCGGCATACGACCCGGTGAACGGGAGCACCATCCGGTGCTTGAAGAACTCGGTGACGCCGCCCAACCCCTCGCCCTGCGCGTCGGTGACGTTGGTCTGCTGAAAGTCCGACTGGGAGGCGTACAAAATGATCGGCTTGCGGCTTTGGAACTGGTGGTGCAGAACGCGTGACAGCCGGGCGTACCCGCGCTCGGCCATGCGGGCGGCGTCGAGCGCGGCAGCGCGCTCCTGGGGGTAGTAGTAGACCTCGAAGTGCTCGGTCTGGATGACCTTGAAGTCGAACGTGCGGTATTGGACCTTGTTCTGCCCGAAGTACTGGGCCGCGAGCGGCCCCGTGCCCAGGGTCGTGAGCACCAGAATCGCCGCCAGCGTCCCCTCGATGCGTCGCATACGCCTTATCCTTTCGCGCCCGTAGCACCCGTCGCGCCCGAATCGTCGGCGACGACCACCGGGGCGTCACCCCACAGCCGCTCGAGCTGGTAGAAGTCCCGCAGCTCCGGATGAAACACGTGCACCACGAAATCCACGTAATCCAGCAACACCCAGCGTCCCTGCACCAACCCTTCCACATGATGGGGTTTTACACCCAGCGGCGCCAGCGCGGCCACCAGGTGGTCGGCCATCCCGCGCACGTGCGCGTCGGACGTCCCTGACACGATCACGAAGTAGTCGGTCGCCGCGCACAGGCCCCGCAGATCCAGGACCACTGCATCGACCGCCTTGCGGTCCGCCAGCGCATCGATGACCAGCCGCAGCGCGGCCGTGGCGGCGGGCGGTCGGGCGCCTCCTCCCCGTCCCCGGCTACTCATAGCGCCTGCGTCATGCGTTTGTTCCGTCCTCCACCTGATAAAACACGCCCCAGGCTCCGACGCCCGCGTGCGCGGCGATCACCGGCGTGACCGGACTCACCAAACATTGGATGGGCCGGTACCGCGACACCAGCTCGGCGCGCAACGCCTCGGCGAATTCCGGGATGTCGCCGTGCGCCACACCGAGCCGCAGCATCGCGGGACGCGCCGCGCGCCGCTCGATCGCGGCGGCGACCAATTCCAGGAGGCGGCGCCGCGCGGCCTCGGCCCCCCGGACCCGGGCGACGGGCTCGATCTTCCCTTCCATCGTAAGCGCCAGGATCGGCTTGAGGTTCAGCTTGGTGCCCAGCCACGCCCGCCCGCGCCCAACCCGCCCCGAGCGGACCAGCCGGTCGAAGTTGTCCACCGTGAAGAAGGCGCCGGACTGCCCGCGGACCCGCTCGAGCTCGCGGGCGATGGCCTCCGGGGCCCATCCCGCCGCGGCGAGCTCGATTCCGCGCAGCACGAGCATCCCCTCTCCCAACGAGGCGCTCCGGCTGTTGACGACCGTGACCCGTCCCCCGTTAAAGCGACGGGCCGCCGCTTCGGCGTTGGCGCACGTTCCCGAGAGGGCCTTCGACAGCACGACGGCCACGACGTGGTGCGCCGTCCGCGCCGCGTCGCCGTAGGCCTCCGTGAACGCCTGCGGGCTGGGCTGCGACGTCGTCGCGTCCAGTCCGGCGCGCAGCCGCACGAAGAACTCGGCGGACGTCAGCTCCAGGCGGTCGCGATACGACCGCTCGTCGACGATCAGCTGGGTGGGGACGAGGCCCACGTCGTATTGGAGCACCAGGTCGTCGGGGAGGTCGCAGGCGGTGTCGCTCACGAAGGCCACGGGCCGGCGGGTCTGCAGCGCCTGGTGTTGGGCCCGCATGTCGTCGGCCTTCGTGTATTCGACGCGGCCCCACGAGGCGCCGAGCTGAAACACGGCGTCCGGCGTGTCGGTGTGGACGTGCGCCTTGACCAGCTCGCCCGTCTGGAGCACGACGATGGACCCACCGAACGCGCGCAGGGCTCGGCGCACCTCGGCAGGGGCGGGCAGCGCGCTGCCGCGCACCATGACCTCGGTGCAAAAGCGGTAATCTCGGTCCGACGCGACTTCGGCTTGCGCCGCGGCGTTGGGCACCAGCCGGTCCACCGCTCCCTCGGCGATGTGCCCCTCTTCGATCAGGCGCTTGACGCCGTCGAGCAGGCGGACGAACCCTTTGGCGCCGGCGTCCACCACGCCGGCCGCTTTCAGGGCGGCGAGGAGGTCCGGAGTGCGTTGTAACGCGTCGTCGGCGCGGCGCACGAGGCGTCCCACGAACACGCGAAGGTCGGGCTCGTTTTGGGCGCGGCCGGCTTCGTCCGCGGCTTCGCGGGCCACCGTGAGGATCGTACCCTCGACCGGCTCATCGAGCGAGGACTGCAGCCGCTCGAACCCGAGGCGGATCGCCCGAGCGAGGTCAGCCGCCCTGGCACGGACCCGCTGGCCCAGGCCCTCCTGGAAGCCGAGCAGGAACTGCGAGAGCATCATCCCGGAGTTGCCGCGCGCCCCGCGCACGCTGGCCTGCGCCATCACGTCGGTCACACGGGCCAACGAGGGCGGGGGGACGTCGTCCAGCTCGCGCAGCGCCTGCGCGACGGTCCGGAGAGTAAGACAGAGGTTCGTGCCGGTATCGCCGTCCGGCACCGGAAAAACATTGAGGCGATTCAGCTCGTCGCGGCCTGCCGCCACCCAGTCCGCGGACGCCAACAACGAGCGGCGAAACCGCGGGCCGTCCAGGTAGCCGATGCCGATGCCGCCACCCACGGCGCGGCGCTATTCCTTCACCACCGTGACGACGACTTCCGGCCGGACGTCGGGGTGGATCTTGATGGCCACGCGGAACTCGCCCAGCGCGCGGATCGGCTCGGGCAGGTCGATCTTGCGCTTGTCCACATGGATGCCTTGCTCCTCGAGCTTGCGCTGGATGTCGCTGGCCGTGACCGAGCCGTACAGTTTGTCTTCCTCGCCGACCTTCGCGAGAAAGGTGAGCTCCAGGCCGGCGAGGCGGGTGGCCTCACCCTCGGCCGCGGTTTTCTCGGCGGCGCGCTGCCTGGCGAGGCGCTCGGCCTCGTACGTGATCCGCTTCTTGTTGGCTTCGGTGGCGGGGTAGGCCAGGCCTTTGGGGAGCAGGTAGTTGCGCGCGTAGCCGTCCTTGACCTTGACGACTTCGCCGGTCTTGCCGAGGTGCTCCACGTCTTCCCGCAGAATGATCTCCATCGCCGTCCTCAGGTTGTGTTGGACCGGCGCGCCGCGAGGCGGCGCCGGTATTCGTACCAAGTATCGGTGATTCCCAGGGTGCACAGCCCGGGGATGAGCAGCACGAGCGGCACCGCCAGCACGGCCGCGACGGCGCCCGCGATGACGAGCGCGGCCGCCGAGACGCCGAGCGCCTGGGCCACCACGACGACGATCGCCGCGCCGCGCAGGAGGTAGAGGGCGCCCAGCACGAGCCCCAGGTTGGTCCCCGCCATGTGGAGCGCGCCGGATACCGGCGCGATCACCAGGCCGAGCCAGGCCACGACGCCCCACACCCAGCCGTCCCCGAACCGGAACTCGCGGAACGGGGCGAGCGACGCGCCGAGCGGCAGCGCGGCCAGGTGGACGTGGCATTGCCACGCGAGCGCCAACCCGGCGAGCGTCTGCAGCGCGAGCATGCCGGGCGTAGTGACCGAGAGGAAGCGAACGGCCGGCTCGTACAGGGGGAAGGCATCGGGTTGCAGCTCGACGACGAACCGCATCGCAAGCCCGGCTTGCCGCGTGGCCTCCCACGCGAGCGCGCCCCATCCGCTCGGCCCCCACACGACCTGGACCAGCAGGACGGTGGCGGCGCTTGCGGTGAGGATCGCGCGCAGCGCCTGGCGGATGAACCCCGCCGGTGCGAGCAGGGCGCCGGTGACGAACGCCGCCGTGACGAGCACGATATAGGCGCTGATCGCGGCCCCCAATCGCCCCCCCCCGGGCACGACGAGCAGACCGACGCTCACGGCGCCGATCGCCGCGGCGGCGACGCGAGCCCGCAGCGACCGGTCGGGGGCGACGGCCAGCAGCGCCGCACAGGGGAGCCCCACGAGACTCGGCGGCGCCCACACCGCGAACGCGATGACGCCGAGGAACAGGCGCCACCTCATGTCAGGCCGTGTGACCCTTGATGTAGGGAATCAGCGCCAGCTGACGCGCGCGCTTGATGGCGGTCGCGAGCTGGCGCTGGTGGCGCGCGCACATCCCCGACAGCCGGCTGGGCAGGATCTTGCCGCGCTCCGTGAGGAAGCGCCCCAGGGTCCGGTCGTCCTTGTAGTCCAGCACCCGCGCGCCGGACTCGCACACGGGACAGGTCTTGGCGGGGCGTCTCACGCTTCCTCCTCCTCGATCTCTTCTTCTTCGGTCGCGATCACCGCCGCTGTAACCGGCTTGGGCTGCTCGCGCCCGGCCTGGACGATGAGGTAGCGCAACACGCCCTCGTCCAGCTTCACCGCGCGCTCGTACTCGGGCAGCAGCTCGCCGGCGGCCTCGAACTGGGCGACGACGTAGTAGCCCGTGTCGCGCTTCTTGATCTTGAAGGTCATGGTGCGCTTGCCCCAGTGGGACACGTTCGTGACCGTGCCCTTGCCGTCCTTGGTCAGGAGGGCGTGGAAGCGGGCGAGCTTTTCGTTGATCGCGGGCTCGTCCAGCGCGCTGTCAAAAATGTAGACCGTCTCGTACCGACGAGTCATGCCACCTCCCTTTGGTCGTAGGCGACCCGGCGCAGGTGCGGCGCCGAGTAGGGGATATGTGAGCGCGAAAGCTAAGCGGGGTGGCGCTTGACGGCAACGGATCCACGGTGAATGGTGAGGCAGGAGGGATTCCCCTTTGCGAATCGCTCTGTGTGCCGCGGCAGTGCTGGTGGCCGGCGCCGCGCCGGGCGCCGCCCAGCAGGACACGCTGGCGCGCCTGACGGGCACCGTGAGCGCGTCGAACAGCGGGCAGCCGCTGGCGGGTGTGATGGTCTCGGTCCGCGGCAGCGGAGCGTTCCACGTCACCGATTCGACCGGCACGTTCACGATCGTCCGGCTCCCGCCCGGGCGCTACATGTTGCGCCTCGCCTACCAGGACCGCACGTCCCAGGACTATGAGGTGGTGCTGCAGCCCGGCCGGACGCTCGAGCTGGCGATCCTGCTCGACGTCGGCGGGGTCGAGCTGGCGCCGATCGTGGTGGAGGCGGCGTCGCAGGAGTGGGTGCTCAGCCTCGCGGGCTTTTACTCGCGCCGCGGCAGAGGATTCGGGCGGTTCGTCACGCGCGACGATATCGAGCGGCGCAACCCGGCGAACTTGAGCACGCTGTTGGCCGGCAGCGGGATCGTCATGCGCTGCATCCGCACCCACTGCACGCCGACGCGGTACTCGTCCGGCCGCCGCTGCGCCGTCGCGGTTTTTCTCGACGGGCTGCGGGTCGAGGACTACAACATCGATCTGATCCCGCCCGAGGATGTGGTGGGCATCGAGGTGTACCGGCAGGGGGCCGACACGCCGGCCGAATTCTCGCGCTACTCCGCCGACTGCGGGGCGGTGCTGATCTGGACGAAGAACTGAGCGGGGCTCAGACGTTGAACCGGAACAGCAGGATGTCGCCGTCCTGGACGACGTAGTCCCGGCCCTCACTCCGCACCAGCCCTTGCTCGCGCGCCGCCTTGTACGACCCGGCGCGCACGAACTCGTCGAACTTGACGGTCTCCGCCCGGATAAAACCACGCTGAAAGTCGGAGTGAATCTCGCCCGCGGCCGCGAAGGCCGTGTCGCCGCGGTGCATCGTCCAGGCCCGCACTTCATTCTCGCCGACGGTGAAAAAGGTCTGCAGGCCGAGCAGCCGGTAGCCGGCATGGATCAGGCGGTCGAGCCCCGGCTCGGCCACGCCCGCGGCCGCGAGGTACTCCTTCCTTTCTTCTCCTGCCAGGTCGGCCAGCTCCGCCTCGACCTTGGCGGAGAAGGGCACGACTTCCGCTTCTTCATGGTGCGTTTGCACGGCGGCCTTGAGCTTGTCGATCCATTTCCCGCCGCCCCCCCCGCCGGCGAGGTCGTCCTCGGTCACATTCGCGGCGTACAGGATCGCCTTGGCGGTCAGGAGGCCGAGCTGGCGGAGGAAGCGGACGGCGTCCTCGCTTTCGCCGGCCTCGCGTGCGCCGCGCCCCCCGTTCAGCTCCTCCATCACGCGCTCGAGCACCACCAGCTCCGCCTGCGCCTCCTTGTCGCCGGCGCGGGCCGACTTTCGGGTCTTCTCGAGCCGCCGCTCGACCACCGCGAGATCGGCGAGGGCGAGCTCGCTCGTGACGACGTCGTGATCGCGCACCGGGTCCACCGGCCCCATCACGTGCACGACGTCCGGGTCCTCGAAGCAGCGAATCACGTGGACGATCGCGTCCACTTCACGGATGTGCGACAGGAACTGGTTGCCCAACCCCTCGCCCTGCGAGGCGCCCTTCACCAGGCCGGCGATGTCGACGAATTCGACGACGGCGGGGACCTTCTTCCTGGGCTTCACCACCGCGAACAGCGTGTCGAGCCGGGGGTCCGGGACTTCGACGACGCCGACGTTGGGCTCCACGGTGCAGAAGGGATAGTTCTCCGCCGCCGCGGCCTTGGACGAGGTGAGCGCGTTGAACAGCGTTGACTTGCCGACGTTGGGGAGGCCGACGATTCCGAGTCTCAGCATCTGCGACTACGCGGACGTGCAAAGACTAGGCGCACCGACGCACAGGGGGGATTGGTCATCAGGAAACGGGAGAGGCTACACCACGCAGCCATTTCTCAACTGCGTCGATCATCGGAGGCATCAACGCTTCAATCTGTGCGAGCTCTTCGGGCTCAAATGGAGCGAGCACGTAATCCGCCCAGTCGCTCACGCCCTCGGGCAGAGGGCCGACGCCGATGCGCAGCCGCGCGTACTGTTGCGATTGCAGCGCGCCCTCGATGCTCTTGAGCCCGTTGTGCCCGCCCGCCGAGCCTTCGGCCCGCAGGCGGAACGTGCCGATCGGGATCGCGAAGTCGTCCACCAGGATGAGGAGGTCGCGCGCCGGATCGAACGTCGGGTCGGCGCGGAGCGACGCCAGGGCGGCGCCGCTGCGATTCATGTGGGTGGTGGGCTTCAGGACGCGGACGGGGACGCCGTGCACGACGCCCTCCGTGGCGCGGGCGCGCTCGGCGCGGCGGAACGGCGCCAGGCCCCAGTGCGCCGCGACGGCGTCGGCGAGCCAGAAGCCCGCGTTGTGGCGCGTCGCGGCGTACTCCGGGCCGGGATTCCCGAGGCCGACGACGGCGCGCAGGCTCAGGCCTTGGGCTCGGCCTTCGGCGGCTTGGTCTCGGCCGCCTCCTCGCCCTCGACCGCCTCGCCCTCTTCCTCGCGGACTTTCCGGATCAGCTCGGGCTCGGCGACTTCGGTCGCGGCCTCGGGCGCGGGCGCCACGACTTCCTCGGCGCGCGGCGGCACGACGGTCGCGACCGTCACGTCGAGACCGAGCAGGATCGTGGCGTTGGGGATCGAGAGATCCCGCACGTGCAGCGAGTCGCCGATCTTGAGGGCCGTCACGTCGAGCTCGACCCGGTCCGGGATGTGCTCGGGGAGCACCTCGATCTCGACCTCGCGGGTGACCTGGTCGAGCACGCCGCCGGCGTTGCGCACGCCGTCGGGCGCCCCCACGAGGTGCACCGGCACCTTGAGCTTCACCTTCTCGTCCGCGTGGATCTCATAGAAGTCCACGTGGATGATGTCGGGGCGGATGGGATGCCGCTGGATCTCGCGGATCAGGGTGCGCGTCTTTTTCCCGTCGACCGTCAACTCGATGACGGTGCTGGCGGGCTCGACGCCCGTCAGCGCCTTCTCGAGCGACAGGGCGTCGACCATCAGCGGCTGCGTGGGCCGCCCGTGCCCGTAGATGACGGCCGGGATCTGCTTCGCGAAGCGGGCCTGCCGCGCAGCGCCTTTGCCCGTCTTGTCCCGCGGGCTGGCCGCGAGGCTCACCATCTGTGCCATAAGTCAGCCTCAGCTCTCAGCCGTCAGTCGAAGAGCGAGCTGACCGACTGGTTTGAGTGTTCGTACCCGATCGCTTTCGCCATGAGTCCGGCGATCGACAGCACCTTCAGCTTCTCGAACGTCCGCTCCTCGGGGATGCGGATCGTATTGGTCACCGTCACTTCTTCGATCGGCGACGCCCGCAGCCGCTCGACCGCGGGGCCCGACAACAGGGCGTGGGTCGCGAAGGCGAAGATGCGCCCGGCGCCGAGCCGCTTGAGCGCCGCGGCCGCTTCCGTAATCGTCCCCGCCGTGTCGACCATGTCGTCGGGGATGAGGCAGTCCTTCCCCTCCACTTCGCCGACGACGTTCACGACTTCCGCGATGTTCGCCGACGGCCGCCGCTTGTCGATGATGGCGAGCGACGCGTCCAGGCGCTTGGCGAAGCCGCGGGCCATCTTCGCCGAGCCGACGTCCGGCGCGACCACGACGGGATCGCGCAGCCCCTTCTGCCGGTAGTGGTTCACGAACACCGGCGCCGCGTACAGATGGTCCACCGGGATGTCGAAGAACCCCTGCACCTGGTGGGAATGGAAGTCCATTCCGAGCACCCGGTCGGCCCCCGCGTGGGTGATCAGGTTGGCCATCAGTTTGGCGCTGATCGCTACCCGCGGCTGGTCCTTGCGATCCTGCCGGGCGTACCCGAAGTAGGGCAGCACCGCCGTGACCCGGGCGGCGCTCGCGCGCCGGGCCGCGTCGATCAGGAGCAACAGCTCCAGATAGTTCTCCGCCGGCGAGTTCGTGGACTGGATGATGAAGCAATCCCGCCCGCGTACGTTCTCGTCGATCTTGACGAAGATCTCGCCGTCAGCGAACCGGCGGAGCGTCACGGCGCACAGCGGCTGGCCCAAATGCTGCGCCATCTCCTCGGCGAGAGGCCGGTTAGCCGTCCCGGCGAGGAGGAGGAGCTGGCTGCGCGACAGCGACAGGTCCCCCATCGGAGCCCGGAAAGTAGTCGGCAACGCTCGCGAAGCCAAGGGTCCTTACCAGAGATCGGACCGCCCGGTATGCTAGGAGCGTGACGGACCTCCAGTCGCGTCTGGCGGCCGCCCTTGCCGGTCGCTACACGCTCGAGCGTGAGCTTGGGCGCGGCGGGATGTCCCTCGTGTACCTGGCGTACGACCTCCGGCTCGATCGCCAGGTCGCCCTCAAGATCCTGCGGCCGGAGCTGGCGGCCACCCTCGGCCCGGAACGGTTCCTCCGCGAGATCAAGGTGGTCGCCGGCCTCGCCCACCCCCACATCCTGCCGCTGCACGACTCGGGCGAAGCCGCCGGGATGCTCTACTACGTGATGCCGTACGTGGAGGGCGAATCGCTGCGGCGGCGGCTCGAGCGCGACGGTGCGCTGCCGCTGGCGGACGCCCTCGCGATCGCCCGCGAGGTGGCGGACGCGCTCGAGTACGCGCACCAGAGCAACGTCGTGCACCGCGATATCAAGCCCGAGAACATCCTGCTCCAGGCGGGGCACGCCGTCGTCAGCGACTTCGGCATCGCGCGCGCGATCAGCGCAGCCGGAGGGCGGCGGGTGACCGCCACCGGGATCGCGGTCGGCACGCCGGACTACATGAGCCCCGAGCAGGCCGCCGGCACGGGTGACGTGGATGGCCGCAGCGACGTCTACAGCCTCGGCTGTGTGGTGTACGAGATGTTGGTCGGCCGGCCGCCGTACTCGGCCACGCGCAGCGCGGCGCGTCCCCCGTCGGTGAGCGCGGCGCGCCCAGCGGTGCCGCTCGAGGTCGTGCTGGCCATCGAAACGGCGATCGCCCAGCGACCCGAGGATCGCTTTGCGCGCGCGGCCGAGTTCGCGCGGGCGCTCGTCGAGCCGGGTGCGGCGACGATCTCTGGCGAGCGGCGGCGGCGGCGCACGCGTCGCCGCTGGCGCGCCGCGCTGGTGGCGGCGGGGGCGGTCGCGGCGGCCGCCGTGTTCGTGCTGCCGAAGGTCCTCGGCGCGGGTCTCAATCCCGCGTTGTACGTCGTGGTCCCGTTCGGCCACCGCGAGGGCGCGGCTCCGACTCTGCTCAAGGGCGACCAGTGCGAGCTGCGCGTGTACGATGAGCTCGACCGTTGGGCCGACGTGCAGGTCGTCAATCGCTTTCTGGTGAGCAGCGAGCGCCAGCAGCGGGGAGCGCCCGTTCCCACCTTCAACGAAGCCATCGCGATCGCGCGCGCGGTCGGCTCCGGGATGCTCATCTGGGGCGACCTGTCGCAGGATGGCGATTCGGTGGTCGTGCGGGGCGGGTTGTACGACGTGCGACACGGCGGTCTGCTCGTGCGCGCGCACACGATTCGGCTGGGGCCCGGGCTTGGCGACCTCGACGGCAAGTTTCGCGAGCTGGCCGACTCCCTGTTGCTCGGCCGGGTCCAGCCGCGCGCGGCGCAGGCCGCCCGCAGCGCGCGCTACGTCACGGCCTGGCTCGCGTACGCCCGGGGGGACGAGGCGCTCAGGCGTTGGGACCTGGACCCGGCGGCGGCCGCGTTCAGCGAGGCGCTCGCCGTGAACCCCGACTTCCCGCAGGCGAACCTGTGGTTCGCACAAGCCCGCGTGTGGGCAGGCCGGCCGACCTCCGAGTGGCTCGCGTACGCCACGCGGGCGTTGGCGGCGGCCGATAGCCTGAGCGAGACGGATCGTGAGGTGGCGCGCGGCCTGGTCGCGTTGGGGCAGGGTCGCTATCCCGACGCCTGCGACGCCTACCAGCGCCTGGTGGCGCTGGACGCGAACGACTTCGTCGGCTGGTTCGGCCTGGGCGAGTGTACGGCGCGCGACCGGCTCGTCGTGCGCGATGCGAGCAGCCCGTCGGGATGGTCCTTCCGCTCGAGTCAGCAGGCGGCGATCACGGCGTACCGCCGCGCCTTGGAGCTGGTGCCCGCCGTGCATCGGGCCTTCGCGGGGGCCGCCTTTGCCCGACTGGACGGCCTGTTCTACACGCAGGCGTCGTGGTATCGATCCGGCTACGCGCTCCTCCCCGACACGCTGCGGTTCGCGGCTCACCCCGGCCTGGCGGCGGACACGCTCACGTTCGTCCCGCATCCAAAGGAGGCGTGGCTGGCCGGCGCCCCCGGGACGGCGTCGCCCACGCTCGCGCCGGCCCTGGCCCACAACCGGGCGCTGCTGCGGACGATCACGGCGAAGTGGGTGCGCGAGTTTCCGACCAGCGCCGACGCTCTCGAGGCGCACACCCGGGCCCTCGAGACGGTCGGCGAGCTTGCCGAGGCGGGAGATCCTGAGCGCTCCGCGCTGGACGCGGTCCGCGCGGCGCGCCGCGCAGCCACGGAGTCGCTGCAGCGCCTCAGACTGGCCGCGGCCGAGGTCCGGCTGCTCGTCAAGCTCGAGCGGTTCGCGCAGGCGCGCGCGGTCGGCGACTCGATCCTCGCCGGTGGGTCCTCGCCCGATCCGAGCGCGCCGCACTGGCTCGCCGGCGTGGCCGCGCTCACGGGGCGAGTGAACCGCGCGGCGGCCCTCCTCGCGATGGATGTCTCGACGCCCTTCGTGAGCCCCGAAGGCGACCGCCTCGTGCTCCCGGCCAGTGTCGCCGCGGCTGGGCGCGCCCTGCTCGTGTACGCGGCGGTAGGCGCGCCCGCCGAAAGCCTTTCCGCCGTCGAACGGCGCGTGACCCGCCTGGTGGGGAGCTGGGTGGAGCCCCAGGGGCAAACAGTCGCCCGGCGCGCTCTGCTGCATGAGCCGGCGATGCTCGCGTTCCCGCAGCTCGGCGCCCGCGAGGCCCACGCCGGCCCCGCCGGTGGGAACTACCTGCTCGAGCTCCAGCGCGCGCTGGTGCGCGACCCTGCGACGGTTCGGGTTGGGATCGCCCGGCTCGATTCGAGCCGCGGCGATCTCCGGGCCGGCGACGTCGCCATCGAGATCGTCTACCAGGAAGCATGGCTGCTCGTCGCGGTGGGCGATACGGCGGCTGCGGTCGAGCGGCTCGACCGCTCGCTCACGGCGCTCCCCGCGTTGGGTACGGCGCTGGTCGACCAAGTGCCGCAGGCCGCCGGACTGGTGCGCGCCATGGCGTTGCGCGCAGAGCTCGCCGCGGCCGCCGGCGATGGGACCACTGCCGCCCGCTGGGCACGTGCGGTGACGGCGTTGTGGCGCGACGCCGACCCCGACGTCGGGGCCGTGGTCGCGCGGATGGCGGCGCTCACTTCCGGCAACCGCCGGTGACCTACCAAGGTGGAGGGTACATGAACACGAGAGCTGAAGGCGCACTGGGACTGGTCGTTGGCGCCGTGGTGCTCACCGTCGCCGCGTGCGCTCCCCCCCCGCATACACCGGCACCGCCCAGCCTCGTGACGAACGCGGAGTCCTCCAGCCAGCGCGCCGCGGTGCTGGCGTACGCCGCTACGCTGCAGTTCGACACGCTCACGCATGGTGCGAGCGACATGCAACCACTCACGCTCAAGAACTCGAGCGCCGTGCCACCCAAGGACACGGTGGGGCCCGTCGGGACGATCTACCCCGAGGTCAACACGCACCGCAATTCCCAGGCGGACTTGGCGGGCGTCGGCCGGATTGTCGCTCGGATCTACACGACGGGGCCGTACCCGAGGCTCGGACTGCCGGCGGGATGGAGCTACTTCTGGGTGGACAGTCTGAAGATGATCACGCCGGATAGCGGCGTCGGTCGCGCGCTGCTCATTCCCGCTGATTCGACGCAGCCGATCTCGGTTCGCATGCTGAAATACACCACCGACCCGGCTGGTGCCCCCGAGCGTCAGGCGATGGCTCGCTGGCGTTACTACCCGCTGCAGAGCGCCTTGCCGTGGGAGCGGTGTACCAAGATGGGCTGTTGTGAAGCCCAATAACGTCGCGAGGCGCTCCTCCGTATAGAGGGCTGACCCCGGAAGGAGACGGACATGTTTCGTATTGCTCGCACGGCTGTGCTGCTGGCGCTCTGCGCTGCTCCCGCGCTCGCCCAGGAGCCGGGCCCGATGGGCGGTCCGCGGCGCTTCCCGCCGCCCGCCGATCATTGGATGACGCTCGATTCGCTCGCCGAGGCGGTCGGCCTGACGGCGGACCAAAAGACCAAGGTCGTCCAGCCCTACACGGCGCTCAACGGCGTGATGCGCGACGTCGCCGCCCGCCGCCAAGCCTTGCGCCAGCGGATGCAGGGCAGCTTCACGCCGGGCCAGGAGCCCACTCCCGAGGTGCGCGCGCGCATGGACAGCGTGCGGGCCGAGATGGAGGGGTTTCAGGCTGAAGCGGACCAGTGGCTCGCGGCGATCCGCAACCTGCTGACGCCCGCGCAACAGACGAAGTTTGACGCGCTCCCGAAGCCCCAGTTTGTCCGGCGCCCGCCGCGCAGCACGGGGCCGGGTATGTTATAGCATCCCCAACCCGGTTCGATCGATGATGCGTCGCCTGCTGCTCGCCTGCGTTCTCACCGCGACGTTGGGCGGCACGGTTGCCGCGCAGCGCGCCGCCCCCGCCGCCGACTCCACGCTGCTGACGGTGGATCGCATCTACGCCGGCGCCGAATTCCGCGGCGGCTCGTTCGGGCCGCTGGCGTGGCTCGGCGACGGATCGGCCTACACGACGCTCGAGCGCAGCGCGGAGACGAAAGACGGCCGCGACATCGTGCGCTACGACGCGCAGACCGGGACGCGCTCGATTCTGGTGCCGGCGGCGCGCCTGATCCCGCCCGGTGATTCGGCGGCGCTCGACGTGGACGAGTACTCCTGGTCGGCGGACGGGAAGCGGCTGCTCGTCTTTACGAACACCGCTCAGGTGTGGCGCACGAACACGCGCGGCGATTACTGGGTGCTGGACCTCCAGACGTGGCGTCTCAAGAAGCTCGGCGGCTCTGGTCCAGCCTCGACGCTGATGTTCGCGAAGTTCTCGCCCGACGGGGGCCGGGTCGGCTGGGTGCGCTACGGCGAGTACAACCTCTACGTCGAGGACCTCGCCACCGGCGCGATCACACCGCTCACCCGGGACGGCTCGCGCACCACGATCAACGGGACGTTCGACTGGGTGTACGAGGAGGAGCTGGGTCTGCAGGACGGCTGGCGCTGGAGTCCCGACGGTCAGGCGATCGCCTACTGGCAGCTCGACGCCACGGGCGTGCGCGACTTCCCGCTCTACAACACCACCGACTCGCTCTACGCTTTCGAGATCCCGGTGCAGTATCCCAAGGCGGGACAGACTAACTCCGCCGGCCGCGTCGGCGTGGTGAGCGCGACGGGGGAGGGCGGTCCGACGCGCTGGATGCACGTGCCCGGGGATCCGCGCAACAACTACATCGCGCGGTTGGAGTGGGCGCCAGCAGCGGAGCGAGGAGCAGGGAGCAGGGAGCTCGTGATTCAGCACATGAATCGGCTCCAGAACACGATGCACGTGATGCTCGCCGACGCGCAGACGAGCGCGGTGCGAACGGTGTTCACCGACCAGGACAGCGCCTGGGTCGAGCAGTTCGACGAGCTGACGTTCGTCAACCGGGGCCGCGACATCCTGTGGCTCTCGGAGCGGAGCGGGTGGAGCCATCTGTATCTGTTTCCCCGAGCCGGCGGCGCGCCGCGCGCCCTGACGAGCGGCGCGTTCGACGTCCTCGGCGTGCAGCGCGTGGACACGGCCGGCGGCTGGGTGTATTACACGGCCTCGCCCGACAACCCGACGCAGCGCTACCTGTATCGCGTCAGCCTCACCCGGCGCGGCGCTCCACAGCGCGTGACGCCCGCTGGGGAATCGGGCGTGCACAGCTACAACGTGTCGCCGAACGGCCGGTACGCAGTGCACACCTACTCGCGGTTCGGCGTGCCGTCCACGACGACGCTGGTCGGCCTCCCGGAGCACCGCACCCTGCGCACGCTGGTGGACAATGCGGCGCTCAAGGCCAAGGTCGCCGGGCTGCGCCTGGGCGCGACCGAGTTCACGCAGGTGGACATCGGGGACGGCATCAAGCTCAACGCCTACTTGATCAAGCCGCCGGATTTCGACGCGACCAGGCGCTACCCGGTGTTTTTCACGGTGTACGGCGGGCCCGGCTCGCAGACCGTGATCGACGCGTGGGGCGGGGCCAACTATCTGTGGCACCAGATGCTGGCGCAGAAGGGGTACATCGTGGCCAGCGTGGACAACCGCGGCACCGGCGCGCGCGGGCGGGCGTGGCGCAAGATCGTGTACAAGCAGATGGGCGTGATCGAGACACGGGACCAGGCGGCCGCGGCGCGCGCCATCGGCCGCTTGCCGTACGTCGACTCCACGCGCCTCGGAATCTGGGGCTGGAGCTACGGCGGGTTCATGGCGCTGAACACGATCACGCAGCAACCCGACGTGTATCGGATGGCGATCGCGGTCGCGCCGGTGACGCACTGGAAGTACTACGATACGATCTACACCGAGCGGTACATGGGCCTGCCGCAGGACAACGCGGCCGGCTACGACAAGGGCTCACCGGTCACGTACGCCAAGAACCTGCGCGGCAAGTTACTGATCGTGCACGGCTCGGGTGACGACAACGTGCATTACCAGAACACCGAGGCGATGGTGAACGCGCTGGTGGCGGCGAACCGGCCGTTCCAGCTGATGGTGTACCCGAATCGCACGCACTCGATTTCGGGTGGGACGACACGGCAGCACTTGTTCACGCTGCTGACGACGTTCGTGGAGGAGAATCTGCCGGCGACTGCGGGGACGAGGGCGGTGCTGCCTTAGCCCTTGCGCCGGCGCGGCCGCCGCCCCGACTCGGCCAGTTTCCAGAACTGTGCTTCTTTGATGACGGTGATCCGGTGCCCCAGTGCGGCGAGGCGCCGGATCTCCATCAGCTTGGTGCCGCCACCCGCACCGGCGATCTGCAGCCGGTTGGGCCGCCCGCGCACGAGCACATCGGTCGTGCGTCCGGGCTTCGAGTGCAGAATCGCGCCGGCTTTGCGGGCCGCGGCGATGGCCTCGCTGCGCGGACGGCTCAGGAACCCGGTGAAGGAGAGCCGCTTTCCCGCGAGACTCGCGACGCGGCCCACCGGCAGCTCCTTCGGACGTTGCCGCAGTGCCGCAATGAGCTCGCCGGCAGCCTCGTAGCGCCGGCCGCGGACCCCCAGACAGCGGTAAATGACCTCCTTCAAGTGGTCGCTGCACGGTAGGCCGCGGACGTCGCGACTGCGCATGGGACTCGCGATGTCGCCGCGCAGCAGCATCGCCGCGAGCTGGCCGACCTGATAGATGTCGTCGCGCTGTTGCCACCGCCGGATCCATCCCCACGCGATCTCCGTCGGCGCGTTGAGCGGATTGAAGGCGTCGGCGGTGACGCCCTGGCGATTCCGCTGGTGCCGGGCGATGCCGAAATCCCCCAGCTTGAGTTGCTCGTGCTCGCATACGAATACGTTGAACGGAGTGAGGTCGCGGTGCAGTGCCTGTCCGCGGTGCAGCGTATCGAGCGCTCCCAGGAGGGCTGCGATCTCGCGGCGCACGACGCGCTCGGGCTGTGGGCCACGGCGCTTGAGCCAAGCGCCCACGTCGCCGTGCTCCGCGTACTCCATCACGAGACAGTAGCGCATCCCGGTCCCGTCGGCCTCGGCGAACCGATCGAATACCCGGAGCGCGCGCGGCTCACGCTCGAGCAGCTCGGCGAAGTAAGCCTCGCGGAGCCACGCCGTGAGACGATGGCTGATCTTGATGCAGACCTGCGCCGGCAGCCCGCCCGCGGGCGTCGGCGTCGCCAGGTAGACCTCGCCGAAGCCGCCCTTGCCGATGAGGCGGTCCAGCCGGTAGGAGCGGCCGGTCTCGGAGCTATGGGGGGAGGGGTTCTCCATGCGCACTAGTTGCCGCGTGTCCGAGCCGCCGTCAAGCGAACGGGAGCCAGCGTCACCGGCCCTCCAACGAACTTGCCGTAGGCACGGACGGCGGCATCGAGGGCTTTTGCCTCCACACCGTTGAGTGCACGCTTCAGAACCATCTCGATGCGAATCGAGTTCCGTTTCGCGGTGGGCCTCCAATGCCCGACCAAACGACCATCGAGCAGCACAGCGTGGAAGAAGGGTGCGTCGCCCAGTCTAAACGAGTCGTCTCTGCTCTCGCTGTACGACATGATGATCTCGTCGTAACCCTGCACGAGGTCGACCGCCGGGGTCCTCGCGGTTCTCACGCCGCGGGATCCTTCGAACCAGTAGGTCCGGCCATCGACGACCTCACTCTCCAGTTCGCCGGCGACCGACGCCAGTCCGTCGCGGCCTTCAGTCGCCGTCAGGCTGGACCAGCGCAGGAAGTCATTCAGGGTCGCCGGGCCACGGGACGTGAAATAGCGTCTCGTCAGCTCGGCCAACGCCGCGTCATAGTCGAGCGCCTTCGCATGGGGGGCTCGGTCGTCGAGCAGCGCGTAAGTGTGCTGCTTGCCCCGCATCGCGCCGCTGCACACGATGGCATCGAGCTCGGCACGCATGACGATGTACGCGAGTCTCGGACCACTCGCGCGGATCCCGGCACCCGCGAGCACGACTGCCAACTCCCGTCGGGTCAGGTGGGCTCCATCCCGCAACGCCTTGGCGATGAGCGAGTTGCACTTGGCGAAGACCTTGTTGTCGAGCTCGTGCTGCCGGTGGTAGTAGGCGTTCAAGGCGTGCACCCGTGGCGCCGTGACCTTGAGCAGCCAGCGGATGTCGTCGCCGAGCACGAAGTGCCACGTGGGTCGCAGCACATGCGTGCGTAATATCACGCCGTCCGCGAAGGCCTGCTCGACGTCGGCCCGCGTCGCTCCACGCGTGCGCTGCGCGACCGACCATTTGGCCAGCGGGAACTCCTGGGCCTGCAGCGCGGTCAGCCAGCGCACGACGTCTCGGGGGGTGTCAAAGCGCGTGCCCCAGAGACGCTGGGCGCGCATGCGCAGTGGCGGGAGCGGAGGAACGGGCAATTGGCCCCCTTGGATTCGAACCAAGATTACCGGATCCAAAGTCCGGTGTCCTGCCGTTGGACGAGGGGCCAGCGGCTGCTGCGACCATAAGCTAGCGAGTCCACCCCTCGCGGGGCAGCGGCGGCAGCCACGGCCCGCACCGGACAGTTGCCCGTGCTCCCCCCAAGTGTTATCTGGTTAACGACCCGCTGGGGGGAGCCGGCCGTACACAAGGATAGTGGAGAGGCGGAACGCGCCTTCTGCGCACGCTGCGGCGCGAGCCTGGGCACGGGTGCGTACTTCTGCCCGCGCTGCGGCACCAGCGTGCCCACCGCGGCGCGCGACGCCGTGACGGCCGTGTCCGTCCGCGGGTCCGACGCGGGCCGCGCGGCGCTGCTCGCGACACTGCGCCAGGCCACGCTGGGCGAATACGAGATCCTCACGGAATTGGGCCGCGGCGGCATGGCCACGGTGTACCTGGCGCACGACATCCCGCTCGATCGCAAAGTCGCGATCAAGGTGCTCGCCCCCGCCTTGCTCCTCATGGGCGAAGGCATGGTGGAGCGGTTCAAACGCGAGGCCCGGACGGCGGCCGCCCTGAGCCATCCCCACATCATTCCCATCTACGCGGTCAAGGAAAGCAACCGCGTCCTCTACTTCGTCATGAAGTACGTGCAGGGCCGGCCCCTCGACGCCGTCATCCGCGACGTTGGCCGCCTGCCGATCCCGATGGTGCAGGCCATCCTGGCTCACGTGGGCGACGCGCTCGCGTACGCGCATCGGCACGGCGTCATCCATCGGGACATCAAGTCGGCCAACATCATGCTCGACGAAGAGGGCTGGGCGGTCGTCACCGACTTCGGCATCGCCAAGGTCGAGGAAGCTCAGGGGCTCACGCTGACCGGCGTGACGGTTGGGACGCCCACGTACATGAGCCCGGAACAATGCGCCACGTGCGAAGTCACCGGCGCCTCGGATCAGTATTCGCTCGGCGTCGTGGCGTACGAGATGCTCACGGGCCGCCTGCCGTTCCGGAGCGAGTCGACGATGTCCGTGATGTACGCGCACTTCAACGAGCGCCCGCAGCCCGTGAGCGAGCTGCGACCCGACTGCCCCCCTAACCTCGCGGCCGCCGTCATGCGGATGCTGGAGAAGGAGCCGGAGGATCGCTGGCCCACGATGGAGGACGTGGTGGCCGTGTGCGGGAGACCCTCGCTGCGGCACGACGACCCCATCCGCAGCGACATGATTACCCTGGCGAAAGCCGGCGGCGCGGCGCAGCTGCTCGCCGACATCAACACGCCGACCAGCCCGATCGCACTGGCCAAGGTGCCGACACGCCCACTCGCGCCCGCGCGTCGTCGGGTCTCCCCCCTGTGGTGGGGACTCGGCGTGGTCGGGATCGCCGCTGCCCTGTGGTGGACGGCGCCGTGGCGCTTGCTGCGGTCGTCGCCCCCGGCTGTGGTTGGCACCCTCCCCGCCCCGGGCCGGGCCGCGCCCTCCGCCGTGCCGGCGGAGACGGCCGCGGTCCGGCCGCCGCCACCCGCCCCACCCACCGCCGACTCGACGGCCCCAGTGCAGGCGACGCGGCCGCCGAGCCGCCGTCTCAGTCGCACCGCCGCGCCGAGCGCGCTGGCAGGCGCCGGAGCCGCGGCGGAATCCGTGCTCCGAGCGGCAACCGCGCGTCAAGAAGACAGCCTCGTGCGCTCCATGCGGACCACGGCGCTCGCCGCGATGCAGCGGGCGGTCGGGGCCGGGGCAACGCCGGCGGAGCTGGCACGCGGGGACACGGTGTTGCGGGGGGCGGAATCGCTCGCGGCTGCGGGCCGGCTGTCCGAGGCGATGGTCCAGTTCGTCACGGCCACGTCTCTCTGGTCTGAAGGCGAGCGTCTGTCGCGGGCACGGGCGGCGCGCGACGCCGCGCCCCCCCCCCCCGTCGGCGCGCCTCCTCCCGCTCCGGTTGACCCGCGCCCGGCGATCGAGTCGGTGATCGCGGAGTACGCGCGCGCGCTCGAATCGCGCGACCTGAGCCA
Organism: Gemmatimonadales bacterium; assembly: GCA_036004985.1. GTDB lineage: Bacteria > Gemmatimonadota > Gemmatimonadetes > Gemmatimonadales > GWC2-71-9 > 20CM-2-65-7. Next base: position 61,718 of record DASYQX010000030.1, read on the forward strand.
GGTGCGCCGGGCCTATCCAGGGCTCACGGCCGCGCAGCAACAAGGATGGCAGGATCTGTTCAGGTCGGTGCGCAGGCTCAAGGCCAGCTTGACCGTCACGACGCTGAACGCGACGGGCGCGACCGCCGAGGCGACGGTGAGCGGCGTCTACGAGTTCGAGTATTCCACGACGGGCCGGACGGAGCGGCGTCCGGCAGCGTTCCGAGCCACGTTGGTCGCGGACTCCGCCGGCTGGCGGCTCAGCGCTATCCGCTAGCCACCTTCAAAAGCTGTATTCGAGTCCCACCGTCCACAGGACGCTGGGCCGCAGTCCACCCCGGTTGATGGGCCACAGCGTGTTGGTGACGATCGTGATCCCCGAGCCCGTCAGGAACTTGAATCCGAACGAAGCATTGATCAGATCGTCGCGCCGGTTCGGGATATTCGTGGGCTCGACGGTGCGCCGGAACGGCACGTCATAGGTCACGATCCCCGGCAGCAGGAGTTTGTTCTCCCCGACCTGCAGCTCCGAGACGAGATCGACCGCCATCGTGGCCCATGGTGCCATCAGGTGATCGAACCCCACGGTGGCGAGCACGGCGTTGTTGAGCGAGTCGGTGCTGCGGAGCAGGAACCCGATGTTGGCATGCGGCGAGAACGGGCCAAACCGCGCCGACAGAATCCCCATGCCCCGGCCGACGATGTGGCCCGATCCCAGGAGATCGTCCGAGCTCCCGGTGGGGAAGCGCACGTCGGCCAGCAGCGCGAACGTGCTGCGTTCCGACTGCGTGACGGTCACCTTGACCCGCGCGGCCACGTCGCCGACCCCGGTCGCGGATCCGGCCACCGAGCGCGAGGTGGAGAGTTGCGGGTTGGTCGGCGTGCCCCCAAAGAAGTGCGCCGCGCTCGACTCGGCGAACGAAATGATCTGCGCGTCGCTCGTGCCGACGAGCGAGGTCGAGACGATCGGGAGCGCCACGCCGATGTCCACCCGATCGAGCAGCCCGAAGCTCACGAAGAACGAGGTGACCGTCATGTCGATGTCGATCGCGAGGCGCAGCGCAATGATGTCGTTCTCGAGGCGCGGGATGCCGAACGGCGCGCAATCCCGGCCTTCGATGCTGTCGCACGCGGGCGAATCGACGTTTTGGTGGATGAAGTTCAAGCGGATGTCGTCGAGGCTGACGCCCCGCAGCGTCTCGAAGTGCAGGCGGTTGACGTTCGCGCCCACGAACACCCGCCCGCGGCCGAGCGTCTGCGCCCGTTCGGCGAACACGGGTCCGGGCGAGACCGAGGTCCGGACCGGGGCGCCGCCTTCGAAGCGAAACGTCGAGCCCCCGCTCGTCGCGCTCACGGGAATGCCGGCGACATTGCCGCTGATGGCGTTACCGATGAACGAGATCAGGATGCCGTTCTGCGTGCTCGCCGACGTGATGAAATGGTTGGCGTGCAGCCCGGTGCCGCCGAGGAAGAGCGGTTGCTGTCCGGGGGCGAACACGAAGAGCTCGGAGATCTTGTCGCGCAGTCCCTGCGCGGCGACCGGGGTGGACGCGAGTGCGAACCCGAGGACACTCCACACCAATCGCCGCATGGCTCCTCCGAGACCGGGGGGGGCGGGGGGGGGCGGGGGGGAGGCCGCCGGTCACCTGGTCACGAAGAGATGTGTGGAGCGGTCGGGCGTCAAGGCGACTGCGGCGCCGGCGCCGCGGCCGTGCGGGTAGCGGTTTTGATCAGCCGCTGCCGCGTCTCGCCCAGCTGCTGCGCCGCGTCGTCGCGCTCCCTCTCCTTCTTATAGACCGCCGCCACCGCGCTCCCCGATCCGCACAGCCGCACCCACACCGGCCCCGTGCCCGCGAGGCGCTCGTACAGCTCGCGCAGCTCGGGATGCTTCCCGAACACCGGCGCTTCGAAGTCGTTGCCCCCGAGCCGCCCGATGCTGCCCCAGGTGGCGAGCGAGTCGGCGACGAGCGCCACCGGGCCGCGCGCCCCGGGCGTCGGCGTCATCTCGTCCCACCAGCGGTACGCGTCGGCTGTCGCGACGGCGACCGGCGGCACGGCGACGAGGGCGGGCGCGGCCGGCGGCGGGGGCAGGCGGAACAAGCGCTCGCCGCGGCCCCACCCCAGCGCCAGGGGCGCGCCACTCGCGAAGAACGCCGCGTCGGCACCGAGCCGGGTCGCGAAGTGCAGCAGCTCGTGGCGCGGCACCGGGTTGCCGGCGAGCGCATTGACGGCGTGCAGCGCCGCCGCGCCGTCGCTCGAGCCGCCGCCCAGCCCGGCGCGCACGGGAATGCGCTTTGTGAGCCGCAGCGCGACGCCGAACCGGTTCCCGGTGGCGTCGAGCACCGCCCGCGCCGCGCGCACCGCCAGATTCTCCTCGACGGGCCCCAAGTCGGCGCTCCCCCCGTCCACTTCGAGCGTGAGGCCCGCGGGGGTGCGCCGCACCTCGAGCTCGTCGGCAAGCTCGAGCAGCGCGAACGCCGTCTCGATCTGGTGCCACCCGTCGCGCTCCCGCGCGAGGATTCGGAGGAACAGATTGAGCTTCGCGTGGGCGGCGATGCGGACCAGATCCGGCGCCGTCACGCTACTCGGCTCCCGCGCCGCGCAGCTCGCCGAGGCGCAGCTGCAGCCGCGAGAGCGACCAGAGGCCGAGCAGCGTGATCGGGACGAACGTCGTGATGTGGTAGGTGAGCGCGTAGCTCACGGCCCGGCTGGGATCGATCGCGTACACCGCCAACGTGACGCGCGTGGCGGCCTCGAACACACCCACGAATCCGGGCGTGGACGGCACCGACACCCCGAAACCGATGATCCCTTGGAGCAACAGCGCGGCTTCGAGCGGCACTTCCAGGCCGAACGCGCGGAAGCAGACGGCGAACGCCGCCGCGTTCACCGTCCACAGGGTAAGCGACCACGCGACCACGCCGGCGAAGCGGCCGGGACTCTTCAGCACGCTCAACCCGGCGACGATTCCCTCGGCCCAATGCGTCAGACGGTCCGCGGCGCGCGCGGGGAAGAAGCGGTGCAGCAGGCGCCCGAGCAGCGTCAACCAGGGCGCGGGCCGGTGAACCACGACGAGGGCGAGCACCAATACGGCGCCGAACAGCAGGGCGGCGCCGCTCGCCAGTGCCGAGAGCGAGTGGCCGTTGACCCGGGTGCGGGCCGGGAACGACGGCGCCGCGATCGCCACGGCCATCAGCGCGAGCATCACGAGCGCGTCGAACACGCGCTCCACCCCCACTGACCCGAGGGCCGTGGTAAAGCGCACAGGGAGTTGTCGCGTGACGGCATACGCGCGTGCCACCTCCCCGGCGCGCGCGGGCAACAGGTTGTTGGCCATGAAGCCGATGGCGGTCGCATGCCACAGCGGGCGCCACGCGAAGCGGTGGCCGTCCACGTCGCGCAGGATCAGGCGCCAGCGGATCGTGCGGAGCGGGAACGTCGCGGTAGCGAGCGCCACCGCGGCGAGCAGGAGGAGAGGGTCGGCGGCGCGAGCGTAGGCCCACACCTCGCGCGGCTGCACGCCGTGCAGCACCCACGCCAGCAGCGCGACGGTGACCGCGAGCCCGATCAACCAGGGCCAGCGGGAGGACCGGCTACGGCTCGGTGTCGAGGGCGAGGACAACGAGGTCGCAGACTTCGTCAATGATCGCGCGGAGGCTGTCGCCGCTCGCCCGTTTGGCGGCCTCGCGCAGCTCCTGCGCCCGGTGGCGGGCCCGCTCGCCCCGGTACAGCAACGTGCGGATGTCGACCACCGCCGGCGCCGCAGCCCCAGGGCGCGCGGTGTCGAGCGACGGCGTCTGCAGCAGCGCCTCCAGCGACGCTGCGCCGATCCCCCCGGCGGCGAGCCGCTGGTAGCTCGCCCACGAACCCACCAGATCGGCCGATTCCGGGACGGGCTCGTCACCCGCGGGGAGCGGAGAGCGGGGCGCGGTCGCCGGTGGTGCCGATGCGCGCCCCGGTGCCGGGATCGGAACGGGCGCGGCGGCAGGGCCACCGATAGATCGGACCGCGGCCGTGACGGCGGCGAGGTCGTCGGCGAGGGCCGCCTCGTCCCCCGCCGCCGAACGCGACAGGATCTCACCGGCGCGACGCAGCGCTGCCGCGAACGCCGCCGGCTCGTGGACGGCGATGCCGCTCGAGACGGCCTCCCACGCGACCTGCGCGAATTCCGCGACGCGCTCCGCGAGCGGTCCGCCGCCCGCGTCGCCCAGCGCGCGGAACGTGCCCGCCAGCGTGTGCGCGCGCAGATCCCGCTGGGTAGCGCTCGGCGCGCGCTCGAGCGAATCGGCCGCCTGGCGCAGGTGCTCCCCGTGGCTCACGAGCTCCAAGCGGCCGAGGGTCGCGGGCCGCGCGGCCGGCGTGCCGCGCCGCACGATGTGGGGACCCGCATCGGCGTAATAGAGGGTGTCGATGGACACGATGTCCGGCTCACTCTCCATGAACTTCACGAGCAGTCCGGCGAACCGCCGGAATTCCGCGCTCTCGGCGTCGGGCCGGCCGCGCTCCGCCACCTCGCGCGCGGCATGCGCGATCGAGGACGCGGCCATCTGGAACAGCTCGCCGACCAGATCGGGGGACGTGGCGGTGGTGCGGGCCAGCTCGCCGATGGCGCCCTCGATGCCCTCGAGCAGGTCGGGGAGGGGCGGCAGGTCGTTCAGGGCCGCGAGGCCACGCAACGGCTGCAGGGCCTTCAGGACGTGCTGCAACGGATCGTGCGCCAGCGGATTGGCGCGCAGCACCTGCGCCGCGCGATCGAGCGCACTCGCAATGGCAGCGCCCTCCCGCGCGACGAAGGCACGCGCGCCGGCATCGAGGCCCATCGCCTCCGCCGCCCGCACCTGGGCCGACGGCCGGCCGGCGAGCTGCTCCAGCTGGGCGGCGAGCGCGTCGGCCTTCGCCGTATCGGCGTCCGTCCAGCTCGCGGCGCGGCGCACGAAGATCTTGAGGTCATCCACCGCGCGCACGGCGACCTGTTTCGTGGCCGCGTCCCAGGCGCGCCGGCTCTCGCGGACGGCGCGGGCCAGCGCCTCGAGCCCCGCCGCCGCCCGCGCGATCGCCGGCTGGCTGGCCATCAGCGCGCTGCCCCGCACCGCGCGCGCCAGCCGCACGAACTCGTCCACCGCGGGCGCGCCCTCGCCCGCGAGCAGCCCGTCGAGCCGCTCGAGATACTCCCCCGCCTCGAGGGCGAAGAAATCGCTCATGCCCAGTGGCTGGCTGGGTTGGGTCATCGTGGCACCAAAATAGGCGCCACGACGCCACGACGCCAAGACGTCACGACGGCGTGGCGTGGCGTCCTGGCGTCCTGGCGTCTTGTACGAGCTTCTTCATCCGCCGCACCGCCTCTTCCATCCCCCAAAACACCGCGTTGCTCACGATCGAGTGCCCGATGTTGAGCTCCTCGATCTCGGGAATCGCGGCGACCGGCTGCACGTTCTGATAGGTCAGGCCATGCCCGGCATGCACCGCCAGCCCGAGCCGCTTGCCGTACGCCGCCGCCCGACGCAGTTCGTTCAACGCCGGTGGTCCACGCTTCCAGGAGTGTGCGTACCGTCCCGTGTGGAGCTCGATCGCCGGCACGCCGAGGGCCCGCGCCGCGTCGATCGTGCGGGGCGCGGGGTCGATGAAGAGACTGACGCGGATCCCGGCGTCCTGGAGGCGCGCGATCGCGTCCTTCAGGCGGCGGTCGCCGCGCCGCACAGCGAGGCCGCCTTCGGTCGTGATCTCGCGCCGCCGCTCGGGCACGAGGGTCGCCTGGAAGGGACGCACGCGGCACGCGATCCGGACGATGGCGGGGTGCGCGCCCAGCTCGAGGTTCAGTACGGTCCGGACGGCGCGCGCGAGCGATGTGACGTCGCGATCCTGGATGTGGCGGCGGTCCTCACGCAAGTGGACCGTGATGCCGTCCGCGCCCGCTCGCTCGGCGGCCGCCGCCGCCGCGACGGGGTCGGGCTCGTCGGTTTGGCGCGCCTCGCGCAGCGTGGCGACGTGATCGATGTTGACGTAGAGGCGCATGGCGTCTTACCTTCGGGTCACCGCGTTCTATACTCGAGGCGTTCGCCCGTGAGACCACGACTCGCTGTGCTCGTCGCGCTGGGTGCCCTGGCATGCCGAGGAACGGCGCAGTCCCCAAGCCCGCAGTCGCCTCAACAGGCGCTGACGCAATTCATGGCCGCGGTCAAGGACAACGACCTGCAGCGGCTGGCGACTCTGTGGGGCGGCCAGCGCGGCCCGGCCTCTGCTTGGATGAAACCCGAGGAGCTGACGCAGCGGGTTACGGTCTTCCAGATCTACCTCAATCATGTTGGATACCGCGTCGTCGATGGACCGACGACGGTCCCGGGCGAAGGCACCCGCGTGAGGTTCAACGTCGAGATTCAGCGGGCGAATGGGTGTAGCGTCGCATTCCCGATCGAACTGGGGCGCGCCAGAAGCGGTGCCTGGCTCGTCTGGTCCTTTGATCTTGCCAACCTTGGGAACCCGGCCCAGGCCTGCCGGCCGACAGGCACGGGAACCCGGCCCTAGCGTTCCGCGTTCCACTTACTCGGTCAGCTCGAGCAGAATGCCCGCGGTCGCCTTGGGATGCAGGAAGGCGATGCGGCGGCCCCCGGCGCCGCGCCGCGGCGCCTCGTCGACCAAGCGGTAGCCTGTCGCCCGGCAGCGCGCGAGCGCCGCATCGAGGTCGGCGACGCGGTAGCAGATGTGGTGGATGCCGGGCCCGCGCTTGGCGAGGAACTTGGCGACGGGGCTGGCGGGATCGCGCGGCTCCAACAGCTCGACGTCGACGTCGCCCAGGCGCAGGCTGACGATCGTGGCGCCGTCGGCGGTCTCGGGGCGGCCGGGACGAGGGGCGAGCCCGAGGACGTCCCGGTAGAAGGGCAGGGCCTCCGCGATGCTGGCCACGGCGATGCCGACGTGGGCGACGCGGGCAGTGTTCATATGAGGGTCAACTTAACGCAACTCCGAGAAGGAGTGGAAGGTTATGGAGGCGACGCACCCCGTGGCGGTCACTGATGCCACGTTCCAGCAGGAAGTGGAGCAACACAAGGGACTCGCGATCGTGGACTTTTGGGCCACCTGGTGCGGCCCGTGCCACATGGTCGCGCCGATCCTGGAGCAATTGGCGGGGCAATACCAGGGCAAGATCAAGGTGACGAAGGTGGACGTGGACGCGAATCAGAGCACGGCCATGCGCTTCAACGTGCGCTCGATTCCGAGTATTCTATTCTTCAAGGACGGGCGCCACGTCGACACCCTGGTGGGCGCCTATCCGAAACCGGTGTTCGAGCAGAAGATTCAACAGCACCTGTCGTAGCTTCCTCGCCGGAGGACGATGCGCGCGAGCACGGCTCGCATGACGAATTCGCCGGTTCGCCTCGCGGACTTGCAGTTTCCGCAGGTGAGCCGGCTGATTCATCGTACCCGGCTGGCGTTCATTCATCTCGACAATCTGCTGGCGTTCGCGAAGCGCGATCGCGACGGGCGCGTGGACGGCTACATCGCGGCCTACCTGCCGGACGAGTGCCTGTTGCTCTTCTTCCGCAAGGGTGAGGCGCTGAACGCCGCGTCGTTGCACACGTCGGGGCGGCAAGTCATCACGATCACGGAGGCGCTGAAGCGGATGCGCGCCGAGGTCGAGCGCGGCGAACTGGCCTACAGTGCCGCGCCGATGGAACAGCTCGCCTGGATGTACGCGTCGTGCGGGGGGGGCTACCAGAGCCGCCTGATCGACGTCAACCAACCCGACACGTTCTTCCCGGCGCTGCAGCAGGAGCAGGTGAGCGGCGTGTTGGAGCTGATCTCCAACGGCCGCGTTTCCTATCTCCGGTTCGAGAAGGGGCGTTACGTGGCCGGCTACTTCTGCGCCAAGCCCGACGCCATGCCGCCGGCGCGCTACCTCGAGACGTTGTTCGACATCGGCGCCGACGGCGCGCCCCCGGCGATGTCGGCGGGCGTGTTCGCGGCGGGGGCCGACCTGCCCGCCCAGGCGCCCACCGCGCTGGTCAACACGTACCGGGAGCTGTACTGGCGCATCGTCGAGGCCGTGGACCGCGAGTTCCCCGGCGAGGCGAAGCGGCGCGCACAGAAGGTCACGGCGGCCATCGTGGCGAAGCACCAGGCGCTGGCGCTGATGAGCGTGCCGCGCGGCGCCGATACCCCCGACGCCGTCGTGCGGCCCGAGGAGCTCTCCACGGCGCTCACCGACTGGGCGCGACAGCTGTTGGAGGGCGCGGAGGTGATGATGCCGGGCACCGCCCCCAAGGTGCTCAAGGACGCGACGCGCGAGCACCGCTACGTGCTGCAGGCGGCCGGCTTCTACGCGCGCCTCCCCTGGCAGGTGACCTGGTGACGTGGCGGGCACTCTCTACGTCGTCGCGACGCCCCTCGGCAACCTCGGCGATCTCTCGCCCCGCGCCGCCGACACGCTGAAGCAGGCAGCCGCGGTCGCCGCCGAGGACACCCGCCACACCAAGCCCCTGCTCGCGCACGTCGGCTCGCGCGCCGAGCTCGTGAGCTTCCACGCCCACTCAACGGACCGCGCGCTCGAGCGCATCCTCCGGCTGCTCGGCGGCGGGAAAGACGTGGCGCTCGTCACCGACGCCGGCACACCGTCGGTCAGTGACCCCGGGGCCGCGCTCGTCGCGGCGGCCCGCGGACGCGGCATTCCGGTCGTGACGATCCCGGGGCCGACCGCGGTCGCCGCCGCCCTCGCTGTCTCCGGCCTCCCGGCGGACCGCTACCTGTTCCTGGGGTTCCTGCCGCGGAAAGGACCCGACCGGCGTCGTCTCCTGGAAACCATCGCGCGCAGCGAGTGGACCGTCGTCCTGTTCGAAGCGCCGAACCGCGTCGTGGAGCTGCTCGCCGATCTCGCCGCCGCCTGCGGCGACGACCGCCCGGCGGCCGTCGCGCGCGAGCTGACCAAAGTGTTCGAGGAAACACGCGGCGGGACCCTGGCCGAGCTGGCGGGTTACTACGCGGACGCGCCGCCGCGGGGCGAAGTGACGGTCGTGGTGGCGGGCACCGGCAAGCCGGCCCGCGACGCGCCGCCGCCCGATCTCGAGGACCGCGCGCGCACGCTGCTGGCCCAGGGCATGACCCGCAAGGACGTCGCCGACCAGCTCGTCGAGGAGACGGGGATCTCGCGCAACACCGCGTACCGGTTGGTGAACGAACTATGAAAGCTGACGGCCCGACGGCCAGACGGTCGGTCGGCCTGATGGTGGCTGTGTTGTTGGTGATACCGGCCGTCGGGCCGTCCGGCCGTCGGGCCGCCAGCCTCACCATCGGCCGCCTCCACTATGATGGCGGTGGCGACTGGTACGCGAACCCCTCGAGCCTCCCCAACCTGTTGACCGCCATCCGCGCGCGCACCACGCTCCCAGTCGCGGAGCGCGAGCGGGTCGTGACCCTCACGGGGCCGGAGCTGTGGGACGTGCCGTACCTCTACATGACCGGCCACGGGAACGTCCGCTTCTCCGACGTTGAGATCCGCAACCTGCGACGCTTTCTGGAACAGGGCGGATTCCTCCACGCCGACGACAACTACGGCATGGATCAGGCGTTCCGCCGGGAGATCGCCCGGGTCTTCCCCGACCACCCGCTGGTTGAGGTGCCGTTGACGCACCCGATCTACCGACTCGTGTACGACTTCCCCAGGGGCATCCCCAAGATCCACGAGCACGACGGGCTCCCGGCGCAGGGATTCGGCATCTTTTTGGGCGATCGGCTGGTCGTATACTATTCTTATCAGTCGGATCTCGGGGACGGGTGGGAGGACCCCGATGTGCACCACGATCCTCCCGAACTGCATGAGGCGGCGTTGCGGATGGGCGTCAATCTGTTCACCTACGCGGTGAGCGCGAGCCGGTGACCGAGACCGCCGTTCGGCTGCGGCGGCTGGGGTTGCCGCACGCCCGCGCCCGCGCCCTGGCCGTCGTGCTTGGCAGCGCGGGCGCGGTGTTAGCGGCCGCGGCGCTGGGTCTGGCGCTGGCGCCGCGCCTGGCGGGCGTGACCTTCGCCTGGGCGCTGATCGCGGCGAGTGCCGCGGGAGCGGCGTGGGCGGTGCGCCGCTCGCGCCGGGAGGCCGCCGCCGCGGCCCTGGGTCGCCTCGTCGAGCGGGCGGCAGGCACGCGCGCCGGCAGCGTGGTCGGCGTCGTGAGCCCGACGGCCGGCACAGGGAGCCAGGCGCTGCTCGGGGTCGCGGACACACGGGCCGCCCGGGTGGTGGAGCGGGCCGCGCCGGCCGTGGACGCCCTGCTCGGCCGGGCGACGCGTCGCCGGGTGGTGTTTGGCGCCGCCGCGGCGCTGGCCGGCGCGGCGCTGTTCGTTGCGGCTGCCCCCGCGTCAGGGCGGGCGGCCGCCTTCTGGAATCCGGTGCGGGCGTGGCGCGACGCCCACGCGCCGGTGCGGCTCGCGGTCGACCGCCGCAGCGTGCGCCGCGGCGACAGCGTGACCGCGACGGTGACGGTCCCGGGCGCGCTCCGCGCGACGCTGTGGACGCGCGGGCCGGGCGAGCCGTGGCGCCCCCTGGCCCTCGCCCTCGACGCCGACGGCCGCGTGCAGCGCCGGCTCGGCCCGCTGGACGCCGATCTGTACGTGCGCGCGGCGAGCGGCGGGCGCTCCAGCCGCGAGCTGAAGATCGAGGTGGCGCTCCCCGCTTTCCTCGCCGACCTCGCCCTCACCGCGCGCTATCCCGCCTACCTCGCTCGCGGCGACGAGCCGTTGCTCGCCGGCCCCGACACCGTCGCGCTCCCGGTCGGAACCGAGATCATCGCGCAGGGGGCCGCGAGTGTGCCGCTCGCCACCGCCGCCTGGACGTCGGGTTCGCGCGCCGCGCGGCTGCGGGTGGACGGCCCGCGGCTCGAGGGGCGGTTCACCCCCGCCGCAAGCGGCGCGTGGCAGCTCGCGCTGCACGCGGCGGACGGCGCGCCTCTCGAAGGGACGCCCCCGGAGCTGCGCCTGGTCCTCGTGCCGGACTCCGCGCCGGTCGTCGCGCTCCCGATTCCCGGGCGGGACACGACGCTGCCGCTGTCGCTGCGCCAGCCACTCGTCGTGGACGTGCGCGACGACCACGGGATCGCACAGCTCGCGGTGGTGAGCTGGCGCGTGAGCCGCACGGGCCGGGTGGGTGACGCCACGCGGGACTCGCTCGACGTGACCGGGGTGGGCGACCGCGCGATCGTCCAGGGTCAGCTCGACGCCGAGCGGCGCGGGCTGTTGCCGGGCGACACGTTGCGGATCTACGTCGAGGCCTGGGACAATGCGCCCACGCCGCACCGCGGACGCAGCCCCGAGATCGCGCTCCGGTTGCCGAGCATGGAGGAGGTTCGCGCGGCGGCGCGGGCAGCGACGCGGGACGCCCTGGCCTCGGCGGACTCCATCACGGCCGCGCAGCGGGAGCTGAGCGACCGCACGCGCGACCTCGCCCAGGAGCGGACGCGGGATGCGGCGGCCACCGGCGGCGGCCGCCAGCCCGGCGGTCAGGCGGGGGGCACGCTGCCCTTTCAGGCGACGCAGCGGGCCGAGGAGATCGCGCGCCAGCAGGCCGCGATGGCCCAGCGCGTGGCGGAACTGGCGCAGGCCGTGGAGGAGATCGCCCGCGCGGCGCGGGCGGCGGGCGTGGACGACACGGCGTTCCAGAACCGGCTCCGGGAGGTGCAGCAGCTGCTGGAGCGCGCGCTGACGCCGGAACTGGAGCAGCGCCTGCGCGAGCTGCAGGAAGCGCTGGCGCGCCTCGACCCCGAGGCCACGCGGCAGGCGCTCCAGCGGTTGGCGGAGGCGCAGCAACAGTTGCGGCGCGAGCTCGAGCGCAGCGAGGAGCTGTTCCGCCGCGCGGCGCTCGAGGGGGAGCTGGCGTCGCTGGCTCAGGACGCCGAAGACCTCCAGCGCCGTCAGGAGGAGTGGACGCGGGACGATGCGCCGCGAGCCGATTCCGCGGCGGCCGCGGCCGAGCGGGCGCTCGCGGAGCGCACCGACTCCCTCGCCCAGGGGGTGGATCGCGCGGCGCGCGACCTCGCGCGCGGCGCCGCGTCGGAGCCGTTGGCCCAGCCGCTGGCGGCCACTCGGCGCGCCCGCGATGCGATGCAGGAGGCGGCGGGGTCGGCGCAGAATCGCGACGCCCGCGGGGCGCGGCGTCGTGGCCAGGAAGCCGCCGACTCACTCGAGCGGTTGCCCCAGCAGCTGCGCGGCCAGCGCGATTCGGTCGTCGCGGAATGGAGGCAGGAGACGCTGGCGGCGCTCGATCGCGCACTGAGCGAGACGGCGGCGCTCGCCGGCCGCCAGCAGGACGTCGCGGAGGCGCTGCGGCGCGGCGAAGTGGGCGCCCCGACGCGCGCGCGCCAGGCCGCCGTCGAAGAAGGAACCAAGGCGATCGAGCGGGAGGTGAGCGAGGCGGCGGGGCGCCATGCGCTGGTGTCGCCGCAGCTCGAGGCCGCGCTCGGCCTGGCACAGAACCAGATGCGCCAGGCGCGCGAGCAGCTGGAGCAGGGAGACCCGAACGCCGCCAGCGCGGCCACCTACGCCGAGCAGGCGCTCGATGCGCTGAACGCCACGGCCCACGCGCTGGTGCGCACCGCCCGCCAGGTCGCCGGCGCGCAGTCAGGGTCGGGGTTCCAGGAGGCCGTCGAGCAGCTGGCGCGGCTCGCCGGCCAGCAGCAAGGGCTCAGCGGCGACGCCCAGGGCCTCCTGCCGCTGATGGCGCCGGGCGGGCAGGCGGTGCTGCAGCGGCTGCGCGAGCTGGCGGCGCGCCAACGGGCGTTGGCCGAGCAGCTCGAGCGCCTGCAGGCCGAGGGTGAGGCGAGCGCGGCGGGGGCGCTGGCGGCCGAGGCCCGCGAGCTCGCGCGCCAGCTCGAGGCCGGCCGGCTCGACCGCCGCACCGTCGAGCGCCAGGAACGCCTGTACCGCCGACTGCTCGACGCCGGCCGCACGCTCTCCGGTCCTGAGCCGGACGAGCAAAAGGAACGCACCAGCCGATCGGCGACGGGGGACAGCGTCCACCTCCCCGGCGTGCTGGCGCCCGGCGCGACCGGCGCCGCCCCGCGGCTGCGCTATCCCACCTGGGAAGAGCTGGGGCGATTGTCGCCCGAGCAGCGCCGGATGGTCCTCGAGTATTTCCGTCGCCTGAATGAGCCGAAGCCGTAGCGGGGGCGGGCGGGGGGGGCTTGTCCTCGCGGTCGCCCTCGCCTTGGCGGGAGCCGTGGATCTGTCCGCCCAGGCGATCGGCCAGGGGTTCGAGCTGGAGCGCGCCGGTCGCTACGGCGACGCCGCCGCCGTCTATCTCACCACCCTGCGCGCTGATCCCGCCAACCTCGCCGCGCTGCTCGGGCTCGAACGGGTGCTGCCGATGTTGAGCCGGCTGTCCGAGCTGTTGCCGCTGGTCCAGCGGGCGCGGGCGCGGGTGCCGGAGAGCGGCGTGCTGCGCGGGCTCGAGCTGCGCGTCTACGCCGGGCTGAACGAGCCTGACTCGTTGGCCGCGGCGGCGCGGCGCTGGGCCGAGGCGGCACCGGGCAGCGAGGCGCCGTACCGCGAGTGGGCGCTGGCGCTCGCGGATCGCCGCGTGTTCGATGAGGCGCGCCGGGTGCTGCTCAGTGGGCGCCGCACGCTCGGTGGAGACGCCACGCTCGCGATCGAGCTGGCCGAATTGGAGCAACGGGCAGGCAACTGGGAAGGCGCCGCGCGCGAGTGGGGGCGCGTGGTGGCCCGGTCCCCCGACCAGCTGCCCCAGGCCTCGAGCCAGCTCGGCGACACGCCGGCGGCGCAGCGCGATCGCGTGGTGCGGGCGCTGACGGCGCCGGAGGTAGCGCCCCGGACGCGTCGTCTCGCGGCGGAGTTGCTGCTCGGGTGGGGGCAGCCCTTGGAGGGCTGGGCGTTGCTCGAGCAGTCGCTGGCGGCCACGCCTCCCTCGGCCGAGACGGCCGGTGCCCTGCGCCGCTACGCCGACCTCGCGGGCGCGGTCGCGACGCCGGCGGGTCATCGGGTGCGCGGGCTCGCGCTCGGCCGCTGGGCGGACCTCGTGCCGTCGCCATTGGCGGAGCGGGCGCGGGCGGAGGCGGTGCGGGAGCTGCTCGACGGCGGCGACCGGGTCGGGGCGCGGCTCGCGCTCGAGCGGCTGGCAGGGGACACGCTGGCGCCGCCCGACGCGCAGGCGATGGCGGAGGCGGCGCTGCTCGAGGTGCTGGTGGCCGACGGCCAGCTCGACGCCGCGGAGCGGCGGCTCGCCGCGAGCGAACGGACGCTGAGCGGGGAGGACCGGGGCTCCCTGCGGTTGGCGCTGGCGCGAGCGCACATCGCCCGCGGCGACCTCGCCCGTGCGGCGGCGGTGCTCGACAAGGACTCGAGCGTGGCAGCGATCGCGCAGCGCGGCTGGATCGCCCTGTACCGCGGCGATCTGCGAGGCGCGACCGACGCCTTCCGCGTCGCGGGCCCGTACGCGGGCGACCGCGCCTCCGCGACCGAGCGCACCGCGATGATGGCGCTGCTGCAGCAGGTGGCCGCCGACACCAGCCCCGAGCTCGGCACGGCGCTGCTGTTCCTCGCGCGCGGCGACTCGGCAGGCGCCGTCGTGGCCCTGCGACGCGCGGCGGCCCGCTTCCCACCGGATGGCGGGCGGCCGGACGTGCTGCTGCTGGCGGGGCAGGTGGCGGCGCGGCTGGACAGCCTCCACGCGGCGACCGCCGCTGCGCTGTTCGACGAAATCGCGCGCGCCAGCGGCACCGGCGCCGCCGCGCCCGCGGCGGAACTCGAGTGGGCGCGCCTGCTGCTCCGGCAGGGCCACGCCGCCGAGGCCGCGCAACGGCTCGAGCACTTGATCCTCACCTATCCCGGCAGCGCGTTCGTCCCGGAGGCGCGGCGCGAGCTGGAACGGGCGCGGGGGGCGATACCGCGGTCATGAAGCGGCGGCGTTTCGCCAAGACGCTAGGACGCCAAGTCGTCACGCTGCTCGGGGCTGACCTCTTGGCGCCTGCCTTGGCGTCTTGGCGCCGTGGCGCCTTGGCGTCTTTGCTCATCCCCATGGACGAATCCCAGACCGACCACCTCAAAGCCTACGGCCTCGCCTACCGCGTCATTCAGGAGGGTCTGAAAGCGGAATGGCTCCTCAATTACCGCGGTGGCGCATTCCTGCTCCCCGATGGCGACGCCATCCGGCGCGACGCGGCCTTGAGCGGCGTGCGGGCGGAGCCGGCCGACAGCGGCCGCGTCATGGCGATCCGCGGGGAGATCGAGGCGAACAACATGGACGCCGTCCCGCTCGAGAAGGCGCCCAAGGTCGCCGTGTACGTCCCCCCGAACGCCGCTCCCTGGGACGACGCCGTCACGATGGCGCTGCAGTACGCCGGCATTCCGTTCGCCAAGGTGTGGGATCCCGAGGTGATCAGCGGCGGGCTGCGCGATTACGACTGGCTCCACCTGCACCACGAGGATTTCACGGGCCAGTACTCCAAGTTCTTCCTCATCTACTCGGGTACGCCGTGGCTCGCGGAGATGGTCCAGCGCAACGGCGACACGGCGCGCCGCCTGGGCTTCGCGACCGTTCCGGACCTCAAGAAGGCCGTGGCGCGCGGCATCCACGCCTACGTCGGGAACGGGGGCTTCCTGTTCGCGATGTGCACCGCGACGGAGACGATCGACCTGGCGCTCGCCGCGCGCGGGGTGGACATCGCCGCCACCTTCGCCGACGGCACCCCGATGGATCCGCAGGCCGACAGCAAGCTCGACTGGGCGCAGACGTTCGCGTTCACGGGCGGCCACGTCGAGCCCAACCCGTTGGTCGCCAGCTTCTCCGACATCGACGGGCATCAGGTGAATGCGGGGCCGCGGCGCCAGCCCCTCGGGGCGTTCAAGCTGTTCAGTTTCAGCGCCAAGATCGACCCGGTGCCGACGATGCTGGTCCAGGACCACCGCCAGGTCATCCCAGATTTCTACGGCCTCACGACGTCGTTCCTGCGCGCGCGCCTGAAGCCCGGCGTCACGGTGCTCGCCGACGAAGAAGGAGCGCCGTGGGTCAAGTACGTTCACGGCGATCTGGGGAAGGGCACGTGGACGTTCTTCGGCGGCCACGATCCGGAGGACCCACAGCATCAGATCGGCGACCCGCCCACCGACCTCTCGTTGCACCCGCACTCGCCGGGGTACCGGCTGATCCTCAACAACGTGCTGTTTCCGGCGGCGAAGAAGCGCGAGCTGAAGACGTGAGCGCGGAGCGCCTCGCGCCCGCGGTGCGCGCCCTGCTCAAGGCGGAAATCACCGCGGCGCACGGCCGCGAGGTGTCGTTCGTGGTCCGGCTCGATGCAAATGGCGTGATCGTCGAGGCCCGGGTCGTGGCGCGCGGCACGGTGGACGCGGTGCTCGCGCTCCCCGGCGTCGCCCAGCGTGGCGAGATGCTGTTGCACAACCACCCGAGCGGCGCGCTCGAACCCTCCGGCGCCGACCTCGCCGTGGCCGCGCGGCTGCACGACGGCGGCGTGGGCTTCGGGATCGTCGACAATGCCGTCACGGCGCTGTACGTCGTCGTCGAGTGTCCGCGCCCGCGCAGCGTCAGTCGGCTCGATCCGGTCGCCGTCGCGGCGCTGCTCGCGGAAACGGGCCCGGTCGCCCGGGCGCTCGGGAGCGAAACGTTCGAGGACCGGCCGGGCCAGCGCGACATGGCGGCCTACATCGCCGACGTCTACAACGACGGCGGCATCGCCCTCCTCGAAGCGGGCACGGGCGTCGGGAAATCGTTCGGCTACCTCGTGCCGGCGCTCGAATGGGCGCGCGTCAACGGCGAGCGGACCGTCGTCTCCACCAACACGATCAATCTCCAGGAACAGCTGGTGGGCAAGGACCTGCCGATCCTCGCGCGCGCGCTCTCGGCCGGGGACCGGCCGGTCAGCTTCGCCCTGCTCAAGGGGTGGCGGAACTATCTGTGCCTGGCGCGGCTCGAGCAGGCCCGCGCCGGACAGGACTCGTTGTTCGACGCGGAGCGGGCGGCCGAGCTCGAGTCGCTCGGCAGCTGGGCAGCGCGCACCGGCGACGGCAGCCTCGCCGACCTTGTCGAGGAGCCGTCGGCCGACGTGTGGGACGCCGTCGCGGCCGAGTCGGACTTGTGCACCCGGCTCAAGTGCCCGCATTTCGACCGCTGCTTCCTGTTCCAGGCGCGGCGCCGCGCCGCCGAGGCCGACGTCGTGATCGTGAACCATCACCTGCTCGCGTCCGACCTGGCGGTGCGGATCGCGTCCGACAACTGGCAGGAGGCGGCGGTGTTGCCGCCGTACCGCCGGCTGGTGTTGGACGAGGCGCACCACCTCGAGGACGTCGCCGCGCAGCACCTCGGATCGCAAGTGAGCATGCTGGGCGTGCAACGCCTGCTCGGGCGGCTCGAGCGCAACGGCCGGGGCCTGCTCCCCACCCTGGCGGCTGAGCTGGGTGCGCGCGACGACCTGCTGTCGGCGGCGAGCCGCGACCTGCTGACCCGCAGCCTCGTCGAGGCGCTCGCCGCGGCCCGCCCCGCAGCCGACGAGCTGTTCGCCCGGCTCGCCGGCCGGCTCGATGCCGAGCCCGGCGCCGCGCCCGTGCTCCGGCTCACCGACGCGTTCACGGCCGACCCCGTCTGGCCGGCGGGGCTGGACGTGGCGCTCGAGAACGTGTTGATCGCCTTTGGCCGGCTGCGCGACGGCGTGGAGACGATTGCCGACCGTCTGTCACTCGACGATCCTACGGAGCGACGGGCGCAGCTCCTCGGCGAGCTGCGTGGCGTCATCCGGCGGCTCGATGCTGCCGCCGAGGCGCTCAAAGCGGCGCTGCGCCCGTCGGCGGGGGGAGGGCCGGCGGTGCGCTGGCTCGAGCGCCGCGGCCGCAGAACCCCGAACCTGACGCTGGCGTCCGTCCCGCTCGACCTCGCGCCGGTGCTCAAGGACGCGCTGTTCGATCGCGTCGAAACCGTGGTGCTCACGAGCGCGACGCTCGCCGCGGGCGGCGAGTTCACGTTCCTCGAAGAGCGGCTCGGCCTCGCCTTGCCGCCGTCTCGCGTCGCGATCCGCGAGGTGCTGCCGTCCCCGTTCGATTTCCCCACGCAATGCCGCTTCGGCATCCCGACCGACGTCCCCGAGCCGCGCGAGGACGAATCGGGACACGACGCCGCGGTCGCGCGGGTCCTCGTCGACCTGGCGCACGCCTCGGACGGTGGAATCTTCGTCCTGTTCACGAGCCACGGTGCGCTGCGCCGCGCCGCCGACGCGGTGCGCGGCCGGCTGGGCGGGCGCTGGCCCCTCTTGATCCAGGGGGAGGGCCAGCGCGATCAGCTGCTGCGACGCTTCCGCGAAGCGGGCTCCGCAATCCTGCTGGGCACCGATTCGTTCTGGGAGGGTGTGGACGTCCCGGGCCGCGCGCTCCGCGTCCTGATCCTCGCCAAGCTCCCCTTCAAGGTGCCCAGTGACCCGCTGACGGCGGCGCGGCTCGAGCGCCTCACCGAAGCCGGCGTGGACGGCTTCACCCACTATCTCGTTCCCCACGCCGCGCTCAAATTGAAACAGGGCTTCGGCCGGCTGATCCGCAGCAAGTCCGACGTGGGCGCCGTCGTCCTGTTGGACCGGCGGGTCGTCACCCGCCGCTACGGCGGGATGATTCTCGAGGGCCTGCCTCCCGCCGCCAGGGCCGTCGGACACTGGGACGAAGTGCGGCGGTCGTTGGAGGAATTCTTCGCGCAGCACGGGATCGGAGCGCCGGTGTAGTACAGCTTTCCTCTCTCAGGAGCCGTGGGATGCGGATGGGAAGCTGGCTGTTCCGAGCAGTGACGCTGGCGCTGGCGGCCGGGCTCGCGTGCGCGCCCGCGATGGGCGGGGGCCCGGGAGACGGTGGTGGACGGGGCGGCCGGGGCGGGGGAAGGGGGGGGATGATGGGGCCTGGGGGAGGTGGGTTCGATCCCACCGACACCCGGTACATCAACCCCGGGACCCTGGCCGCGCTCGACGGCTTCACGCACGCCGTGCGCGTCGGTAACATGGTCTACGTGTCGGGAGAAGTCCCGCTCGACAGCATGGGCGCGCTCGTGGGACCCGGCGACCTCGCCGCGCAGGCGCGCCAGACGTTCGCGAATCTCGAGCTCGTGCTGCGCCTGGCGGGCGCGACGCCGCAAGAGGTCGTCAAGCTTACGGTGTACGTGGCGGGCTACAAGCCGGCCGATCTCGCGGTGATCCGGGAAGCGGGGGCGGCGTTCTTCCCCCAGCGGAACCCGCCCGCGGGCGTCGTGCTGGGCGTGCAGTCGCTGCCGCGGGACGGCATGTTGATTGCCGTCGATGCCACCGCGGTCATCAAAGCGATGTTCAGGCCGATCCGTGAAGACCGCGTCCCGCGCGACTAGATTGACGGACCAGATCGTCGAGACCAAGGAGCCCTGAGTGTCGGGATTCAGCAAGCGCGTCGGCCGGCTGCCGACGTATCCGATGGCGGAGCTGCCCGCGATCAAGCGGCGGCTGATCCAGCAGGGCGTGGACGTCATCGATCTCGGCGCCGGGGACGCCGACTTCGCGCCGCCGCGCGTGGCGGTCGAGGCGCTGGCGCGCGCCGCCCAGGACCCGGCGATGAGCCGCTACGCCTTCCAGCTGGGGCTCCCGGCGTTCCGCGAAGCGGCGGCGGACTACATGCGGCGCCGGTTCGGTGTTGCGGTGGACCCGTTCACCGAGCTGCACCCGTTGCTGGGATCAAAGGAAGGGATCGCGCACCTCGCAGCGGCGGTGCTCGATCCTGGCGACGTCGCCATCGTGCCGGTGCCCGGGTACGCGGTGTATCACGGCGGCACGGTGCTCGCGGACGCGGAGCCCTATCTCTACGATCTCACCCCACGCACCGAATTCCTCCTCGAGCTGGAGGAGATCCCCGCCGACGTGCTGCGGCGTGCCAAGCTCGTCTACCTGAACTATCCAAACAACCCGACCGCGGCCGTGGCGACCCGCGAGTACCTCGAGCGGACCGTCGCGCTGTGCCGCAAGCACGACATCCTCATCATCTACGACAATCCCTACTGCGAGCTGACGTTCGACGGGTACGTGGCGCCCAGCATCTTCGAGATTCCCGGCGCCAAGGAGATCGCGGTCGAGTTTCACTCGCTGTCGAAGAGCTTCTGCATGACGGGGTGGCGCCTGGGCTGGGCGGCCGGGCGCGCGGACCGGATCGCGGCGCTCGCGCGCGTGAAGAACTACGTGGACACGGGCGCGTTCCTGCCGGTGCAGGTCGCGGGCGCCGAAGTGCTCAAGCAAGCGGAGCGGCTCGCGGCCGGCTACGCGGCGCAGTTCAAGGAGCGGCGCGACGCGATGCTCCCGGCGCTCAGGGCCAACGGGTTCGAGATGGACACGCCGCGCGCCACGATGTACATCTGGGTGCCGCTTCCCGAGGGCCTGGCCTCGGCGGCGTTTCAGAAGCGCGCCCTCGAGGAGGTCGGGGTGGTGACGCTGCCCGGGAGCGCGTTCGGCGCCGGGGCCGAGGGGTTCTTCCGGATCGCGCTGACCGTGGGGACGCCGCGCCTCATCGAAGGGGCCGAGCGTCTCGGAAAGGTGCTTGCCGCTGTTTGAGCATCAGGTCGGGCGACTGCCGGTCACGCGCCGCGCGTGGGCTCTCACGGCCGCGCTGCACGCAGTCGCGCTCTTCCTCGCGATCGCCGTGCCGTGGCAGGCCGCGCGGCGCACGGAGTACATCGTGCTCCAGCCGCTCGAGCCGCGCGATACGCTCAACATCGCGCCATTCGCCGGGTCGCGGCCGAACCGCGCCCGCGGCCCCGTGGCGGCGACCTCGGCGCGCGCCGAGCCGCCGGCACCGGCGCCTCCTCCGCCGGCACCCCCCGTCGACACGGGCAGCGGCGGCGGGCTTCCCGCGTACGATCCCAGCGCGACGCTTGCGCCGGCGCCGCAGCCCGGCGACGGGCGGCTGTGGGTGAGCCCGCGCCCCGCGCTCCCGGCCGCGGTGGCCGAGGCGCTGTACGGCGACCAGGAGGCGCGGGACTCCGCGGCGGTCGGGCGGCTGCGCGCGATGGTGGACTCCATGAATCAGGTGCTCGACCAGGTGCAGCGCGAGCGGCAGCGGCCGTCGTGGACGGTGGGGGGCGAGGGCGGAACGCCAAAGTTCGGGATCGACTCGCAGTACATCCACGTGGCGGGGATCAAGATTCCCACGATGGCCCTCGCCTTACTCGGCAGCGTCCTGCCGCAGGGCAACTACGACGAAGGCCTGCGTGCGCGGCAGCTCCAGGACATGCGCGCGGACCTGTTGCGGGCCGCAGACCGCGGCCAGACGTTCCGCGATTTCCGACGCTATGTGCGGGAGCTGCGGGAACGGAAGCAGGCGGAGCGGGATGCCGAGCGGCGCCGGCGCGACCAGGACACGACGAAAGTCGTGCCGTAGAAAGACAAGGGGGAGCCGGGTCGGCTCCCCCTTCGCTTTTGACATCCGGACGGCCTAAAGCTTACGCAGCTGCCCTCGGATCTCCCCAGCCCCGTTCACCGCGGTGTGGATGTTCACGTAGCTGAGTCCGTTCCGCATCAGGGTCAGGATCGAATCGGCCACCGTCGCTGAGCCCACGGTCGCGGTTCCCGTGAAGTTCTGCCCCGTCACGGGCGGATTGAAATTCACGCGGACCCCTCCCGCCGAATCCGCCGGGCCGCGGTGAATGTGGCCGGCGGTGATGCTGTCGATGTTCACAACGTCCACTTTCCAGCTCACGAGATTCCCGAGCACCGTCACAATGGCGGTGCCCGTGGCGCTCGTCGTGACGGGGGTCGGGCGCTCGTTCGCCCCGCTCAACGTCGCGGTGTAGACCTCGAGGCCGGAAGGAATGCCAGTGGTGTCATCCCCGCACGCCAGCCCGACCAGGGCTACGGCGGACAGGGCGGTGAACATGCGCGTGACGCGCATACGACCTCCTTTATGCCTCCTGCTGGTTAGACCGCACGAAGCTTCGGAATCGCGCGCTGCCCTCCTTTCGGACGGCTGAAGGTTACTGAACGACGATCTTCCCGAGCATGAATGGATGGGGCGTGCAGTGATACGGGAACGCGCCTGCCGCCCCGAAGGTGCGTGAGTAGCGGTCGCCCGGATTGAGTTCGGGCGAATCCCAGGCCGGCGCGTCGGACGTCGTCGTGTGCGGCTCCTGCGGCGGCGTTTCGCAGTTCACCCAGGTCACGGTTGCCCCGACGGGAACTGCGATCGAATCCGGATGGAACGCAAAGTCCCGGATCGACACGAGGAAGTGCATCGAGTCGATGACCGTCACGGGCACGCGGCACTCGGCCGCCGGATTTACGGTCGGGCCGCCCGCCCGCTCCGAAAAACACGCCGCGGTCGCAGCGAGCCCCGCACCGACGGCGAGCGGGAGCCACACGCGCCGGCGGCTCATCGGACCACGATCACGCCCGTCATGAACGGGTGGGGCGTGCAGTGGAAGGTGTACGTGCCGGGTTGGTCGAATGTGCGCCGCCAGGTCTTGCCGGGGTCGATCAACCCCGAGTCCCAGGTGCCGTCGTCGGCGGTGATCGTATGGGCGAGCTGGTCGCGGTTGGTCCATTCGACTGTCGCGCCGGCACTCACTTCGAGGCGCTGCGGCACGAAGGCCATCTGGCGCATCTCCTGCGCCGTCCCGCTGCGCGCCGTGCCCGCGGCCGCGCGCCGCCCGAAGTAGCGGCTGAGGGTAAACGGGATTGTGAACTCGAAGCCGCCCCGCACGTTGTCGATGCCGCGCGACGCACCCTGCAGCGTGCCGGTGTTTGTGTTCGTCACCTGGAGCGAGAAGGTGTGCGGCGAGTACGGGATGGCGAGCTGGAGCGCGGCGCCCCAGGCCGCTTTCTCGCCCGGCCGGCGGTCGAGCAGGGTGGCGACGTCCCCCGCGAGGGCGACGTGCCGAGTCAGGTGCAGCGTCGCGCCGCCGCCGACGGCGTAGCGCGCCGTATCGCTGGCGTAGCCGTTCGAGAGCACTCGGCCCACCGCGAAGAGGCGGAGCCGGCCGGCGCGGCGCGCGAGCGTGACCTCGCCGTCCACGCTCTCCGTCGCCTGGTTGTAGCCGAGCTGCACGGCGGCGTCGAGTGGGCTTCCGCGGTCAGCCGCAAGCGGCGCGTAGCGGCCGAACAGCTCCCACTCGTTCGGGAACGCCGGCGCCACGTCGGACGACGTGGCGTAGGTCACCCCGACAAGGAGCGGGAACGGGAGCCGGTAGCCGAGGAGAAAGGTGGGGGAGTTCGAGACTTTGCGGGTCGGGGGATCGCTGACGGAGAAGCGGTGCACAAAGTTGAACTGCAGCGTCCCCGGCTCCCCCACCCATCCGCCGGACAGGTTCGGGGAGCGGTCCAGCACCGACTGGGCCGCCGCGGCGTTCGAGAGAACTGCAATTGTGCCCAACCCTGCCGCGATCGAACGAAACAGACCCATCGGCAAATCCCGGGCTCGGATACCCGAGATTCTAGCGCGCGACAGGCGCAATCGGCTAGGGGGGCTGGCGGCCGCGGCAGCCCGGGCTCTCAGCCCGGGTAACCCCCTGCCACCGCCGCCTGCAGTCTCTTCAGCGCCGCCTCTTTCCCCACGACGTGCAACAGCTCGTTCACCGGCTCCGACACGGTGCCGCCGGTGAGCGCGATGCGGATGGGCTGGAAGATCTTCCCCGCCGCGACCTTGCGCTGCTCGGCCACGGCGCGCAGCGCCTGTTCGATCGCCTGTGGCGTCCAGGCCACGTCGCGCAACGCGGCGATGCTCGCCTCGAGGGCCGCCTTGTGGGCCGCCGGGTCTTTCGCGATTTCCTTCTTCGCCTTGTCGTCCAGCTCGACGAACTTCTCGTCGAGCCGCACCGCGACCTGCCGCGCGATGTCGAGCGTGGTGCGGGAGCGGGTCTTCACCGCGGCAATCGCCTTCAGCACGGCATCGCGGTTGCCGTTCACGCCGAGTTTCGCGAGCTGCGGCTGGATGATGGGAAACAGCTCGTCGGCGGACTTCGCGGAGAGGTACTGCCCGTTCATCCACTCGAGCTTGGTGATGTCGAAGACCGCGGGCTTCTTGAGGATGCCCTCGACAGAGAACAGTGAGCGCAGCTCCTCCATGCTCATGATCTCGCGGTCGCCGCCCGGGCTCCAGCCGAGCAGGGCAAGGAAGTTGCGCATCGCCTCAGGGAGGATGCCGCGGTCTTGATAGTCACCCACCGCCGCCGCACCCTCGCGCTTGGAGAGCTTCTTCCCGTCCATGCCGTGGATCATGGGCACGTGTCCGAACACGGGCAGGGCGGCGCCAAGCGCGCGGTACACCGCGATCTGCTTCGGCGTGTTCGAGATGTGATCGTCACCGCGGAGGACGTGCGAGATCTTCATGTCGATGTCGTCTACGACGACGGCGAAGTTGTAGAGCGGCGACCGATCCGCCCGCAGGATCACGAAGTCCTTGATGTCCTCACCTTGGAAAGCGATGCGCCCGTGGACCGCGTCCTCCCAGGCGAGCTCGCCGGGAGGGACCCGCAGGCGGATCGCGCCGTCCTCCATGTACGCCTTCTTGTCGGCGAGGAGCTTCTCGGCCACCTCCTGATGGCGTGTGACGCGGGCGCCCTGGAAGATCGGCTCCTCGTCCCAATCCAGGCCCAGCCACCGGAGGCCGTCCAGGATCACTCGGGTGTGCTCGTCGGTGGAGCGGGCCTTGTCGGTGTCCTCGATGCGCAGCAGGAACGTGCCGCCGCTCTTCCGGGCGAAGAGCCAGTTGAAGAGCGCGGTGCGGGCGCCGCCGACGTGGAGGTAGCCGGTGGGGGACGGGGCGAAGCGAACGCGAACGCTCATCGGGAGGGGTGAAGTTAAGCGGATTCGTGGTGTGGCAAAAGCGCCCGACGGTGGAGCGTAACGGCCATGGCTCCCCCGCCATAACCGGCGCTGCTGCGGGGGCCCGGTGCGGCGTTGCTCGTCGCCTGTCCGGACAGCCTTCGACCCGGCGCACCAGTCGCCGACGTCGTGAGTGCGGGAGGCCCACGCCAGGCCGTACCGGCAGAGCGGGCTACCGACGGACGGCCGCTTCCAGCCCGTCCTCGTCGAGCGGCGTCTGCGCCGCCGCGCGGCCCGCGGCGAACGCTTCGCGGATCTTGCGCGGGTCGAATTCCAGGGTCTCGGAGTACGCCCGCTCGGGCAAGATCGTCCGGATCCGCACCGCGCGGTATTTCGGCGGCCGGAACGGCATGGCATCGAGCGCCTGGAGCTCCGCTGCCTGGCCGGCGCACCGCCGGCGCATATCGCCGTACGCTCGCACGGAGCGATTGATCGCGATGGCGTACGACAGGTCCTCCCGGAACACCTCGTTGACGAGCACCTCCACAGCCCGCTCGGCTACTTTCAGACCGGTGGTCCAGCGGGTCGCGACCGGAGCGACATCGAGGGGGGACGCGAGGGCCACGTACAGCTCGTCGGCCGCGCCGTCCGCTGCCGGGGGCAGCGCCTTCAGGGCGTCGAACGCGTCCTCGAGAGGGGTGACGTTCCGGATGCCACCGTCCACCGCCGACTCGCCGCCGATCTGCACCGGCGGGAAGAGGAGCGGGATCGACGCGCTGGCGAGCGCCCACGCGCGCACGTCGGGGTTTCGCTGGTCGATGGCGTGATAGTCGCCCGTTTCCAGCCCCACCGCGCCGATCCGCAGCTCCCGGCCGGACCCGCGCAGACGCTCGGGGACGACGTGCTGCTGGATCTTCTGGCGCACCGGCTTGGATGAGTAAATGCTGTCCTTCAGCACGAAGGCGAGAACCTTGCCGAGGAAGCGGGTCGTGTAGATGTCGTCCGCGGACTTGATCCCGAACCAGAGGTCCTTGAGCGCCGCGAGCTGCGCCCGCAGGCCGTCCGGCCCGCGGCCCTGCGCGAGCATGACTGCGTTCAGCGCTCCGGTCGAGACGCCGGCGATCACCTGGAAATCGAGCCCGGCATCGTTGATCAGGTAGTCGGCGGCGCCGACCTCGAACGCGCCCCGCGATCCGCCGCCGCTCAGCACCAGTGCTCGGTTTGGCATGCCGACCTCCTCCGAAGGGTCGCTCTTCTCAGGTCATGGCGTGTAACATACGAGCGACAGGAAGAGGAGGAAGCGGGGACGCAGGCGTGCGGCGCTGCGTGGCACCGGCCTTGCGTGAGCGTAGCTGTTATGGCGCCCTCGCGAACCATCACTCTGTTTTTTGCAGCAGTCGCATGCACAACGCTACCGCGGTTGGCCGCGGGGCAGCGCATGGTCGACTATCACACTGCACGTGTGTCTTCGCTCTCTCGGGGCGCGACGGGATTCCCGCGACTCGAACTGACGGGAACCGTCCCGGTTCGGGTGACTTGGTCTCCGCGCGACATCGCCCTGGCGAGCGGATTCACCGCCGCGCTGCTGATCGACGCCGCCCAGACACGCCGCCTGGCCGCGGGCGGATGGCGCGACTTCCACGAGAGCAATCCCATCCTCGGCAAGCGCCCCAGCGTCGGGCAGGTGAATACCTACACGGCGGTGGTTGGGGTCACGGTGCTCGGCGTCGCGGCGGTGGTGCCCAAGCGCGCGCGACCCTGGGTGCTCGGCGCCGCGCTGCTGGTGGAAGCGTGCACCCTCGCCGCGATGTCGCGGGAAGGCGTCGCGATCAGGATCCTGTAGGCTGACCTACCGCTTGGTCACCGTGGCGCCGTCGACGGGATTGTGGTCAACGTCGTGCATGGTGATTTCTACCGCGGACGATCACGTGGATCGATCGCTCGCGGTGGAGCCCGCGAGATCGCCGAGGTGGATCGTGTATCCGCGACCGCGGTATCCGTGCTGCCGACCCAGGCGGGATGCTGGTCGCTCCCCGGGTCGGTTGTCAGCTGCCTGACGCCGGTCCCGTCCGCGTTCATGACCTTGATCTCGAAGTTTCTGCCGCGGTCGCTCTCGAACGCGATCCGGCTGCCGTCGGGCGACCAGACCGGGCCACCGTTCCACGCACTGGCGCCCGTGTGCGTGAGCCGCGTCGCGCCGGTTCCATCCGCGTTCATCACGTAAATCTCACGAAGCTCATGGGGGATAGGGGGCCGGTCGGAGTCCCGACTGCTCGTGAACGCGATCCGTGTCCCGTCGGGCGACCAGGCGGGGTCCTGGTCGTAGCCGCCGCTGTTGGTCAGCCGGATCACACCCGTCCCATCCGCGTTCATGACATGCACCTCCACGTTCCCACTCGGGTCCTGTGTGAACGCGATGCGATCGCAGGTGGGGGACCACGCCGGCTGCTGGTCGAAGGCGGCGCCGACGGTCAGGCGCGTCACGTCGGTCCCGTCCTCGTTCATCACGTAGATGTCGGGGAAGGCTTGGAGGTAGCGGTCGCTGTCGAACGCGATCCGCTGGCCGCACCAGGCGGGTGCGCGCGCCCCGTAGGCGGTGGAGCTGGTCGTGAGTCGGGTGACGCCCGTCCCGTCGGCCTTCATCGCGTAGATGTCGTTCGTACCGTCGCGCGTGCTCACGAACGCGATGCGGCTGCCGTCGGGCGACCAAGTGGGCTGCACGTCCGCCGCGGGGTTGTCGGTGAGTCTTGTGACCCCGCTGCCGTCGGCGTTCATGACGTAGATCTCGGCGTTGCCGTCGCGCGTGCTCGAAAACACGATCCGCCCGCTGGCGCTCGACGCCCCGGACGAGTCGCGAGGCGCTGGCGCGACCGGCGACGGGGGGTGTTCACAGGCAGCGAGCGTGAGGACCCCGACCAGGACGGTCGAGGAAAGAAGCGGTAGCCCCGGGCGCATACCATCCTCCGGAGATGAAGTGGTTCCCCGGAGGCTCAGGGCATCGCAATGTCTGTGCCTTTCGCTACGTGGCAGCGGTGAGCATGCGGCGCCGACCCTCGTCGCGGTGGCGCGACGCCGGACTGAGGCGGCGTCGCTACCCGCTACCCGTCGCCGACCGGGAGGTCTGGCTGCCGGTACGGCATTGACACGGAGGGGGGGGGATTCGAACCCCCGATAAGGTTTTAAGGCCCTATAACGGTTTAGCAAACCGCCGCCTTCAGCCACTCGGCCACCCCTCCAACAGGAGCAGAACGTCGCCAGTCACCTGGGCTTATGCAACCCCCAAAGGGAGACAGGCGCGCGCCTCACGCGGCGGCGGGGCCTGGCTGCTGCTGCTCGGCGAGCAGGGCCTTGGCGGCGTCAGGGTCGAGCGCCTTCGCGAACAGGAACCCCTGCCCGAGCTCGCATCCGAACGCGATGAGGCGCTCGCGCTGCGACACGGTCTCCACTCCCTCTGCGATCACAGCCAAGCCGAGGTGTTCGGCCAGGTCCACGATCGAGCGGACGATCTCCAAGTCGGTGCGGCGCGCACCCATGCGGTGCACGAACGCCCGCTCGACCTTGATGGCGTGCAGGGGGAGCCGCGGCAGGTAGCTCAGTGACGAGTAGCCGGACCCGAAATCGTCCATATGTAGCTCAACGCTCAACTGCCCCAGCCGATCCAGCAGGGAGATGGACGATTCGACGTCTTCCATGAGGACGCTCTCGGTGATCTCCAGGCTCAGGGAAGCGGGCGCGAGTCCGGCGCCCTGGAGGGCGGCCTGCACGTCCTCGACGATGCCGGGGTGCGCGAGTTGTTTGGCGGAGAGGTTTACGCTGACCCGCACCGGGCTGGCCCCCGCGACGGCGTTGTGCCACGTGCGCGCGTAGCGGCATGCCTCCCGCAGCACCCAGGCGCCGATCGGGATGATGGCGCCGCTCTGCTCCGCCAGCGGTATGAACTCGCTCGGCAAGAGGGCCCGCCGCTTCTCGTGGTGCCAGCGCAGCAAGGCCTCGAACGCGTGCACGCGACCAGTCTCGAGCTGGACGATCGGCTGGAAGACGAGCCGGAACTCGTTGCGCCCGAGGGCGTCCCGCAAATCGGCCTCCATCCCTGAGCGAGCGTGGGCCCAATTCCGCATCTCGACATCGAAGACCTGGAAGCGCGCGCGGCCCCGCTCCTTGGCGCGGTACATCGCGAGGTCCGCGTCGCGCAGCATGTCCTGGGCCTGCTCGTAGTGCGGCTCGCTGAGTACT
>DASYQX010000031.1:0-17890 GCA_036004985.1 Gemmatimonadales bacterium
GGGAACGCCAGCCAACTTAGGTGTGGGGCCGCCGGAGTTTAGGGCGTTTTTGCTGCATCGTAGGGCGTTTTTGCTGCAACCGGGCCGTGCCCGGGGGAGTTAGGGGGGGTATGCTCGTTCTGGCAGCCATACCGGACGTCCAGTTCCACAAGCTGCGCCGCGCCGTCGCCCCGCGGTTCGTCGTCGTGCACGCCCTCTCCTGGGACGCCGTGCTCCATAGCATCCGCTCGCGGCCCGTGGAAATCGTGGTCGTGGACCCGCTCTTGTCGGGGGAGGCGCGCCGCCAGGAGATCGAGCGGCTCCGCCTCCTCTTTCCCTCGCTCCCCCTGATCCTCTACACGTCCCTCACGCCCCAGATCGCGGGCGTTCTGCTGGCGCTGGGCCAGCGCGATGTCCGCCACGTTGTGTTCAGCCGCTTCGACGATCACCCCGAGCGCCTGCGCGACGTGATCGAAGCCGAGGAGATGCACGCGGCCTCGCACCAGCTGCTGGGCCAGCTCGCCGACGCGCTCGCGCCGTTACCGCGCGAGCTCCGCTGGGTGCTGGAAGACGCGCTCCGCTCGCCGGGTCAGGTCCAGACGATCCAGGAGGTCGCGGCCCGGGCGCGCGTCGATCGCGGCACGTGCGCGCGTTGGTTCGCGCGCGCTGGGCTGCCCAGCCCGCGCCACTTTCTCGCCGCCGCGCGCGTGCTCTACGCCCACCGGTTGCTCCAGGACCCGGGCTTCACGATCGAGGACGTCGCGCAGCGGCTCGGGTACGCGCAGGCCAAGACGCTGCAGCAGCACGCGCGGACCTACCTCGGCCTCACCGCCGGCGAGATGCGCCTCTCCCTGACCACCGACGAGGCCACGCGCTACATTCTGCAGGGCTTCCTCGCTCCCGCACCCGCAGCGGCGGCCAGCGCGTCATGATGTCGCCCCCGCCGCCCGCTCCCCCGCCCACGCCCCTCAATGGCCCGACGCCCGGGCGCGCGCCCCGGGCGCCCACCGTGCTCGTCGTCGACGATGAGGCCGGCCTGCGCCGGGTGCTGGAGCGCATCCTGATGCGCCAGGGCTACCGCGTGCTCAGCGCCGGCAGCGCCGAAACGGCGTACGAGCTGCTCGCCGCGGAGCAGGCGGACGCGCTGCTGCTCGACATCCACCTCCCCACGATGTCCGGCCTCGCGCTCTACCTTGCGATCGTGCACCGCTGGCCCCAGCTCGAAGGCCGCATCGCGATCATGACGGGGGACGCGGAGGCGGAGGAAGTGCAGACCTGGCTGGAGCATCACCGCTGCGCGGTGATCCGCAAGCCGTTCAACCTCCAACAGGTGACGGACTGGATCGCGGCCGTGCTCGAGCCGCGCGAACGCTCCACGGGGGCCATGGACGCATGAGCGGCGCGGCCCAGCCCGACCCGCTCCACGTCCTTCGGGAATACCGCAGCCTGGCGCCCTGGAACCTCCGCGACCTCTCGGTTTTGGTCGGCGCGGTGCTCGACGCGTCGTCGGTGACGCCGATCAACGCCGCGGCGCGCGCCTTGCCGAGCGAGCGCACCATCCGCTTCTACGTGACGCGCGGTCTCGTCGCCCCTCCTGAGGGGCGTGGCACCGCCGCGACGTACTCGTACCGCCACTTCCTCCAGCTCCTCTGGATCAAGCTGCGCCAGATGGAAGGGGCGACCCTCGCCGCGATCACCAAAGACATGCAGGACCAGACGGGCGACGTGCTGGAGCGGCGTTGCGCCCAGGTGCTCGGCGCCTCCCTCCCACTCCCCGATCGCCTCCCGTTGAAGGGGGCCGAGGACCTGCCGCGCGGCCGCTCGGGCCGGGCGATCAACGCCTGGCTGACGCGCGACGCGGCGAAGGAACCCGACGTGCCCAGCACGTGGCGCCGCATCCCCGTCGCGCGGGGCCTCGAGCTGCACGTCGACGCCGACCATCCCCTCGCGCGCGTCGGCGCCGACGACGCGGGGCTCGCCGAGCTCGTTCGGCAAGCGCTCGCGAAACTCCTACCGCACTCGCCGACGTAACGTGCTAGGGGCACCGCAGGCGGTGCCCCGACGTAGGGTGGCGGGCGTCCCTAAACGGGGGATCGACATCATGTGGGTGCTCTTGATTCTGGTGGTGGCCGTCGGGCTGTGGATGGTCGCCGCCTACAACGGCCTGATTTCCCTCAAGAACCAGACCGTCAACGCGTTCAAGCAGATCGACGTGCAGCTCAAGCGGCGGCACGACCTCATTCCCAACCTCGTCAACGCCGTCAAGGGCGCGATGGATTTCGAGAAATCGACCCTCGAGGCCGTCATCCAGGCGCGGAATCAAGCCGTGAAGGTGAACGCCGGGGGGCCCGAAGCGATGAAGCAGATCGCGCAGGCCGAGAATGCGCTGTCGGGCGCGCTGTCACGGCTCCTCGTCACGGTCGAGCGGTATCCCCAGCTCAAGGCGACCGGCAACATCGGCCAGCTCCAGGAAGAGCTGACCTCGACCGAGAACCGGATCGCCTTCGCCCGCCAGCTCTATAACGACACCGGGACGCAGTACAACACCAAGCAGCAGCAGTTCCCGACGCGTTTGGTCGCCGGCATGGCGAAGGCCGAGCCCGCCGATCTGTGGGAGATCGAGGACCAGGCGGAGCGCGCGGTACCGAAGGTTGACCTCTCCTCCCGGTAACCTCTTTCAACAACAAGAAGCCAATCGCCGGCGCACGACGTGGCTGGTGATTGGCTTCATTCTCTTCTTCGCCTGGCTCGGCTTCGGCGGCGACTACATCTTCGCCCTCTACACCGCCGACGCCGAGCCCGGCGAGTACCAGCATGTCTTCCCCTGGTTCGGCCTCGTACTCTCGGCCATCGCGATCGGCATCGCCTGGTACACCTACCGCACCGGCCCCGAGAAGATCCTCTGGGCGACGGGAGCGCGCGAGGTGATCGATCCCCTGAGCGATCGCGAGCGCGTGCTCGTCAACGTCGTCGAAGAGATGGCGATCGCCGCCGGCCTCCCCCGGCCGCGCATCTGGATCGTCCCCGACGACGATCCCAACGCCTTCGCGACCGGCCACGATCCCAAGGACGCGCAGGTGGCCGTCACCCAGGGCCTGCTCGCGCTGTGCAGCCGCGACGAGCTCCAGGGGGTCATCGGCCACGAGCTGGGGCACGTGAAGAACCTCGATGTGCGCTTGATGACGACCCTCGCCGCGCTCGTCGGCGCCGTCTTGCTGGTGCGCGACGGGATGGGCCGGATGATGCGCGGCGGCGCGCGGGTCGGGTCGTTTGGCGGCGGGGGTGGCGGGAGTGGGGGGCGGGGAGGCGGGGGTGGCAAGAAGGGCGGCGCGGGGGCGATCATCGCCGTCCTGCTGGTGCTGTGGCTCATCTCGTGGCTCATCGCGCCGCTCGTGACCCAACTGCTCGCGCTCGCAGTGAGCCGCAAGCGCGAGTACCTCGCCGACGCCATGAGCGCCCAGTTCACCCGCAATCCGCTGGCGCTCGCCAGCGCCCTCGAAAAGATCGAGAACGCGGCCGCCCCGACGATCGCCATCAAGCGCGGCTCGGCACACCTGTGCATCGTCGACCCACTGGGTCGGCGGTTGACGAGCCGCGAAGGCTGGCTCGCCGATCGGTTCGCCACCCATCCACCCATGAGCATGCGGATCTCGCGCCTGAAGGGGATGGGGTACGCCCAACTCAAGAAGGAGCAGGGTACCCCTCCCCTCGGCGCCTCGTGACCCTTCCCCAGTGGCTCGCCGGGGGCGTCGGCGCCCTGGCGTTGGCCGGTCTGGCCCTCTGGCTCGCCCGACGCCGCCTGCGGCGCGCGGCCATCCATGCGCTCCACGATTTCCGGACGCGTCTCGCCCGGTACAAGCTCCAGGAGCGCCGGGTCGCCAAGGCGGCCCTCGCAGACGACCGTGTGATCGCCGCCGCAGTGCGGGACCACGTCGCGACCCACAGCATCCCCGAGCCGGTCGTGCGCCGCCGCGTCAGCGCCTACCTCGACGAGATCATCCCGCATTTCAACGTGCTGTCGTACTACAAGCTCGGCTACAACCTCGCCAAGATCTTCGTCAACCTGCTGTACAAAGTCAGTGTGGACTACCAGGACGAGGCGGCGTTGGAGCGGATCCCGCGGCACGACGTCGTCGTGTACCTCATGAACCACCGCTCCAACGCCGACTACGTCGTCGTCGCGTACGTGCTCGCCCGCGGCGTCCAGGTGAGCTACGCCGTGGGCGAGTGGGCGCGCGCCTGGCCGCTCGAATACGTGTTCAAGTCGTTCGGCGCCTACTTCATCCGCCGCCGCTTCCGGGAGCCCCTGTACCACGCCGTGCTCGAGCGCTACGTCCAGCTGATCACGTGGAACGGCGTCACGCAGGGGATCTTCCCCGAGGGCGGCCTGACGCGCGACGGCCGGCTCCGACAGCCCAAGCTCGGCCTCCTCGACTACATCTGCCGCACCGTGCTCGATCCCTCGTTCACCCGCGACATCTGGTTCGTCCCCGTCGCGATCAACTACGACCGCGTCCTCGAGGACCGCTCGCTGATCCGCGAGCTGCTCGACGAGCGGGACCGGCCCGGCAGGCTGGCGCAGCTCGTCACCGTCGCCTCGTACCTCGCGAGCAACACGGCGCGGCTGCTCACGGGCCGGCTGCAGCGCCACGGGCGCGCCGCCGTCAACTTCGGCGCGCCGCTGTCGCTGCGCACCTGGCTCGGGACCGCCCCGGAGGGCGTGCTCGCGTGGCCCAAGGAGCGCCGCCTCCCCGAGCTCGAGCGGCTCGCCCAGGAGGTGCTGCGCCGGATCGGCGCGATTCTCCCCGTCACACCCGTGCCGCTCGCCGCGGCCGCCCTGCTGTCCTTCAGCCAGACGGTGATCCCCCGGGCGGCGGTGCTGGAACGGATGGACGAGCTGCGCGACCGCCTCCACGAGGTGAACGGCAAGGTGGTGCGTGGCGGCGCCCGCATCGCCGAGATCTGGGACCGCGCCTGGCGGATGCTGCGCATGCGCCGCCTGGTCGTCGCCGAAGGGGATTCGCTCGTGGTGCTCCCGCGCGGCCGGCCGCTGCTCGAGTACTACGCCAACTCGATCGCCCACCTTGTCCCGATCCGCGGACCGCGGGTGCCGTTCCACAAGGCCCACGAGGTGGACGCCGACTTGCCGAAGCTCCGGCCGCGGTGAGACAAGGCCAAGGCCCTGGCCCGGTCGCGCAACATCCCCCAGGAGGTCGAGCGCCAGGGCATCCTGATCCGCGCGGCCACGCGCGCCACGGTTGACGAAGAGATTCCGGAGGCGTACAAGGATGTGGCGCGGGTCGTCGATGTCGTACACGCCGCCGGCATCGGGAAGAAGGTGACCCAGCTCAAGCCCGTGGGCGTGGTGAAGGGATGACGGGCGGACGGGCGGACGGACGGTTTCAACCCAAGGGGGTGACGATGAATGCGTGGGGTGTCGTGCTGGTTACGGTGGCGCTGCAGCAGCAGCCGGCCGATCTGGTGGTGTTGAACGCGCGGGTGTACACGTCCGACGTGAACCGGCCCGTCGCCGAGGCGCTCGCGGTGCGCGGCGGGCGGATCGCGTTCGTGGGGAGCACGCGCGGCGCCCTCGCCCTCGCCGGGCCGCGGACAGAACGACTCGACCTCGCCGGCCGGACTGTGATTCCCGGGATCGTCGATGCGCACGCACATCTGCTCGGCCTCGGGCAGGCGCTGCGCACCGTCAACCTCGTCGGGACGCGCTCGTACGACGAGGTGGTCGCGCGCGTCGTCGAGCGGGCGAAGACGGCTCGACCGGGGGAGTGGATCCGGGGCCGCGGCTGGGACCAGAACGACTGGGCCGACACGCGCTTCCCCACGCACCAGGCGCTCTCGCGCGCCGTCCCCAATAACCCCGTGTACCTGACCCGCGTGGATGGGCACGCGGCCCTCGTCAACGCGAAAGCGCTCGAGCTGGCCAACGTGACGGCGACGACGGCCGACCCGACGGGCGGCCGGTTCATCCGCGACTCGGCTGGGGCGCCCACCGGCGTGCTGGTGGATGCCGCCCAGGGCGTGGTCGGCCGCGTGATTCCGCCGCCGACCCGCGCGGAGCTGCGCGAGCAGACGCTGGCGGCGATCGCGGAGGCAAACCGCTGGGGGCTGACGGGGATCCACGACGCCGGCGTGGGCCCGGAGGGGATCGCCGTGTACGAGGAGCTGGCCCGCGAGGGAGGGGGGGGCCGCTACAGCCTGCGCAACTACGTCATGATCCGCAGCAACGATTCGACGCTCGATGCCTTCATGCGGCGCGGGCCGCAAAACGGCCTGTACGGTGGGCGACTGTGGATTCGGGCGATCAAGCTGACGGCCGACGGCGCGCTGGGCAGCCGGGGCGCAGCCCTGCTCGAGCCGTATGCCGACGACCCGGGCAACACCGGGCTGATCACCACACCCTCGGAGCGGATCAAGAGCGTCGCGGTGCGTGCGCTCAAGGCGGGGTTCCAGCTCAACGTCCACGCCATCGGTGACCGCGCGAACCGGATGGTGCTCGACCAGTACCAGGCGGCGCTCAAAGAGGTCCCCGTGGCGGACCACCGGTTCCGCATCGAGCACGCGCAGATCCTGCACTACCAGGACATCCCCCGCTTCGCGGAGCTGGACGTGATCCCCTCGATGCAGGGGAGCCACCAGTCGAGCGACATGTACTGGGTGCCGGCGCGGATCGGCTGGTCGCGGGCCGATGGGGCGTACGCCTGGCGATCCTTGTTGAATACCGGCGTCGTGATCCCCAACGGATCGGATTTTCCCGTCGAGTCGGTGAACCCGCTGCTGTCGTTCCACGCATTCGTGACGCGCCAGGACGCGGACGGCTATCCGGCCGGGGGATGGTTCCCCGCCCAGCGGACCACCCGGGAAGAAGCGTTGCTGTCGCTGACGCTGTGGCCGGCGTACGCGGCGTTCATGGAGAACGAGAGCGGGACGCTGACGGCGGGGAAGTGCGCGGACTTCGTGGTGCTCGACCGGGACATCATGACCGTCGCGCCCACTGAGATCCTGAAGGCGAGCGTGGTCCTCACCGTGCTCGGCGGGCAGGTCGTATACCGGGGTAACCCCAAGTAACTGAACGCGTTCAAAAACAGGCTTGACAGCCGGGGCCCCGGGGTGGCATATTGGCCGTAGTTGAACGTGTTCAAAACTGCCGCCCTCCGCCACCCGAGGATCCTATGGTCAATAGCTACCTGGTGTACCTGGCCCTCAGCATCATGCTCACCGTGTGGGTCGGGCATACGCTCCACAAGAACGGGCGCCCGTTCCTGCTCCACGCCTTCGACGGCAACGCCATCCTCGCCGATTCGATCAACAACCTGCTGCTCGTCGGCTTCTACCTCGTCAACTTCGGGTTCGTGAGTCTCGCGCTGAAAACCAAGAGCCCGGTCGACGACATGCAGCAGGCCATCGAGGTGCTTTCGGTGAAGATCGGCTTGGTGCTGTGCGTGTTGGGCGCCATGCACTTCTTCAACATGCACATGCTGCACAAGCTCGGCCGCCGCGCCACTGCGCGGCTCGGCGCCCCCACCCCGCCGCCGCTCGGGACTCGCGCCGCCGAGCCGGCCGTCTTCCGCGGGGCCGCGTGACCGCGGCTCCGGCGCTGCGCCCCAAGGCGCTGGAGACGCGCGCGCGCATCCTCGAGGCCGCGCTCGACCTGTTTCGCGAGCGCGGCTACGAGGCGGCCACCATGCGCGCGATCGCCGAGCGGGCGGGAGTCTCCCTCGGTAACGCCT
The DNA here is from genome assembly GCA_036004985.1 of Gemmatimonadales bacterium. Taxonomy (GTDB): domain Bacteria; phylum Gemmatimonadota; class Gemmatimonadetes; order Gemmatimonadales; family GWC2-71-9; genus 20CM-2-65-7. The sequence continues at coordinate 7,725 of DASYQX010000031.1, forward strand.
ACTACTACTTCCGGTCCAAGGAGCACCTGATCCAGGCGTTCTACGGACGGACGCACGACGAGCACCGGACCATCGTCGACGCGCGCCTGGACGAACACAAGGATCTGAAGGCGCGCCTGCGCTGGACGATGCGCACCAAGCTCGAGACCGTCGAGCCCTACCACCGGTTCGCCGGGTTGCTGTTCCGCTCGGCGGCCGACCCGTTGAGCCCCCTCAACCCGTTCAGCGCCGAGTCCCAGCCGGTGCGCCGGGAGGCGACGGCGTTGCTGGCGCGCGTCGTGGAAGGCGCGCGGGGGCGCGTCCCGGCGGATCTCCGGGCGGCGCTGCCGAATCTCCTGTGGCTGTACGAGATGGGCATCATCCTGTTCTGGATCCACGACCCGTCGCCCGGGCGGCGGCGCACCCGGCAGCTCATGGAGCGGTCGGTGGACCTGGTCGTGAAGCTGATCGGACTCGCCTCGCTGCCGTTCATGGGGCCGGTGCGGCGGGCGGCGTTGCGGTTGGTAGCGGAGCTGAGCGAGGCCGCATGAACCGGCTGCTTCGGGATTACGTCATCGCCGTCGGTTCGTATGTAGGCCTCGTTGCCCTTGGTCTCGCGTTGACGTTGACGATCTCGTCCGCGGTCGGATACCTGCCGTACAGCGATCGCCCAGGGCCGGGCTGGACTGAACCCTCGTTCTCGCTCGGACAGGTCCGATTCTACATGCAGTGGAGCGCCCTTCTGCTGGTCCCAAGCGCCATTTATGGAACGGTCGTTTTCGCCTACCTCCGGGTGCTCAGGGTCTTCGACGCACCGTTGGCGATCATGCGCGTCGTCGGTGCATTGAGTGCCGGGTTCGCCGCGCTGGTCTTGGCCGCCGGAGTGGGCTGGTATATCGCCATGACCGCGTTTCCCGCGTTAGTGGCGGCAGGATTGGGGGCAGGGTGGGGAGCTGTCCTGTTACCGCTTTGTCTAGGTCCCAGGCCACGACAACGACCCAGTTGGGTGCGCTGGACGGCAAACAGCGTCGTGTTGCTGGCAGGCACCGGCGGGCTCTACTGGACCTTCTTGGCCCCGGACTACTTTCAGAGCCTGAAGCTGAGCGTCGTGCGAGTTACGCCGAGCGAAGAGCGTTTAGTTAGCGGACGTTGGGCGCATGAGCTCGAGCCTCACGAGGCCGCGCTCTTGGATTCCGTTCTCCCCTATGGCCACCTGCAGCGGGTCTTGACCGGTTCGTCGACCAGCGGCGACGGACTCAATAGAGCACGAATGCTCATTGTCGTGACCGCCCCGCTCACCACAGAGGCGCGACTCCGCGAGCCCAGGGGCGTTGCCCTCGTCTACATCCAGCGGGGCGACCGGTGGGAGATGTTCCCTCCGAACGCCTCGACAATCAACGAGTTCGTCAGAGTCGGCCCGGGATCCACCCCGAATAAGCTCACGTTCGCCTGGCATCGGTCGCGTCCCGACACATTCACGTGGGCTCCCGACTGAAACGCGCCAGCCTCGGCGTCTTTGTTACAACAAGAAGCCCCCGGGTCGGCTCGATAGGCCGCCCGGGGGCTCCTACACATTGGCTACCCGGAGCCGGGGGCTTTCACCCTCCGTTCTTCTTCCAGCCGCCGCCGGTTGACTGTTGCGTCGCTCGGTAGGGCGGACAGGAGCTCCGGCTTCCATCCCCAAGCAGCCTGGCCGGGCCGCAAGGTTCGCCAATGTGGGTGCTACGGGTCAGATCGGGTCGCGGACCGACCCTCCGCACTGCACGCCGAGGCACCACGTCGGCGTGGCTGGGGCACGCGACTGGCCCCAACTGTCCGACCCGGAGAGCTGCTCCCGGATCAGCGAGCGCCTGAGCCCTTGGTTGCATCGGCGCTCTCCCCGGAATTCCCGTTCGGACCCGTCTTGAAGGCGTTGTCGAGACACCAGGTCCCAACCCTTCCCTCCAAGCCGCGTGACAACAATATAGGGGGGGCGCCAAAGCGCGCAAGTGCCGATGTTTCTTCGGGTTAGCTCACTTCGATGTGCATTCGCTGTGGACACTAACCCTCTACTCCCTCACCCCTTCCACCGCCCGTCCACACGATGTGGAGTTGTGAATCCACACCCTGCACGTTCCCACAATCAGCGCGGCGGGCGCGCCGCCTCCGTGTAGCGCCGCACGGCTTCGTCCAGCCGCCGCAGCCGATAGGGCGCCCAGCTGCGCACGCTGTCGGCGCGCTGCGCCCAGCGCGTCGTCGTGTCGTACTCGCGCCGGCACTCGGCGAGCGCCGCGCGCAGCGTGCGCACTTCGCGCCGCAGAGCCGCCGGTCGGCCGGCGGGGTAGGAAGCAATCAGGACGGAGTCGAGGCCAGCGAGGGCGCGATCCGCCGCGACGCAGCTCGCGTGCATCCGCTGCGCCCGGCCGTACACGACGACCGGAGACGCGCCGCCGAGGTCGGTGCGGAAGTTGTACGCGGCGCCGCGCACGCGGTCGAGGGAATCCTGGACGCCCCGCAGGGCCACAGTCACCCGGGCATACGCCGCGCTATCGAGCTGCTGCGTGGCCGCGGCCGCGACAGCGAGGAGTACCGCGAACATCTCAGCCGTCGATTGAGACTTCGCAGTATGTGAAGGGATCGGCGCCGTGCGGCGGGACGAACAAGTAGCCCCCGCCGCCGGTGGCGAACCAGCCGGCGAGGAGCTGTGTCGAGCCTCCCCCCCCCCCTCCCGCTTTGCCCCCGGGTTCGGCAAACAGGGCTTGGGTCCAACGGCGGATGTGTCGTACCTCGGGGGCGCGGCGCGACAGCATGCTGAGGACGGCGCTCATGCCGTGGGTGGCTCGGAGGAAGTGGGCGATAGCATGCACGCGCTGGGCGAAGATGTACGCACGGACGCCGGGCTCGTCGTACAGCAGGGTGCCCTCGTAGGGATCGGCCGGCGGGGCATCCATGCGCGGGCCGAAGTAGACGAACAGGCGCTGGTCGCCGTCCTTGCGCTCTACGACCGCGGCGGCCGAGTCGGGGCCGAGCCGGGCGGCGTGCACCAGGTCGTCGGGGAGGATGATGCCGACGGCCGCGGTCCACTCGAGAGCGCCGAGGGCCTGGTCGAGCGGGCAGCCGACGGCGTCGTCGAAGGCGACCAGGCGTGGGGCCTCGCCAGCCTGCTGGAAGAAGTGGGCCAGCGCGTCCGCCCGATCGTCGAAGGTACGGACGACGCGTGAGGTTGCGGGAACCGTCATAGTGTGATTATAACCCAGTGCTTGCTACACCTGTTAGAGGAGTTCGGATGTTTGCTACCGTGATCATCGCGCTGGCTGTTGCGGCGGCGCCGCTGGCGACCCAGGATACCACGGGGCGCCCGGACACCGTGTTGCCGCCTGCGCCGCTCCCCCCCCCCCCCGCGGCCCCCGCCGTCCCCACACCACCCACGCCCGAGCAGGTGCAATACCTCCAGGGCCTGCGGTCGGTGGCGCGCGGCGTGGCGCAGCTGCGCGACGGGATCGAGCGGGTGTCGCGGTATCAGCAGACGCGCGACACGGTGCGGCAGCGACTGGCGGGGCGGCGTCTCGGCGGGCTGTGCACCACCGCGCGCAGTTTCATGTCGACCGGCCGGCCCAGGATGCAGCCGACGGCATACGCCGATTCGATGCGCGTCGTGGCCCGCCAGCTCGTCGTGCGGATCGACTCGCTGCTCAAGTTCCTGCCCACCTGCGAGACGTCCGCGGGCAAGACGCCGGGATCGGTCGCGGCCGATTTGCTCAATAGACTTCGCGCCTACGAGATGGCCCTCGCGTCGTTCCGGACGGGATTAGCGACCATGAATCGGGTAGACAGTATCAAGACACCAAGCCAGCAGTAAGGCGCCAAGACGCAAAGACGCCAAGTGGTTGACAGGAGACAGTGGCCAGTGTGGTCTCCCTGGCCACTGTTCTCTGCCAGCCACTTGGCGTCTTGGCGTTTTGGCGCCTTGGCGACTCCTCAGGGAACGGTCTGCTGCTTCGGCTCCAGTCTCAGGATCCAGAGGCCCGTATTGATATCGGGCACGAAGATATTCCCGTCCCGCACCACCGCCCCCCACGCGAACGGCGCACGGCGGCGATGACCCAGCGAGTCGGCGGTGAGAACCCAGCTGATCTCCCGGCCTTGCCGCAGCAGGTCGCCTTTGAGCTCGCCTGACACGTCGAGCACGCGCGCCCCGCCCTGGTAGTTGCCCAGGTACAGCGTGTCCCCCACGACCCACACGTTGTGCACGCCGCCATCGGTCGGCTCGTACCACGCGACCAGCTTGGGGTGCGTGATGTCCGAGACGTCCACGACGTGCAGCCGCCCGAACGTGAGGTTGTTGCCGTCGGCCAGGCCCTTGTACGGCCGCGCGGCGTAGACCTCGTCGCCGATGAACACGTACTTGCCGTGCCGCCACGCGGTGTGGGTGCCGCGCACGAATCCCGGTCCCCACAGCTGCTCCACGCGCGCGTACACCGCGTTGAGATCGTACTTGAGCTGGGAGACGAACTGGGGGTTGGTGGGGCTGCCACCCTTCATTCCGTTCCCGACGTCGAGGATGATGAGCCCGTCGTTCCAGTAGGCGAGGTACGCCAGCCCATCCACGACCATCACGTCGTGCAGGTATCGCCCCGCCTCGGTCTGCTCGGCCTGCCAGCGCGCGACCTCCTTTGGATGTGCGGGATCGCGGAAGTCGATCACGCGCATCGAGCCCGTCGCATCGTCGGTGATGTACGCGTGTCCCTGGTAGACGTACGAGCTGTGCACACCGCCCGACACGGTCTCGGTGTACTCGGAGACGGGCTTGGGGTGGCACGGGTCGCCCGCGTCGAAGACGACGATGCCGTTTTTGCGGTTCGACGCGCCTTCGCGCGAGAAGACGCCGTACTTGCCGTCCTCGGTCGTCATCACGTCGTTCACGATCCGTGCATCGGTCATCATCGAGTCGACGATCTTCGGGTGCGCGACGTCGCTGATATCGACCGCGTACACCCGATCGGCGATGGTCGAGAGGTACGCACACGTGCCCGACGGGTGGATCCACACCTCGGCGGCGCTCATGGTGATCGGGAGGCGTCCGCGGACCTCGATGGCGCGCGTCACGCGGCGCGCCGACGCTCGCACTACGGCCTCCGCGGACCGGCCCCCGGCCGCCGCGGTCACAGTGTAGCTGCCCGGCAGCTCGGCGACGAACGTCCCCGCCGGGTCGATCTCCGCGATGCCCGGCCCCGCGACCACCGACCACTCCACCGCGACGTCGCCAAGCGAGGCGCCGGCGGCGTTGCGCGCCGTGGCGGTGAACTTGATCACGTCGCCGGTGCGCACCGTCGACGCGGCGGGCTCCACCGTCAGCCGGGCGAGGGTATTGGGGAGGACCTGCACGGCGAGCGCCTCGCTCGCCGGCCCGGCTTTCGCGGTAATGACGGCGCGGCCCGGCGCGACGGCGCGCACGCGCCCCTCGGCGCTCACGCTGGCGACGCGCGGGTTGCTCGACGTGAACGTCACCGGGTCGCTGCGCCGGTCACCGTGCTGCGAGAACGGGGTGGCGACGACGCTGAGGCGCGACCCGGCCACCAGCCGGCTGGGCCGGGGCTCGAGCACGATGCGGGCCGGCGGTTCGGGGAGCACGTGCACCAGCGCTTCCGCGAACACCTGGCCGCGTTGGCCGCGGATGTACCCGACGGCGGTGACGCGCGCGTACCCCTGATAGCCGCCGATGAACAGGCCGGTGGAGTCGACGCCGCCGATGTCGCCGCCCACAAACCAGCCGATCGACGCGTCCGGCACGACCTGCCCCGACGCGTCGAGGGCCCGAGCGGTGAACTGCAGCTTGCCGCCCACCTGGACTTCGCCGCCGCCCGGCTCGACCTCGACCTTCACGATGGGAAACTGGGGAGCTGGGGCGGTGGGTTGTTGGAGCGCGACGAGAGACAACAGCAGATGCGGCAGCATTCTGGGATCCTCTCACGACGGCGGCTAAGGGGAAGGTTGGTATGGCAACGGGAGGTTATCGGGCGTCGCGACCGAGCGGAAGTGTGCTCAACTGCTGCGATAATGGCGCAATGATGTCGGAATAGTGACCGTGGCGTTCTGATTGACAGGTTCCCCACCGTTCCATACTTTTGGCGCCGGTTCAAGCAATACGTGGCACCGTCACCGGCTGTCTGCGCTTCCGCGAGGACCACTTGTCTCGCGGTTTTTGTTTGAGCCCGTCCCAGGCCGCGGTGGCCTAGGTCGTTCCAGTCCGGGGCAGTGCCCCTCAGTGCAGAGGTTTTAACAGTATGGCCAAGGGTAAGGTGAAGTGGTTCAACGACGCGAAGGGCTTTGGCTTTATCGCGCAGGAGTCGGGTCCAGACGTGTTCGTCCACTTCACGGCGATCCAGGCCGAGGGCTTCCGTAGCCTGGCCGAGGGCGACAATGTGGAGTTCGATGTCGCACAGGGTCCCAAGGGGTTGCAAGCGCAGAACGTCCGCAAGGTCTGAAGTGGAGTCGCACGCCAACGGGCCCGGGGTAACTCCCCGGGCCCGTTGTCTTTGGTATATTGGGCCCATGCTCCCCTGCTCGCTGCGCTTGGGACTCGCGACGCTCGCGCTTCCGGCGGTCCTCGCTGGCCAAGCCGGAGAGGCCCGCCGTGTCCCCGCTCTGGGCTACCGCGGGTTTTCGGCGGGGATGCCGTATCGCGAGTTCGCCGCGCTGGCGCAGTCCCTGGCGCGGCGGGACACGCTGCGCTGCCAGACGATGCGGCGCACGGCCCAGGTGATGGATTGCGGGGTATCGATCCGCGACCCGGCCGACAGCGCCCGGTTCTATCTCAGCGCCAACGTCATCGAGGGGCGCGTGTCCGTCGTGTCGTTCAAGGACAGCGGGGGGACGGCCGTGGTGGAGCGGGCGCAGCGCGATCTCGCGCGGCGGTTCGGCCCGGCCCACCGCCGCGAGCTCAGCATGTGGGAGTGGACGAGTGGCCGGCGCTTCGTGCGGCTCAACTGGCGCGGGCGAGGCGCGTGGCGAGTCGTGTTCATCACGCTCAACGATCGAGACGTGATGGACCGGATCTCCCGCTATCGGCCCGCTTCCCCTCCCTCCGCGCCCCCCGCTCGCCGCGCGCCGTAAAGCGCGTTACTCGGTTCCCGCGCCGTCCGTCACCAGTCGCTCGGCGAGTTTCGCGATTCCCTGCGCCCCCGCCATTTGTTCGATCCAACGCGGCGGGAGCGCCGTCTCACCATAGCGCGCTCCGAGGAGCGCCCCGGCCACGGCCGCGTTCGTATCGGTGTCGCCACCGGCCTGCGCCAGGTACACCAGCGCATCCTCCAACAAACGGTCGTGGGTCACGAACCAGAACGCGATCTCCACGCAATGCACGACGTAGCCCGCCTCCCCCTTGACGGTGATCGGCAGGTCCTCCTGCGCTTCGCGCGGCACGCGGTGGATCGCGTCCACCAGGAGGCGGGGCGCCCGGTCGCGCAGCCGGTGCAGCACCTCGTCGATAAAGTAGATGTTGCCGTGGAGCAGCTCGCGCACGGCGAGGTTGACCGCCGCCGCGCCCCAGGTGCAGCGCTCGTCGGCATGCGTGATCGCCGCCTGTTGAGTGGATACTCGGAGCAGACGATCGAGATCGTCGTGGTAGCGCAACCCAACCGGCACGCAGCGCATAACGCTCCCGTTGCCGGCCGACCCCCTCGGGTTCTCTTGGTGCACCAGGCCGCCGGCCTCGAACGGCTCTTTGCCACGCTCGATCAGGGTCAGCGCCCGCCGCGTGGTCGCGCCGATGCCACGGCCATCGACTTTCATCCACTTGACCCAGCGGCGCGCCACGTCGGTGGCGTCGAAGCCTTTGCACTCGACCAGGGATTCGCCGAGCAACAAGGTCATCGCCGCGTCGTCGTCGTAGGGGGAGTTCTTGGGAGGCGGCGCGAGGTCCCACATGCCGTTCGGAAAGGCCTGCCGGATCGCGTCGGGTGTGCCGAGTCGCTCCGTCGGCACGCCCAACTGATTGCCCGCCACGAGCCCGAGCAGTGCCCCCCGGGCGCGGGACACGAGTTGCGGGTCCATTGCGCACCAAACTAACACGAGTCATGGCACTGGTTTCAGGCCTCGTCGCCGCCTACCTGGTCATCGTCCTGCTGCTCTGGGCGCTCCAAGAGAAGATCTCCTTCCCTGCCCCCCGCGCCGCACTTCCGGACCCGCAGCAGGTGCTGGGGTACGGCGAGCAGATCGAGCTGACGATGCAGGATGGAACGCGGCTACGGGGGTGGTACATACCCCCGGGGTCGGTCCGGGGCGGCCAGAGGCGGTCGGGCGACCGCCCCGGCCCGCCCCCGCCCGCCCCCGGACTGTTGTGGTTCTACGGCAACGGCGAAACCATCGCCGCCATCTGGCCTGTGATCCGTGACTTCCGCCCTCGCAACGCGGCGCTCTTGATCGTGGATTACCCGGGCTACGGCGCCAGCGGCGGACGGACCACGGAGCCCGGGCTGTACGAGGCGGGGGCGCTCGCCTACGAAGCGGTCGCGAGCCGGCCCGAGGTCGACAGACAGCGGATCTATGTGTACGGCCGCTCCCTGGGGACCGCGGTTGCGACCCGTACCGCCGCCGACCATCCGGTGGCCGGGCTGATTCTGGAATCGCCCTTCACCAGCGCGCGCGACATGGCGGCGCGGCACTATCGCATCCTCCCGCTGTTTCTCGTGCGCTTGCAGCTCGACAACCTGACGACGATCCGGCGGGTGCGGTGTCCCGTGCTCATCTTCCACGGCACCGGCGACCGCCTGGTGCCGATCGACATGGGACGCCGCGTCGCCCAGGCTGCGCAGGAGCGAGGGCCCGTCGAGTTCGTGATGATCGAAGGGTCGGGGCACAACGAGACGTACGACGGGGGGGGCACCGCGTACCGGGACAAGCTATGGAGCTTCGTGCACGCTCCGAGGTGAGGCGGCGCGCCTCGCACCTTGCAATCGCGGTTGCGAGATGCGAGCGCGAGGTCAGACCGCCCGCCCCGCCGCGTTGGTAACCCGGTGACCCGCCGACACATAGCTCGGACTTGGACTCGGGGCACGGGATTCGCTTCTGCCGGACGCGAGACCATCAACCACAGGAGCGAAGTATGAGTCGTGTGATCCTTCCGTGCCTCGTCGCCGCCGCGCTACTGGCGCCCGCGGCCGCCACCGCGCAAAACCAATGGCAGCAGACCGTGCGCAACCAGGTCGGCCAGCACGGCACCTTCCTCTCCGAGCGCGGCTACACCATGAGTGGGGATGTGTACGACGGGCAGCTCAACGCCAACGGTATCGAGGACCTGACGATCACGCTGCGGCCGGGGACGTCCTACGCGTTCATGGGAGTCTGCGATGACGACTGCCGCGACATCGATCTGCGCCTGTACGACCCCAACGGGAACGAAGTGGATTCCGACGTCCGCAGCGACGATTGGCCGATCGTGTCGGTCACGCCGGGCTTCAAGGGTACGTATCGGGTGAGGGTCGTGATGGCGAGCTGCTCCAGAAATCCCTGCTTCTACGGGATCGGGGTGTTCGCGAAGTAGCGAGCGGAACAGCTAGATCACCACGACCGGCACGAGCCGGTCCCGCTCCTCTTCGAACAACCGCTCCGCTTGGTCGAGTGCGCGCCGCACTTGCGGCTCCGACGGGTCGGGGAACTTGCTGCTCGGCGCCACCCGCCCCGTCAGCTTGCGCACCCCAACCAGCGCCCGAGTCACTTCACAGCGGTCGAGGTCGGGGTCGGTATGCCCGGCCACGAGGAGCTCCTCATACAGAGGAAGGGCTGCCGCGTCGCCCAGTACGTACAACGACTCGAGGATCTTGGGACCGAGAAACCGGCGCAGCATCTGGTCGCCGCGGATCCGGTCGAAGACGGCGACCAGCGTGGCGGCATGACCGGGGTAGAAGCGCGCCGCCTCCACGGCAGCAGCCACGAAGGCGTGGTGCGCCCCGGGCGTGTCCAGATACTTCGCGAACAGGGGCCAGGCCCCGGCGGGGTGCCGCTCGGCAAGGGCGAGAAAGGCGAAATACCGCCGGCCGAGGGGAGCGCGGATATCGGCGATGACGGTGCGCAGCCCCGCCACGCCCCACCGCGCTGCCACCAGCGCCGCCGCAGCGGCATGCTGCCAGCGTTCCAGCTCGGGGACGCGGAAGGTGACGATGTGGGGATCGAGGAACGCCCGGCAGCGTTCGAGCACCGCAAGCAGGCGG
>DASYQX010000032.1:0-49624 GCA_036004985.1 Gemmatimonadales bacterium
ACCCGATACCCGTTCATCCGGAATTTCTTCCCGGTGAACGTGAAGTTGGGCACGGGGGCGCCGAACATCACATGACACTGTGCGCAGGTCATGCCGGTCTGCCGCGTGAACGACGGAACGGCCTCGGCGTTTGACGGCGCCAGTGTCAGGGCCCCCACTGCCACGAGAGCCAATGCCACCGCTAAGCGACGCATCGTTTGGCCTCCTTCCTACAGGACCAATGCAACATCACTCCGAGCACTTCCCTTCACCGCCGGCACCACCTCCTGCCTTCTGACTCTCCTGAGCGATGTAATGGAGGAGCGCCTCCACTTCATCGTCCTTGAGTCGGAGATTGGGCATCTTGGTGTTGTTGTATTGAGCGAGGAGAGCTTTGGCGAGGGAGTCGGTTTCGAACATCGGGGTGGGATCCTTCATCCAGCGCCGCAGCCAGCCCAAGTCGCGGAGCTGCGTCACTCCCGCCAGATCGGGGCCCGAGCGCTTGCCCCCCCCGACCGAATGACAGCCGATACAGCCGCGATTGGTGAACAGCGACTGGCCGCGCTTGGCCAGCGCCGAATCTGGATGAATGGCGCACACGGGAGTCTGTGCTGCGACCCTCCCCGCCGCCCCCCCCACCCCCAGCACACTCAGCACGAACAACCCCGCGAGGTGCGAGCCCGGCCACCAACGGATCGCCATCGCTTCGTCTCTCCCAGCCATGATGGTGAGAAATGAAACACGCGGCCCAATCGGTTGTTAACAAGCATTCGCGCACGACCGCGCCATGTCAAGCCACCGGGGCCTTGCGGGTCGGCGGCCGACTTTCGACCTTGGATCCGATGCCACCGCGGACGCACTGGGCCGTCACGGTCCTGCTCGCCAGCACGGTCACCCACCTGGCCGCGCAGACGCCTCTGCGACTCGTGATCGACCAGCGGACCAGCCTCGCCTGGTGGCAGATGGATCCTCACTACGAGCATCTGTGGGCCACGACCTGCCCCGCCGACCCGTCGTGGCAGCCTGGGGAAGGACGCGACCCCGGGCAGTACACGGACTATTCCACGCGCCCCACGACCATCGCAGCGGGCCGGAGCGACGCGCGCGTCCCGCTGTTTCCGCGCTACCGGGTCCGGCCAGTGTGTCGCGAGGCCGTGCGGGGCGAGATCGCCGTCGCGGACACCGTCCGCTGGCGTGGCGTCCGGGGTACCGTCACCCTCGTCGCCGAGTCGCTCTTCACCGGGCTCAACATGCGCGACCTGTACGCGCGTAGAGCCGTGCTCGAGACGGCGCGGTACCCCGAGATCACGTTCACCGTCGACAGCCTGGTCGACATTCGGCGCGGGGCCGGAGACACGCTGCGCGCGATCGCCGTCGGCACGTTCGGCGTGCATGGCGTAACCAAGCCGATGCGCGTCCCCACCGTCGCCTGGCGCGAGTCGGGCGGGCTGCGCGTGCAGGCGCAGTTCTCCGTGCCGGCGAGCGCTCTCACCGACGAGTTTCAGATGTCGAAGTGGGCGCTCGGGATGGGCGTCGTGATGAGGCGTTGGAAGACACTGCACATGGGCATCGACGTCATCCTGCGCCCCGGCGGCGTCTAGCGGCGCGGGGGCTGGCCCCGCAGGTATTGCACGAGCCGGTTCAGCAGCTCGTCGGGTCCCGCACGCTCGCTGCGAGCCTCGTAGGCAGCGAGGTGCGTCCGGCAGTCCCAGAGCTTCAGCTGGTCGGGCCAGACGAAGAGAACCCCGTCCACCACGGTCGAGGAGGGTGCGGCCTGGCAGATCTCATCCAAGGCTTCCGCCTCGTTCCGCCACCGTCCCGGGCGCGGCACGACCACCCACCCCCCTGCCCCCAATCGCTGCTCGACCTTATCGGCGAGCGCGGCTGACGTCTGATCCGTCGTCCCCAGGAGCAGCGCAATCGTGTGAAAGCCGGTCGCCGAGATCGTCGGGCTTCGGTGCTCGGTGATCCAGTTGCTGAAGTAGCCGCAGGCGCCGAGCAGGGCAAGGGCCAACGCGACGCCCGGATAGCCGCCAGGCAGAATCTCGCCCTTGGGAACCACTCGCGGACGCGACTACTTCCGGCTCTGCGCCGCGATATAGTGAATGAGTGCCTCCACCTCCTGTTCGGTCACCTTCATATTCGGCATGGGGATATCGCCGTGCTCCTTGCGGAGCGCCTGCGCCGTCGAGTCCTGGAGCAGCATCACTTCCGGCGTCCGGATCATGCGCCGGATCCAATCCAGCGAGCGGCGCGCGGTCAGACCCCTGAGGTCGGGTCCCACGGCCTTCCCGCGACCGATCGTATGGCAGGTGTTGCACTGGCGGTTCGAGAAGACCTTCTTCCCACGGTCGGCGAGGGCGGGGCTGACGGTGAACGTGTCGGCCGGCTCCTGCGCACTGATCGCTCCCACGCCACACAACGCCACGATCATCACGCTGACCAACACGGCCTGGCGGCCAATTCCGGTCATGGTCTACCTCGCGCGAGAGAAAAAAGGGTTGCTACGCTTTCACCGCCTGGAAGCTCACCGTTCCACTGACCCCGGTGAGGGCCACTCGGACCACCCACGGCCCCGCCGTCCCCTGCAGCGTTGTGAACGTGCCGCTGTCGGCCAAGCTGCGGGAGTAGACCACGTTCCCGGCACCGTCCAGGAGGTCCAGCGTGGCCGTGCCGGCGGTCAGGCTGCTCGTCTGGGTCACGCTCGCCAGGTTGCCGGTATTGGTCCAGACGTACTCGGTGATCGTGGTGACGGTTGACAATCCGGTTGCCTGCAACTCGAAGAAGTCCGCGCGGTTGGTGACAACCGGGTCCCAGCCGACGGGCCCGCCGCCGTCACACGCGGCGGCGAGGACGACCGCGAGGAGGAGCCGCCGCTTCACTGTGGGATGCCGCTCGCGGCACGCGTCTGCTTGAGGTGGAGGTCGACGCCGACGGTCAGCGTCTTCCACATGTACCACCCCAAGCCGATCCAGAGCCGGCCGACGCCGTAATCGGTGACCAGCGCGCGGGGGGGCATCGTGAACTCGGCGTTCACGTGCAGATCGCCGGTCGAGTCGAACCACGCCACGGCCGGGGCCGAGATGGGACGGCGCGTGCCGTACAGCTCGAAGGTCCCCACGGCGATCGCCCGGATCGTATCTCCCGGCTGCACACGTGTCAGGCTGTCCAGGGTGAATCGGGCCTGCGGATGAAGGTGGGTCTTCATGATCTGGTCCTTCATGTGGTCGTCCCGGCGTTTGGACGGACCGACGATGTAATCGAGCTGCACGACGATGGTGGCGCGCAGGTCCTTCCAGCCGGCGGTATCGGAGGCCGCGAACTCGGCGTCGATGGCGGGCGAGCAGGGGTGGCCGGTCCCGGGCGGACGCAGCCCCCGCCTCGGATCCGCGCCCGAGTGGATTCCGTACTGTACATCGCCGCCCAAGTCCGCAGCCCCCTCTTCATAGTCGGCGCGACACGTTGAGCCGTAGAGATGCCCGTAATGCGGCCTGATCAGGTACCAGGCGCGGCTCAGGGACGCGTCCACCGTCCAGCGGCGCGGGGCCGTCTGCGAGACGGCGCAGGGCGGTACCGCAGCGAGCGCCGCGGTCATGCAGCAGAGCCGCGTCACGCATCGCATCGTGGCACCCGTCCCCTTCTCCCGTGGGGGCCTCATTGCAAGGACTCGCCGCGCAGGTACCGCACCAGCACCTGGGTCAGCTTGTCCACGCCAGGAGCATTCATGTCCGCTCCCGCGACCTGGAACGCAGTCTGCTGCGTCTCGCAGTTGACCAGCGTGAGCTTGTTCCAATCCACGAAGACCACGCCCTGAAAGCCCTTGCCCGCCGCCTGCCGGCAGACGCTGGGAACCGAGATGTCGGGGGATGGATCGAGATCGCGCGGATCGACCACGGGGATACCAGACGAATGGAGTTGGTCCCAGACCCGCGCGGCGATCTGGTGATCGAACTTGGAGCCGCTCCCCGGAACGACCGCGACCGTCTGGATGGATTGAGGCGACGTGCTCGCGTCCACGTACAATTCGCTCTTGAGCCGACAGGAGCCCAAGGCGACGCCCGCCGCCACAACCCACGTCAGTCGTCCTATCGTGCGCAAGGCCATGCAGCGCCATCCCGTCCAGTGGAAGAGCCCGCGTGTGGTGAGAAGGGCTGCCATGCCTACGACGCATGGCAGCCCTCTCACCACGGTGCATCACCTACACTCCAGCGGACTCCCTTCTAGTACAACACGTTGGCGAAGATCCAGAAGGAGTAGCCTGTCTGCGCCGGACCCGCGAGCGAATGGCTGAACGTTGGCCGGTAGGAGATGGCAGGCTGGAAGTTCATCGCCGGCTGCAGCCAGAGATAGATATCCCACGCCGGCTTGACGTCGATCTTGGTGACGGTGACGCCGTCGTCGTACTCGTAGTTTGAGCGATTATACACGCCGAGGGCGATACCAGCTTTCCGCTGATATGAGTAGCGGGCCCACGCGCCGAGCTGATCGATCGACGCTCTAGTGCCGTCCCGGTAGACATCCTTGCTCTTGCTGAACATGACCGCCGTTTCGAGCGTGTGCGGGCCCCGGTCCACGGTGTTGTACCGCACTTCGCTGTGGAACCGAGAGAACCGCTCCGTCTGCTTGGCCGGAATGCCGGCGACGGGAATCCCGAATGAGTAGAAATAGGCGTTGTCCGTGCCCGAGTTCCGCTGGCGGGAATTCACGAGCGGTACCTGGTCGTTGCCTGCGTTGTACTCGAAATTCAGCCACAGCTCGTTGATGTCTTCGCGCAGTGGCGAGAACGCGACGTTGGCGAAGTAATTCATCCCGTTGTTCCAGTCCCGGTTGTCGCCGCCGGGGCTGATGCCGAAATAGGTGTACACGAAGCGGTTGAAGTAGCCGTACACTCCGAGTTGTCCGGGCGAAGGGCCCACGCCGATGTCGTGGTCCCAAAGCCGTTGACCGAGGAACGGCCACCAGAACGGTCCGGTGCCGTCCGCCCCGCCACGGTTGGTGAGCTGGAAGGCCAGGATGTTGTCGCCGAAATCCTTCGCGACCACGAACTCCAGCTCGTTCACGTTGACGAACGACTGCTCGATCGTCTCATTGCGACCCGGCTGCGCGTTCTGAAAATAGATCTCCAGCCAAACGCCCGCGTACGGGGTTACCGGGCCGACATAGAAGATCGACTGGGTCAGATAGAGCGGGTAGGACTTGTTGACCGCGGTCGTGCCCGGCGCGCGGCTCTGGCTGTAGGGCATCAGCCGGAAGAACCACGAGAAGTAGTCGTTGATTGACACGTCCAGGCCGCCCCATTTGCCTGGATTCACCTGCATGCGCTCGCCGAGGTTCGGCGTCCGGTAGCCACGCATACGGAACAGCTTGCCCGTATACGTGAATCCGGGGGCGATCATGGTCGATGGATGGCACTGGTTGCAGCTCAGCCCCGTCTGTCGCGCGAAGGCTGGGACCGCGGCCAGCTCCGTCGCCCACGCGACGCCGACCGCGGCGACGAACGCCGCCGAGATCAACCCGCGCTTCAAGAGCTTGGAGCTCTCCATGGATTCCCCCTCACTCGTTGATTGGTGCCCACGCTGCCCTCATCCCAGTCCCGCCGCCGATCACCTCCTCATGCCCGATGCCAGGAAGTGTATAAGTGTCTCGATCTCATCGTCCTTGAGCCGAAAGTTCGGCATGACGAACCCCTGATGCTGTTCAACCATCGCCACCGTCCTCGGGTCCCCGGCGTCATACAAAGCGCGAGGGTCCTTGAGGAACCGACGGAGCCACGCCACAGGCGCGCGCTGTGTCACATTGAGGAGATCGGGGCCAGCCATCTTGCCTCGTCCGATGGAATGGCACCCCTGACAGCCCTTTTCCGTGAACAGCGCCCGCCCTTTCGCGGCGCGAGCTTGGTCCACGGCGAAGGATCCCTGTGCTCTGAGCCGTGGGAAATCGGCGACGAGGAACCCAAGTACGAGAACGGTGCTCAGAAAGGAGACCTTGGGGACCATAGAGCGCTCCTCAGCTAGCGTGAAACACCTGGTGGCCGCTCCGGCTGGGACTCCATGGCAGTTAACGTATTACGGCGCGTTTCGGACCTGTCAAGTTCCACTCACCCCCCCCACTCGGTCGCTCATCCGGCCCGAAACCTGGCGCTGCCAAATCGGCAGCGGCGCGCAAAGGGTCGCATCCTTGCTGACCGCACCTCCCCGCGATAGTATCGCCGCGACTTGCACCCCGTGGGTACGATGCGCGCGCTCGACGTCAGATCCGTCGCCGCAGTTGGCCTGCTACTCCAAGGCGCGCAGGAGCGTGCACCGGCGGGGCAGGCGAGGGATTGCGGCTGGCGCGAATCCGAACCCGCGCAATTCGCGAACCGGCGCGGCGCCATCGAATGGGGCTCGGACGCGGACCGGGCAGCCCCTATCGCAGACTCGTCCTACGCTTTCTCCCGTTTTGTGGCCAATCACGGCTCCGTGCCGCTGCTGGTCCAGTGGGAAGCTGGGCGTCTGTTGATTCCCGCACTAGGGCCAGGACACCTGGCGACATTGTGTGAGCAGCTCCCCATGTCGCCGTACATGATCTACGGCCCAATTGCCATCGAGCACGGCTCCGCCCCGGTACACACCACGGTGTGGGAAGCCGGATATGACGCGCGGGATATCGACCGGATGGGGGGCCGGTCCTTCGAGACTCTGTTTACGATCGGCCGAGTCTCCGTGCGCGTCGTAACCGTCCTCGAAGCCGGGCCGGCGCGACACGAATTCGCAGCGTCATATTTGATCGAGAATCGCGGCGATGACCCCGTGGACGTGACGTGGCCGGTCACACACCCGATGATCCGACAACTGGGGTTTCCCAGAACCCTCCCGGCGCACGGCGGCGATTCGAGCCGCGTTTTCTGGAAGACCGCGGCGGGGCTACCCGTCTTCGTACACGTTCCGCTCATGCTCAGCTCCCCGCACGCGCGGTCCGTCATGGCCACCGTGGCGATCCCAACCTTCCTCGTTCGAGAGTCCGGCGAGTACGCGCGCTAATGGCCGGACCGGAGCGTGGGTGGCAGCGCTGATCTGCTGCACCCCCCTTCCGGCTTCAGGCCAGTCCCTTACCGTCACTGGGCGGATAGTCCACGGCACTGAGAACAACCGCCCACTCGCCAACCACTGGGCCGTGCTCCACGAGATCCGCCCCGACACCGGCGGGCCGGTGGATTCGGCTCCGACCAACGCAGCCGGGCGCTACCGGCTGACCCTCGCCCGGCGCGATACCGCCGCCACCTACTTCGTCGTCACCACCTACCAGGACGTGGAGTACTTCTCCGAAGCCCTGGGGGTCAGGGGCGCCGCGCGCGTCGACGCCAGCCCCCTCCTCGTGTACGACACGACGACCGCTGGCCCCCCGATGCGGATCGAACGACGACTCGTCACGCTCTTCCAAGCTCGAGGGCGAGACGGCCGCGCCGTGATCGACGTCGTGGAGGTCTCGAATCCGGGTACGCGCACGAGGGTCGCGCCCGACAGCCTGCGTCCGGTGTGGACCCTCCGCCTGCCCGCGGGAGCCCGCGGCTGGGCGCTGGATGCCGGCAACCTCGTGCCAGAGGCGATCCGGGTGCGCGGGGATACGGTCAAGGTGTTCGCGCCGATCTGGCCAGGCGCGCCTCTTCGGATGTCCCAGCGGTACGCCCTGTCCGGATCGACGGTGCGCGTCCCCCTCGACCAATGGACGGGCGAACTGGGTCTTCTCGTCGAAGACACGACCGCCGCGATCGCCGGTCCGTTGGTCCAGTCCCTCGGCGTCCAGGAGTTCGAGGGGCATCGCTTCGCCGCCTACCGCGGGGGCGCCATAGAGGCGGGCGCCGAGGTTCGCGTCGCATTCGGACCCGGCCGGCTCAAGGCCGAGGACCTCCTGCCGTACGCCGTGGCTGCCTTGGCCCTGGCCCTCGGATCGGGGCTATGGATCGCGCTGCGACGGAAGCCGTCGTCGAGCCCGAAGGCTCCTGTCAGGGGGGGTGTCTAATGGAAGTGGGGATTCGTCACGAGCGTCGCACGGAAGAAGCGCTGCGCTTCCGCTTCCGGCCTCGGCCCGCGCGATGACGGCCGCGTGGCGGAACAGCGCCGCGTCCCGCGTGCCCACGCGGAGGGCCCGGCCGATCGCGTCCGACGCGCCCGCAACGTCGCCGTCCAAGTACCGCGCCCAGCCCACGAGGTCCCACCCATACACGTCGGGTCGGATGCGCACCTCCTGCTCGAGCAAGGCCCGCGTCTGCGAGACGGCCCGGCGATGGTCGAGGCGGAACTGGGTCCATTGCCGGTTGAACGGCTCGGGACGCTCGGCCGCCAGCCGCTCGGCGCGCGCGTACCACAGCGCCGCGCGGACTGTGTCGACGAGTTCGGCATACGCATCGCCCACAAGCGCGAGCGTCGCGATGTCGGCACCGGAGCCCGCCCGCTCCCCGTAGGTCACCACCTCGCGCCACCGCCCGCGCGCCGCGGCCACTCGGGCGAGCGCCGCGAGCAGCCGAGGATCGTCGGGGACCACCGCAAGCCCGTCTCGGAGCGCTCGCTCGGCATCGGCGAGCCGGCCGTGCCGCAGCTCCAGGTCACCCACCCGCAACTGGAACCACGCCACCTGCTCGCGGGGCAGGTCGCGCCGCCGGAACGCCTCGGCGCGCGCGTCCTCGAGCAGCCGCCGCGCCTCCTCCACCCGGCCGTGCAATTCCGCCCAGCGGGCGAGCCGCGGGGCGACCGCCAGGTGCCGCCGCGCGCCGGCGAGCCCCGCGAACGTCCGGCCCGCCCCGTCGTAGTCTCCCAGCTCGAGCTGGATCTCGCCGAGCAACGCCCGGTACCCCTCCGGCTCGGGCCATCGCGCGACCAGCGTCTCGGCCACGGCGCGCGCTTCGACGAAGCGGTGCTGGGCGAGCAGGCTCGAGGCGAGGGTCAGGTACGCCTTGCCGTTGCGTCCGGCACGGCGAGCGAGGGAGCGACGGGCCGTCGCCTCGGCGAGCCGGAAGTCGCGCGGATCGCCCGTCTCGCGGCCCCGCTGGAGCAGCAATCCTGCGAGTTGTGCTAGGTCGGCGGCGCCCTGCGGGTCGCGCGCTGCACGGGCGGCGTAGAACACGATGTCTCGCTTGCGAACCACGCGCTCGTCGAGCGGTGCGGAGGCCGCGCGACCGCGGCCGGCGGTCGCCACGAGGACGCCGCCGGCAAGCAGGGCAAGAAATGCTGGAATCCCTCGCACAGCTAGTTCGCCGCGGCGAGGTATGGGAACGTGGACCCGAATGCTTTGTCGTTGGCGTCCACGTTGTCCGTGGTGAGCCCCGGCGTCACGTTGTTGGTGTTGCCCAGCAACGTGCCGAACAGGGCGCCAAGCCCGATGTCCACGACGTCGTCCGAAAGGGACCGTCCCCCGAAGCCGCCGAACACCCAACTCAGCCAGAACACCGGCGTGCCGTCCCGTTTGGGGTACGTGATCAGCATGTCGGGCAGCAGCGCGCCGGCGATCGCGCTCGCGTATGCCGGATCCCGCCCGGCAACGCCTGTCACGAACCCCGTCAGGTCGCCCGTGAACTGGGCGACGTCCGTGGCCGGGGTGCCGGTGTTGTGCTCGTGGTGACGGGCCTTCACGATCATCACCTCGCTCACCAGCGGATTGCCGAGCCGCTCCCGCTGCGTGAACTCGCGGTTCGCGTTGGAGACGGCGTTGAAGCTGAGACCGGTCGCGAGGCCGTCCGGCCGGTCCTCGCACGCCGCGCCGAGCGCCACCAGAAACAATGTCGCCGCGACCCCGAGAACCTTCGTTACGTTGCGCATGTGTAGTGCTCCTCTCCCAGACTTCAGGTCAGGTAGTTAGCGACTCGTCGTTGCCCACACGCCGATCTGCGGATCTGCGCCCCCGCCGCCCGTCGGGAGCAGCATCCTCTCGGGCAGCTCGACGACGATGGCAAGCGCGTTGATCCCCGCGAGGAAGTCGATCCCGGGGTCGCGGAAGGCGGAGGCCTCGGGCGTCGGCCCGATTTTGGAGAGCGGGCCCGTGACGGGCGCGCGGTCGGGAATGATCTTGAAGAACTGCTCGAGGTCGATGAAGAACGGATCCTCGCGCAAGCCGGCGAAGAGCTGCACGCCGCCCGCGCTGCCCAGCACGGTGTTGATCGCGCCGCTCAGCGTCGGGGCCGCGTCCACCAGCCTCGTCCGGGCTCCGGTCTGCGTGGGTGCCACGGGGCCACGCATGACGACCCGCTGGCCGTTGCCGGTCCCCTCGAACGTGAACTGGATCACCAGATCCTCCACCGCGTCGCCCGTGTTATCCACCTTGATCTGGTACAGGATATCGGGATCGAACGAGGCGTTCGCCGAGCCGGCCGGTGTGAGCGGCGAGGACGTCGTCACCGCGAGCACGAGACGGTCGGGACTCGCGCCGGGGAAGACGTAGACGTCGTTGATGTCGAGGCGCGGGCTGAGCTCGACCTCGGGCGTGTCCTGATGGTCGGACGCCGCGGCGTAGCGAATCACGGCCGCCGTGCCTGCGACGAGGAGCGTGGCGAGCACTACTGCGGGCCGCCGCGGGAAGCGCGACAGAGTCATGTGAGATCCCTCCAGGCTGAAAAGCGGAACGGGCGTAGACGACCAGCCTGTCTACGCCCGCCGCGGGCGGATGGATTGTCGGGGCCTACTCGCTGCGCTGGACCGGGCCCACCAGGAAGGGACTCTGCGTCGGCTGCGGCGAACCGCCGGCCGGCTCCTCGGTCACGGCGGTCAGGTCGAAGGCGAGCCCGGCGGGGACGGCCAGCGCCGTCGTGAGCCGCCCGTCCGGGCCGGTGTTGAAGGTGCCAAGGCTCACAGGGGGCCTGCCGGTGGCGATCGCCCACAACTGGTAGGTGCGGCCGGTGGGCGCCGGCGGCAGGTCGAACACGGCCATCACGAGGCGATGCCGGCCGGGATTCCAGAACAGCCGGGCCGACGGCGGCTTGCCGGTGGCGGCCAGGTTCGCGACACTGACGTCGGGCGCGAGCAGCGTGGCGAGGAGCTCGTCCTGTGCAGCGAGGGAGTCGCCCAGTTGGGCGAGCTGCGTTTCGAGCACACGGCGGTCGTGTCGCTCCCGCAGCCAAGCGCCGCCGAGGACGACCGCGAGCACGAAGCCCGCCGCGGCGACGAGCCAGGGGAGGCGGGATGCGGGACGCAGGATGCGGGATGCGAGCGGGCGCACCCGCCGGGCTTCGGCGATAACGCGGTCACGCAGGCCGGCCGTAGGGTCGACCGCCGGCACCACGAGGGCCAGCTGGCCCCCCACATCACGGAACGACGCTACCTCGGCGCGGCACTGGGCGCACTGCGTCAGGTGGGTCTCGAACGCGGCACGCTCGTCCCCGTCCACCGCGTCCAGCGCGTAGGGGGCGGCCACCGCCAACCACTCGTGCTCGGTCATTCGGCCCTCCCCCCCGCGCCTCGCAACAGGTCGCGCAACTTTGCCATCCCGTCGCGGATGCGCGTCTTCACCGTCCCCAGCGGCTCGCCCAGCTGGCCGGCAATCTCGCTCTGCGTCAGCCCGCCGAAGTATGCCAGCTGGATCGCCCGCCGCTGCGGCTCGGGCAACGCTGCCAGCGCGCCGGCGACGAGCCTGCGGGTCTCGGAGCGCTCGGCGTCGCGGTCCGGCGCGTCGCCCGATGCCATGGGGCTCACGACGCCCTCCTCCGACAGCCGCGCTGCGCGCTCCAGCGCTCGCGACCTGCGCCCGCGGGCGCGCACGAGGTCCAGGGCGCGCGTGCGGGCAATGGTCGTGAGCCACGCCGCCACACTGCCGCGCGCCAGATCGAAATGCGCCGCCGTGCGCCACGCCTGCCCGAAGGCGTCTACGACCACCTCGTCGGCGTCCGCCCGCTCGCCTACGATGGCGTAGGCAAGTGCGTACGCTACACGCCCATGGCGGTCGTACAGTTCGCCTAGGGCGCGCTCGTCGCCTTCCGCCATGCGCTGCACGAGCGAGCGGTCGTTATCCATGGCCCCTCCGTCTCCGAAACTGGGCCGGAACGGCCGCAGCGGCAACACGCGTGGGCCCTCCAGCGCCTACGCGCCTCGGCCGGGGCCGGATTGGCGCTTGAGGTCAGGACGGGTGCTTGAACAGCCGATTCCAGCGAATCCGGAAGGGATCGGACGCGACGCTCATGTAGATGAACAGCGGCCGGCCGCGAATGTGCGACCGCGGCAAGAACCCCCAATAGCGGCTGTCGTAGGATTCGTCGCGGTTGTCCCCCATCATGAAGTAATGCCCGGGCGGGACGACGATCGGCCCCCAGTCGTGCGTCGTGGGGTGATATCGCGCCGTGTCCCGCCCGACGTAGTAGGGCAGCTGGCGAGCGCGGATCTGCCGCAGCTGGAACTCCTCGACCACGACGGGGGTCAGGGCGGTGTGGAGCGCGTAGGGCTCGTCCAGTCGCGGGCCGTTCCGGATCATCGTGTCGTGCACCATCTGCAATGTGTCGCCCGGGATGCCGATCACCCGCTTCACAATGTTGAGGTTGGGCGTCGAGTCCTCGACCGAGCGGAACACGACCACTTCGCCGCGTTGCGGCGTGCCCCACCCCGGGAGCCGCAGGAAGTGTATCCCCGTGAGCGGAATCTCCAGCTCGCCACCGAACGAGATCTTGTCGACGAACAGGAAATCCCCGACGAGCAACGTGTTCTCCATGCTGGCCGAGGGTATACGAAACGCCTCGACCAGGAAAGAACGCAGGAACACGAAGATGAGGAACGCGACCCCGATCGCCTTGGCCCAGCTCTTCGCCTCGCCTTTGAGCGTCTTCTTTGGAGGGGGGGAGGTGGGAGCCGGCGGCGTGGGCCGGGGGCTCGGCGGGACGGCGGCGCGCGACGTCACGGGCGCTCCACCCAATCTGCGATGAAGATATTCGTTTCCCCGGGCACCCGGCCGTGCCGGTTCGACGCCCACACGAGCTGCCGGCCGTCAGGGGAGAACATCGGGAAGGCGTCGAACTCGGGGTCGGTGGTCACCGGCTCCAGGCCGGTGCCGTCCAGCTTGATGAGGTAGAGATCGAAGTTGCGGGAACGGGGGTTCTTGTAATTCGAGGCGAAGATGATGCGCCGGCCGTCGGGGTGGAAGAACGGCGCGAAGTTCGCGCCGCCCAGGTTCGTCACCTGCCGTTGGTTCGCGCCGTCGGCGTCCATCACCCAGATCTCCATGCGGGTCGGCCGCACCAGGTTCTGGCGCAGCAGCGCGACGTAGTCGGCGGAATCCTGGGCCGTCTGCGGATGCCACGCGCGGTACACGATGCGCGTGCCGTCAGCGGAGAAGAACGGTCCGCCGTCGTAGCCCAGCGTGCGCGTCAGGCGCCGCAGCTGCGTGCCGTCGACGCGCATCGTGTAGATGTCGAGATCACCATCCCGGAGCGACGTGAACACGATCGTCCGGCCGTCGGGCGACAGCGTCCCCTCGGCGTCGTAGCCGGGGTTCGTGGTGAGGCGGCGCGCGCCCCCGCCCGCCGAGTCGGCGACGTACACGTCGTAGTCGTACAGCGCCCAGACGTATCCCTGCGAGTAGTCGGGGCGCGGCGGGCACGCGGCGCCCAGGTGTTCGGTGCTCGCGTAGAAAATGCGCCGGTCGCGGTCGAAGAAGTATCCGCATGTCGTGCGCCCCCGGCCGCTCGACACGCGGCGCAGACCCGTGCCGTCGACGTTGATCACGTACTCCTGGTCGCACCCCGAGTCGGCTTCCTGGCGCTGGAAGATGAGCTGGCGACCGGAGCGGGAGAAATACGCCTCGGCGTTCTGACCCCCGAAGGTGAGCTGACGCAGGTTGCGCAGGTGCATCTCACCGGAGTCCACCGGGACAACCGCCTGCACGAGCGCGGCCATGACGATCGCGAGCATTGGACTCGCAAGCTAGACGGATTCGAACGCTCGGGCAATCGGGTGCTGCGGCAACGTGTTAGATTATCCGCTCCGATGCCCGATCCTCGGCCCCCGCGCCAGCCCCTCATGGACGCCCTCGGCAAGCTCTGCGCCGACGGGAAAGCCGCGGCCGAGTATTTGTGGCAGGTGCCCAAAGACGACGGAGTCCGCCAGAAGATTCTCGCGATCCTCGACCAGATCGGCGTGGAAAGCGCCAAGCAGGGCCGCCGCGAGATGCCGCGCCTGGCCGAGGAGCTCAAGGTCGCCGCCCAGGCGACGCCGAGCCCGCAGCAGGTGGACCTGCTGGTAGATGGGTTCGACCGGCTCACCAAACTCTGGCAGGCGGCGAAATCCGGCCTCCTGTGACGGAGACCACCGCGCGGGCGGCTGCCCTCGACCAGCTGAGTATCAACACGGTCCGCGCGCTCGCGATGGACGCCGTGCAACAAGCCGAGTCCGGCCACCCGGGCACCGCGATGGCGCTGGCGCCGCTCGCGTACATCCTGTGGCAGCGCCACCTGCGCTACAATCCGGCGAATCCCGAGTGGCCCGACCGCGACCGGTTCGTGCTGTCGTGCGGGCACGCCTGCATGCTGCTCTACAGCGTGCTGTACCTGACCGGCTACGACCTGACCCTCGAGGACATCAAGCAGTTCCGGCAGTGGGGCAGCCGAACGCCGGGGCATTCGGAGCACGGCGTCACACCGGGCGTCGAGGCGACCACCGGGCCGCTGGGGCAGGGCGTCGGGAACGCCGTCGGGATGGCGATCGCCGAGGCGCAGCTGGCCGCGCGGTTCAACCAGCCGGGGCATCCGGTCGTCGACCACCACACCTACTTCATCGCCTCCGACGGCGACATGATGGAGGGGGTTTCGCACGAGGCGTGCTCGCTGGCGGGACACCTGAAGCTCGGCAAGCTGATCGGCTTCTACGACGACAACCACATCACGATCGACGGCGACACCGCGCTCGCGTTTTCGGACGACACGGCGCGGCGGTTCGAGGCGTACGGCTGGCACGTGCAGCGCGTCGCCGACGGGAACGACCTCCAGGCGCTCGACAGCGCCATCCGGGCGGCGAAGCGCGCTGCCGACCAGCCGTCGCTGATCATCGTCCGGACGCACATCGCCTGGGGCAGCCCGCACAAGCAGGATACGGCAGAGGCGCATGGCGCGCCCCTCGGCGCCGAAGAGGTGAAGCTCACGAAGCAGAGCCTGGGCTGGCCATCCCTCGAGCCGTTCCATGTGCCCGACGAAGCGCTGGCGCACTGGCGCCGCGCGCGGGACCGGGGGACGCGGCTGGAAACGGACTGGCGGAAGAAATGGGACGCCTACCGTCAGGCACATCCCGGCCTCGCTGCCGAGCTCGAGCGGCGTCTGGCGGGCCGGCTGCCGGCGGGTTGGGACGCCGAGCTGCCGGCCTTCGGTCCCAAGGACGCGCAGGCAACCCGCGCCACGTCCTCGAAAGTGCTCAACGCCATCGCTCCCAGGCTCCCCGAGCTGATCGGTGGTTCCGCGGACCTGACTGGGTCGAACCTCACGGAGATCAAGGGTGGGGGCACGTTCGCCGCCGATCAGCGGGCGGGCCGGAACTTCCACTTCGGCGTGCGGGAGCACGGGATGGGCGCCATCCTGAACGGGATTGTGCTGCACCGCGGGTTCATCCCGTACGGCGGGACGTTCCTCATTTTCTCCGACTACATGCGGCCCTCGATCCGCCTGGCGGCGTTGACGCACCTGAGACCGATCTACGTTTTCACGCACGACTCGATCGGCCTCGGCGAAGACGGCCCCACCCACCAGCCGATCGAGCACTTGGCGGCATTGCGCGCGATCCCCAACATGACCGTCATCCGGCCGGCTGATGCGACCGAAGTGGTCGAAGCCTGGCGCGCGGCCGTCGTGCATCAAGGAGGCCCCGTGGCGCTCGTGCTGACGCGCCAGAAGGTCCCGGTCGTGGATCGCGCGAAATACGCTCCTGCGACTGGGCTCAGCCGCGGCGGCTACGTGCTCGCGGACGCGCCAGGCGGCAAGCCTGAGATCGTGCTGCTGGGAACAGGCTCAGAGGTCGACCTGGTGCTGGGAGCCTACGAAAAGCTGAAGGCTGACGGCCGACAGCCGAGGGCTGTCTCAATGCCCTGCGTCGAGTATTTCGCGAAGCAGCCGTCCGACTACCGAGACGCGGTGCTGCCGCCCGGCGTGCCGCGCCTCGCGGTCGAGGCGGCGGCGCCACAGTCCTGGTATCGATGGGTGGGAGAGCGCGGCGCCATTCTGGGGATCGAGCGGTTCGGCGCCTCGGCGCCCTACCAGCGGATCTATCAGGAGCTGGGCCTGACGGTGGAGCGAGTCGTCGAGACGGCGTCGCGGCTCCTTGCGAGCCCCCGGGCGCCCCGATAGGTTTTTGCGCAATGACGACTCTCCGGATGGCGACGTGCCGCTGTTGTCGCTGCCCCATGTGTATGGGGGAGCGGACGATCGCGGCGCGTCGGCATGCGGGATGAGCACCACGTAGGGGCAACCGCCCCACACTGACGCCTGATGATCGGCCGCGACTCCAGCTTCTCGAGTCGCGGCCGATTCGTTTTCTCGGAGGTGCCTGTGGTCGATTCCATGCCCGCGCTGGGTGTGTCCGGCAGCCCAGCCGCCGCCTCACGCTCGCGCACGCTGCTCGAGCGCGCCCTCATCGCGCTGGAGCGACACGGCGCCGGCGTGCAGCGCGTCCACCTCGCGGACCTGCCCGCCGACGCCCTGCTCGGCCGCCGGGAGGATCCTGCCGTTCAACGCGCCCTGGCAGCCGTCCAGGAAACGCGCATCCTGGTCGTAAGCACACCGATCTACCGCGCCACGTACAGCGGCCTGCTCAAGGTGTTCTTCGACCTGTTGCCCCAGGACGCACTCGCCGGCAAGGTGGCGGTGGCGATCGCCACCGGGGCTTCGCCGGCGCATTGCCTGGCCCTAGACCATGGCCTGCACCCGCTATTCGCCAGTGTGGGCGCGGTGGTGGTGCCCACCAGCGTCTACGGCATCGATGCGCAGTTCCGGGACGGCGTGCCGGACGGCGTGCTGCTGGAGCGCGTCGAGCGCGCGGTCGCCGAGGCGCTGGTACTGGCGGGGGCACTGAAGCCGGTGGAGGCCTGAAAATGATTGCGATTTACTACGAGCACCCGCACTGGTTCGTCCCGCTATTTACCGAACTGGAGCGGCGCGGCACGCCCCACGAGCGCCTCCACGCCGCGCACCACCGGTTCGATCCGGCGGAGCGTCCACCGTACTCCCTGGTATTCAACCGGATGAGCCCCTCGGCGTGGCAGCGTGGGCACAGCCACGCCGTCTTCTACACGCTCCAGTACCTGGCGCACCTGGAGCGCCACGACGTGCGCGTGGTGAACGGGCATCGCGCCTTCCTCGCCGAGATCTCCAAGGCGCGCCAGCTCTCGATCCTCGACCGTCTCGGCCTTCCGTACCCGCGGGCGCGCGCGATCAACGACCCCGGCGAGGCCCCGGCCGCTGCCCGTGGATTGCGGTTCCCGGTGGTCGTGAAGCCGAACATCGGCGGCAGCGGCGCGGGTGTGCGCCGGTTCGAGACCGCGGAAGCGCTCGCGGAGGCCGCGGTGGGGGACGGGCTCGAGCTTGGCCCCGACCACACCGCACTGGTGCAGGAATTCATCCCCGCCGAGGCGGGTCGGATCACGCGCGTCGAAGTCCTGGGCGGCCGGTTCCTCTACGCCATCCGGGTGTACTCGCCTGGCGACACGTTCAACCTGTGCCCCGCCGATGTGTGCCAGACCACGGGGGGTGCTGAGCTGGCGCGGGCGGCGTGCCCGGCCGACGCACCGCGGAACCAGCTGCGGGTGGAGGGTTACGCGCCCCCGCCCGAGGTGACCGCCGAGGTCGAGCGGATCGCCGCGGCGTGTGGCATCGAGGTAGGGGGGATCGAGTACGTGATCGACGCGCGGGACGATCAGCGGTACTACTACGACGTCAATGCGCTGTCGAATTTCGTCGCCGACGCGCCGCGCGTGGTGGGGTTCGACCCGTTCGCGCGGCTCGCGGACTTCCTCGAGCAGGAGGCCCGCTGATGCGGTACGGCTACTGGCTCCCGGTGTTCGGCGGCTGGCTGCGGAACGTGGAGGACGAGGGCATGGCCGCCGAGTGGTCGTACGTGCGGCGGCTCGCCCGGACGAGCGAGCGCCTGGGCTTCGATCTCACGCTCATCGCCGAGCTCAACCTGAACGACATCAAGGGTGAAGACGCACCCTGTCTGGACGCCTGGTCCACCGCCGCGGCGCTCGCCGCCGTGACGGAGCGGCTCGAGCTGATGGTGGCGGTGCGGCCGACGTTCCATCCGCCGGCGCCGCTCGCCAAGCAAGCGGCGAACATCGACCGGATCTCGCGGGGCCGGCTGTCGCTCAACGTGGTCTCGTCGTGGTGGGCGGAGGAAGCGCGCCAGTACGGGGTCGAGTTCGACCAGCACGACGCTCGCTACGCCCGAACCGCGGAGTGGCTGGCCGTCGTCAGCGGCCTGTGGGCCGAGCCGCGGTTCACCTATCGCGGCACCCATTACCGCGTCGAGAACGCCGCCCTCGAGCCCAAGCCGCTGCGCGAGCCGCGGCCGACGCTCTACGCCGGAGGCGAGTCGCCGGCGGCGAAGGCCCTGATCGCGGGCGCGTGCGACGGCTACCTGATGCACGGCGACCCGCCGGACCGGATCGCCGCGAAGATCGCCGACATGCGCGCGCACCGGGAGTCGCTGGGACTGCCGCGCATGATCTACGGCGTGGCCGGCTACGTCATCTGCCGGACGACCGAGGCCGCGGTCCGGCGCGAGAGCGCCCGGATCACGGACGTGCGACAGAGCGCCGCCGGATACGCGAACTACGAGCAGTGGGTCGCCAACACGCAGCTCGAACAGCGTGTGAGCCTCGAGGACTACTCGGTCTCGAATCGAGGGCTGAAGTCGGGTCTGGTGGGAACCCCGGAGCAGATCGCGGAGCGCATCTACGCGTTCGAGCAGGCGGGCGTGGATCTGTTGCTGCTGCAGTTCAGCCCTCAGCTCGAGGAGATGGAGCGGTTCAGCGAGGACGTGATGCCAATCCTTCATCCCGGGCCATCGGCCCGGGGTCAGCCGAGCACGGACCTGCTCGGGCCGGCTGACACCGGGGCGGTGCCCCGGGGTTCCCCCCTACCTGCCTAGGCGCCGGAGCACGACCCGGGCCGCCTCCCGCCCCGATCGCACGCACGCCGACACCCCGGCCCCGTCGTACCCTGCCCCCGCCAGCGCGAGGGGGGGAAGGCGTTCCAGGCGCGCACGGACCTCCGCCAGCCGCGCGGCGTGATGCCCCGGATAACGGGGCAGACCTCGGGTCCAGTGAAAGGCGCGGGACCAGAGCGGCGCTCCCCCGATCCCCAGAATTGCTGCGAGCTCGGCGTGCGCCAGGGCGCCGGGGTCGCCGTCGGCCGGCGCGAGAAACGCCCGGAGCAAGATGTGCCCGGCAGGAGCACGACCGGGGTACTTGGACGAGGTGTAGGTGCAGGCACGTAGCAGGGGCGCGGCATGCTGCGCCCCTACTGCGTCCGGGGCGACCACGAATCCCGTGCCGTCCAACGCGCGACGCAGCTGGTCTGCGCGGTAGGCGACTGCGACGGTGAGACTCGGCAGGTAGACGACCTCGGCGAGCACGCGGGCACCCGCGACGCCGACCTGCTCGAGCAGCCGGCCGGCGGCGTACGCCGGCAGAGCCAGGACGACCGCGTCCGCGTCGTGCGCCGATCCCCCAGTAACGGCGACCCGCCACCCGGTGGGCGTTCTGGCGATCCCCGTGACCCCCTGCGCCAGGGCCAGTAGGGGCGCAGCATGCTGCGCCCCTACGAGGGCTTCGACCAGCTCGCCCATGCCTCCCGCAAAGCTCTTAAACCCGGCACCCAGTTCCTTGTCCGCCACCTCGATCCCAAGCAGCGCCGCCGCGCGGCCTTCCTCCAGCGGCTCGAGCCGTTCGCCTGTCCAGAGCCACGACCCGCGGGCCCGTTGCGCGATGACGCGGTCGCCGCAGCCCAGCTGCGCAGCGAGCGCCGGCAACTCGGGCTCGGCGGCGAGGAAGCCATCCGGCCCGCCCTCGATCACGAAGCCGTCCCGCCGTTCGGTGACGATCACCCCGCCGGCCCGGCGCTCGCTCTCGAGGACCGTGACGTCCTGGCCCGCCGACGTGAGGTCCCACGCCGCCGCCAACCCGGCGAGGCCGGCGCCCACCACGACCACCCGGCTCACCGAGCCAGCCAACCGCGGTCCCGAGCGGCGATTCGCGCGACGTCGGCGAGAGCGGCCGCCAGGTCGGGATCGTCGTTCAGCGACGGCGTGCGCTCGAGCCGCACGCCCAGCTGGTGAGCGAGGTCCCGATACTTGATGTCCACGTCATACAGGATCTCCACATGGTCGCACACGAAGCCGATGGGGACGACCAGGAAGGCACGCCGTCCCCGTGCGGCCAGCTCGGTGATCAACTCGCCGGCGTCGGGCCCGAGCCACGGCTCGGCCGTCGCTCCCGCGCTCTGATAGGCCAGATGCCAATCCGCGAGGCCACGCCGCCGCGCGACCGCCGCCGCGCTCGCCCGCAGCTCGTCGGGATAGGCGTCGCCCGCGGCAACGATCCGCTGTGGCAGGCTGTGCGCGGTGAAGATCACCTGGACCGCGGACTGGTCGGGGAATCCCTGTAGCGCTTGTGCGACCCGGTCCGCTACGGCTTCGAGGAACCGGGGATGATCGGCCCAGCTCCGTACCAACGCGATCTCGAGCCGCCCCGCCACGGCTTCGAGCAGCTTCTTCTCGTACGCTCCCACCGACATGCCGGAGTAGTGCGGGGCCATCACGATGCCGACCAGACGGCGGTGCCCGTCGGCCACCACCTCGTCCACCGTTTCCTTGATGAACGGATGCCAGTGGCGCATCCCCACGTACACGCGGTAGCCGTCGCCCAGGACCGTTGCCACGACGCCGGCCTGCGCGCGGGTCAACTCCAGAATCGGCGAGCGCCCACCGATCCGGGCGTACCGCTGGCGGATCTCGTTCACGAGCTCCGGCGGTGTCGCCCGCCCGCCGCGCACGTCCAGCAGATAGGGTTCGACCTCATCCAGGTGCCCCGGGCCGCCGTACGCCATCAGCAGGACTGCGATGTTGTCACGCCCCATGCACCAGCTCCACCACGGCCCGCACGGCGCCGACGTCGGTCTCCGGCAGCACGCCGTGGCCGAGGTTGAAGATGTGGCCCGGCCGCCCGCCGGCCCGCGCGAGCACGTCGCGCACCTGGCGGTCGCGCTCGGCAGCGGGCGCGAGCAGTGCCGCCGGATCGAGGTTCCCCTGGATGGCCCGAGACTCGCCGATGCGCCGCCAGGCCTCATCGAGGGAGATGCGCCAGTCCACGCCGACCACGTCGCCGCCTGCCGCCGCAAAATCCTCGAGGAACGGCGCCGTCCCGGTGCCGAAATGGATCACGGCAACGCCGGCGCCGGCGGCGAGCGCCACTGCCCGTCGGCTGTGGGGGAGGACGTAGGTGCGGTAGTCCTGTGGCGACAGGCACCCGACCCAGCTGTCGAACAGCTGCAGGGCCTGCGCGCCGGCGCGGGCCTGGGCCGCCAAGAAGCGGCCCACGAGGTCGCCTAAAGTGCTCAACAACAGGTGCCAGGCGTCGGGTGCCCGGTGCATGAATGCTTTGGTCTTCGTGAAATCCCTCGTGGCTCCACCCTCGATCGCGTAGCTCGCCAGCGTGAAGGGGGCGCCCGCGAAACCGATCAGCGCCACGTCCGCGGGCAGCGCCCGGCGGACCAGGCGCACGGCTTCGAGGACGTAGCCCAAGTCCGTCTCCGGGTCGACGGGCGGCAGCCGTTCGACATCGGCGGCTGCAGCGAGGGGCCGCGCGATCTGGGGACCTTCACCAGCGGCAAAGCTCAAGCCCAGTCCCAGCGGCTCGAACGGCAGCAGGATGTCGGCGAACAGGATCGCGGCGTCCACGCCGAGCCGTTCGACCGGCTGGAGGGTGATCTGGGCCGCGAGCTCGGGGGTGTGGCACAGGTCGAGAAGGGAATGGCGTTCCCGGAGCGTCCGGTATTCGGGCAGGTACCGCCCCGCCTGCCGCATGAACCAAACAGGCGTGACGTCGGTAGGCTCTCGACGACACGCCCTCAGGAAGCGGGCGACGTTACCTGTTGGCAAGGGGCAATGAGGATCGCGTCCCCTTCGAGCTTCACTTGGTACGTCGCCAGGGGGTGCACGGGTGGGCCGCCCAGCACCCGCCCCGTGTCGAGCGAGAACACGCCTGCGTGCCAGGGGCAGGTGACGGTGCAGCGCACTGGGTCCACCGCCCCCTCGGAGAGGCTGGCGCGCGCGTGCGTGCAGCGGTTCGCGACGGCGTACACGGTGCCGTTCACGTTGAACAGCGCGACGGCCTCGTTTGCGGCGTACACGCGTTTCGCGGTGCCGGGCGGCAGCTCGGGGAGGGTTGCAACAGGTGTGAAGCCATCGTCACGCGCGGGGCGCCGCGCCACGGCCTGGGCCGATCCCGCCCCGCCGAGGGTGTCGAGCATGTCCCACAGAGACATCTGGACGCAGGTCAAGGTGGGTGTGTCGCGCAGCGTGTAGGACGACGCCTCGCTCTCACGCAGCTCCATGACGAGGTCGAGGAACTCGGCCGGGTTGTCGCCCTCGAACGCGACGACGAACTCCTGATCGTCGAGACCGTAGGAGTAGGTCGTGTTGAGCCGGATGGTGGGGTACTTCCGGCCGACGCGCACGTGCTCGTCCATCATGCGCTGGCGCTCGGGTCTGGGCAGCGAGTACCAGGCACGCGTCTTGATGAACGGGTACACGAACAAGTATTTCGCCGCGCTGGGCCGGATCACGAGGCGCTGGTCGTGCGCCGGGTCCGCCGGGAACTCGTAGATCGACCGGCGCGTCATCGCGAGGTAGCTGTAGGGGATCGACAGGTAAGCACCGAGGTCGGTGCGGTTCAGGGCGGTCTGCAGCTCCACGAGGGCGTCCAGGTCCTCGGCCACCAGCCAGAGGAGGAAGTCGCAGTCCCCCCGGATGCCCACCAACCCGTAGGGGCGGAGCAGGAGGCGGCCGTGGAAGCTCTCGATCGTCTCGCCGAATTCGATCTTGG
The DNA here is from genome assembly GCA_036004985.1 of Gemmatimonadales bacterium. GTDB lineage: Bacteria > Gemmatimonadota > Gemmatimonadetes > Gemmatimonadales > GWC2-71-9 > 20CM-2-65-7. The sequence continues at coordinate 23,011 of DASYQX010000032.1, forward strand.
CGGAGGCTTGGCGCTCGGCTGAGAGTCGCCGCCACGCGGGGTCCAACTTGTAGAACGCGTAGCGGACGACTTGGCGGGTTTCGGGAGCGGGGGACGTCATATCCGGAATCTAAGGAGCGGGGAGCGGGGAGCGGGAGCCGCCCCGCACCGTCACGAACCGCTCCCCGCTCCCCGCTCCCGTTTGCGATACATCTTGACCAACCAATACCCGATCGCCCCAAACGTCGCGGCGGGCACGAGCACGATGAGAATCGCGCTCCAGAAATACGCGAGATTCATCCGGTCGTCGCCGTGGAGGAGGAGCAGGGTCGCGAGCATCAGCGGCTGAGGAAGCGCTGCAAGTGCCGGAGGTAATAGCCGAGGCCCGCGCCGAGCACGGCGAACGCCACGCCGACCGCGAGCGACCCGCGCCACACCGACCAGACCGCGAAGCCGCCGCAGAACACGACCGCGGTGCCGATGAGCAGCTTATGGAAGGGGATCACGGCTAGGCCGTCACCTTGTCGAACACCATGAGCGTCAGCAGCGCGGGCAGATAAAGGATCGAGACGAAGAAGAGGCGCCACGCGCGCGCCGGCGTCGCGGTGACGAGGAGCGTCGCGCCGGCGGCGGCGTACAGCAGGCCGAGCGCGAGCGCACCGTAGAAATAGGTCGCGCCCGTCACGCCGAGCAGCGTGGGCAGGAGACTGACGGGCAGCAGCGCGAGCGCGTAGAGCAGCACCAAGCGGCCCGTCTGGCGACCGCGGGGGTCGTCGGTGCCGAGCATGCGCAGGCCGGCAGCCTGGTAGTCGTCGCGGTACAGCCAGGCGAGGGCGAGGAAGTGCGGCAACTGCCAGAGGAACAGGATCCAGAACAGCGCGCCCGCGGCGGTGTCGAGGCGGCCGCCGGCGGCGGTCCACCCCCCCACGATCGGCAGGGCTCCGGGAACGGCGCCGATGAGGGTGTTGAGCGACGTGGTCCTCTTGAGCGGCGTGTACACGAAGACGTAGCTGGCGAAGGTCAGCGCCGCGAGCGCCGCCGTCAGGGCGTTCACGGTGACGGCGAGGTACGCGACGCCGCCGACGGTGATCGTCGAGGCGAACCAGGCGGCGGCGCGCGGCGAGAGTCGTCCCGACGGCAGCGGGCGCCGCCGCGTCCGCACCATGCGGGCGTCCACGTCCCGCTCGCGGATCTGGTTCCAGGCGTTCGTGCCAGCCGCGACGAGGGCGGTCCCGAGCAGGGTGTGGGCGAGGAGCGCGACGTCCACCACCCCCCCCGTGCCGCGCGTGCCGAGGTAGAACCCGGCGGCGGCGGTGAGGACGACGAGCTGGGTAATGCGCGGCTTGGTGAGCTCGAGGAAGGCTACCAGATCTTCTCCGTAATCACCGCGAGCACGAGGATCGCCGCGAGCGGCAGCGGCACCATGAAGATGATGCGCAGCCGCCACCGCTCGAACTTCAGATGCATGAAGAACAGGGCGACGAGCAGCGCTTTCACCATCGCCAGCACGAGCAGGCACAGGATCTTCGCCACCTGGGAGATGGGCATCTCGAACGCGAACAGCACTTCGGCCGCCGTCAGGATGAACAGATATAGCCAGATCAGCATGTAGTTGGGCAGCTTGTGCTGGGTCGTCTCCATGGAGTCGCCTCAGATCAGGTAGACGATGGTGAACAGGATGATCCAGACCAGGTCGACGAAGTGCCAGTACAACCCGATAGTCTCGATGCCACGGTAGTCGTGCGCCGAATACTTCCCCGGCAGCACCTTGGTGAGGTAGAGATACGTCATGGAGATGACGCCACAGGTCACGTGGAAGCCGTGGAATCCCGTCATCGTGAAGAACGTCGACCCGTACAGGCCGGCGGCCCCCGCGCCGTACGTTACGGGGTCAGCGGCCGCGTGCTCGGCGAGGAGCGATCCTTCGCGGTACCCCGTCGGGGTGAAGCCGTGTCCCACCAGCTTGATGTACTCGTAGACCTGCACGCCGACGAAAGACGCGCCGGCGAGAATCGTGAGCAGCAGCCACAATCGCAGCCCCTTCTGGTCCCCCCGCGAGATCGCGGCGAACGCCTTCACCATCGACACCGATGAACAGATGAGGAGGAAGGTGTTGAAGCCGGTGAGCGGCACGTTGAGCACGAAATTCGGCTTCGCCCACGGCTCCGTCACACCGAAGCGCAGGATGATGTACGACCCGATCAGCGCCGTGAAGAACATCACGTCGCTGGCCAGGAACACCCACATCCCCAGCTTGTTGCTGTAGACCCCCGCTCCCGGCTCGGCCGGGAACGGGGGGCGCATCTGGTCGACGGTCGCGGTCGCGTGCGTCATCGTCGCGGTTCCCCCTTTCCCGGTCAGTGCGGCGGCGCCGGCGCCGTCGCGGACACCGGCTCACGGTCGGTGGGCAGCTTGACGTGCTGGGGCAGGAAATCCGCCTGCCCCGCCTCGGGCGCGCTGAACTCGTAGGGCCCGCGGTACACCGTCGGCACCCGTTCCCAGTTGCCGTGCGGCGCCGGGTTCGGCAGCGACCACTCGAGGCCGTTGTCGTGCCACGGGTTCTGCTCCGCCTTCCGGCCCTTCTTGAGGCTCCACAGGAAGTTGAACGCGAACAGGAACTGCGTCGCAAACAGCGCGAACGCGCAGATGCTGATGAACTCGTTCATCGGCTGCTGCGGCTTCAGGAAATCGTACACCGTCGGATCGTACAGGCGCCGCATCTGCCCGCCCATGCCGATGATGTGCATCGGGAAGAACACCAGGTTGTACGTCACGAACGTCAGCCAGAAGTGGACCTTGCCGAGACGCTCGCTCATCATCCGGCCGAACATCTTCGGGTACCAGTAGGTAATCGCGGCGAAGAGGGCGAAGAGGCTACCGCCGAACAGCACGTAGTGCAGGTGGGCGACGATGAAATAGGTGTCGTGGATGAACATGTCCACCGGCGTCGCCGCCATGAAGACGCCGGACAGGCCGCCGATCGTGAACATCGCCACGAACGCGACGGCATTGAGCATCGGGACGTGGAATTGCAGGTTACCCCGCCACATCGTTCCCAGCCAGTTGAACACCTTCACCGCCGAGGGAACCGCGATCACCAACGTCGAGATCATGAACGACGACCCGAGCGTCGGGTTCATGCCGCTCATGAACATGTGGTGGCCCCACACGATCCAGCCCAGGAACCCGATCGCCACGATGGCGAACACCATCGAGTGGTACCCGAAAATCGGCTTGCGGCTGCCGTTCGCGACGATGTCGGACACCATCCCCATCGCGGGGAGAATGAGGATGTAGACCTCGGGGTGGCCGAAGAACCAGAACAGGTGCTGCCACAGCAGCGCCTGGCCCCCCGCGAGCGGATCGAAGAAGTGCGTGCCGATCGTCTGGTCGAACATCAGCATGATCGCCGCGCCCTGCAGCACCGGCAGCGCGAGCACCGCCAGGATGGCCGTGATGAACAGCGCCCAGATCGAGAGCGGCATCCGGAACCAGGTCATCCCCGGCGCCCGGTGGTTGATGATCGTGGTGATGTAGTTGACCGAGCCCATGACCGACGAGAGGCCGAGCACGACGATCGAGATGCACCACAGGATCTGGCCCTGAGTCACGCCCGACTGGTAGAGGTCGGGTCGGGCCGAGAGGGGGGCGTACATCGTCCAGCCGGCCCAGGAGGGACCGGTAGGCACGAAGAACCCCGCCAGCATGATTAGGCCGGCGAGAAAGGCGGCCCAGAAGGACGCCATGTTGATTCGCGGGAAGGCCATGTCGTGCGCGCCGAGCTTCAGCGGGATCAAAAAGTTGGCGTACACACCGACGAGCAGCGGCATGATGGCGAAGAACACCATGAAGGTGCCGTGCATCGTCACCAGCTGGATGTAGTACTCGGGGAGGATGACCCCCTCCGGACTGACCATCGCGTCGGGCAGGATGCCGCCCCCGGGGAGGGGCTTGCCCGGGAACCCGAGCTGCCAGCGGATCTGCATCGCCAGCAGCCCGCCCACCAGGAGGAAGAACAGGCTGACGAACAGGAACTGGATGCCGATGATCTTGTGGTCGGTCGAGAAGATGTACTTGCGCCAGAAGCCCATGGGCGCGTGGTGCGCCGCCCCGTGGGCGGGCGCGGCGTGGGCGACGGTCGTCATTCGGCCCCCCCCCCTCCGGCGGCCTGTTCGGCCACCCAGGCGTTGAACTCCTCGGGCGTGTGCACGAACACGCGGGCCCGCATCCGATAGTGTCCCATCCCGCAGAGCTCCGCGCACCCGATCTCGTACTCTCCGGTCTTGGTGGCCTGGAACCACACGCTGATCTCCATCCCGGGCACCGCGTCCTGCTTGAGCCGGAACTCGGGGACGAAGAACGAGTGGATCACGTCCTCCGAAGAGAGGTGAACCAGCGTCGGCCGATCGACCGGGATGTGCAGCTGGTTGCGCACTGTGAAGTCATCCCCCGTGCCGAGCTGCCCATCGGGGCCGGCGTAGGTCACCTGCCACTCGAACTGCTTGCCGTGCACGATCACGGCGTACGCGTTCGGGGGTACGCTGTCGCGGCCCTTGATCTGCACCCAGTAGTGGTTGCTCACGATGCCGAGCCCGACGACCGTGACGGCGGGAATCGCGCTCCAGATCACCTCGGCGCGCGTGGAGCCGTGGGTGTAGAACGCCTTGCGACCCGGGCGCCCGCGGTACTTCACGACGAACCAGACCAACCCGACCTCCACGATGACGAGCGCGATCCCCGTGATAATGAGAATCGCGAGGAACAGCCCGTCGATCGGTCCCGCGAAGGTCGACGCCGCCGGGGGGAGCCACCAGCTCATGGTGCCTGTTCTCCTCGCGCTACCGCGCGGCGAATGTGAAGTCCTGCGTCTTGGCGCCGGTCCCCGTTACCGTGACGGTCGCCGTCTGCGTGCCGTACTTCTCGTGCCAGGCTTCGATCGTGTACGTCCCGGCGGGCAGGCCCTTGATGCTGAAGCTCCCGTCCGTCCCTGTGACCGCATAGAACGGGTGAGGCAGGACGCCGAGGAAGGCGTTCATCCAGCCGTGCACGTTGCACTCCAACGCCACCATCACCTCCGGCGCCGAGAACGTGCGCATCGTTTTCATCCCCGCCGACGGTTGGCTCACGTTGAACGGCCGGTTCTTGGTCGCCTTGGCCTTGATGTTGTGCAGCACCGGGTCGGAGTTCCGGATCTCGAGGTTCTGCCCGACCATGATCCCGAGCACGTGCGGGTGGTAGCGGCAACCCTCCTGGTCGATCACCACGGGCGTCGCCGGCGCCTGGTACTTCGCATCCGCAGGCAACCCGGTCTTCACGTATACGAATACATTGGCGAGCGTCCCGTTCGCGTTGACGACTGCGGTCTCGGCCGTGGGCGGAGTCGTGTACTTGTTCTTGCAGGCGGCCTCCTCGCTCATGTCGATCCGCGGGTTCGTGGGCTTTGTCCCCGTGAACCGCACCCGCCCCGTGACCGAAGCACCCTGCGGGGCCGCATCGCCCGGCCGCACGGCGAGCAAGCCGCCCAACACCCCGACGACCGCCACGCCCGCGATAATCCCCAACCTGCGCATCATGCCTCCTCTGAAGTCTCGTTCGCCTTATACCCGCCGCCGGGCTCGCCAGACGACGAGCATCCCGAAGGCCAGCGTCAGGGCCATCGCGACGACCGGCGAGATGAACACGCGTGCCGGGGTGGGCTCGTCGAGTGCCAGGAAGTACCACGTGCTGACGGCCATCCGCGTGCCGCGCTCTCCATTGGACCCGTCCAACGCGAAGAAAGCCACCGGGATGGCGCGGCCGGTCCGGAACTGAAGCTGACTGGACGTGTCAGGTGTGGCAAGGGCGCGCGTGAAGACGAGGCGCCATTGTCCAGCTTCATAAACCGCCTGTCCACCGAGACTTGAGGCGGGCCGCGGGTCGAACCGGTCGACCCCGCGCGCGACGCCCTCGGCCGCTCCAGCCCCGGCGCTCGACCAGCGCCATTGATACACGGGCGCACTCGCACTGCCCATTAAAAAGTAAGGCCGCTCCATCCCCTGCGGAATCGTGAGCGGGAACTGCACCGCGAGCTGGTCGGGCCACGGCTGCGCCGGCGCCGGAATGGAGTCGTCGCTCGCTACGGCGCCAAGCACACGGCCCACGTGCGCCAGCCACGCAGTGTCGGGGCTCTGCGAGCGATCGTCCCACACGATGCGGAGCGCCAGCGAATCCCGCGTGTGGACCGCCTGCACCCACACCCCGCTGACGGCGGGGGCGAACCAGCGGCTCTTCCTAATCACCTGACCGACGAGCGGGAACCAGTACGCCTCCACCGCCGCCCAGGCGGAGTCGTCGGGCGCGCGCGGCAGCTGCCCCTGGCGCTGGGGCGCGTGGATCACATCGCGCACTACCGGCGGCTCGGCGGGCGACAGGCTGCGCACGTACTGCGCGACGCGCCACAGCTGCTCGTCCGTCAGAAACTTCTGGTCCAGCAGGTCGCTGAACGAGGGCATCGGGGTGCCGTCGAGCCCTGTGCGCAGGCGGTGGTAGATGTCCTCGGCGGTGCCGCCCCCGTTGAACCGCCAATTCTCGGTCAGGTCCGCCGCGAAGATCGGCATACCGGCATCGTCCTTGAGTGTCGCAGCCGACGGTCCGTCGCCCCGCCCCCGGTCGCCGTGGCACTTGCGGCAGCCGATCGAGTCGTAAAACTGGCGGCCGATGCGCAGGGCATCGGCGCTCCCGCCGCCGCCCGGCGCCCCGCTGAACTGCAGGGCCTGCGGGCGGATCGTGGTGTCGGCAAAGAAGGACGAGAACGTCTTGAGGTACGCCGCGACGTCCCGGCGCTCACGGTCGGACAGCCGCGTCTCCCAGCCCGGCATGGCGGTGCCCGGGAGACCTTGATCGATGGCGCGCAGCAGGTCGGCGTCGGTGGGCAGCTCTCCGCTCCCGGTCGACCGGATCTGGTAGATCGCCCCCGTGAAGTCGCGCGGCCGGGGGAGCATGTAGGGCGCGGCTTCGCCGTCGCCCGCGCCGTTGTCTCCGTGGCAGCCGGCGCACCACTTACCGTAGACCTGTTTGCCCGCCGTGGTGTCTTGCGCCGGGAGACGGGAAACGAGAAACGGGAAAGATGCGATCCCCAGGACAAACACGATGCGCACTACAAGAGCGCGTTCAATCATGCGCGTTTCCCGCTTCCCGTTTCTCGTTTCCCGTCTCCCAGGTTCTCGGCGTCCACCCCGTCTGGTTGTACAGGAACAGCACGACCGACCAGATCTCCTCTTCCGTGAGAAAATCCTCCCAGGCCGGCATCGCCGAGTTCCACGGCGTGGCTTCGCGCGGCAGGCCAGGCCCGCCCTTGGCGATCCGCCAGAAGACGAAACTCTCGGTGAGCTGAGCGATCGTCCCGTTGTCCTGGAAGTTGAGCGGGATCGGGTTGAAGCCCGCGGCGTAGTGTCCCTGTCCGTCGAGGTGATCGCCGTGACAGGGCAGGCAGTTCTGGTAGTAGACCCGCCGGCCCACCGTCAGGTGCTGGGCCATGTCCCCCTGCGACCGCAGCGGGTTCTCGAGTCCGGCCAGGGTCATCGCCTTCCCGCGGAATGTGATCTCGGCGGGCGGCGCCGGGTGAATCGAGCGGAGGTTTGGGGGCGCGGCGACCGAGGCCCGCACCTGGCCGTAGGTGAAACATCCCACCATGAGCGTCACCACCGCGAGCAACCCGCTGCGCACGAATTTGAGACGCGGCTCGACGAGGACCGAGTGGAGCGGCTCCTTGAAGCGGGTCCAGCGAGCCTCGTCGTCGCTCACCCAAATCAGCACGCCCACCAGCACCGTGGCCATGTATTGCAGGACGACGCTCTTCGGCACCAGCGCGCTCCCCGGGAGGAGCGGGATCCCGAAGGCGATGACGAGGTAGGCGAGCACCAGGAGCGCGACCGCCTGCCAGAAGGGGTGCCGGACGTAGTCGCGCCAGGGGGCATTCATGGGCGTCATTTGCGCGCCGCCAGGAAGCGCACCAGGGCTTCCATCTGGGAGGCGGTCATCTGGTCTCCGAACGTCTTGGGCATGACCCCGGCGAAGCGCTCGAAGCCCTTGGTGATCGTCGCGTCGGGGAAGAGGATCGCCTCGCGGACCCCGGCCGCGGTGAGCCGCGCGCCGATGTGCGACAAGTCCGGGCCCACAACCCCGCCCTCAGCGTCGATTTTGTGGCAGCCGACGCAGCCGGCGCCGCGGAACAGGGTCATCGGATCTGTGCTGCCGCCGGCGATGCCTCGACCCCCCTGGTTCCCCGGGCTTGCGCCCGGGCTCAGTTGGCTGTCCGAGGGAATGTCGGAGGCTGCCACATCCACGGTCCCGCCCTGCGATTCGAGGAACGCGATCACCGCCCAGATCTGCTGGGGCGAGAGGGTGCGGGTCATGTCGGGCATGATCGGCTCGTAACCCGGGACGACGAACGCGCCGGGCTGCGCCAGCGCTTCGTGCAGGTAGGCCTTGCAGCTCTTGCCCGGCTCACGCCTGCCGCAGCGGGCGCCGATGGGCCCCTGCCCCTTCTCGTCGGTGAGTAGGTTCGGCGCGCGGGTGCCCAGACCGTGGCAGGTGGTGCAGCCGCCAATGCCGCGGTAGACCTCGTCTCCCGCGGCCGCGAGCTGTTCGGGCGTGACGTTGGCGCCGAGCGTGAGGGACCGCGGCACCTCGGACTGCACCTGCGGAATCTTGTTCGCGATCAGGGTGTAGAGCGCGAGCGTCCCGAGGACGACGCCGACGATCTTGAGGTTAGTGGCCCACACGCTGGGCCTCCTTCTCCTGCTCCGGTACGAACGTCGATTTCTCGGCGAGGCCGCCGAGCCAGAAGATGAAGGCGACGAGCGACAGGAAGATGAGCACGCACACGCTGATCATGATCGCGGCGTAACCCAGGGCGGGGGTCGCCGCATACTGCGACGTGTCCTGCATGACCTGCCAGACGTGCCAGTGCTGGCGGATGCCGCTGCGCGCGAAGCCCATCAAGCCCATCAGCCAGGTGAACGTGACGGCCAGGATGAAGAGCGCGTACTGCGAGCGGGCCGGCATCTTGCCCCACTGGATCGCGCCCAGCGACTGCGCCCCGCGCGCCATCATGACGTCGATCGCCGTGACGAACACGATGCAGGCCAGCACCGCGCCTACCTGGTAGACCGAGTAGCCGATGCGGACGATCGCGTCCACGAAGTAGCCGCGAATCCCGTAGAACAGCACGATCGCCGCCGCGAGGGCGAACATCGCGCCCTGGATTCTCGTGCCGGTCCGCGCCCAGGTGACGACGGGCCGGATATTGGCGCGGCGGTACATCAGGAACGAGAGGAAGGTGGTCAGAATCATCAGGTTCACGGCGGTGTTCTTGGCGCTCATCACGCCCAACGCGCCGAGGAAGGGATGGTGCGAGCCGCCCATCGCGGTGAGCTCGCGCGAGTCGGCGATCATCGTGTGCGGCGTGCCCCACACGATCGCGCCGAGCACCAGCACCACCAGCAGCCACTTGGTGTACGGCCGGAACCGTTCGGCCCCGGGGATGCGTCCCATCCCGACCCAGAGGTAGTAGTTCCCGGCGAGGAACAGCACCGCGATGAGGAACGCCTGGATCACCCACAGCCAGCTCATGAACCCGCCCATCATCGTGATGCCCATCGACTGGTCGTACTGGTAGATCTCGCGGCCCAGCCAATAGCCGGCGAAGGGGAGGACGATCAGCGCCGAGATCGCGATGAAGTTGCCGACGTAGCCCATCCAGTCGTAGTGGGCGCGTTCCTCGTCGGTCCGGGCGGCGAGGAAGCGGTAGCTCGCGTACGCGCCGACGATGGCGCCGCCGAATACGACGTTGGCGATCAAGCGGTGCACGTTGATGGGCATCCAGGTGTGGTTCAGGATCGCGTGCCACAGCTTGATGCTCGCCGGGGCGGTCTCGGGGCCGATGTCGCGCGGCGGAGACATCATGTAGGTGAGCCACGAGTTGGCGATGAACATCACGATCGTGCCCCACACGTTCAGCAACACACCGAGGGTCCAGTGCCCCCACTTCGCCCGCCCGTGCTTCCAGCGGTCCCAGCCGTAGTAATAGAGGTAGAGCGTGAACGACTCGAAGAAGAACAGCCCGGCGTACACCCACGTCGACGGCCCGAAGATGGCAAGGAGATACGCGAAGAAGCGCGGATAGAGGGTCGCGAGGCCGAAGGTCAGCACCACCCCCCAGATCGCCGTCGCGCTGTAGGCGACGAGCAGGAGTCGCGTGAACTCCTTCGACAACCGGTCGTAGCGTTGCTCCTTGCCCACGATGCCGATCAGCTCCGTCACCACCGCGAACATCGGGACGCCGAGCACGAACGCCGCGAACATCAGATGGATCTCGGCCGCTATCCACACCGCCGCCCGGCTCCCGATGAGGGGAAAGTCGCGGTATGCCGGCAGCGAGTCGGCGGCGGCCTGGAGGAGAGGAAGGGCGTCGGTCATCGGTTATCGGTCATCAGAAGCAGATCCTTCGCGCCTTCGGCGCTCAGAGCTTGCCCTGAGCGTAGCGAAGGGATGACATGCGGGCTCGCGTCCTGAGCGAGCGCGCGGAACGCGCGTGAGCGAAGGACCTGCTTGTCCGCTTTAAATGTCATCGGTCACGAAGAAGGGACGTCGCTTCGAAAAATCCACCAGCATCGCGCTGCGGATCTGCGTCAGGAGCTCCGGCGTCACTTCCGAGAGACCTCGCGCGCGGGCCCAGTCCTCGACCCGCTTGACCACGACGCCGCGCACGAAGGAGGGAATTCGCTCGAGCCGGGCCCGCGCCGCATCGGTCCAGGCGAGCGCCGGCTGGAACTCCTGGCCGTACGTCACCTCGCGCACCCGCTCGATCACGGCCGCGCCGGGAGCGGGCTCATATACGCACGACGGATCGGCGGCGAGCACGTCTCCCTCGAGGGCGAACGCCCGCGCGCGACAGCCGCCGCACAGCTTCTGATACTCGCACCGCCCGCATTTCCCGCCGAGCGAGCCCTCGCGCAGTCGGCGGAACAGTGGGGCGTCGCGCCAGATATCGCCGAAGCTCCGACTGCGCAGGTCGCCCGCCACCTCGGGGAGGTAGGGGCAGGGCGTGACCTTGCCGTCGGGGGTGATGCGGCAGTACTGCGTGCCGCAGGGGCAGCGGGTCTCATAATTGAGGATCGGCGAATCGGGATCAGCGGCGTGCACGTGGCGCATGAAGTGCGGCGCGCACTTGGCGCGCACCAGCAGCCGGCCGCGGTAGTCCCGCTGCCATTGGGCGAGGTCGGCGAGCACCGCTTCGTACTCCGCCGGCGCCAGGTCGGAGAGGCCGGCGCCCCGGCCGGTGGCGACGAGGAAGTAGCAGTTGAACGCCACCGCGCCCTGCTCCGCCGACCAGGCGACCAACCGCTCCAGCTCGGCGCGATTTCCCTTCGTCACGGTGGTCTGGACGATGAAGTCGAGCCCGCGCGCCTGCAGCCGGCCGAGCGCGGCCATCGTGTCGGCGAGCGAGCCCTTCCCGTGGCGGAAGTTGTCGTGGTAGCTCGGTCGCAACGAGTCGATCGACACGGCGACGCCGCGCACCCCCGCGGTCTGGAGGGCCGCGATGCGCGGGTCCGAGAGCATCGTACCGTTCGTCCCGACTACGACCGTCGCCCCCCGCTGCGAGCCGTACGCGGCGATCTCCGTCAGGTCCTCGCGCAACAGCGGCTCCCCGCCCGAGAGGATGAGCATCGGCGCGGCATTGACTTCGAGAATCTCATCTATGATTCGGAAGCAGGTCGCGGTATCGAGCTCCCTGACCGCCTCGACCGCCCCGACCGCCGGGCCGGCCGCGATGTAGCAGTGGGCGCACTCGAGGTTACAGCGCCGGGTCAGGTTCCAGGCGACGACGTGCGGGACGAAATTCACTGCAGCAGCTTCTCCACCGCCCGCTTGGCGTCCTCCGGGGTCACCGCCTTCAAGTCCACCGGGCACTTGTCCATCTTGTCCTCGATGTCCCGGATGGGACACCGGGTGATGCCCTGCGCCTTCGCCTCTTCGATGAACGCCCGCATCTCGGGCGACAGCGCGTCTCTCCCTTCGGCCTCGGCGCGGATCTGCTTCGCGCGGAGCTCGGTGAACATCACCATCATCGTCTCGACGTCGAACTCGTCCGCCTCGATCATCGCTTGCTTGTTGTCGTCCATGACGGGCGTCGTGACGCGCCAGACGGCGTGGTTCTTCGCAAAGCGCTCCACCGTATTGCGGGCCAGGGGCCGCGCGATGAGCGGCACGAGCTGCAGGCGCTGCCAGGCCTCCTCGGTCCAGACGATCGGGTCGGTCGCGACCCGAGGACGCCTCGACACCGCCCCCGTCACCGGGCACTTCGTCTCGACCTCGGCCACGGCGGGTTCGGGGTCGGCGTCGTGGCCCTGCACCTTCGTCGCCTTCATCTGCTCCGCCGCCTTGACCTCGGCGAGCGCGATTTCCTCGGCGTTGCCGATCCCCATGATCAGCTGCATGTGCGTCGGGAGCAGCTTTTGAATCGCCTCATCGAGCCACTTGTTCGTGACCGTCGGCGGCGGCCCGGCGTTGCCGATCTTCTCGAGCACGTACTCCTCGACGGCGCGGCGGGCGATCCCCTGCGCGAACGGCGGCACGCGGAGAATCCGCACCTCGGCCTCGGGCGCCCAGGGGAGCCCCGCCTGGCCGTCCTCTTCGATCCAGGGGATGTCCTCCGGCCTCACCCCAACCACTCCCACCAGGAGCAGGGAGCAGGGAGCAGTACGCACCAGGTTCTCGGCTTGTGATCCGAGATCGGTGCCCTCGATGCGATGTGCACCGTGGCGGCCGAGCACGAGCAGCGACGGCTTGATCTCCTCGGCCCACTGCAGGATCACCTGGAACGGCTTGCCGATCAGGATCTGCGTCTTGATCGGCACGTCGGGGAACTGCTGCGCCATCACTTCGGCGCGTTTCAGGTTTGCCTGGCAGAGCTTGAGGAGCCCCTTGTCGATGATGTTGTTGTGCAGCTCTTCCTGCTCTTCGAACTTGAAGACCTTCGAGGCCTGGTAGGAGAGCACGTCCTTGATATTGTGGAAGACGACGTGGTGGTACTCCACGTCGAATGCGCTGCAGACGTAGAGCGACCCGCCGAACGCCTGGGCCAGCTCGAGCGCGGCTTTCATCGCTTTGTAGCTGTACGACGAGCCGTCCACGCAGACCAGGAAGCGCCCGCCCGCGAGCGGCCGGTCGTCGCGCACCAGGAGCACGTCTTTCTCGATTCCGCGCACCACGCGGGCCACGACGCCGCCGAGCTGCGAGAACGGCTGCCGGCCGAGGCCGTGCGCGCCGATCGCGAGGAGGTCGTACTGGCGACCCGAGGTGCCGACGAGCCGGGCCGCCGCATCTTCGTCCTCGGCGACGAGTCGGCCGTTCTCGCCCAGCTTCACGTCGCTGCGTACGCGCGCGCCGCCGTCGTACCCCGCCGCGCGGTTCGGATCGAACCCGATGAGCCCGGGGAGCCGGCCGGCGCCCCGATTCACCTCGTTGACGATCTCCTCGTAGTTGATCCCCTCAAGGAGCTGGCGCGTCAGGGGCACGCCCGCCGCCTCGCAGCGCTTGCCCTGCTGGTCGAGGAAGCTGTCCGCGATCAGCTGGAGGCCTTTTTCGATGAGTTTGTCGTGGATCTTGCGCTGCTTTTTGATCTCTTCGGGGGTCTGGAACTGCGCGGGGAGGCCGGTCTCGAGCTGGCGGAAGCGGACATCGTGGAGGCGGGCGGCGTAGACATGGTTGCCGGTAATTCGCCCATCGGTTTGGCGGCACATCTCGATGGCCCGGTCCACGGCCCAGTCGGAGTGCTGCGAGTTGTCGACCGGAACGAAAATCTCGCGGTACACCGGCACCTCCCCCCCCTTTGGGCGGGGCGAGTATGTGACGTGGTGAACGGGCTGTCAAGTAACGGGGACGACTTGTCGCCCCGCAGCGTCCCAGACTGTAATGGCATCCACCGGGCAGGCGTCGCAGGCGCGCAGCAGTCGCTCGCGCTCCACGTCCTCCGGTCGGACGAACACGGCGATCCCGGCGGCGTCGAGCACGAACGCGTCGGGAGCTTCGGTGATGCAGTCGCCGAACCCGACGCAGAGCGTGCGGTCGATGCGCACGCGCAGGCCGTGGACGACACGCTCGCCGTAGTCGCTCACATCGCTTCCAAGCCCAGCTCGGCGCGCGCCGTGTCCATCACCGCCGGCGTGATCTCCGCGATGCCGCGGTCGCGGGCATAGTCGACGTAGATCCGCTTCACCATCCCCCGCACGAAGCTCGGCACGCGCGACAGCCGCTCCTGGGCGTCGCTGGACCACGTCGGACCGCCCGTCCGCGCGTCCGCCCGTCCGCCCGTCTCCTCAAACGCGTCGTCCCTCCCCGTCGCCACCATCTTGCGCACCGTTTCGAGCGGCTGGGGCGGGACGGTGCGGCCGCCGATCTCGACGCCGAGCGATGCCACGAGCTGCGTCTCCATGGGGTTCGTGAGCATCGCGACCACCCGCCCGCACTTGGGACACTTGAAGGCCGCCGCCAGCGTGCCGTCTCCGGGAAGGCGGCGCTCCTCGAACGTCATCTGCCGGTCGCAGTCGACGCACAAGAACTTCACAGCGCCGCCCCCAACCCGTCCCAAGTGTCGGGTGCCGGGTGCCAGGGGATGCGCGCCAACACCGGGACCGCGAACTCGGTTGCCAGGTCGTCTGCCGCGCTGCCCAAGAACTGCGGTCCCACCATGTTTTCGACGATGCCGAGGAGCTGGGAGCCGCGCTCCAGGGCGGCGCGCATCGCCCGTCGCACCGCCTCGCGCGACTCCGGCGTGGGGATGGTCACCGTGAGCACCGTGGGCGGCTGCTCGAGCACGTCGCACAGCTCGAGGTAGCGCTGCAAACCGGGTGGCAGGTCGAGCAGCAGGAGGTCGAGCGTCCCCCACGCCACGTCGCCGAGGAACTCCCGCAGCGCCGAGGCTTCGAGGGCGCCGCGCCAGACGAAGCTCTCCGTGCTCGGGCCCCGGAAGGCGAGTGGCTGGCCGTCGGCCAGGAGGAGGTCCATCGAAATGCACTTGACGCCGTCCAACCCCGCCACGGGCTCGACCGCGTCTGCGGGAGCGGAGAGCGGGGAGCGGGACACGCCGAGGAGTCGCGGGATCGTGGGGCCGTTCAGGTCGGCGTCGAGCACGCCCACCGCGCCGCCGGCGCGGGCCAGGGCCCGCGCGAGGTGGGCCGTGACGTAGCTCTTCCCCACGCCGCCCTTGCCGCTCATCACCGCGATCACACGGCGCACCCCCGCCAGTCGCTCGGCGACCTTGCGCCGCTGGGCGCCGATTTGCCCAGGCAGACCGGACCGGTCTGGATCCTTCAGCTCGTGGTAAGTACGCATCGCTCGGAAAGATGACGCCAGGGACGCCAGGACGCCAAGTCGCATGAGCCTCTTCATGGCATCTTGGCGGCTTGGCGTCTTGGCGTCAGCTTTCGGGGTCATGATCGATGCGTTGAAACAAAAGCTCCAGACCGAAGTCGAGCGCTTGAACCATGAGATCTCCTTTGTATTGCCCAAGGAGATCGAGAAGGCGCGCGCGCACGGCGATCTGCGGGAGAACTCCGAGTACAAGGCGGCGCTCGAGCGCCAGCAATTCGCCCAGGCGCGCGTGCATCACCTGCGCCTGCGGCTCTCCAAGCTGTCGGATGTGCGGGAGTCGGACATCCCGCGCGACCGCGTGGGATTCGGGTCGCGGGTCACGGTGCAGGACGTCGAGACCAAGCAGACCGAAGTCTACGCCCTCACGCTCGGCGAGTTCATCGAAGGTGGAGAGGACGGCGACGAGACGCCGGTCTCGATGGCGTCCCCACTCGGCAAGGCGCTGCTCGGCAAGAAGGTCAAGGAGCGGGTCGAGATCGTGCTGCCGATGGGGAAGCGGAAGCTCAAGGTCGTGGACCTGGAGACGGTGCACGACCTGGCCGAGGGGTAAGCCCTTCTATATCCGTACGCGAAACACCATCGGACCCCGGGGCTGGGGAGATCCGCTCCGGGGCTCGATGCTCATCGCGGCCCCCACGACCCGCTCCGCGTCGGCCGGGATCGCGAGCCCCATCGTCATCACCGTCGGCTCATCGGCCGCCATGGTCATGAGCGCCGCCGGCCTCGCTCCGGCTTCGGTGATGAACCAGATCTGGTAGGTCTCATCCGGATCGTTCGGCGCCATCCCCTCGCAGCGCACCAGCCAGCGGCGCGTGGCGCTGTCGGCGAAGATCGTCACCGCCCCGACCCGGCCGCCGGTCGTGACCGGAACCCACATCACCCGGGTCGTTGGGCCGTGGACAAAGCCGAGTGTATCGCGCAACGCCGCGAGCTGCGCCGCGAGCGTGTCGCGCTCGGCGCGCAAGCGCGTGATCGTGCCCCGCGCCCACCACGAGCCACCCCCCCCCACGGCGATCACGAGCATCGCTGCCGCCGCGAGTCCCCAGACGCGGCGCTGGAGGGGGGGGAGCCGCCGCACCGCGCGCGCGAGCACCTGCTCCCGGAGCTCCGGGCGCGGCGTCTTCGGCGTTGGAATCATGCCCAGCCAATCCGTCATCGCAGCCAATCCTTTACGTGCTTCAACGTCTCCGCCAGCTTGCCGTGCGCGATCCGCAGCCGCGTCTTGACCGTGCCGAGCGGCTGACCGGTGCGGCGGGCGATCTCCGAATGCGTCAGGCCCTCGAAATACGCCAGCAGGACCAACCGCCGCTGCTCCTCGGGCAGCGCGCCCAGGGCGGCGTGCACCTCCTGGTGCACGGGCCACCCCGGCACCGCGGCCTCGGCGGGATCGGGGGGCGGCACCACGGCGCCGTCGGTGCGGCTCCGCGCCTCGCCCCACCGCTCGGCCTTGCGCCACCAGCGCCGCCGCCGCCGCACCGCGTCGAGCGCGCGGTTCCGCGCGATTGAGAGGATCCACGGGGCCAGCGGCCCCCGGGCGGGATCGTGCTGCTCGATGTGCGTCCACACCTGCACGAACACGTCCCCCAGCACGTCCTCGGCTTCCCCGTCGTCCTGGAGGATGCGGTGCGCCACGCCGAGCACCCACGGCGCCAGGGCGTCGTACAGCTCGCCCAGGGCCCGCTCGTCCCGCGCCTTGAGGCGCCGGATGAGCGTTTGCTCCTCCTCTTGACTAAGACGTTTCGGCGCGGTCACTTAGATTTTATGTTAGTTTAATAGTGTCCCATGTGTGAGGCCTGCTAGCGATGCCGACCCGGTTTTCCCGTGTTCCAGCCGCCGTCGTGGCGCTACTGGCCTTCAGCTCGTCCGCCCGCCTAGCCGCCCAGGCCGACCCCGACCGCACCGTCGCGGGCGGCGGCAGTTTCCCGCCCGGATGGCGCGTCCGAACGGATGTGAACCGCCGCACGGGGCAGCCGGGCGACCTTGCCAGCGTCAAGTTCACGAACATGGGCCCCGGCGGGATGCATACGACGGTGGGCCCGGCAGCAATCTACTGGCGCGACGCCGACACCGCGTCGGGGGACTACCACGTCGTGGCCACCCTGACCCAGATGCAGCGCACGCCGCACCGCGAAGGGTTCGGGATCTTCATCGGCGGCCGCAGCCTCGGCGATTCGGCCCAGACCTACACCTACTTCCTGGTCAGCCCGCTCACCGGGGAATTCACGATCCGACGCCGGACGGGCGCGACGACGGCGGCTGTCGCCGACTGGACGGACAACGCAGCCGTCGTCAAAGCCGACAGCGCGGGGAAGGCCGACAACGAGTTGAGCGTCGAAGTGCGTGCCGGCAAAGCTAGGTTTATGGTGAACGGCAAGGAAGTCTACGCCGGTGACGCCGCCGGCCTCGATGTGCGCGGCGTGGTGGGGTATCGCGTCAACCATAACCTCGACGTACACCTCGGCCCGCTCGGGATTCACAAACTGTGACACCGCGCGACGTCGAAGAGGATCGCTTTTCGTTCACTCCGTTCACCCGGCACCCCTTCTTCACACAGGTCAATCGCTGGATCGTGGAGAAGGTGATCTGCCCGGGCCGCCAGGTGATCGTGGACCTGGGGTGCGGGCCGGGCGCGGTGACGCAGCTGATTCTCGAGCGCCTGCCCGCGGCGGAGCCGCCGACGCGCGTGATCGGGGTCGACCCCTCGCCATCCGCGATCGCCAAGGCCCGCGCCGCGATTTCGTCGCGGGTCGCGGAGTTCGTCCAGGGAAGCGCCGAGTGGCTGTCGAAGCTCGTGAAGTCCGCCGACGCAGTGATCTTCCTGAACGCGATTCACCTCGTGCCCGACAAGGCGCGCGTGCTGGCGGAGATCCGTCGAGTGCTGAAGCCCGGCGGCGTGCTCGCGTTCAATTCGACGTTCTTCTCCGGGTCCTACGTCGAGGGCACGAGCGGCTTCTGGCGGCGCTGGATCGTGCGCTCGGTTCAGGCGCTGCGGGAGAAGGGCATGGATGTGCGCCACAGCCACGAAGCCAAGGCAACGGCGATGGAGTGGCTCTCCCCCGAGCAGTACAGCACCCTCTGCGAGAAGTCGGGGCTCCACCCCACGACCGTCGAGCTGGTGCAGGTCCAGATGACGCCGGAGAGCCTCGCCGACATCGGCCGTTTCTCGCTCTTCATCGAGGGCGCCCTCCCGGGTGTGCCGCTTGAAGCGGGCTCGGACGCCCTCCAAGTCGGCCTTCAACGGACGATGGACGAGCTCAAGGTCGAGACGGTGCCGCGGAACTGGTTGGAGGTTGTAGCCGAAGCGGACTGAGCGCGGCCCACAGGGCCAACCCGACTACCAGCAGGGCTCCCACCGTAATGACGTTGAGGGATTCGAGCGCGTCGTTGACGCGTTCGCCCACGAGCATCGGGGCGCTGAGCGTCAGACAGGCGAACGATGCCCACCACACCCCCCACGCCGCCCCACGCCCCGGCGCTCCCGGCGGCAGGCCCGACAACCAGCGCCACGCGAGCCAGTACCCGGCGACGAGCGTCACGAAGTGTGCCTTCCATGCGAGCGGCGACACCAGCGTCATGGCGCCGAGACACACCGCCAGCTCGGCGCCGAGGGAGCCACCCGTGAGACCGGGCGGGTGACGTCGGAACGCCAGCGCCAGCCCCACCGCGCCCAGCCCGGCGAGCAGGTAGAACAGTCGCTGCGCTCGCGTCGTCGGCCATCCTAGGACCGCGTAACGCACCGGATCACCCGCGCCGCCTTCGGCGGTGACCGACCGCTTGACCGCGGCGAGGAGCGATTGATTGGGGTAGTGCGGCGTGGGTTCGGCGGTTTCCCGCGCGGCCACGGCCCGCCAGGTGCTCCAGTGTTGGGCGGTGCGGGACGGCCCGAACACCGCCAGCGGGAGCGCGACGTTGAGGGCGACGACCAAGCCGGCCGTCCAGGCCGCGGCCCGCCAGGCGCGCTTATAAAGGAGGTACGGGAGAAAGACGATCGGGACCGCCTTGACGCTCACCGCCGTCGCGAGCGCCAGCCCGCCCAGCGCGTGCCGCCGGCGGCGGAACAAGTCGAACGCGACCAAGACGAGCAGCAGCAGGTAGAGGTTGACCTGCGTGTGCTGCAGATGCTCCTGAAAGAGCCGCGCCGTCATGAGGACGGGCACCAGCACCGCGCTGGACGTGGACGCCGGCGGCGAGGAGGGAGGGTCGCCCGCGAGCCGCGCGAGCAGCCGGCATGACGCCCAAATCGCGGCAACGGAGCCCGCCTGCCAGAGCAGCAGCGCACCGGCCAGTGAGACGCGCGCGACGAGCGCCAGTCCCGCCGCGACAAACAGAAAGAACGGGGGCCACGTGTTGATAGCGAGTCCGTACGGGTCCCCCCCCTGCAGCACGACCTCGCCGACCTGGGTGTAGCCGGTGAAGATCACGCCGCTCAGACGGGTGAGACTCCGCACCACCTCGAACCCAGCGGCCAGGACCAGCAATAGGGCGGCGATCCGCCGTACCCGCTCCCCCCTCACCGCTCTCCGCTCCCCGCGTTCAGCACGAACTGGAGGCGGCCGTGCGCCGCCCGCAGCGCCGCCTCGACCGCAGTCGGTGCTTCGCCACGCGCATAGATGAACCCGGGGTAACGCGACCCCTCGGGAAATGGCACGAGCCGCTCGCCCGGATGCGCCGTGATCTGCACGTCCTCCACGAGCGGGATCGCTCGCGCCTCCGCGACGCCCCGCACTTCGTTTAGCACGCCGGCGCCGGGAATGGGGATCATCATCACGCCGGCCGCCTGCGCCTCGCGCTCGAGCGACGGGATCGGCATCCCCAACGCGTGGCGCAAGATGATCTCCTCCAGGGTGATCAGCCCGCTCCTTGCTCCGTGCTCCCTGCTCCTGAATCTGAGCACCGCCGAGCACCGCCCGCCGATCGGCCGCGCCGCCAGCTCGATCAGCCAGGGCCCCCCCCGGTCATTGCAGCGCAACTCCGCGTGCACGGGGCCGTCGACTAGGCCCAGGGCGCGAGCGGCGTCTTGGGCGACCCGCGCGACTGCTTCCTGCTCGGGCGCGGGGTGCCGGGAGGGGGTGACGTAGATCGTCTCCTCAAAGAACGGCCCGTCGAGCGGATCGGGCTTGTCGAACAGCGCGAGCAGGTGCAGCCGCCCGCTCACCACCAGCCCTTCCAACGCCACCTCGTAGCCCGGCACGAAGTCCTCAACCAGGAACTCGGCGGGCTCGCCGCAGATGGCTTTGAGGCGCCGGTGCGCAGCCACGAATCCCGCGGGGTCGTCGGCCCGCATCACGCCCCGCGACGCGCTCAGTCGGAGGGGTTTGAGCACGCAGGGGTAGTCGATCGTGCGCGCGATCTCGCGGGGGTCCGCGTCGAGCGAGTGCAGCGCGAACCGTGGTACCGGAACGCCGTGCTCGGCGAGCAGGACGCGCTGCTGGTGCTTGTCGCGCGCCGCCAGCGCCGCGCGCACGGGGTTGCCCTTCAGTCGCAGCCGCTCCGCCACCGCCGCGGCTACGACGGCGGCATCGTCGTCCACGCCCACCACGGCGTCGATCGGATGCCGCCGCGCGAAGTCCTGCGCGGCGGCGGCGGCGCGTTCGGGGTGCTGGAAGTCGAGGGTGAGCAGTCCGGCGGGGTTGGCGGCTTCGAGGGTGCTGGGCTGGTCCGAGGCCACGGTCAGGTCCACGCCGATCTGCCGGGCGGCCGTCACGAACGCGGCGGTGCGGTACGTCGTGGACGGCAATAGGAGAAGGAGGCGGGGCATGCGAAATAATGTAGGGGCGCAGCATGCTGCGCCCCTACACGCGTCCCCGCGCCCCCACGTTATTTTTTCGACGCCTGGAAATACGGGTTGGCGCCCGAGGTGTGGTCGGTGATGTCCACGATGCCCCGGACTTCGGGGACGTGCTGCGCCAGCAACCCCTCGATGCCCTGGCGCAGCGTGACGTCGGCCATGCCGCAGCCCTGGCAACCGCCGCCCATCCGCAGCATCACGACCGCGTCCTGCACGTCGATCAGCTCGACGTGGCCGCCGTGCCGCGCCACCATCGGGTTGACCTGTGCGTCGAACAGGTGCGCCACGCGCTCGTACAGCGCGTCGTCGTTGACCGCCGCAGAGCCACCCGGAGGTGGTTTGCGGGCCGGTGCGACCGCCGGCACTTCCGCCGTGAGCGCGGATCGGATGGCGCTACCGACCGCCCGCCCCACCGCCTGCCACGGCGCGGCGTCGTCCTTGACGACCGTGACGATGTTCCCGGAGACGATGATCTCGGTGACGCCGGCGCCCGGAATGGCGAAGATCCGCTCGGCGAGTGGGGACCCGCTGGCGTCTTCGGCCGACGCAAACCGCCGCACGCCCGCCGCGTGCACCGGCTGGCTCACGACGAACTTGCACCGGCGGTTGTCCACCGGCTCGGCGGTGATGCGAATCTCATCCGGGGTCATGTGCACAATCTACCACGAGAAACGGGAAACGAGAAACGGGACACGGGGCCGCACCTACAATCACGTTTCCCGTTTCCCGTGTCCCGTGCCCCGCATTTCCCTCGCCGCCGCCACCATGTTCTTCAGCGACGGCAGGGTTTCCTCCCACCCCCGCGTCTTGAGGCCGCAGTCGGGGTTCACCCAGATCTGCCGGTCGTCGAGCACCTTCTTCATGCTCTTCAGGGCCGCGGCGATCTCGGCCGTCGAAGGCACCCGGGGCGAGTGGATGTCGTAGACGCCCGGGCCGATCTCGTTGGGGTACTTGTACTGCTCGAACCCCTGGAGCAGCTCCGAGCCCGACCGGGCGTTCTCGATCGAGATCACGTCGGCATCCATGCGCTCGATCACGCGGAGCACGTCGTTGAACTCGCTGTAGCACATGTGCGTGTGGATCTGGGTCGCATCGCGCACGCCGGCCGTCGCGAGCCGGAAGGCGCTCACCGCCCAGTCGAGATAGGCGCTCCAGTCGGCGCGGCGCAGCGGCAGACCTTCGCGCAGCGCGGGCTCGTCGATTTGGATCACGCGGATCCCGCCGGCTTCCAGGTCCTTCACCTCGTCCCGGATCGCGAGCGCGAGCTGCTTGGCCGTCTCGGCCCGCGGCTGGTCGTTCCGCACGAACGACCACTGCAGGATCGTCACGGGACCGGTGAGCATGCCCTTGACGGGCTGCTTGGTGACCGACTGCGCGAACGTGCTCCAGCGCACGGTCATCGCCCGAGGCCGAGAGACGTCGCCGTAGATGATCGGCGGCTTCACGTAGCGGCTGCCGTACGACTGCACCCAGCCGTGCTCGGTGAACGCGAAGCCCGAGAGCTGCTCGCCGAAGTACTCGACCATATCGTTGCGCTCGAACTCGCCGTGCACCAGCACGTCGAGCCCGATCTCTTCCTGCAGCTTGATCGTCTTCTTGATCTGCTCCTCGATGAACCGGTCATACTCCGCCGCGCTGAGCTGCCCGTCGTGCAGCTTGCGCCGCGCCGCGCGCACTTCCGCCGTCTGCGGGAACGAGCCGATCGTGGTTGTCGGGAACGGCGGCAAATCGAGCTGCGCCTTGCGACGCGCGGCGAACCGCGCACCGCGCACCAAGTCTTTGTCCGTGACCGACCCCGCCCGCTGCTTCACCGCCGAGTTGTGGATCCGCGGCGAAGCCCGGCGCGACTTCGCGGCCTGCGTGCTCGCATCGAGCGCCGCAGCTACGGTCTTCCGCCCACCATCCACGGCGCGCGCCAGCGTCACCACCTCACCCAGCTTCTGCTTGCCGAACGCGAGCCAGGTCTTGAGCTCGGCGTCGAGCTTCGTTTCGAGATCGAGGTCGAGCGGCGCGTGCAGCAACGAGCACGACGGCGCGACCCACAGGTGCTCCTTCCCGACTTTCGCGACGGCGCGCTCGAGCAGCGCCAGCTGCGCTTCGAGATCCGCGCGCCACACGTTGCGCCCGTCGATCACGCCCGCCGACAGTACGCGGCCCGCAGGCCATGCTTTCAGCAGCGCGTCGAGCTGCCCCGGTGCGCGCACCAGGTCCACGTGCAGGCCCTGCACCGGCAGCGCCAGGGCGGTGGGGATGTTGTCGTCCAGCCCCGCGAAGTACGTTGCGACGAGGAGCCGAAGCTTCCCGGCACCCTTGGCGAGGTACTCGTACGCGCGCCGGTACGCGGCGCGCTCCGCGTCGGTCCGGTCGAGGGCGAGACACGGCTCGTCGAGCTGCACCCAGGTCGCGCCCGCCGCGGCCAGCTGGGCGAGGACCTCCGCGTACACGGGCAGCAGCCCGTCGAGCAGGGCGAGGCGATCGCCCTTGGCGCCCTTGGTCTTGCCGAGCAAGAGAAACGTGACAGGGCCGACCAGGACCGGCGTCGTGTCGATGCCGAGCGCCTTCGCCTCGCGGTACTCGTCCACCGGCTTGGTGGACGCGAGGCGGAACGTCTGGCCGCGCTCGAGCTCCGGGACGATGTAGTGGTAGTTCGTGTCGAACCACTTCGTCATTTCCATCGCGGTGACGTCGCGACCTTTCCCCTGGCTGCCGCGCGCCATCGCGAAATAGGTGTCGAGGTCGACGCGATCGCCTTTCCAGCCGTAGCGCGGCGGCACCGCGCCGACAAGAGCGCAGGTGTCGAGCATCCGGTCGTAGAAGGAGAAGTCGTTCGAGGGCACACGATCGACGCCGAGGCTTTTCTGGAGTTGCCAGTGCCGGCGACGCAGCTCGGCGCCGGTGGTGAGGAGGTCGGCGGCGGGAAGCTTGCCGCTCCAGTAGCCTTCCGTGGCGCGTTTCAGCTCGCGCGCCGCGCCGAGTGGCGGGAATCCGAGGTTGGTAGCGAGTGTCATAGGGACGGAGAATCTAACTCGTGACGCAACTGCCACCTACGGCGGCCTGGGTTGGGGGATACTGCCCGGATGCCTGTTGGGCTGCTGCCACCGCGTGACCCGGCGCACGGAGGCAGGTACGGTTGACGGTGTAACGTAAATGTCCTATTAGTCGAGACTTGGGAGCCACGACACGCATGACTCGTACTCTAAAGCCCGTCGCGGTCTTGGTGCTCATGGCATCCCTCGCCACCTGCCGCCTGGACAAGCTGATCACCCCGTCCACGGCGGACATTCGCCTCTCGCTCGCCGCCGACACCGTGGGCATTGCGGACAGCGTGCGGCTGGTCGCGGTGGTCACGGTGGATGGCAAGCAGAACCAGGCGTTGCGGGTCGAGTGGAGCACGAGCGCGCCGGACACCGCGACGGTGGACAGCTCGGGTCTCGTGCGCGGGATTCTGCGGGGCAGGGCGACGATCACGGCGCGGGTGGAGAATGCGCTGTTTTTGCCGGCGCCGATCAGCGACACCGCCGTGCTCTCGGTGGTTGTCCCGCGGGTCACGATTGCGCCCGACAGTACGACCCTCACAAGCGTTGGGGACTCCGTCTGCCTCACCGCGGTCGCGCTCGACGCGGGGGGCGGCACGGTCCCTGGCGTCGCCGTCGCCTTCGCCGTTACCGCCGACCCCGACACCACGCTTACGCAGCGTGCAACGCCGGGGTGTTACGGCGCCCGCAAGGGGGGTGCGCCAGCGAGGGTCCGGGCATTCGTCGATATCGCCGCCGACACGGCGACCGTCACCGTCCGGCAGGTGGCCGCCACGCTCACGGTCACGCCCGACAGCATCCGCTTCTATACGCAAACGCGGCAGCGGACGCTCTCGGCCGCCGCGATTGACTCGGGTGGGAGTCCGATCCCGGCACCCTCGATCGTTTGGACATCCGCGGACACGAACGTGGCGCCCGTCGCGCCCACCGGTACGGTAACTGCACGCAGCAACGGAACGACGTGGGTGCACGCACAGTCCGGCACGGCGCGCGACAGCACCCGCGTGGTCGTGCAGCAGGTGGCGGCGAGCATCGCCGTCGCGCCGGGCAGCGACACGCTGCAGACGGTGCGCGGGCGGGACACGCTCTTCGCGACCGTACGCGACTCGGCGGACCGAGTCATCGGCGCCGCGTCACCCGTATGGACGAGCCTCTCGCCCGATAGCGTGCGCATCGTCACGTACGGCGGCAACTCCGCAACGATCGAAGCGGTCGCAGAGGGCAGCGCGACGATCGTCGCTCAGGATACGGTCGGCGGGCAGGTGCTCACGGCGACTGCTCAGGTCACAGTGCGCTACCAGATCGTGTCGCTGCAAATCTCTCCGGCAGCCGCAACCCTGGTGGCCATCGGCGATACCGTGCGGTTCACCGCCACGGGACGCGACGCCAACGACAGCATAGTAGCGCAGCCGCGCGCCGCCTGGCGCGCCGCCGACACGTTGCGGGTGCGGATCGACTCCGTCACCGGGCTCGCCACCGCGCGGAACCCGGGTGCGACGAACGTGATTGCGCGGCGCGACGCGGTCGCCGACACGGCAGCCGCCACCGTGACGCCACCCGTGTTGAGCGTGGACACGATGGCGTTCGTCGACTCGATGCTGCGCAGCTCGCCCGACAGCGTCTCGGTCATTCGGACGGTCGGCAACACGGGCGCCGGCACGCTCGGCGCGCACCTCGCGATCGTGCACGGCGCCTCCTGGCTCTCCGTCACACCGGATACGGTGAACATCCCCGCGAGTGGCTCGACGTCGATTCGGCTCACGGCACGGGCCGGCTCGCTGTCCGAAGCTACCTACTTCGACACAGTGCGCGTGCAGTCCGCCGTGGCCGCGGGATCGCCAAAGAACATCCCGGTGCGCTTCACGGTGTACTGCCCACTGGTCACCATCGCTCCCGATACGGCGCACGCCGCCGGGCTTGCCGCCTCCGACTGTGGCGCCCGCCATCAGGCGGGTAGCTTCGCCGACTACTACCGGTTCACCGGCGTCGCCGGAGACACGATCCGCATCGCGATGACGACCAGCCCGACGAGCATCGACACGTACCTCTATCTGCTCGACGGCGCGGGCGCCGTCGTGGCATCGAACGACAACTGCCCTGGCGCGCTGAACTCCTGCCTACAGTTCGTGGTCCCGGCCGCTGGGCCGTATACAATTGAAGCCACGAGCTTCACGGCCGGCGCGGCCTTCCCCTACACGCTCGGACTCACACACCCGCGGGCTCCCGCTGCCCCTACGGCGCTCGGCCAGTTCGCCAACGACACGATGATTGCTGTTGGCGACAGCGCCAACACAGGCACGATCGAATTCCGCGCCACGGGACAGGACGTGAATCCCCGCGACACGCTGCGGCTACAAGTTGAGGTTCGACGTCTCGCCGCGGGGTTCACTGGCGCGCC
>DASYQX010000033.1:0-2354 GCA_036004985.1 Gemmatimonadales bacterium
GCGCCACCACGCCATCCAGGATAGGGATCCCGCGCTGATTCTCCCGGTAGCTGACGCCGCGGAACCGGTCCGGTTCCGAAGCTGCGAATCGCCGCGACAGCGCTTCCTGCTCGGAGGACAGAATGTTGAAGACGAAGTACGTGCCCTTTTCCATCGCGGTGTGCATGTCGTGGCGTTTTTCGACCGAGACCAGGACGAGCGGAGGCTCGAGCGAAACCGAGGTGAGCGAATTCGCGGTCATTCCGATCGGCTGACCGTCGGGCGACCGGTTGGTCAACACGGTGACGCCGGTCGCGAACCGGCCGAGCAGCTGGCGGAACTGCGGCGACTCGACGCCGCCCCCCCCGCCCCCCCCGCCCCCCCGTGACGTCACAGGACCAGCCCGGCCAGCACGCCCGGTGCCAGCGCGGCGCGCGCGGGGATACAGTTCCCAGTGGCCCGCACCAGCAGGTCGGCAAGCTCCGGACGTCGAATCATCCGGCCGACGACGCGCTCGATCAGCGCCGGCCATCCCACCGCGATGCCGATCAATCGCTCGAGGATCCATTTGCCGGTGAATTCGCGCCGCCGCGCACGCGCGTATGGCCGCAAACCGGCGCCGGTGGCGAGAGAATGGAGCATGGCTGCCGCCGCCAGCTCGGCGCCGCGCAGCGCGCTGTAGATGCCCTGGCCCGTGAAGGGATCGAAGAAGTCGGCGGCGTCGCCGACGAGCAATGCGCCGCCGTCATGCGCGACGACCCGACGCGACCAGCGCGCGAACGGCCCTGTGGCCATCACGCGCCGCACCACCCGACGCGCATCGAACCGTCCCGCGACGCCGGGGAAGCGATTCAGCTCCTCGAAGAATCGGGCGCCGCGCCGCGCCTCGCCGAGCGGCACGACGAGCGCGACCGTCGTCACGCCGTCCCCAATGGGACCGAGGCCGATGTAGCCGGGTCGTCCGACGTGCATCTCGCCCAAATCGCGCACGCCGGAGACGTCGGCGACGTGCGCGGTGAACGCGATGCGGCGCGGCCCCGCGGTGTACACCATGCCGAGCCGCCGCGCGACGACCGAGCGTAACCCATCGGCGCCGACGACGATGCGCGAGCGATACGTGTCTCGTGTCCCGTTTCCTGTTGCGCGCGCTACCACGCCTCCCACCCGGCCGCCGTCGTACACGAGCTCCTCGACTTTCACGCCCTCACGGACGTCAGCGCCGGCCGCTTCCGCTGCATTGCGGAGAATGGTGTCGAACCGCGTCCGCGGCAGCGCGAAACTGAACGTCTCGAACCGACCCACGACCTCCGCGCCACTCGGCGCGACCACCTTCATGCCGGTGAGGTGAGCCGGTGACGCGGCGGCCACGTCGCTCAGCACATTCGCGCCCAGGCGCTCGAGCACGCGCGTCGATTCGGGACTCAAGTACTCGGAGCACGGTTTTTCGCGGGGAAAGTGCGCGCGGTCGAGCATCAGGACCTTCGCGCCCGCGCGCGCGAGCAGCAGCGCCGTCGCCGCTCCCGCCGGCCCGGCGCCGGCGACGACGACATCCCAGCGCCGGGAACGGGCGCTCACGCGATCAGCCCAGCGCAAGCGGCTCCCGCCAGCGTCGCTGCCAGGTTCACGGCATCGTTGTCCACCCACCGGACCTTCCCCTGGATTGTCGCGCCGAGTAGCGAGTCCAGCAGCATGCCAACCACTCCCGCCACGGCGATGACGAGCGCGCCGCGCTGTCCCAGGACGTACGACAGACCGGCGATGAATCCCGCACCCGCGACTCCGCCGGCCGTACCGAGGAGCGTCATACCCCCGTCTGTGCCCGGCGCGACGCGCGTCCCATCGGTGATGAGGCGAGGCGGGGTGCGTGAGTGGCTCCCGATCTCGGTAGCCCACGTATCCGCGTTCGCAGCGGCCACTGCGCCCGCGAACCAGGTCCAGCTTCCCACCAGGGCTGCTAAGGCTGCGACCCCGCCATTGGCCATCACCTGCCGAGCATTTCGCCGCCCCCCGCCGCCCTTCGCCGCCCCCTCGCCGCCCTTGACGGACGGAGTCAACAAGCTGCCGGAAACAAAGAAGGCGAGGAGCAGCACGAATCCCCGCCATCCCAGACCCCAGATCGTCCCCAGGCCGACCGCGAGCGCCGCCGTGGCGCCCCGCCCGGTCAGCCAGCTCACTCTCCAAATAGCTCCCGCAGGACGCGCTTCTTGAGCTCCGGCGGCGCGCCCTGCGTGCGACACCGGGCGCGCAGGAACTTCAGGAACAGCTCCTCGAAATCGTACTGCTCTTCGCACGGCGGGCAGTCCTCGAGATGCGTCCGGATCTCCCGCTCGAGCTCCGGCGTCAGCTCGCGGTCCAGGAACTCATACAGATGTTCG
>DASYQX010000034.1:0-4769 GCA_036004985.1 Gemmatimonadales bacterium
CGGTGGGATCGTGATGACCAACTTCGCGCCGGACTACGTCTCCGAAGCGCTCCGCGCCTTCGGCGACACGGTGGCGCAGGGCGTCGCGCGGCTGCGAGCGGCCGGCCTCGACTCGGCGGCGGTGCGCGACTCGCTCCGCCGGTGGCGCGAGCGGGCGCCCAAGGCCACCCTGGCGCAGGTGGCGGACCACGTCGAGCACCTGCGCCAGGTGGCCGGCGTGGATCACGTGGGCATCGGCTCGGACTTCGACGGCATCTCGAGCGTCCCCGTCGGGCTCGAGGACGTGTCGAAGTTCCCCGACCTGTTGGCCGAGCTGCTGCGGCGCGGGTGGAGCGAACAGGATGTCAGAAAGGTGGCAGGGCTGAACTGCCTGGCCGTCATGCGCGCCGTCGAACGCGTGGCTGCGGAAATGCGGGCAGGGAGGTAGTATTCACGGCAACCGCCTGAGCCGGAGGCCGGCAATGAGGCGACCCGTACAGGCAGTGATCATCCAGGGCGTGACGGGCGGGGTGCTGGCGGGGTTGGTGGTGGCGTTCTGGTTCCTGGTGGCCGACCTGCTCGCAGGTCACCCCTTCCGCACTCCTGCGTTGCTCGCAGGCGTACTGCTGCGCCGCGAGTTCCCTGAGTCGACCTTCCGGTTCGTTTTCGCGTACAGCGTGCTGCACTTCGGGGTCTTCGCCTTGTTGGGCGTCGGGATGGCCCGGGTGAGCGCCGCGCTCGCTGCGCCGCCGCGGGTGCTGTTGGGTGTGGTGTTCGGGCTGGTGCTCCAGGAAATCGTGTTTTACACGGGGCTGCTCCTGGCGCACGCGCCGCGCCTCGACGTCGTGCCGTGGCCCCACGTGATCGGTGCCAACGTCGCCGCCGGTCTCGCCCTGATGACCTACCTGCACCGCGCGGAACACGACCCGCGGCCGCTCGTCCCCGTGCTGCGCGACCATCCCGTCGTGGCGCGAGGGCTGGTGACCGGGCTGATCGGCGCGATCGCCGTGGCGGCGTGGTTCTTCATTCTCGACATCCTCGCCGGCGCGCCCCTGCGCACCCCTGCGGCACTCGGCTCGGCGCTGGTGCTCGGCGCGGCGGGTCCGGCCGAGGTGACCGTCAACTTCGGGTTGGTGGCGACGTACACCGTCGTCCACTTCGTAGCCTTCCTCGTCGCGGGGGTGGTGCTCGTGGCGCTGGCGGAGCAGCTGGAGCGGGCGCCGGCCATGGCTCTGCTAGTGGTGCTGGCAGGCATCGTTCTTGAGGGCCTCGTGGTGGCGACGCTGGCGGTGGCGGCGGAATGGGTGTTGGGGACGCTCGGCTGGTGGTCGGTGGTCGTCGCCAACCTCATTGCGGTGCTCGCGATGGGATGGCAGGTGTGGCTGACGCATCCGGCGCTACAGCGCCGGCTGCAGGAGCCGCTGGACGTCCGCGTTTAGCAGCGAGGCTCTCTAGAAGCTCCGCTAGGTCTTCGTCGCAATCCCCCGGACCTCGTCGAGAAGCGCGTCGGTGTCGAACGGCTTCGCGACAAAATGCGCGCCGAGTCGGCGCACCCGCTCGGACGCAGCGTCGGCCCCGTGGGCGCTCAGCAGGATCGCCGGCACGTCCCGCAGCTCCGGCTGGCGGCGCACTTCCTCGAGGAAGGCCAGGCCGTTCATGCCTGCCAGCTGGAGGTCGGTGATGATCACGCTCGGCCGGCGGGCGCGCACGAACGCCAGACCGGCGGCGGCGTCGCTCACTGCAAGGCACGCGTATCCGGCGCGGCGCAACAGTTTGGTCAAGGCGTCGCGGACCGCCGGGTCGTCCTCGACCAGTAGCACGACAAGTCGCTCCTCCCCCCGGGCCGACAGCACCCGTCGGGCCGCACCGATCAGCTCCTGCGGGTCCGCCGGTACCCACCCTTCGGCGCCGTACTCGATGGCCTCGGCGCTCGCTACCGCGTCGGACACGACCAGCACGGGGGTGTCGAACGTCGCCGTCCCCCGGCGGAGCCGCTGGACGAAGTCCAGCCCGTGCATATCCGGCAGCTCCAGCGCCGCGAGGACGAGGTCCACAGGCTGCTGTTCCAGGGACGCCAGCGCTTCGCCGCCAGTCGCGACCGGCAAGACGCGCCAGCCCTCGGCCGCCAGGCGCGCCGCAGCCAGGCGCCGCCAGTCCGAGTCGCCGTGCACGAGGAGCACCATCGCTTCCTCGGGCACGGGCGCGGCGGCGGGGGCTGGTGGCCGGGCGAGCTGCGACGCAGCGAGTGGCAAGCGGACGAAAAACCGCGCTCCGCGGCCGACCTCGCTCTCCACCCACACATCGCCGCCGAGCGCATTGACAATGCGTTGGCTGATCGTCAGGCCGAGGCCCGCGCCGCCGTGCTCCCGCGTTGTCGAGCTGTCGAGCTGCGTGAACGGCTCGAAGATGGCGCTGAGCTTGTCGGGCGGGATCCCCGGCCCCTGGTCCGAGATCCGAGTCACGGCGCAGTCATTCTCACGCCACCACCGTACCTCCACCAGGCCGCCGCGCGGCGAGAACTTGATCGCGTTCGCCAGGAGGTTGACGAGCACCTGCGGCACGCGATCGCGCACGCCCAGCACGACGTGCGGCTCAGCGGAAGGCTGGGTGGTGAGCGTCACGCCCTGCTTGTCCGCGAACGCCGCCACCGCCTCCAGCCCGGCCGCGACGCTGTCCTCGAGGGACACGGGCTCGAGCCGGAACTCCATGCGCCCAGCCTCGAGGCGCGAGAGGTCGAGCAGATCGTTCACCAAGCGGATCAGCCGATCGGCGTTGCGGAGGGCGATCTCGAGCAGCTCTCTCGGGACGGCCTCCAAGGGCCCTCCGGCCCCGGCGAGCAACAGGGCCAACGACGTCTTCACCGACGTCATCGGCGTGCGGAGCTCGTGGCTGACTACGGAGACGAATTCAGACTTCGCGCGCTCAACTTCCACCTCGTGGGTTACGTCCCGGTACAGCACGATATGCCCGAGCAGCGCGCCGCCGCGGTCCCGCACGGGCGCCACCTCGCGCTGATAGACCGCGCGCCGGGGGAACCCGACGTCCACGCGGTCGCGTAGCGTCGCCTCGCCCGCCAGGGCCTCCCCCTGAGCGGCGAGCGCGGCCGGATCGACGAAGGACGCCGCGAAAAAGCGGTGCAGGCTGTCCAAGCTCGCCCCGAGCACGGCCTCCCGGGGAATCCCCACCAGCGTGGCCATCTCGGCATTCGCGTAGGCGATCCGGCCATCGGGTCCGACCAGCATGATCGCGGCGTCACTGGCGTCGATCAGCGCCTCCAGCTGGTTCCGCTGGGCCTGCACGGCGGAGTGCTCCCGCGCCAGGGCTTCGCGCTGCTGCGCGATGGTGCTCAGGAGTTTGGAGTAATAGAGCGAGGTCTCGATCTGCCGGCCCAGGACGACCGCCCAATCGAGGTCGTCCTCCGTGTAATGGCCCTCGTCTTCGTGCCCGAAATTCAGCGCGCCGATCACGCGGTCACCGACGTGCAGCGGCACAATCATCGCCGAGACCCGCTTCCCTTCTTGCAGCAGGATGCCCTCGGTGCCCGGGAGCGAGTCTACGCGGATGGGTCGGCCGGCGCGAATCGCCTCGCCCGTCACGCCCTGCGCGATCGGGAACACCGCCTCCCCCGGGACGAATCCGCCGTGCGCCCGGTCGTACAGCGTGTGCACGTAATAGTGCGTCGCCGCCTCGTCTATGAGCACCACGCTGGCCCGCCGGAAATCGAGCACCCGCTGGACCTTCTGGATCGCGCCCTGGAAGATCTCGCGCATGTCCACGGCGGCGTGAATCAGGGACGAGAGCTCCCCCACGACCGCGAGACGCGCGGCCGACGAGCGGGCGGTGCCCGACTGCACGGTGGCGCGGTACTCGCGTGCGGCGAGGTCGAGCTCCCCGATGGCCGCGGCCGCCACGCGCCACTCCTCGGGCAACGAGTCCCCGCGCTCCAGCCAGCTGCGCGCCAAACCCTCGAGATCGCCCGCTACGTGCGCGAGCCCCTCGGCGCCGAAACTCCCTGCCGTCCCGGTGAGCGAATGGGCGGCGCGGTACAGCGCCTCCGCGTCCTCGCGCTGGAAGCCGTGCTCCAGTCGATCCAGCCCCGCCCGCATCGTCTGAATCCGCTGCGCCAGCCCGGCCGCGAACTCGGCCCGGACTTCGCTGAGGGGATCGGTCGCAGTCACGGGCACAACTCGCGGAGCTGGCGGGCCAGCTGATCCGGCTGGAACGGCTTGAGCAGTACGCCGGCGGCGCCGGCCGCGGTGAGCCGGGCCTGATCGAGGTCGCGGCGGGCCGTCAGCAACACGATGGGGACGCCGGCGGTCGCGGGGTCCGCCTTGAGGCGCCGGCACACCTCGTAACCGTCGATCTCGGGCATCATCAGGTCCACCACGACGACGTCCGGGACCGCGCTCCGGGCTAGCTCGATCCCCGCAGCGCCCGAGGCCGCCGTCACGACTTCCCACCCCGCCATGAACTCGAGCGTCTTCCGTACGAGTAAGAGGAGGTCGCGGTCGTCATCGATGATCAGAGCCCGGATGGTGCCGGCCATAGGTCCTGGCTCCGCGCTGTGCGGTCGCCAATATTAACGGGGACGCGGCACAAATATCGGACCGATGATTCCCAAAGTCTACATCCTCGACGACGATCTGGTGCACGCCAAGCTCGTGGCCGCCAACCTCGGCGCGGGGCGATTCCGGATCCGGGTGTTCGACCGCCCCGACGAGCTCCTGGCGCACCACGCCGAGGAACCCGCCGACGCGGTCATCACCGATCTCGTCATGCCCGACGTGAAT
>DASYQX010000035.1:0-7044 GCA_036004985.1 Gemmatimonadales bacterium
GGGAACGCAACGAACAGCGCCTGGCTCGAGACCAGCAGGGCGACGATGATCCCCATCGTCTTCTGAGCGTCGTTGGTGCCGTGGCCCAACGAGTATGCCGCGGCGGAGACGAGCTGCAGCAGGCGAAACGCCCGGTCGACCTTCCGCGGGAGCGACCGCCGTAGAATCCAGGACAGCAGCACCGTGAGCGCCAAGGCGATGGTCAGGCCGAGCAGCGGCGCCACGACGATAAACAGCAGCGTCTTGGTCCAACCCGACGCGATGATCGCGGTGAACCCGGCCTTCGCGACCGCCGCTCCCCCGTACCCGCCGACGAGCGCATGGGACGAGGAGGTCGGCAGCCCCAGCCACCACGTCACCAGGTCCCACGCGATCGCGCCCAGCAGGCCGGCGACGATCACTGTGGAGTCCACGACGCTCAGGTCGATCATCCCCTTGCCGATCGTCTTTGCGATCGCCGTGCCGAAGACGAACGCAGCGACGAAGTTCCAGAACGCCGCCCAGAAGACGGCGGCGAACGGGGAGAGGACCCGCGTCGAGACGACCGTGGCGATCGAGTTCGCCGCGTCGTGGAAACCGTTGATGAAGTCGAACGTGAGGGCGACCAGGAGGATCGCCAGCACGAACCAGACCGTGTCGGTCATCAGGCGTGCTTGATCGTGATGGACTCGACCACGTTGGCGACGTCCTCGGCCTGGTCGAGCGTGCCCTCCAGGTTGTCGTAGATCTCCTTCCACTTGATGATTTCGAGGGCGTCGCGCTCCTTCTCGAACAGCTGGCCGAGCGACTCGTGATAGATGGCGTCGCCCTCCTCCTCGAGCTGCTTCGCCTCCACACAGTAGCGCATCACGTCGTCACCCTTCTTGAGGCGGCCGACCGCCTCGGCTAGCACCCCGACCATTCGCTGGATCACCTCCACGAGGCGGCGCACCCCGGCGGGCGACGCCCCCAGCCGGAAGATCTGCGTGCGCCGGGCGGTGCCGTCCATCGCGTCCATCACGTCGTCCAGATCGGAGGCGAGCTGGTGGATGTCCTCGCGGTCGAGCGGCGTGATGAACGTCCGATCGAGCCGGTTCACGACTTCGTGCGTGACCTGGTCGGCCTCGTGCTCGAGGCGCTTGATCGCTTCGACGTACGGCGTGCGGCGGTCGGGTGGGGCTTCGAACAAGTCCCGTAGATGCTGGGCGGCTTCCTTGTTCCGGTTCGCGACTTCGGTGAAGAGGTCGAAGAACTCCTCTTCGCGCGGCAAGAGACGCACGGAGATCTCTCGGGAGAGGGGCGCGGGAAACATAGCGGGCCCCGGGAAAGGCCACTAGCTTAGGCCCCCTATGGCCACTACGCAACAGCCGCAGACCGAATTCGTGCGGGCGATCTCGCGGCTCGACGCGACCGCGCTCGTCGTCGGCTCGATGATCGGCTCCGGCATCTTCATCGTGTCGGCCGAGATCCTGCGCCAGGTCGGGTCCCCCGGGTTTCTGCTCCTCGTGTGGGGGCTCTCCGGGGTCGCGACCCTGTTGGGCGCGCTCACCTACGGCGAGCTCGCGGCGATGTACCCGAAGGCGGGCGGCAACTACGTGTACCTGCGGGAGGCCATCTCACCGCTGTTCGGTTATCTCTACGGCTGGACGCTGTTCGTCGTGATCCAGACGGGCACCATCGCCGCCGTCGCGGTCGCCTTCGCCCGGTTCACGTCGGTCCTCGTGCCGGCCCTCTCGCCCGATGTGTTCCTCGGCACCACGGTCCACTTCCCGCAGCCGATCGGCGACATCGCAGTGGGGCTGTCGCCGCAGCGCATCTTCGCGATCCTGTCGATCGCGGTGCTGACCTGGATCAACGTGCGCGGCGTCAGGA
This sequence comes from Gemmatimonadales bacterium, assembly GCA_036004985.1. Classification (GTDB taxonomy): domain Bacteria; phylum Gemmatimonadota; class Gemmatimonadetes; order Gemmatimonadales; family GWC2-71-9; genus 20CM-2-65-7. Next base: position 1,852 of record DASYQX010000035.1, read on the forward strand.
CCGCAGCGTTCATCCAGACCTCGCTGACCACCATCAAGACCGCCGCCCTCGCGGCGCTCATTCTGTTGGGCGTCTCCATCGGCCGCAACGCCGACGCGATCGCCGCGAACTTCGGCGCGGGCTTCTGGCCCGCGGGAGGCCTCGCCCTGGGCGTCCTGCCGGTGATCGGCGCCGCGATGGTCGGCTCGCTGTTTTCGATGGATGCCTGGAACAACGTCGGGTTCGCGTCCGGTGAGCTCAAGAACCCCGAGAAGGACCTCCCCTTCGCCATGGCGACCGGTGTGTTGGTCGTCACGACGCTGTACGTGCTGGCGAACGTGGCCTACCTGAACGTCCTTCCGGCCGACGCCATCGCCCATGCGCCGCAGGATCGCGTCGGGACCGCCGCCCTTCAGGCGATGTTCGGCAGCCCCGGCCTGTACATCATGGCCGTGGCGATCATGATCTCGACGTTCGGCTGCAACAACGGGCTCATCCTCTCGGGCGCGCGCGTCTACTACGCCATGGCCCGGGACAACCTCTTCTTCCGCTCCGCCGGCAACCTGCACCCCACCTACAAGACGCCCGCGGTGGCGCTGGTCGTGCAGGCGGTGTGGACGTGCGTGCTCTGCCTCTCGGGCACCTACTCCCAGCTTCTGAACTTCGTCATCTTCGCCGCCGTCGCGTTCTACATGGTGACCGCCGTGGGCCTCTTCCTCCTGCGGAAGAAGCAACCCAACGTGCCGCGCCCCGTGCGCGCCCCGGGATACCCCTGGCTGCCGGCGCTGTACGTGGTGCTCACCGGGATGATCGCGGTGAACTTGCTCCTCGCACCCGCGACGCAGACGTACGCGGTCCTCGGCCTCGTGCTTGTGCTGCTCGGCGTGCCGGTGTACTTCGGATGGCGGCAGTGGGTCAGCCCCGCCGCTCGATCACCAATTAGCCAGTAACGCGACAGTTGATCTTGGTTTCATGATCTTGCTGTCGTTTTACTTCGGTATATATTCGGGTTATGGCCGAAAGCACCAACCCCACTCCACCTGCTACGCGAACCCGGCCCGCGAGCCCCGAGACCCCTCCCCAGCCGCGCTGTCCGGACTGCCGCACGCCGCTCGTCCGGCGTTCGGGGTGCGCCGAGTGCCCGCAGTGCGGGTGGACGCGCTGTGGGTGACGGACGGGCGGACGGGCTGACGGACAGACGGCCCGTGCGCGGCCGCGCTCAGCTGCCGCTGCTACCGCCCGTCCGCCCGTCAGCCCGTCCGCCCGTCATTCTCGACCAGCGTGCCCGCGGCACCCAGTTCGTGTCGCTCAAGGCCACCAGGATCTTGAACCCGCCCGCCCAGACCGGCATGGACTTCTGGTCGCTCAATCCGTACGTGGGGTGCGAGTTCGGGTGCAGCTACTGCTATGCCCGGTACGCCCACCGCTATGTGGTCGAGCGCGCGCACGACGCCGGCAAGCTGACCGACGCGGAGGTTGCCGATTACCGGGGGCCGCATGGCTGGGAGGCGTTCGAGCGGCGCATCTTCGTCAAGGAGCAAATCCTCGGCGCCCTCGATGCGGACCTGCGGCGCGTCGCAGCGGGCGAGACGATCGTGATCGGCACCGCGACCGATCCTTACCAGCCCGGCGAGCGGCGTTTTCGGGTCACGCGCGGCGTGCTCGAGCGCCTGGCGCGCTCCGAGGGGCTGTCGGTGGGGATCATCACGAAGAGCCCTCTCGTCGCGCGCGATGTGGACGTGCTGCGGAAACTCCAGGCGCGTAACGCCCTCGAGGTGTACGTGTCGCTGATCAGTGTGGACGCGCCGCTGATCCGTACCCTCGAGGTTCGTTCGCCGACGCCCGCGGTGCGATTGCGGGCGCTCCAGAAACTCGTCGCGGCGGGCATCAACGCCGGGCTCATCGTTGCGCCGGTCCTGCCGGGGATCACGGACGACATGTCCCACCTGGAAGCGCTCTTCCAGGCTGCCCGGCAGGCTGGCGCCCAGTTTCTCCATGCCGGACCGCTGCGGCTCTATCCCGCGATCCGCGAGCGCTTTCTCCCGCTCCTGGACGAGCACTTTCCCCAGCTCGCGGCGCGCTACCGCCGCGCGTACGCGACCAGAAGCTCGGCGCCTCGAGACTACGCGCGGGCGCTCAGCCGGCGCATCCGTCGGCTCCAGGCACGGTTCGGGTTCCCGGCGAACGATGGCATGGTGGATCGCTACAAGAGCCGGATGCCGGTGCTGCAGGGAGAGCTGAACCTCTAGTTCCGGCTCACGAGGTGAAACACCCTGGTCTCGCCGCACAGGGGCGCCGCGGCGTCGTACAAGTAGCCGCGCACCGCCGCCGACCAACTACTCGTCGTGTCGGGCGGGTTCTCCAGCACGTACGAGGTCGCGAAAAGTCTCGTGATCGGATGCACGCGGAGGCACCCAGATGGATCACGAGCGATTTCAGCGAAGCCCACGGCACTCACCTGGTTCACGGTTACCGTCTCCGGTTGTACCGTGATCTCGCCGACCGTCCCGTACGGCCGGACGCCGGAGGAATCCGGGAGCATGGCCACCCGGATCTGGTACAGCCGCGCGGATGCCGCGGCCAAGCCGGGGACGACGACAGTGTCGTCAAACATCGTCGGCACGATGGGGATGCAGGGTGGTCCGGCATTGGGAACGAGGGCGTACGGCTCGAACGATACGGCGATGGTGTCGCTGCGAGAGGAGGGCACGAGGCGGGTTCCGCAGGGGATATACCCCGCCAACCGTACGCCGAACGGGACAGCGGTCCGTACCTCGGCCGGCCACTCCAGCCAGCTCACAGCCAATGGGACGGCGTGGTAATCCGGCTCAGTGGTACAGGCCGCTAGGGCGGCGATCCACAGCAGGACCAACGAAGCAGGCCGCATGACTCTCTCCTATTGTTTGACGCTGTCCACCTGGATCACAAACGCGTCGTCGAGACAGGTGGACAGAAGGAAGGTATCGATGCGGCCGTAGACGAACCCGGTGAATGAGGGAGCCCAGTCGGGCGTCTGATCGGCGGAGATGTACACCCGAGACGGCTCGAGCGGGATGACGAGGAAGCACCCGGCGGACGTCTGGAATCCTTCTCCCATCCCCACGGAGCGCATCAGCGACCCGATCACGGTGTCGGGCGACACCGTCAAGGTGCCGAACGTGCGCACCGTCCAGGGAGGCTGGGACGTCGGCCAGCGGCTGGGCGCGCGCACGACGACCGTTCGCGGCACCGTCGCCGCGATCCCGGGCACCCAAACGAGCGTGTCGTAGCCGAAGATCTGAGCTCGCACCGCGGTCCCGACGGAGTACGGCTCGATCGTCACGGTATCGCCCCCAGTGGTGATGCGAATACGCAAGTCACGGGGCTCGTGGCCCATCAACCCGTAGACGCGGACGCCGAACGGCGTGCCGGCGGTCACGGAGTCCGACCACTCGAGCCAGGAAGCGGAGAGCGGGGTGACGTGGACGTCGTCGCCGCAGGCGGGGAGGACGGCGAGGGAGGCGACGGACAGCGAGGCGAACACGAGACGACGCACGCGAACCTCCGCTGCTTCGAGAGCGATTGTCCTTAGTGTCTACCCTCTTCGGCACCGTCCGCGTCACCGCCTCGCGCCAGCCACATCCGCGCCACCTCCCGGATGGTCCCCGGGGCGTTCCCCTCGGCGCGGTTGTTCGCGAGAATGAAGGCCTCGATCCGGCGCCGCAACGCTTCCTGCACCACCCGTAGCAGATCGCCGCGCAGCTCCGGCACCGGCTCCCGGATCCGGTCGTACGGCTCGAACGCCTTCACCGCGTCGGCGTAGCGGCGGCCCGGCTTGAGCAGCGCCCGCGCCACCGTGAAATCGGCGGGGAAGGTCCAGGGGAGGTCGAGCTGCGCGCCGATCGTCGGCACCTCCGTCCACGAGTTGAAGACGTGCGCGACCCCGTGGCGCCGCAGCACGTCGCCGTGCATATCCGTGAGCAGCTCGGCGTTACGCAGCTCCACGGCATAGCGGAAATCGCGCGGCAGTCCGGCCAGAAATGTGTCGAGCTGCTCCGCCCACTCGAGCGGATGGGGGAGATCCTTACCACGCATCGCCTGGAATTCGAACACGAAACACCCGGCGTGGTCGCGGAATGCGCGGCCATACGGATCGAGCACCGCCTCCTTGAAGAGCGCCGCGTTCAGAAAGTCGGGGTTGCGTTGCCCCTGCGCCTGGTCGAGCCGCTTCGCGGTGATCCGGTCCCACACTTTGCTCACGCACGGGAATCCCGGCGGGAGCGCCTGCGCGTAGGCGCGCAGCACCTCCTCCGTCGGCGGCTCGTAAAACGCGCTGTCGATCCCCACCGTCCGGAACAGGGGGTAGCGCGCGTACTCCTCCAGCCGCTGCGCCGGCTGCGCGCCACGGTAACGGCGGTGATAGACGTCCCCCGCCCAGCCGTCGTAGGTCCAGGTCGACGTGCCGAACCGGACGTTGGCCGGGAGGCCTCGGGCGAGCTCAGTCAGCTCAGCGCGCGGCTCGGGAATGACGTCGTTCTCAAAGAGGTTGGGTTGGTCACGCCCCACGCCCTACGCCCCCACGTGTCTGTGAAAGTTTAAATATACCAACGACTTAACAGTTCCGCAGGATGTCTTGCGGTCGTGTCGATCTTCGGGATATATTCGGGTCCCGATTTGACTCTGTCAAATGACCCAGCGTCCTACGAGCTCGCTCGCCGCCTGCGTCTGGATTCCCCTCTTCCCGCTGCACTGCGAAGAGGCCCGGCGGGAAGGGTTCGCCGCCTGCCCCACCGCCCTCCTCTCACCCGATGTAAGCCGAAAGGTCTGGCAGGTCTCGCGCCTGGCCCGGCACGCCGGGGTGCGGCCCGGGATGACGGTCAGCCAGGCGATCGGCCTCTGTCCCACGCTTCGGCTGTGCGAGCCCGACCCAGTGCACTATGACGAGCGGTTCACACGTCTACTCGCCGCCTTGAGCGAGGTGAGCCCCATCGTTGAGCCGGCGGAGCTGGGGCTGGCGTATGTGGGGGGGGACGGGCTGGAGGGGATCTACGGGGGGGTGGAGAAGATCGTCGAGGCGATCAAGTGCGGAACGCGGAACGCGGAACGCGGAACTGCGACGAGAAGCTCGCTCTCCTGTTCCGCGTTCCCACTTCCGAGTTCCGCGTTCCGGGTGGGGTGGGGAAAAGGGAAGTTCACCGCCTGGGTCGCCGCGAGCCGCGCCAAACCCGGCGACGC
>DASYQX010000036.1:0-6034 GCA_036004985.1 Gemmatimonadales bacterium
GCGACCAGGCCCGGGACGAAACCCGGCACTTCCTCGAGTCCTGCGGTCAGCCGTCGGTGACCAAGCCCTACGACCTGGGCGACCTGATCACCGCGATCGGCCGGGTGACGCGGCGGCGCGTCTAGACGCCCGCCCGCACCATGTTCTTCGGGTAGACCGCAGTGTGCACGATGCGGTCGTGCAGCGCTTGCCTGCTCATGCCGAGCACCAGGAAGCACCCGACGAAGATCACGAGACCGCCGATGTTCCCGAGCACCCGGATGACCTCGACGCCGGTCAGCACGGCCAAGACGGTCATCACGAAATTGATGTTCTTCACCGCCCAGCGCGCGAGCAGCGTGGTCACCGGGGCCTGCGTGCCGTCGGCGTTCGCCACGCGGATGCCGAGGATCAACTTGCCCAGGGTATAGCCGGTGAGACCCTCGATCAGGAAGTAGACTAAGAAGATGATGGCACCGGCGGCGACCATGCCCATGATCGCGCCCAGCGCCGCGCCGGACATCGCTCCTGCCGCTGCGTCGCCCTCGCCGGTGGTCAGGCTGCCCGCGGTCATTCCGAGCATTCCGCCCACGACGCCCCCAGCGACGACTACCAGAACAACACACAAGATGAGGTCCAATACAAAGGCGCCCAGCCGCTTCCCGAAGCCGATGCGGTTCTCCATACACGCTCCTTCGCAAGAGAGGACGTGAGGGGCCCTTTCCGGGCACCACAGATATGGCGTGAGCCCCGCCCAGTCAAGGCATCGAGGCCCGCTCCCGGATCCGGATGGAGAAGTCGACGCTGTCCGCGTACTGCATGGCACGCTCGTTGATCCGGAAGTGGGGCCGGATCGAGTCGTACGGAAGGTCGGTGTCGATGAGGCCGAGGTCGTAAGCCAGCCGGTCGGCGTAGGCGGGGAAGACGATCTTCAGACTGAACGGAATCCGATGGGGGGACAAGCTGTTGACATGCTTGGCGATGGTGTTCGTGCAGTTGTTGGTGAGGGTATTGTAGAACTCCGGCTCCGCGCGCAACCTGTTGGCCCGCTCGAGCATCGCGACGAACAGCGCGCGGACCCCGGCGTGCGTCGCCTTAATGGGATACAGGAATACGTCGTCGTGACGGTAATTCGCGCGCAGCCGGATCGCGTCCCGCTCGTCGGCGACGACGTACATGATCTCGTACCGACGGAACATTCCCTTCACCGGGTCGTAGCCCTCGCCCCGCTCCTTCCGAGCTTCGACGGAGACTGCCAGGAACGTCGGGCCGCGCGCCCCGTCGAAACCGAAGCTCAGAAAGGTGTGGGCCGCGCCGGTCCAGGTCGCAAACGGCACGACGCTGAACCAGACGGTGCGCAGCCGCGCCAGATCGAGCGTCGTGTCGTAGTAGGCGGGCGTAAAGTCCTCGGCCGTCCGATACGCCGTATTGCGCACGTTGTGGATCCGGACCAGGTCGCCGTCGAACTCGGCGTACGGCAGGACCCGCTCGTTGGGGACCCAGTCGCGATCGTTCGAGGGATGCGTGACCAGGAGGAACCCGACCCAGGCGAGGCCCAGGCCGGCGACCAGGGACAGGGTCCAGCGGCGCCGGGGTGCCACGGCGCCTGAATAATAGCGACTAGTTCGGCGCGTGCACCCGCGGGCCGCCGTAATCCCGGTTGCGGCCGAGGGTGGGACCGGAGATCTCCAGCCCGCCCCGGTCGTTGTTGATCGACGCGATGAACTGCCGGATGGACCCCGGGAACGGCTGGGTGCGGCCGTGCTTGCCGAACGGGTCGGTGTACCAGGCCTGCGGTCCCCCCGCGTTGTCGATGAAGTTCGAGTTGATGTCGACCACGCGCGAGACGCCATCGAACACCGAGCGGGGATCATCGAACGTCACGCCCATGATCGTCCCGTTGGCCGTCGAGACATCGCAATCCTGGCCGCGCGCCCGCTCACCGGTCGGCGTGACCTCGTAGCACACGTCGATCGGGCGGCCGACGAGACCCACGAGAGCCGGATCGTAGAAGCGGCTCGGCCGCGACACCTGGAAGTACGGGTTGAAGGCGGCCAGCGTGTGGCCGCCGTCCGCGCGGATCACGTTCGACGTCTGCCAGCTCTCGTGCAGCGTCCCGAAATCCGAGAACTGACCGGCGGGCACCAGGATGTCCTGATCCACGCAGGTTCGATCCGGGATGATCCGCTCACCACCGCCCGCGGGCGAATTGGGCGGCGACGCCGTGCCGACCACGATCGTGGCGCCGTCGCAGCTGCGCACGAACTCCCCCGGCGTGCCGATCTGCGCGAGGAACGTGACGTGCAGCTCGGTCCCGTCGGTGCAGCGGATGTGATAGGCCAGCTCATGGAGGTTATTCGTGAACGCGTCCTTCGAGTGCGTGCCCTGGTGCAGCTTGGTCAGGACGTCGCACCGAATGTCGAACATCGCATCCGCGGCGTCGCTGCCGAAGTGCATCCGGACGTCGTTCTCCCACTCCACCTTGTGACCGAAGTGGTCTTCGTGGCGCGTCGTCAGGGGATCGTAAACATCGAGCTGCTCGTTGGCGTAGCCGAACGGGATGGCCCCCACCATGCGGTACAGCGCCGAGCCGCGCGGGTCACGGCCGTGATCGTGCCCGAAGGAGCAGCCGCTCACGGGGTCAATCGGCGGGTGCCAGGTCGGGTAGCGCTTGTGGTCCGGCCCCACCACCGAGTACGCGTCGTGCTGCGCGGCGGTGCAGTTGTCGTTCGGCCCCGGGGTCCAGATCCCGAACGACGCGGCGTTCCCCACGGCGGGACCGTAGTCGGGCGCCGACAGACTGTCGTAGCAGCCGATGACCAACGGGGCCAAGCAGAGCAGCAGGAATGTGCGTCGCATGTGTTTACCTCAGCCCCACGTTCGCCCCGCGGCGGGGACGGCAGCGGTGACCCGCGTCACGCACGGGCAGGGCGCACGACCGTTGGTGTATACTGTTCCCCATGCGACGCACAGCGGTGATCGTCGGACTGGCGGTGGTGCTGGGGGCAGCGGGGGCGCTGGGGGCGGCGGGGGCGGCGAGCTCCGCGGTGGCCCAGCGCCGACCCGCGCCCGCGCGGCGCGATGCTGGGGGGGGAGGGGGATTCTGGTGGGGAGTCGGCCTCGCCCCGGGGTGGGCCCGCGTGTCGTGCGCGATCTGTGCGGCCAAGCGCGCGGATGGAATCTCTGCGTTCGTCGGGCTGGGGGGCACCACCAGCCGCAGCCTGCGCATCGGCGCGGAGGTCAACGGCTGGCGTCACCGTGACGGGAATGTGACGCGGACGCTGACCGCCGTCGGCGCTGCCGCCTATTGGTTTCCCGATCGGCGCCGCCGGCTCTACCTGAAGGGGGGCGCCGCGTTCGTGACGCACCGCGCCGACGATGGCACGGACGTGATCACGGCGTCGGGCATCGGGCCACAGATGGGCATCGGGTATCGGTACCCATTTGCGCGGATGTGGACGCTCGCCCCCTTCTTTCATTACACAGTGGGCGTGTTCGGCGGCGGCGTGGACTTCAACGGCGGGCAGGCGGCCGATCGCGCGACGGTGAGCTTCTTGCAGCTGGGGGTGAGTCTGACGCGGCCGTAGCGGCCGCCCCCCCCGGGCACATGACGAAAACCAATCCTCGTGCGCGCGGCGTCTATCAGGGTGCAGGATGACACGCACCTCGGGGGTTGCCTATGAAAGTCTTTCTATCCCTGACCGTCATTTCGGCGGTCAGCCTGGCCTGCAGCGCCGATCGTCCCGTGACGATTCCCGCGCTCAGCGCCCAGATGTCTCGGCAGGTTCCCGCTGACGGCCAGTACGTATTCCGACATTGGACCTTCGGCGATGAGGCATTCTGGACCGACCAGCTCCACTTGAACGACGTCGTCGAGACGGCCGTCTCACCCGCCACCGCGCTGGCCGTGGGCCTCAAGGTCGATGCCGAGCGGTTACCACCGGGGTTCCTGGCGCGGGCCGATCTGAATAGCCCGGCGACCACCGTTGAGTTGTTGCGCCGCGGCGCCGTCGTCGGGATCGAAGCCAAGGTCACCGGCGACGGGCACATCCAAAGCCTCGGGATCACCTGCGCCCTTTGTCACTCGACGGTTGACAATTCCGTGACCGCCGGGGTGGGGCGGCGGCTCGACGGCCTGCCGAACCGCGACTTGAACGTCGGGGCGATCGTCGCGCTGTCCCCCGTGCTCGCGGCCGACGTCAAGGCCGTGTTCAATTCGTGGGGACCGGGCAGGTACGACGCCGAGTTCAATCGCGACGGCATCAACAATCCCGTCGTGATTCCGCCGGCCCTGGGCTTGCAGGGCGTGGCCCTCGAGACCTACACGGGCGAGGGGCCGGTTTCGTACTGGAATGCGTACGTCGCCGTCACTCAGATGCACGGCCGCGGCTCGTTCTCCGATCCCGCACTGGGCATCGACATCCAGCAGAAGCCGGATCTCGTGACGCCGGTCCTCGGTGTGCTGCGCGAGTATCAGCTCGGCCTCCCGACGCCGCGGCCCGCGGCAGGCAGCTTCGACGCGGTGGCGGCCGAGCGCGGCCGCACGGTGTTCGGGGGCGCGGGGCGCTGCGCGAGCTGCCACATCCCGTCGCAGGGCTTCACGGACGTCAACGTCAAGGTCAACGGGCAGTTCACGCTGCACGAGCCCGCCGAGACTGGGATGGACCCGGTGCGCGCCAACCGCCTGAAGAACCATCGCTACCGGACTACACCGCTGCGGGCGCTGGCGCAGCATCCCCCGTACTTCCACGACGGCAGCGCGGCGACGCTCGCCGACGTGGTCGCACATTACAATCGCGTGTTGTCGCTGGGGCTCACGGCGGCACAACAGGCGGACCTGGTGCAGTACCTGAAATCGCTGTAAGGAACGCGGCGGGCGCGAAGTCGGTCACGGCCTCGCGCCTGCCCGTGTCGGGAGGCGGCCGACGGGGTTACAGTTGGATTCGGAGGCGTGGAAGTACGCCACGGAACTGCTTGGCGACGAGCGCCTTGAGCAGGGCGGCCTTGCGGTGCCGGCGCCCGCCGCGAAACCGAAGTTGGACGCACCGCCGGAACACCGCACGCAGACCGATTTCGAACCGGTCCGTGCCCACTCGAACCACGTATCCCCCTCGCCATTCATCGGTGGCCCGCTCGAACGGCGCTCGAACCATCGCGAGGCAGCGCTCCAGGACAGGGCGGATGTCGTCCGGCAGCGCGGGAAACACCAACCATAGCCCGAACGCCCTCAGGAGGATGGGCACCCCCCCGGGGCTACTCGTCAAGAATCGCCTTGAGGTTCTCCAGTGCCCGGGCGCCCTCGGCGTCGTTGAGTTTCTCCACGACCGACGCCTGCAGCTTGCCCAGCAGGCTCTTCGGAATCTGGTAGGCCACGTTCACGGAGAGCCGGGATCCCCGCTTGCTCGGCTCGACGCGATAGGTAAACGTGCTCTCGATGCCCGTGGTGGTCTTGTAGATGAACTCCTTGGCCGGCGTGTACCCCACCGTCTCCGCCCGGCCCGTGAACTCCACTCCGGCCATCACGTAGGTCCAGTCCCAGGCGGTGCCGGGCTTCGTGGAGTCTCCGCGGACGCCGGCGACGGACTTGAGCGAGCTGATGAACGCGGGATGGTTCGCGACGTCGGCGATGTAGGCGATGACTTTCTCGGGCGGGCTGTTGATCTCGACGGCCTTCTGGACGTGTGACATCGTGGCCTCCGGGCTTGGAGGGACCTCGCGGGGGAATGCGCCGACCAGGAATCGAACCTGGAACCTACTGATTAAGAGTCAGTTGCTCTGCCAATTGAGCTATCGGCGCGAACTACGAACGGCGTCTAACAACTACGTCCAACAGAAACCGTCGAACGACATCGTTCGACGCCGTCGTTTTTACGCATCCTTTTTACGCATCTCCTCAACGGCCATTGGGTTCCAAATGCCCCCAAGGGGAATCGAACCCCTGTTCCCACCTTGAAAGAGTGGTGTCCTAGCCGTTAGACGATGGGGGCTCGTCCCCTGCCAGTAGCGGTAACGGGATTCGAACCCGTGTTTGAGCCTTGAGAGGGCTCCGTCCTAG
>DASYQX010000037.1:0-2005 GCA_036004985.1 Gemmatimonadales bacterium
CCGCGGTCCCGTAGAACTCGAACAGCGCGTCCCCGGCTTGCGGGCTGTGGACGAGCATCGCCCCGCAGCCGCCGAGGCCGCACATCTGAGGGTCGATGACGCCCTGCACGAAAGCGCACGTGACCGCGGCGTCGACCGCGTTGCCGCCGCGACGCATGACGTCGAGGCCGATCTCCGCCGCCAGAGGTTGCGGGCAGACGATGATGGCCACGGAGTGAGAGGTTAGTGGAACTTAAGCCCCTCTCCCCAACCCTCTCCCCGATGGGGAGAGGGAGCGTGCATCCCCGACGGAGAGGGCTTAGCCCGGCAACTCGATCGTGAAGGTGCTCCCCGCGCCGCGCGCGGTCTTGACGCGGATCGTCCCGCCGTGGCGCTCGACCACGCGGCGCGCGATCGCCAGCCCCAGCCCACTCCCTGAATCGCTGCGCTGGAAGCGCTCGAACAGGCGCGGCAGGCGGTCCTCCTCGATGCCCGGCCCCTCGTCAGCGACGGCGATCACCGGCCCGGCCGAGCCGCGCTCGACGCTGAGGGTGACGTGGGCTCCGGGCGGGCTGACGCGGACGGCGTTGTCGACCAGGTTGGCCACCGCCTCGCGCAGCAGGTCCTTGTCCGCGCTCACGCTGGCGTGCGCGCCGACGTCGGCGACGAGCTCCACGCCGGAGGTGGCGGCCGGTACCGCGTAGGCGCGCACCACGTCCGCGGTCAGCTCGGCCAGATCGACCAGCTCGCGGCGGAGCGGCACATCCTCGTCCGCGTGCGCAAGCGAGCGCAAGCGCTCCAGCATCCGCTTCATCCGCTCAGCCTCCGCGACGCTGTCGGTCACGGCATCGACCCCAGACTTGCCCCCGTTCGCGCGACGAAGGATCGACAGGTTGGTCATGATCGTGGCCAGCGGCGTCGCCACCTGGTGCGACACGTCGGTTAGGAATCTTCGCTGTGCGGCCAGGACGCCGGCCAGCTGCTCATTGGCTTTCGACTGCGCCTCGATGGCGCGGTTCATGCGGTAGATCATCGGGAGCACGATCAGCGGCAGCGGCGCGATCAGGGGCGCCTTGATCCAGAGCACGGAGATGGCGACTGCGCATGCCGCGAGCGTCAGCAGCGCGGGCCAGGTCGCCGATGCGGCCTGCTTCAGGAGCTCGGGGTACCGCCGCCCGCTGCGCAGCGCTGCCGGGAGCACGCCAAGGCCGAGATTCACTCCCGCGTAGAGCAGGGCCCCGAGCGCCGCACGCGCCTCTTGCATTCCGTCGACGTCGGGGCCGACCGCGCCCACCAGCGCGGCCACGGCCGAGGCGGCGAGCGTGTTGCCCGCATTGAACACGCTCTCGGGCCGGCTTCGCCCGACGAGGTGATTCCCCACCAGCACGCTCAGCGCGGCGGTGGCCGGGCCGATCCCCGCCGGCAGCAGCAGGACGGCGACGAGACAGGGCAGCGCCCCGAGGTTGATCTTCTGCTCGAGGCCGATCTTGACCGGATAGCGTTCGGCGACGGCCACCGCGACGAAGCACCCGGGAATGAGAAGCAACCGCCATTGGTCGGCGGCGTTGAAGCCTCCAACAAGGCCGGCGAGGGCGGCCAGGACAGCGCCGGCGGCCGGCACACCGATGATGGCCGCTTTGAGCGGCCTGGGGAAGGTCGAGAAGACGAGAACCATCGGCCTCAGGCGACGGGCACGTGCAGGTAGAGGGTCACCGTCGTCCCTCCGTATCCAACCGTGGTTGCGCTCACGTGGTAGCGCTTGACCTTGGCGGTGACGTAGGCGGTGCTGATGCCGGCCGGGAGCTGGACGCTGACGGTGATGTCGGTGCCGCCGATGCCGTCGGATGTCATGACCGCGTCGATCCGGACGTCGTTGAGCAGTGACACCTCGGTCTGAAGCACGCTGACGGTCGTGTTGACGGTCAGGTTGCTGCCGTCGGTCGTGTCCACGTGAACGGGCGGATCTCCCGAGCACCATGCGATGTTGGCCGAGGCGCCCCCGGCGCCCGCGATCACCAGCGCCCCT
>DASYQX010000038.1:0-25767 GCA_036004985.1 Gemmatimonadales bacterium
TCGAGGTCCGCCGTGTCGAGCAGCTCCAGCTCGCGCGCCGCCGTGTCGCGGGTCGCCAGCACGTCGGCGATCGATGGGCCGTACTTCTGCGCCAGGCGGAACAGCAAATCGCGCCGCTGCTCGACGGCCGCGAGGCGCTCCGGATCCCCTTCGAGGGCGGTGGCGTACTCGCGCGCGGCCTGGGCCAACTCCTCGACGTTGGCGAACGCCCCGTCGAGCAGCTCCTGCCACCTCCCTACGGTGGGATCGAGCCGCTGGAGGCCCGCCAGGATCTTCTGGGCGCGGGCGAGCCCCGAGGAATCCACCGCCTCCTCCAGCTCGCGCGACAGCCGACCCAGCTCGTCGGCGTGGGCCAGACGCTTCGCCTCAGTCTCGAGCGCCTGGTCCTCGCCCGTCCTGGGCGCGGCCCGCTCGATCTCCTGCACGACGTGCCGCAGGTAATCGGCCTTGCGGCGCACTTCGTCCTGCGTGGCGCGCAGCTGCGCCTCGCGTTGCTCCAGGTCGCGAAGGCGCTGGTGCGTGTCGCGCACCGCCACGCGCTCGACGGCGGCGCCGGCGTAGGCGTCGAGGATGTCGCGCTGCGCCTCCGGCCGGAGCAGCGATTGCGTGTCGTGCTGGCCGTGGAGGTCCACGAGCTGGGCGCCGATCTCCGCCAGGACGCCGATGGTCGTGGGGCTGCCGTTCACCCAGGCGCGCGACCGCCCTTCCGCGGTCACCTCCCGCTTCAGGACGAGCCTGCCGTCGTCCGCCTCCACCCCCAGGGCGGTCAGGGTCGGTCCGAGGCGGTCCGGGGCGGTCGCCGTGAGCTCGAAGGCGCCCTCGATGACGGCTTTCTGGGCGCCGGGGCGGATGGCGTCGGACGACGCGCGCTCGCCCAGGAGCAGCGCCAAGGCGTCAACCAGCATGGACTTCCCGGCGCCGGTTTCGCCGGTGAGAACGTTGAGGCCGGGTTGGAGGGGGAGGGTGACGTCGGCGATGACGGCGAGGTCGCGGACGCGCAGCTCCGTCAGCACTACCTGCGCTCGCGGTCCGTCAAATCGCCCCACTGGAGCTTCTTGCGCATCCGCGCGAAGAAGCCCTCGGGACCCAGGCGGATGAGCAGCACGGGGCGGTCAGCGCGGCGCACCTGGAGGCGCTCGCCCGGCTGGATCTGCGTGCCCACCTGGCCGTCGAACGAGACGAGCACGTCGTCCGTCCACGGGGGGATCGGCTCGACGGTGACCGTGCAATCCGACGGCAGGACCAGCGGCCGGACGGCGAGCGTGTGCGGGCAGATGGCGGTGACGACGATCGCGTCCACGCCGGGCACGACGATCGGCCCCCCCGCGGACATCGAGTAGGCGGTGGACCCGGTGGGCGTCGAGACGACGATGCCGTCGGCCGAGTATTGGCCGACTTCGTCGCCGTCGACCACGACCTTGAGCCGCACGACTCGCGCAACGCCGCCCTTGTGGACCACGACGTCGTTCAGGACGTTCGGCTCGACGCGGGTCTTGCCATGCTTGTCCACGATGGCGGGCTGGAGCGCGAGGCGCGCCTCGGTGCTGTAGGCCTTGCGGACGATGGCGTCGAGCGCCCAATCCAGCGTCGGGGACGAGACGGTGGTGAGAAACCCGACGCGACCGAGGTTGACGCCGAGGATCGGCGTATTCGCGCCGTTCAAGGTGCGCGCACCCCGCAGCAGGGTCCCGTCGCCGCCGAGCGTGAGCAGGCAGTCGAGCACCTCGGCCTTGGCGAGCGGGGCGGGTTTCGGCTCGGGCCAGAGCGGGAGCAGGCTCTCCTCGGTGTACAGCGCGAAGCCGAGGCGATTCGACGCCCCGGCGAGGGTGGCGAGGAGAGTCCGGAGATCCGAGTAGCTGGGGTTGCCGACGACCCCGACGTTCATCGCGGAGTGAGCGACTCTTCGGCGGCGAGGGCGCGGATCCGGGCCGCGATCCCGGGCCCGGTGAGGCCGACTTCCGCCAGCTGCTGCCCGCGCGGCGCGTGCTCGTAGGTGCGGTCGGGGACGCCGAGCGCCACGACGCGCACGTCGGGCGCGGTGGTCTGCACCAACCCCGCGAGCGCGGCCCCGAACCCGTTCACCACCGTGCCGTCCTCGACCGTGACGAGCAGCTTGTGCTCGCGTACCAGGGCGTCGAGCATCTCGCGGTCCATCGGCTTCAGAAAGCGGGCGTTGACGACGGTCACGTCGAGGCCGTCCGGGGCGAGCGCCTCCGCCGCGTCGAGCGCCGGCTTGCACATCACGCCGACCGCGAGCAGCGCGCACTCCTTCCCCTTCTTGAGGATCTCCCACGTCCCGTACGGCACGGCCGCCACTTCGGCGGCGGGCGGCGCCTCGGCGGGCGCCTTGTCGCGTGGGTACCGCAGGCAGAACGGTCCGTCGGCATGGGCCAGGGCGCAGCGCAGCAGGCCGATCAGCTCGGCCCCGTCCTTCGGAGCGGTGACCGTCATGTGCGGCACGGCGAGCATGTAGGCGATGTCGAACAGGCCCATATGCGTCTGCCCGTCCTCGCCCACCATCCCGGCGCGGTCCATGCAGAAGATGACCGGCAGCTTTTGGATCGCGACGTCGTGAATGATTGAGTCGTAGGCGCGCTGCAGGAACGTGGAGTAGATCGCCACGATCGGCCGCACCCCCTGGGTCGCGAGGCCCGCCGCGAACGTCGTGGCGTGCGCCTCGGCGATGCCGACGTCGAAGAACCGCTCCGGCCACTTCTTCTGGAAGATGTTGGTGCCGGTGCCCGACGGCATGGCCGCGGTGATCGTCACGAAGTCCGGATACTCGGCGGCGAGCTGCGTGATCGCCTCGCCGAAGATCTTGGTCCACTGCGACGCGCCCGGATTCACCGGCTTGAGCTTGCCGGTGACGGGATCGTACGGGGCGCGGGCGTGATACTTCTCGAGGTCCGGCTCGGGGAGCGGGAACCCCTTCCCTTTCTCCGTGATCACGTGCACGACCCGCGGGCCCTTCAGGTTCTTCACGATCTCGAACGTCTGAATCATCTGCTCGACGTTGTGCCCGTCGATCGGCCCGAAGTAGCGGAACCCCAGCTCCTCGAACAGCATCCCGGGGGACCACAGGTTCTTGACGCTCTCCTCGACGGTCTTGGCAAAGTCCACCAGCTTCGGCCCACCCACGAGGTGGGAGGCCCGCTCGATCATCCCTTTCACCCACTCGCGCAGCCGCACGGTGAAGGGATTCGCGATGATCGAGCCGAGGTATTTGTTGATGGCGCCGACGTTGGGAGCGATGGACATGCCGTTGTCGTTCAGCACCATGATGAAGTTGCGGCCCGAGTGCCCCGCGTTGTTCATCGCCTCGTAGGGCAGCCCGCACGTCATCGCGCCGTCCCCGACGACGGCGACCACCTTGAAGTCCTTGCCCTGGAGATCGCGCGCGGCCGCCATCCCGTACGCCGCGGAGAGGCCGGTCCCCGCGTGGCCGGCGCCGAATTGATCGTGTTCGCTCTCGGTGCGGCGCAGGAATCCTGACAGACCGCCCGGCTGGCGCAGCGTGGGGAGCCGCTCGTTGCGGCCGGTGAGGATCTTCCACGGGTAGCCCTGATGGCCGACGTCCCACACGATCTTGTCGCGGGGCGAGTCGAACGCCCAACACAGCGCCACGGTCAGCTCGACCACGCCGAGGCCCGCGCCGATGTGCCCGCCGGTCTGGGAGACGACGTCGATCAGCCGCTGCCGGACTTCGGCGGCCAGCGCCTGCAGGTCCTGGCGCGGCAATTTCCTGACGTCATCGGGACCACGGATCGAATCAAGGAGAGACACGGTTCAGTTCGGCCTCGTCACGATGTAGTGTGCCAGCTCCACCAACGTAGGGGAAACTAACCCCGCTTCCCGCAACTGGTCTACGGCCTTCGCCGCCAGCCGTTCCGCCTCGGCTCGGGCGGCGCCCACGCCCAGCAGCGTCACGAACGTGGCCTTGGCACGGGCGGCGTCCTTGCCCGCGGTCTTGCCGAGCTGGTCGGACGTGGCGGTGGCGTCGAGGACGTCGTCGGCGATCTGGAAGGCGAGGCCGATGGCGTCCCCGTACGCCCGCAGCGCCTCGACATGTCCCCGGACCACGTCGTCCCCGGCCGAGAGCCCGCCGATCACGCACGACGCCGCGATCAGGGCGCCGGTCTTCCGGCGATGCACCTCCTCGAGCGCGTCGACTGGCAGCGTCTGCGCCTCGGCCTCGAGGTCGCGCGCCTGGCCGCCGATCATCCCGCCCGCGCCCGCCGCGCGAAACAGCTCCAGCGCGATCTCGCGGCGGCGGTCGTCGGAGAGCGCCAGGGCTTCGAGCCCGCGGCCCAGCACGCGCGCGGCGAGGGCCACCATCCGGTAGCCGGCGCGCGTCGCCTGCGGCACGTCGAACGCGCGGTGCGCGGTAGGCCGGCCGCGGCGGAGGTCGTCGTCGTCCATGCAGGGAAGATCGTCGTGCACGAGGGAGTAG
The DNA here is from genome assembly GCA_036004985.1 of Gemmatimonadales bacterium. Taxonomy (GTDB): domain Bacteria; phylum Gemmatimonadota; class Gemmatimonadetes; order Gemmatimonadales; family GWC2-71-9; genus 20CM-2-65-7. Next base: position 4,451 of record DASYQX010000038.1, read on the forward strand.
GCGTGCACCACCTCGACCGCCGCCGCCAGCTCCGCGACCGCGGGGGCACTCCCCCCAAGCGCCTCATGCGCGGCGAACACCAGGGTGGGGCGCAGGCGCTTCCCCTCCCCCAGCAGGCTGTAGCGAATCACGGGATCGGCGCCGTCGACCCACGCCGCGAGCACCGCGTCCACGCGGGCGCGGGCGTCGACGAGGTACGCGGAGAGCCCGCGGCTAGCGGTCGGAGCCTTCAACCTTCAGGGCCTTTTTGACCTTCAGCTCGGCCTGGGCCAGCTGCTCACGCGCGGCGCGCAGCCGCTCGACACCTTCCTCGAACAGCTTGAGCGCCGCGTCGAGGTCGAGATCCTCGGCTTCGAGCTCACGCACGATCGCCTCGAGGCGGTCGAGCTCCTTGGCGAAGTCCATCAGGTTTCCCCAGGGGCTGAGGACACGCGCGCGCCCACCTCACCATCCGTCACACGCAGTCGGAATTCCCGCCCCGCCGGCAGCTGAGCTACGCGCCTCAGCACGCGGCCCTGGGCGTCGCGCGCGACGGCATACCCGCGAGCGAGCACCTTCAGGGGACTCAAGGCATCGAGGCGTGCGCCGTAGGCGGTGAGCAGTGAGCGGGACTGCTCCACCCGGGCGGCGATGGCGCCGTTCAGGCGGTCGCCGGTGCGGTCCAGGCGATCGACCATACGCTGCGACCGCGACGTGAGACCGCGCGCGAGCCGCCGGGCCAGGTGCTCGAGATGCCCCAGCACGTCGGCGCGATCGGGCGTGGCCGCCTCCGCCGCCGCGGAGGGCGTCGGTGCGCGCAGATCGGCGACGAGATCGCACAGCGTCACGTCGGTCTCGTGCCCGACGGCGGAGATGACGGGGACGGGCACCGCGGCCACGGCGCGGGCCACGCGCTCGCTGTTGAAGGTCCACAGGTCTTCGGCGGCGCCGCCCCCCCGGCCCACGATGGCGACGTCGACGCCCAGCGCCGCGAGCCGCGCCAGCGCGGCGCACACCGACGCCTCGGCGCCCTCGCCCTGGACCTTGGCCGGCACGAGGACGAGCTCGGCGACGGGCCAGCGTCGGGTGACGACGACGTGGATGTCGCGCAGGGCGGCGCCGTCGGGGCTCGTCACGACGGCGATGCGGAGCGGGAACGCCGGGAGGCGACGCTTGCGCGCCGGGTCGAGCAGTCCGTCTTTCGCGAGCGCCGCCTTCGCTTTCTCGAACGCCAGCTTCCAGAGGCCGCCCTGCTCCGTCGAGAGCAGCTCGCGCACGGTGAGATTGAATTCGCCCTTCTCGTCGTAGACCGTGGGCCGCGCGAAGACGAACACCTGGGTCCCATCCACCGGGGGCGCGGGCAATTTGCGATTGTCGGTCCGGAACATGACGCACCGGATCTGCGCGGACTTGTCGCGCAACGAGAAATACCAGTGCCCGCTGCGCCACGCCTTGAAGCCGGTGACTTCGCCGCGCACCCACAGCGGCGGGAGACCGGCCTCGATCACGACGCGGGCGCGGCGGGTGACCTCGCTCACCGTCCACGCCCCCTCGGCCGACGCGGCGGCGAAGAGGTCTAAGGATGCGCCCACTGACGCGCCGCCTGGACGGTGTTGTACAGCAGCATCGTGATCGTCATCGGGCCCACGCCGCCGGGAACGGGCGTGATGGCGGCGGCCACCTGTTTGGCCTCGGCGAATTTCACGTCGCCCACCAGGCGGTAGCCCTGCTTGAGCGACGGGTCGTCCACGCGATTCACCCCGACGTCGATGACGACGGCGCCCGCCTTGATCATGTCGCCGGTCACGAACTCGGGTTTGCCGATCGCGACGATGAGGATGTCCGCCAGGCGGGTGACGTCGCCGATGTTGCGGGTGCGCGAGTGGCACACCGTGACGGTCGCGTTGCCGCCGGGCCCGTCCTGGAGCAGCAGGGCGGCCATCGGCCGGCCGACGATGTTGGAGCGCCCCACCACGACGGCGTGCCGTCCCGTGGTGTCCACCTGGCTCCGGACCAGGAGCTGCTGGACGCCGTAGGGCGTCGCGGGGCGGAACCCGCTCGGGTCGCCCACCGAGACCTTGCCTACGTTCTCGGGATGGAATCCATCCACGTCCTTGCGCGGGTCCACGCGGTGCAGCACACGCCGGCTGTCGATATGCTGCGGCAGCGGCAGCTGAATCAGGATGCCGTGGATCTTGGGATCGGCGTTGAGCCGCTCCACGAGCGCCAGCAGCTCCGCCTCGCTGGTCTCTTTGCGGAGCTTGATCGTCTCGTGGTATAGGCCCGCTTCGTCACAGGCCTTGCCCTTCATCCGGATGTAGACCTGGGAAGGGGCGTTGTCTCCCACCAGCACGACGGCCAGGCCGGGGGTGACGCCGCGACGCTTCAGCGCGTCGATCTCGCCGACCAGCTCGGCCCGCATCTGTTTCCCGACGGCGGTGCCGTCGATGAGCTTGGCGCTAGCGGGCAAAATCGACCGCCCGCGTCTCCCGGATCACCACGACCCGGATCTGTCCCGGATATTGCAGCTCGCGCTCGATCTTCCGGGCGATCTGCTCGGTGAGCTGCGCCGCGGCGGCGTCGTTCACCGCCTCGGGCGTGACCACGACCCGCACCTCGCGGCCGGCCTGGATGGCGAAGACTTTCTCGACGCCGGCGAACTCGGCCGCGAGCTGCTCGAGCTGGGTGAGGCGCTTGACGTAGGTCTCGAAGGCCTCACGTCGCGCGCCGGGTCGTGAGCCGGAGACCGCGTCGGCCGCCTGCACGATCACGCTCACCGGCGATTCGTGGGGCACGTCGTCGTGATGTGCGGCGATGCAGTTGATCACCACGGCCGGTTCCCCGTACTTCGTCGCCACCTCGACGCCGAGCTGGACGTGCGTGCCGTCGTGCTCGTGAGTGAGCACCTTCCCGATGTCGTGCAGCAGCCCGCCGCGCTTGGCGAGGGGGGCGTCGAGCTTCAGCTCGGCCGCCATGATCCCGGCGATCCAGGCGACTTCCTTCGAGTGCTCCAGGATGTTCTGGCCGTAGGAGGTACGGTATTTCATCCGGCCGACGAGCTTCACCAGCTCGGGATGCAGGCCGCGGATCCCCGTCTCGTACGCCGCCTGCTCGCCTGCCTCGACGATGCCGGCGTCGACCTCGGCCTGGGCCTTCTTCACGATCTCTTCGATGCGGCCGGGATGGATGCGCCCGTCGGCGATGAGCCGCTCCAGGGCGAGCCGACCCACTTCGCGGCGCACCGGATCGAAGCAGGAGACCACGACGGTGTCGGGGGTGTCGTCGATGATGACGTCGACACCCGTCGCGGCCTCGAACGCGCGGATGTTGCGGCCCTCGCGGCCGATGATCCGGCCCTTCATCTCGTCGGACGGCAGGGGGACGGCGCTGACGCTCGATTCGGCGGTCTGCTCGGCGGCGATCCGTTGGATGGCGAGCGCGACGATCTTCTTGGCTTCGCGCTCGGCGCCTTTTTTCGCCTGGTCCTTGATGTCGCGCACCGCCGCGGCCGCCTCGTCGCGCGCCGCGTCCTCGAGTTGGCGCACCAGCTCCTGTTTGGCGTCCGCCGCCGACAGCCCGGCTGCGCGCTCCAGCCGGGTGACGATCTCCAGCTCTTTCTGGCCGAGGGTGTGCGTGCGCTGGTCGAGCTGCTGCTCGCGCCGGCGCAGCTCCTGATCGCGCTGGTCGACCGCGGCGAGCTTGCCGTCGAGACTCTTGTGGAGCGCCTCGCGGGCCGCCATCACTTCTTCCTTGGCGTTCAGCACCATCCGCTGGCGCTCGTCCTCCCTGAGGCGCGCGCTCTCCGCCGCGGCCGCCCGGGCCGCGGCTTCGGCCGCGCGGCGCTCGACGCGCCGACCCAGGATGTAAAAAACCGTTCCCGCCGCGATCCCACCGCCGAGAACGGCCGCAATGATTGCGAGCCAGCTGAGCATCGATCTATCTCCGTCGCACGCGAGCCCGAACGGCTCGCGCGATCGTTATCGGCCGAGCGCCAGTTTGCGTTTCGCCGGCGGCAGCATCTTCGCGAGATCGTCCGCCACGGCCGCCAGACGCGCCGCGACTTCCCGTTCGCTCTTCTTCGCCTGGAACAACTCGTTGGTGATGTCGAGCGCCGCCAGGATCGCGGCCTTGTGCGTCTCTACGATCGGACCCTGACTGAGCACTTTCTTCAGGGCCTCATCCACGTACGCGGCGACTTCCCGCGTGTAATCGGGCGCCAGATCGGACCGGACCGTGTACTCCTCGCCACCGATCATGACGCGCACCGCGTGCTTCTTCGTGCTCACTTGGACCCGCCGGAGCCGCTTGCCCCACCGCCGTTCCCGCTTCCTCCCACCGGGTCGCGGGCCTGCTCCTCGAGGAAGGTGAGTCGTTGCAGCAGGTCGTGCACGCGCGTGCGCGCCGCTTCGACGCGCAGGCGCAGCACCTTGTTCTCCGCCTCGAGCGTCGGATCGGGTCTCGTCGGGGCGGTTCCCGCTCCCCGCTCCCCGCTCCCGCGCTTCAGCTCGGCTTCAGCCTTGAGGGCGCGCGCGCGCCAGCCCGCCAGCTCCTCCGCCACATCGCGCAGGATCGCCTCGAGCTGATCGATCGCTTCCCGAACCTCAAGCCTGTCTGCGACGTACATCGAGCTCCGCCTCCAGCGCGCCCAACATCCGCTCCAGCAGCACGTCGACTTCCTTCTCCGTCAGCGTCCGGTTCGGATCCCGGAACGTGCAGCGCCACGTGACGCCGCGCGTACCCGCCGGGAGCCCTCCCCCGCCGCCGCGGTACTCGTCCAGGACGTCGGTCGCGGCGAGCAACGCGCCGCCGGCGCGGCGCAACGCCGCCTCGACCGCCGCCGCCGCGCCGCCGGCCGGAAGCACGAGCGACAGGTCGCGTACCACAGCCGGCTGGGTCGGCAACGCCGCGTACTTCACGAGCGCCGGCGGCTCCACAGCGATTCGCACTTCGAGACCGAACAGTGGCGCGGCCCAACGCGGCGCATCAGCCTCGAGGGGACCAGCCCAGCCCCAACTCTCCCCCCCTCGCTGCACGGCTCGCCATCCTGCTGCCCCACCGCTGGCCGGCTCCACGGCGCAGGAGGGGGCGGCCTGCCCTACAGCTAACTCAAAGTGGTGCTTTAGGTCCCATATGTCCATATCAGGTACTTTCGCATCCCCACCTGCGGACCAGTGGGGGGGGTGCCGCGCACCGGTAAGCACGACACCAAGCCACAGTTGCTCATCGGGGACCGCTCCCCGCTCCCCGCTCCCCTTCCGAAAGACGGTTCCGACCTCGAAAAGCCGGAGGTTGCGTTCGCCCCCGCGCCAATTGTGCTCCACCCGGCGCACCAGGCCGGGCAGCAGGCGGCTGCGCAAATGGCTCTCGTCGGCGGACAGGGCGTTTTGCAGCCCGATCGCGTCCGGCGAGTCAGGGGGCCCGAGGGGGAGGTTTCGGGCCTCGAGCAGGCCGCTCCGCGCCAGTTGTTCGCGGATCCGCGCGAGGGTCATTTCGGACGGCGCGTCGGGGACGGTGCCGGGCCGGTACGGCCGGACCTCATCGGGGAACGTGTCGTAGCCGCGCAGGCGGGCGACCTCCTCGATGAGATCCACCTCCCGCGTGACGTCGGGCCGCCAGCCGGGGACCTGGACCGCGAGGCGGTCGCCCTTGGGGGCGGCGACGAACCCGACTGCCGCGAGCAGCCGCTCGATCTCCTTGCGGTCGACCGGGACGCCGAGCAAGTGCGCGACGCGCTCCGGGCGGAGAAAGACGGACCGGGGCTGCTCCGGCTCGGGCCAGAGGTCGATCGGCGCCTCACGCAGCTCGCCGCCGGCGATGGCGCGGATCAGGTCGATCGCGCGGCGCAAAGCATCGGGCATGCCGAGCATGTCGATGCCCCGCTCGAATCGGTAGCTCGACTCACTCGAGAGGCCGAGGGCGCGCCGGGTGCGGCGGATGCGCGTCGGCTGGAAGTACGCACACTCGAGCACCAGGTCCGTCGTGGTCTCCGAGACCTCGGAGTCGGCGCTCCCCATCACGCCGGCGACGATCGTGGGTCGCTCGGCGTCACAGATCGCGGTCATCTCCGGCGTCAGCTTGCGCTCGACGCCGTCCAGCGTGACGATTTTTTCAGACGGTTTCGCTCGACGGACCACGACGGCTGGCCCGCGCAGCTTCGCGAGGTCGAAGGCGTGCAGCGGCTGATTGACCTCGAGCAGGACGTAGTTCGTCGCGTCCACGACGTTATTGATCGAGCGCTGACCGACCGCCTGCAGCCGGATGGCGAGCCAAGCGGGACTCGGCCCCACTTTCACACCGCGGATCACGGCAATCATGTATCGCGGAGCACCTTCCGGATCTTCCAGGCGGACTTCCACCCCATCTACCACTCGACCAAGGGCGGTCGAGGCGGTCGTGACCGCCCTGACCGCCTTGACCGCCGCCGTTGTCGTTTGACCGCCCTGACCGCCTTGACCGCCCTGACCGCCCTGACCGCCCGCAATTTCCGGGAGCTTCACAACCGCACCGAAGCCGACCGCCAACTCCCGAGCCACGCCCTCATGGCACAAAAGGTCGGGTCGATTGGCGGACACGTCCACCACGATCTGGTGGTCGGCGACGGGGATGGCGTCGAGGAAGCGGGTGCCGGGCGGGGCGGCGGTGTCGAGCTCGAGGATCCCGGCCTGGTCCGCGCCGAGTCCCAGCTCCTTGGCCGAGCAGAGCATGCCATTGGACTCGACGCCTCGGATCTTCCGCCGCTCGAGCTTCAGGCCCCCGGGCAGCACGGCGCCGACGGGCGCGAACGGATAGGACTTTTCCGCCCGCACGTTGGGCGCGCCGCACACGACCTCGACGGGGCCGCCCGACCCGCCGGCATCCACGACGCACAGCGTGAGCCGATCGGCGTTGGGGTGCTGCTTCACCTCGAGGACCCGCGCGATCAGGACGTCGCCCAGGTCCTGGTGGAGCGGCACGACGGCGTCCACGGGGGCGCACAGCGTCGTGAGCCGGTCGGCCGCGGCGCGCGCGTCGAGCGGGCGGCCCAGCAGCGCCTCGAGCCAGCGGCGTGAGATGATCACGCCATCCCGCCCGTGAATTGCGTCAGGAAGCGCACGTCGTTCTCGAGGAACAGGCGGATGTCGGGGATGCCGTGGCGAGTCATGGCGATCCGCTGCGGTCCCATTCCCCAGGCAAACCCGGTGTAGCGCTCGCTGTCCACGCCGCAATTCTCGAGCACGGCGGGGTGCACCATGCCGGAGCCGAGGATTTCCATCCACCCGCTCTGCTTGCACGCCGCGCACCCCGCGCCCTTGCACAGCTGACACTGCACGTCCATCTCAGCCGACGGCTCGGTGAACGGGAAGAACGAGGGGCGGAAGCGGACGACGGTGTCGCGGGCGAAGAAGCGGCGCGCGAACGTCGTGAGCGTGGCCTTCAGGTCCACGAAGGTCAGTCCGTCGTCCACGGCCAGCCCTTCGATCTGCTCGAAGACGGGGGAGTGGGAGGCGTCGAACGGGTCGCGGCGGTAACACTGCCCGGGGATGACGACCCGCACCGGCGGCGGGTACGTCTCGAGGGTGCGGATCTGGACCGGCGAGGTGTGGGTACGCAGCAGAACATCGCCGCCCAGGTAGAAGCTGTCCTGCGCGTCGAGCGCCGGGTGGTCCTTGGGGAAGTTCAGCGCGTAGAAGTTGTACCGCTCGGTCTCGGCCTCGGGGCCGACGGCCCGGGTGAAGCCCAGCTCGCGGAAGATGTCGCAGATCTCGGCGACGACCTGGGTGACCAGGTGGAGTCCCCCGCGCCACTGGCGGCGGCCCGGCATCGTCAGGTCCACGGCGCTGAGGTCGACCGCGCCGCGCTGCAGGGCGCGCTCGCGGGCGTCGAACGCGCTCTCCAGCTCGCGTTTGAGCGCGTTGGCCGCCCCGCCCACCTCCTTGCGCGTGGGCGCGTCCAGGCTCGGGAGGGCCTTCAGAATCTCGGTGAGGGCGCCGGCCTTGCGACCCAGCAGCTCCGTCTTGAGCTCCTGGAGCCGGTGCTCGTCGGCCTGCGGAATCTCCTTCAGACGCTCCCGCAGCGACGCGAGTGCCGCGAGGAGGTCGCGCATGGTCAGAGGGCCTTCTTCGCGACCTCCGCCAGGTGCTCGAACGCGCCTGGATCCCGGACGGCGAGATCGGCCAGGACCTTGCGGTTGATCTCGACGCCCGCCTTCCGGAGGCCGTTCATCAAGCGGTTGTACGACAGCTCGTGCAGCCGGGCCGCGGCGTTGATCCGCGTGATCCAGAGACGGCGGAACTCGACCTTTTTTGCGCGGCGATCGCGATAGGCGTACCGCGCCGCGCGCTCGACCGCTTCCTTGGCCGCCTTCCACAGTTTACTGCGCCCGCCCCAGTAGCCCTTGGCGAGCTTCATCACTTTGTTCTTGCGCTTCAGGCGCGCGACGTTGCTTTTGACGCGAGGCATGCAGTCTCCCTACGCCATCAGCAGGCGCTTGAGGCGTCGATCGGCATGCGACACGAGCGTCGCCTTGCGCAGGTGACGCTTCCGCTTCGGATGCTTCGACGTCAGGATGTGGCGCTTGTACGCGCGATAGCGGCGTAGCTTGCCGGTCCCCGTCAGGCGGATGCGTTTCCGGAGGGCGCGCTTGGATTTCATCTTGGGCATGAGAACCTCACTAGGGGCTAGGGGCTGGGGCCTCGGGCCTGGGGCCACCCCAGCCCCCAGCCCCTAGCCCCGAGCCCCGCTTCTCATTTCGGTGCCAGCACCATCGACATGTTGCGGCCCTCGAGTTTCGGATCCTGCTCGATCTTGCCCACGTCCTTCAGCTCGGCCGCCACGCGGTCCAGCACTTCCCGGCCCAGCTCGATGTGCGCCATCTGCCGGCCGCGGTACATCATCGTCACCTTCACCTTGTTCCCGTCCTGCAGAAACTCGCGGGCGTGCCGGGTCTTGAATGCGAAGTCGTGGTCGTCGATCCCGGGGCGGAACTTGACTTCCTTCAGGTGAATGACGTGCTGCTTTTTCTTTGCCGCCCGCGCCGCCTTGGCTTGCTCGAACTTGAACTTCCCGTAATCCATGATCTTGACGACTGGGGGGCGGGCCAGCGGCGCGACTTCCACCAGATCCAGCCCCCGCTCCTGCGCGGCCGCCAGGGCTTCATCGATCGACAGCACCCCCAGCTGGTCGCCGTTGTCCGCGATCACGCGCACCGGAGTGATTCGGATCTGCCGGTTGACACGGGTCCGCGGCGCTCTGCTGTCAGGAAGTGCCAGGTGTGCGTTCTCCCCTTTGAGAGAGTAGAAAAAAAAGCGGACCCGGGTCGCCCCGGATCCGTTACGGGCTCCCAGCAGTCGTCAGCGCAGGCGTTGACGACGGCTTGCCCATCGGAACCCTGGAGCACTCTCCACAGCTCGGAGAGGCGATTCGGGTGGAGCGCACCGCGCGCCCGCTTATCGTATTGTGGGCCAGAAGTTAGCGGAGCCCCAGCGGGTTCACAAGGCCAAAACCCTTCCCCTCGCGACCCAACCGGCCCGCCACGACCGTCGGGTCATGCTCGAACACGAGCAGCCACCCCTCCCCCTCGGCTCGGGCGTACAACCGGCGCTTGCTCTCGAGCGTGACGAGCGGCTCCAGGTCGTAGCCCATGATCCACGGCAACGGCAGGTGCGCCGACGTCGGCACGAGGTCGGCCAGAAAACAGGCCCGCTCGCCGTGGCTCTCGAGCAACACAGACTGATGGAACGGCACGTGGCCGGGCGTGGGGAAGCACCGAATGCCGGGGAGGGGCTCTGATTCCCCGTCCAACAAGGTAAAAGACAAACCGTCGAAATTATGCGCCAAATAACTTCCGGCCGTGCGCTCGTTCGTGTGGCGGGCGAACTCCAGCTCGCCGCGCTGTACCACGTAGCGCGCCTTGGGGAAGCTCGCCTGAATCGGACGGTCGGACGCTTGCTCGACGGGCGGCCGGTAGGTGTTGCCGCCGGCATGATCGAAATGCAGGTGGGTGTTGATCACCCAGCGGACGTCGTCGGGCCCGTGGCCCAGCTCGCGGAGGGCGTCCTCGAGCTGGGTCCGTCCATCCGCGCCGGCGTTGTCGACGCCGTAGATGTCGCGGAACTTGGCGTCTTCCTTGTTGCCGATCCCCGTGTCGATCAGCACCAGACCGTCGTCATGCTCGACCAGGAGACAGCGTAACGCGAGGGGGATGCGGTTGCGGGCGTCGGCGGGGATGCGGCGCTCCCACAGCGGCTTGGGCACGACGCCGAACATCGCGCCGCCGTCTAGATGCTGTCTACCACCTTCCAAGGCGTGACAGGTGAAGTGACCTACACGAAATGTTGTGTGCACGTGCTAGGTACCGGGCACCGGGTGCCGGGTATCGGGTGGTGCATCGCCGGCACCCGATACCCGATACCCGACACCCAGAAGATCCGCCAGCGTGACGGCACCCTGCTCCCGCGCCAAACCCACCAGGCGCTCCAGCACTCGCCCTGCGGCGACCGCATCCCCCACCGCGCGGTGCCGGCCCTCGATCGTGATGCCGAAGAAATCGGACACGGTGTCGAGATTGCGCCGCTCGAGGTCGGGCAGCAGCCGGCGCGCCAGGCGCATCGTACACACCCGCGGCGCCTGCAGGACGAGCCCCCGCGCCCGCTCCACTTCGGCCGAGAGAAACGCCCAGTCGAAGCGCGCGTTGTGAGCTACGAACACCGTATCACGTAAGACGTCGAGCAGACCGTCTAAAACGGCGTCGAAAGGAGGCGCCCGCTCCACCAGGGCGTCCGTGATCCCAGTGAGCGAGGCGACGAAGGGGGGAATAGACATGCTGGGGTTCACGAGCGTGTGGAAGGCGACCTGTCCCCCGATCACGACCGCGATCTCGATGATGCGGTCGCCGCGGCGCGCCCGCGTCCCCGTGGTCTCGACGTCCACGACGGCAAAGCGGCAAGTATCCAGGGCCGGGCTCGCCGCCGGTTCGTGCACGCCCGCCAGCGTCCAGCGACCGTCCGGCGTGCGGGCGAAACGGGCATCGGACTCGAGCAGCGCCGCCGCGATGCGGTCGGCGGTGTGGCGATTGGCCTGGGCGATGCGCAAGACGTCGCGCACGATCGTCCAGCTCGCCGCAGGGCCGCCGGCCTCGAGATAGGCCAGGGCCCGCGCGGACAGGCTGGCGGCGGGGTGCGCGGTCAGGCCGCTCAGAGGTCGTCCCGGCGGAGCGGCAGCGTCATGCAGCGCGGGCCGCCGCCGCCGCGCACCAGCTCGCTGCCATCGATCGTGATCACGCCGCGCTCCCCCTCTTCGAGCCACTCCTCGCCGGTGAGGAGGTTGACCGCCGACACGATGCGGAAGCCGGCGTGCTGCAGCTCCGTGAGCGTCGCCTCGTTGCGGGCGTAGCTCAGCGTCACGCCGGGACGCACCGTGAAGAAGTTGCACGCCGACGCCCACTGCTCCCGCTCCTGCAGGGTGCGCTGCGCGCCGCCGCAGAACACCGGCTCGAGCGGCTGGTCCACCGCCTGCATCGCGGCGAAGAAGTTCGGCATCTCCTTCACGCCCTTGGAGCGTTTGCGCCGGTGCAAAACCGCGAGCCGCTCGGGCCCCACGAAATGGGGCGGGTAGACGCTGCACACTTCCTTGTCGATCTGCGTGAAGATCATGTCGAGGTGGATCGCCGTCCGCTCGGCGGGGAGCACCACGATCACGGCGTCGGTGACCCCGCAGTGCTCGAACACCAGGTCGCAGAGATGATCCAGCGCCGCCGGACTCGAGCGCTCGCTGAAGCCGAGCACCAGCAGGTCGGGCCGGATCGGATGGACGTCGCCGCCCTCGAGCGTGTAGTTGTTGCGCTTCTCTTCCGAGCCGTCGTACAGGATGCCGGCGTTCTCGAGCTTCTCGTGGTAGCGGAACAGCGCCTTGATGAGCAGCTCTTCGGTCCAGCGCACGCCGTAGCGCATCGAGCCGATGATCGAATGCTCGCCGATCACGATCCCGACGTCGCGGGTGAAGAACAGGTTGGGCAGGGGCGGCAGGGCGTAGCCGACCTCGTTCAGCGCGCGCGCAATCGGCCCCGCCTCCTCGACGGCGCCCTCGACCATCAACGCAACCAGCGCTTCCGGCGGGAGCGCCGCGAGCTGCTTGGCGAGCGCATCGGACGGCACGACCTCGAGCGCGCGCGTGGTGAGAAACTCCCGCACGTCGGCGCGCCCGGCCAGCTCCGTGAGCAGGTCGCGCACTTCGTACACCTCGGTGAACCGCTCCAGCACCGCCACCAGCCGGCGGTGCTCCCGCTGCGCGTCTTCCAGGTCGATGATGTCGTCGTACAGGTAGTCTTCGCGGTTCCCGGGCGTGACCGCCACCAGCTCTTTCCCGGGCGTATGGACGAGAACGGCCCGCAAGGGGCCGATTTCGGACGTGACGTGGACGCGGGGCATGGGGGCAAATTAACCCTCGGCGGGACCCTGCGTGGGGTCAGCGATTCGCCAACGCGTAGCTGAGCGTTTCCAGCTCCAACGCCATGTTGACCGTCTTCACCTCGACGTCGCTCGGAACGGCCAGCGCCACCGGGGCGAAGTTGAGGATGGCTTTCACACCGCCGCGCACCAGCCGGTCTACAACCTCCTGCGCCGCCTCCGCGGGCGTGACGACGATCGCGATGTCGCTCGGCTCTTTCTTCAGGTCGCCCTCGAGGTGCTTCACGTCGCGCACCACCAGCCCGTTCCAGCGCGACCCGATCTTGCGCGCGTCCTGGTCGTAGATCGCGGCGATGTGAAAGCCGCGCTGGCGGAAGCCCTGATACTGGGCCAGCGCGCCGCCCATCTTCCCCGCGCCGACCAGCACGACCCGGTAGGCACGCTTCAAGCCCAGGATGTCGCGGATGTTCGCCGCCAGCTCCGGAACCGCGTAGCCGAGGCCGCGCTTGCCGAACGAACCGAAGAAGGAGAGGTCTTTCCGCACCTGCGCGGAGGTGGTGCCCCCGAGCTTGGCGAGCTCGCCCGAGGAGATCGTGGCGCGCCCCTGGGCGGCCGATTGCTCGAGGAAACGGAGGTAGAGGGACAGCCGGCGGACCGTGCTGTGGGAAATCTTCCGCATTGTGAACTATTTCACAATTGCTGACTGCAGCGCAAGAGCCGGACGAAATCCGCCGGGGCCACCGTTTCGGGCCGCATCGTGGGATCGAGGCCGAGCGCGGTGAGGGCCGCAGCCGTCGCACCCGGGACGGCGTTGTGCAGCTGCTTCCGACGCCGGCTGAAGCATCCGGTCACGAAGGCGCGGAACGCCGCAGCCTCCTCGGGACGCACCAGGGGCTCGGCCAAGGGCGTGAGCCGCAGCAGCGCGCTGCGGACCTTGGGCGCCGGCCGGAACGCCCCGGGCGCAATCGTGAACAGCTTTTCGACCCGGCACACCGCCTGCACGCCCACCGACAGCGCGCCGTACGTCTTGCTGCCCGGCGGCGCGGCGACGCGACTCGCGACTTCGTCCTGGACGAGAAAGACGATCCGTTCGGGCAAAGGAGGCGTCAGGGCCTTCTCGAGGAGCGGGGAGGTGATGTTGTAGGGGATGTTGCCCACAACTTTGAAGCCGGGATGCGAGATGCGGGATGCGGGATGCGCAACGACAGCGTGCCAGTCGAGCCGCAGGGCATCGCCCTCGAGCATTTTGAGCCTCTCCGCATCTCGCATCCCGCCTCCCGCATCCCGCAGCTCCTCCGCCAGCCGCCGATCCTTCTCTATCGCGATCACCCACACTCCCCGCGCGAGCAGCACCTCGGTGAGACTCCCCCGCCCCGGCCCGATTTCGAGCACGATGTCGTCCGGGACCGGATCGAGGGCATCCGCGATGCGGCCGAGGAGTTTGGGATCGGTCAGGAAGTGCTGCCCGAGGCTCTGCTTGGCTCTCACGCCCTGAGCAGGACGAGGGTGCGGTCGTCGGTGGCGGTGGCGCCGCCGGTGAAGGCGGCAATGTCGGTGAAGACGGCCTCGAGGATCTCGCGCGCCGGGCGCGTGCGCAGGTTGGTCACGTGCCCGATGACCCGCTCCTCGGTGAAGCGGCCGCCGCCCTCGCCGGCGGCGTCGGCCAGGCCGTCGGTGAACAGGGCGAGCATGGACTCGCGGCGCCGCCAGGGGATGGCGCGGTCCTCGCCCCCGACGCCCAGCCCCAGGGGCGGGCGGGTGGCCTCGAGCCGCATCACGTCCCCGCCGAGGAGAAAGGCGTGGGGGTGGCCGGCGTTGGCGTACGTGAGCCGCCCCGCAGCCGGATCGATGACGCCGTAGAACAGGGTCATGAACATCTCGGTCCGCGCCAGCTCTTCCGCCAGCGAGCCTTCCATGCGCCGCAGCACTTCGCTCGGCGCCTCCGCCGTTTCGGCGTGGATGCCCGACGCCGCCATCGCGAGCGCCATGATCAGCGCGGCGCTGAACCCGTGACTCGACACGTCGCCCAGCATCACGCCGATGCGGTTGCCGTGGAGGTTCAACAGGTTGTAGAAATCGCCGCCCACCGACTCCGCCTGGAGGCAGCGCACGGCGACATCGGCCTTCGCCGCGACGACGAGGGGCGAGGGCAGCAGCTTGAGCTGCAGGTCGTGCGCCAGCTCGAGCTCGCGGCGCACCCGTTGCTGGCCGAGGTCGCGTTCGACGAGCCGGGAGTTCTCGACGGCGGCGCCGATCTGGTTGGCGATCGCCGCCACCAGCTTGCGGTCGCCCGCCGTGAACGCGTCCTCCCCCACGCGATCAGTGAGGTTGATGACGCCGATCGGCTTCGCCGGACCGCCCGGCGCGGCGTACACGACGGGGACGGAGACGAACGCCTGGCCTTTGTACGCCCGCCCCTCGGGGCAGCCGGGGTGCGGCACGCCGGCGTCGGAGGGGTCGTAGCTGACGATGCGCATTTCGCGGAACACCCGCGCCGCGATGGAGCAGGGATCGTCCACCTCGACCGGGTCCACCTCTTTCAGCTCCACGCCGCGCGCGGCCACGAGGCGGAGCACCTTCGCTTGCGGGTCGTGCACCAGGAGCGTGGCGCGGCGGGCGCCGACGACGTTCGACACCTCGCGCAGGATGCGCTGCGCCGCCTCGTCGAGCCGGATCGTGTGGCCGAGGATCTCGCTGATCGTGTAGATCAGATCGATCTCCTCGTAGCGTTCCGACAGCTCCGCCGCGACCTGCGCCGTGTCCTTCTCGGCGGAGAGCACGGCGCCGACGACCGCCGCCAGGGCGGCCGCGTCCGGAGGGTTCCCTTTCTTCTTGCCCTGTCCCTTTCCCCCTCCGATTTCCAGCCACACGCCGTCGAGGTCGGGGATCGGCACGAGCGAGGCGTCAGGAGAGGGAGGGGCCGCGTCGCCGGCGCGCCGGACGCGCAGCGTGGTCCCGGAGAGGGCGGCGAGCGCCGGGAGCAGGCGCTCGAGTCGGGTCACCCCGCTCGGAGCGTCAGACAGATGCCGTTCCCTTTCTCGTTGAACGCCACGTCGTCCACCAGGTGGCGCATCACGAACAGCCCGCGCCCGTCCTCGCGCTCGAGGTTCTCGGGACGGGTGGGATCCGGCACGACGGACGTGTCGAAGCCCGCGCCGCCGTCGTCGACATGGATGCGCACGGCATCCCGGCGCAGCTCGACGCGCACGCGCACGACCCGGGCGGGGTCTTCACAGGTCCCGTAGCGGATCGCGTTGGCGAGGGCCTCGGCGAGGGCGGTGCGGAAGTTGAAACTGAGGCGGCGCGGCGACAGCGTCCCGGCAGGGAGCCGGCCGGCGACCAGCTCGACGGCATCCCCGACCACGTCGAGGTCGCTCGGGACGTCGAGCCGCATCTCGACCGCGGTGACGTGGAGCCGCAGGGCGGCGCGCGGGGGGCGCGGGGGGCGCGGGGGGCGCGAGGGACGCGGGCTCACGACCGGCTAGAACGCAGCGAGTGCCTCGTCGGCCGTCTTGGTGATCGCGAACAGGGTGTCGAGCTTGGTCAGCTCGAACAGGGTCTGCAAGTCCTCGTTCAACCCGGCGAGGCGCAGCTCCCCCCCCTGCTCGCGGATTTTCTTGGAGAGCGACACCAGGACGCCCAGGCCCGAGGAGTCGATGTAGCCCGTCTTGGTGAAATCGATGACGAACCGCTTGGCGCCGCCGTCGAGGGCGTCCAGCACCTTCTGTTTGAGCTCCTGGCGGTTGCCGACGATCAGCTGACCGTCCACGCCGACGACCACGACGCCGCTCTTGTCCTTTTTCAGACTGAAGCTCATGCAGGCTCCCGGGCTTGGAGGACGGCGATCGCCGCCGTGTCCACAATATCGTCGGCGGTGGCGCCGCGCGACAGGTCGGAAACGGGGCGCGCCAGACCTTGCAGGATCGGGCCGAGCGCGGTCCAGCCGCCCAGCCGCTGTACCAGTTTGTAAGCGATGTTCCCACTGTCAAGGTCGGGGAAGACGAGCACGTTGGCTCGGCCGCCCGCCGCCGAGCCTGGCGCCTTGCGCGCGGCGACCTCCGCGACCAGCGCCGCGTCGGCCTGCAGCTCGCCGTCGCAGGCGAAATCCGGAGGCGGCGTACGTCGGCGCAGGTCGGCGAGGGCAGCGGTGACCCGATCGATGCGCGGTCCTGCCGCGCTCCCCTTCGTGCTATAGGACAGAAACGCGACCACCGGCTCGTCGCCGACGATGCGCCGCCGGTCGCGCGCGGCGGCGAGCGCGATCTCGGCCAGCTGCGCGGGCGTCGGGTCGGGGACGACGGCGCTGTCGGTGAACGTCAGCACCACGTCGTCCCGCACCAGGTAGAACGCCCCGCTGACGGTCGTGATGCCCGGCGCCGTGCCCACCGCCCACAGCGCGGCGCGGATCGTGTCGGCGGTCGGGTAACAGGCGCCGCCCACCATCACGTCGGCCGCCCCGATGCCGACGAGGCAGGCGCCGAACGTCAGGGGATGCTGGAGCGCTTCAGCCGCTACGGCGTCGGAGGGGAACATGTCCGGCCTACGAGCTCGCAAATGGCGAACGAGAGGCGGGATGCGGGATGCGGGATGCGGCCCCTCCAAAACCTCCACCACCCCCAGGCGCTCCCGTTCGATGCGTGCGGCCGCGTCGCGCACGCGCGGGTCGTCCCCCTCGGGGAGGACGATGCGGGCTTTCATGCGCCGCGCCCGGTCGTAGACGCGGCTCAGGAAGCTCATTGCGCGAACTTGCGCTTCAGGGCCTGCTGGACGGCGGGGTGAACGAGGGCCGAGACGTCGCCGCCGAATCGCGCCACCTCGCGCACCAAGCTGGAGCTCAGGTAGGTCAGGTCGAAGGCCGGCACGAGGAACACCGTCTCGAGCTGCGGCCCGAGATTGCGGTTCATCAGCGCCATCTGGAATTCGTACTCGAAGTCGCTCACCGCGCGCAGGCCGCGCACGATCACCGTGGCGCCGACCTTCTTCGCGAATTCGACGAGCAACCCGTCGAACGACTGCACCTCGACGCGGGGGTCCGTCACGCACTTCCGAATGAGCGCGACGCGCTCGTCGAGCGAGAACAGCGGCTGCTTGGCCACGTTTACCGCCACGGCGACCACCACCTTGTCCACGAACCCGAGCGACCGGTGGATCAGGTCCTCGTGGCCCTTGGTGATCGGGTCAAACGAGCCCGGATAGACGGCGACGCGGTTCACGGGGCGTACACGAAGGTGACGGCGGTGTCGCCGTAGCGGCGCGTGTCGTCGCCGGTGATGAATTTGTCGGCGGAGTGCTCGATCGCGAAGATCCGGGCGAACGGGGTCACGCGGAAGATCGCCACCAGCCGTGCCGCGTGGTCCCCCGCGTAGGGAGGATCGGCGAAGGCCACGTCGTACTGGCCCGGCTGCAGCCGCTCGGCGAACCGCAGCCCGTCTACGCGGTGGATCGTCACGCGGTCCTCCACCTTGAGGGTCTTGGCGTTCGCCTTGAGGACGGCGAGCGAGGCGCGGTGCACTTCCACGAACTCCGCCTGGACCGCGCCGCGCGACAGCGACTCGAAGCCGAGCGCGCCCGACCCGGCGAACAGGTCGAGCACCCGCGCACCGCGCACCGAGCGCTGCAGGATGCTGAACCACGCCTCGCGGACGCGGTCGGCGGTGGGGCGGACGCGGTCGCCCGCCGGCGTCTTGAGGCGGCGGCCTTTGAATTCGCCGGCGATGATGCGAACGAATCCCAACCCGGCCTCCCGATCACGCGCTCGGCGCCAACGCCGCCACCCGCGCTTGCAACGTCGCGCGCCCCTGCCATTCATCGCGTTCCAACCGAAAGGCGACGTCGAGCGGCTGCGCCAGCCAGCTGTCCGGCACATCGTCGGCCCAGCGGAACCCGATCGCCTGCAGCACTCCCGAGCCGTCGTCCAGAGTGAACCGCAGGTGGTTAGTGCCGACGCGGCGCGCCCCCACCGCCCGCGCGCCCCGCACGCCGAACACCGGCGCGGGGTTGCCCGGCCCACACGGCTCGAGGTAGCGGATCAACCGTTCCAGCTCGTCGCTCACGAGACCGAGAGGCAACTCGAGATCCACGCGCTGACTGGGCGCGAGGTCGTCGGGGCCCAGAAGCTCGCGCGCGACGCCCAGAAATGCAACACGGAACGCGTCGTAGCGGTCGCGGCGGATCGTGAGCCCCGCGGCCATCGTGTGGCCGCCGTACTTCTCGAGGTGCCCGCCCACGCGATGCAGCGCTTCGTGCAGGTCGAACTCCGGGATGCTGCGTCCTGAGCCCCGCCCCAGCTCGCTCCCCGCTTCCCACCCGATCAGGAAGGTCGGGCGCCCGTAGCGCTCGACGAGGCGCGAGGCGACGATGCCGATGACGCCGGGATGCCAGTCGTCGGCGGCGAGGACGAGGGCGCGGTCGTCAGCCCCGAGCGTCTTGTCGGCCAGCTCGATCGCCTGATCCAGGATGAGCTGATCGAGCGCCTGGCGCCGGGCGTTGAGGGTCTCGAGCTCGCGCGCCAGGGCCGCCGCTTCCTGTGGATCCTCGGTGAGCAGCAGCCGCAGGCCGTCATTGGCGTCGCCGATCCGGCCGGCGGCGTTGAGCCGGGGCGCCAGGATGAACCCGACGTGCCCCGCGCGCAGCGGCTTGCCGCCCAGGCCCGCCGTCTCGACGAGGGCGCGCAGCCCCACCCAGCGGGAGTCGGCCAGCATCTTGAGCCCGTGACGCACGAGGATCCGGTTCTCGCCGGTCAGGGGCACGACGTCGGCGACGGTGGCGAGCGCCACGTAGTCGAGGAAGTGCCACGGCAGATTGGGCGACAGGCCGCGCGTGTGCACCAGCGCCTGCGCCAGCTTGAAGGCCACGCCGGTGCCGCACAGGTCCTTGTCTTCCGAGGGACAGTCAGGGCGGCGCGGGTCGAGCACCGCGCTCGCCGGCGGCAGCGCGTCACCCGGCAGATGGTGGTCGGTGACGATGACCTCCATGCCGGCGCTGCGCGCTGCCGCCACCGCGTCCACGGCCGTGATGCCGCAGTCGCAGGTGATGATGAGCCCGGCGCCGACGCGCTGCGCTTCCCCCAGCCCCGCGGGCCCGAAGTCGTAGCCGTCGCGGAGCCGGTGGGGCACGAAGGCGTGCACCGTTGCGCCCGCCTCGCGCAGCACGCGGGTCAGGAGGGCCGCACCACACTGGCCGTCGACGTCGTAGTCCCCGTGCACCAGGATCGGGCGGCGGTCCGCGATCGCGTGGTCCACGAGATCCACGGCGACGCGCATGTCGGCCCAGACGAGCGGGTCGGAGAGGCGGTCGAGGTCGGGGCGGAGGAAGGCTTTGGCGAGCTCGGGGGCGGCGAGGCCGCGCTGCACGAGGATGGCGGCGAGGGGCTCGGGGATGCGCAGCTCGGCGGCCAGCGTGCGGGTGGCGTCGGGGTCGGCTGGCGCGGTGAGCGCCCAGCGCGCGGGGATCATTCTTTCGCGTAGAGCAGCACGCCGCACGCCTCGCAGCCTTCGATCGTGGCGCCGCGCTGGATCAACGCGCGGCGCTGCGTCGGGACCGCGGTGAAGCAGTTGCCGCAGGAGTTCTCGTGCAGCGGGAAGATGGCGAGCGGCGCCTTGCCGCGGCGGATGCGCTCGTAGCGCTGCAGCAGCGCGGCGCTGACTGCGGCGGCGGCGGCCTCGCGCTCGGCGACGGCACGCTCGCGCTCGCCGGCGATCGCATCGCGCCGCCCCGCCAGCGCCTCGCGCTGCGAGGCTTGCGCGTCCTTCAGCAGCTGCAGCGCCCGCTCCGCCTCGGCCGCCTTGCGTTCGGCTTCGCCCACGGCGTCGCCCGAGCGCATGAACTCCGCCTCCTCCTTGGCGAGCACCGACCGGGCAAGATCCAGCTCGGCCATCAACGTCGAGGCCTCCTTGGCCCCACGCACCCACTCGAGCCGCTGGCGGCGTTGCTCCTGCATCGTACGGTAGCTGGCGATCTTCCCTTCCAGCTCGTCGCGCCGGTCGAGCGCCGCCTGGATCGCCGCGCGCGCCAGCTCCAGGCCGCGCTCGGCGGCGGCGAGCTGCTCGTCCAGGACCCGCCCCTCGGGCGCGAGCTGCGCCATGCGAGCATCGCAGGCCGCCACCGCCACGTCCTTGTCTTGCAGGGCCAACAACGCTTCAAGTTCCGGGTGCACCCTTCCTCCTTGCCGACTCGATGATGCCGTACGTGGGTCGCTTTGCATTGCGCTCAGCAGCAAGCCGTTTCTTCTCATTGGCCAAACGTGCCTTGTCGTCTTCGGTGGCGAGCGGGATCTCGCGATTGATCCGCTCGATGGCGCGGTCCAGGTGCCGGGCCTCGAGCCAGTTCACCGCGCGCTCGAACATCATGTCGGGTGGTTGGTCCTTCAGGCCTTCCGCCTGCAACGCCTCGTGGGCCCGCGCCGCCGTCTCGTCGAGCCGGTCGGGCGCATCGTCCGCCAGCGCCTCGAACACCGCGCGATAGGGGGGGAACTCGATTTCCTCGGGATCGATCGCTTCGACCACGCGCGACTTCCACGGCTCGCCCGCGAGCATGAGGAGCAGGAGGGATTTCTCGGCGCTGGACGGCGCTGCGGGATACGGGATGCGAGATGCGGGATGCGTCGGCGTTACGGCTGTCCCACGCATCCCGTATCCCGCATCTCGCATCCCGGTCTCTCGCTCGAGGACATCCTTGCGGACACCGGCAACTTCCGCCACCCGCGAGATATACAACTCCCGCGTCATCGGATCGCTTGCCGCCCGAATCGTCGGAATCAGGCGATCGAGCGCCCGGCGCCGGCCCGGGAGCGTTCCGAAGAAGCCTTTCCGCTCCAGGATCTGGATCTTTCGCTCGAGCAGGTCGATCCCCTGTTTCAGGATCTTCTCCAGCGCCGGCGCCCCGCCCTGTTGCACCAGCGTGTCGGGATCCTCGCCTTCCGGGAGCGTGGCGACGCTGACGCGCAGCTTGTGACGC
>DASYQX010000039.1:0-5266 GCA_036004985.1 Gemmatimonadales bacterium
GCGCGCGCGAGGGCGTCGTTCCGGGCGCTGGGGTAGCGGACCGTCGCGGAGGCGACCGCCACCGACGTGTCCGGTGAGAACAGCGTCGCCGGATCGAGCCCCTCGAGATTGACGACGACGGCGTTCCGGCCGCGCTGCAACGCCTGCGGCAAGCTCTGCCGCACCACGACCCGCCCGTCGCGATAGATGGACAGAGAAGTCTGGCCCGCCAGCGTACCTACCCACGCGCACAGGAGCAGGCACACCACCCCCGACACCCGACACCCGACACCCGGTACCCGTCTTTTCATTTCAGCCACTCCCACGCCACCCGTTTCGCGATCAGAAACGTGAGCACGTACCACAGCAGGACACTTCCCGCGGTCACGAGGCGAGCCGTCGGGTCGGCCGGAAGCACCCAGGTCACGTACAGGGCCAGCGGCACCGTCGTCGCGATCGCGGCGAGCCGTCCGATCCGCGCTGCCTTGCTCTGCAGCAGACGCGTACAGCTCGGGCACAGCCCGCCGATCGCAATTCCCGCGACGAACTCGCCGCATTTGGCGCACGGGTGGCTAGGCCCGACGGGCCACGGCGCGAGCGAACTCTGCGGTAGTAGCACGACCCCCCAGGTCCTTCGTGCGGACGTTGTCTTGCACGATCGCCGTCTCGACGGCGCAGCGCAGCCGCTTCCCCGCCTCGAGCTCACCGATGTGGTCGAGCATCATCGCGGCGGCCAGCATTTGCGCCGAGGGGTTCGCGATCCCCTGCCCCGCGATGTCGGGTGCCGAGCCGTGGACGGCCTCGAAGATCGCCGCATGCGTCCCGATGTTCGCTCCGGGCGCCAGGCCCAGCCCGCCCACCAGCCCCGCCGCCTCGTCGGACAGGATGTCCCCGAACAAGTTCGTGGTCACGATGACGTCGAACTGCTCCGGCTTGATCACCAGCTGCATCGCCGTATTGTCCACGATCTTGTCGTCCGAGGCGACCACGCCCTCGTATTGTTTGGCGATCCGCTGCGCCGATTCGAGAAACAGTCCCGACGTCGCTTTCAGGATGTTGGCCTTGTGAACGATCGTGACCTTCTTGCGCCCGTGGGTCTTGGCGTACTCGAACGCGAACCGAGCCACGCGCTCGCTCCCCTCCCGTGTCACGATCGACATCGCCTGGGCGAGCGCCCGC
Organism: Gemmatimonadales bacterium; assembly: GCA_036004985.1. Lineage (GTDB taxonomy): Bacteria > Gemmatimonadota > Gemmatimonadetes > Gemmatimonadales > GWC2-71-9 > 20CM-2-65-7. Next base: position 1,159 of record DASYQX010000039.1, read on the forward strand.
CGGTCGCCGGCGATCTTGAACGTATGGTCGAGCCCGACGTACAGCCCCTCCGTGTTCTCGCGCACGATGACGAGATCGACGTGCTGATACCGTCCGCCCGGCACGATCGTCTTGGTGGGTCGGACGTTGGCGTACAGGTCGAACTCCTGCCGCAGCGCCACGTTCACCGAGCGAAACCCGCCGCCGACCGGCGTCGTCAGCGGCCCCTTGAGGCAAAGCCGGGTGCGGCGGATCGAGTCGAGCGTGGCGTTGGGGAGCGGTGTGCCGGCCTTCTCCACCGCCGCCATCCCGCCGTACTGCTCGTCCCAATCGAATTTCATGCCCACGGCGTCGAGCACCTGCAGCGTCGCCTGCGTGATCTCGGGACCGATGCCGTCGCCCGGGATCAGCGTCGCCTCCCGCGTCACGGCAGGCCCGGGGTGAGGGCCTTCACCGCCCGGGTCAGCGCCGTCCACGGGTCGCTCCCCTCCCCTCGGGCCACGGTTCGCCAGCCCACCCTCCCGACGCGGGTATCGATCAGAACAACGGACAGTTCCGCGACGGCCTGACGGCCAGACGGCCCGACGGCCATGGTGGCGGAACCGGCCGTCCGGCCGTCCGGCCGCCCGGCCGCCCGAAACACCAGGCCCGCCGGCACGAGGGCATACCGCCCGCCGGCGAGTCCCACCAGCGTGCGCATCTGGTAACGCAGCGGGTCGGGGACGTCGACCAGCTGCTCGGCTCGGAGGAACGCGGTGCCCATCTGGTCGGGGTCGGTGGCAATCCCCGCCGCGCGCCGGGCGGCGCGCCGCAGCTCGGCCGGTCCCACCCAGGTGACTTCGGGCGCGCGGGCCGCCAGCAGGACGCCGATGACGCTGTCGCTGCGATCGAGCGTGGCACGCCGGTCCGCGATCAACGCATCCCAGTGAAGGGTGTCCTCCGCGGCCACCAGCGTGAGGGGGAAGAGGGTGACCTTCTGTCCGGCGAGGCCGGCCGTCGGCAGCGGCGCGGTCGGTGCAGGTAGGGGCTCCTGGTGCGCCTTCTTGCCGCCGCACGCCACGAGCAACAGGGCAGCACCCACGCCCCACGCCCTACCTAGTAAGTATTTGTCTTTTAACGGATTAGTCACGCCGCGCAATCTAAGCGAGCGTCAGGCCGCCGTCCACCACGATCACCTGTCCGGTGATGTGTCGCGCGGCCTCGCCGCACAGGAACACGATGACGCGCGAGATGTCTTCCGGCTCCGCGACGCGTCCCAGTACCGACTCGTGCTCGGCGCGCTCCAGCACCTCTCGTGGCAACTTGCTGAGCAGCTCTGTCTTCACGAACCCGGGGGCGACGGCGTTCACGTTGATGTTGGAGGAGCCGAGATCCACGGCGGCGGCCTTGGTGAGCCCGATCAGCGCCGCTTTGCTCGCCGCGTAGTTGGCGATCCCGAACCCCGGGCGGAACGCCTGATGGCTGGCCACGTTGACGATCTTGCCGAAGCGCTGCGCGCGCATGTGCACCGCGACGGCGTGGATGCAGTTGAAGGCGCCGGTCACGTTCGTGTCGAGCACCTCCTGCCACGCGTCGGCGGTGAGGCGCCACAACGCGCCATCATGCGTCACGCCGGCGTTGTTGACGAGGTAGTGCACGCCGCCCATGCGCTGCCGCACGTCGCCGACGAACCGCTCCACCTCTTCCAGCCGGCGGACATCGCAGCGGGCGGAGTGACAGGGAACGCCCAGCGCCTTGATGGCGGTCTCGGTGAGCAACGCCTGCTCCGCCACGTCCCGGCCTGGCATGTCCAGATAGTTGAAGGCGACGCCGCAGCCGCCCTGGGCGAACTCGAGCGCTACCGCTCGACCCAGCCCTGTCGCGCCGCCGGTGACGACTGCGACGCGACCTTGGAGGGACTCGCCGGCGCGGCGCGGCTCGGGCCGTTCCTGCGCGACCGGCGCGGGGGCGGGGGCCTCCCGCGCGCTCATGGACCACGACGTGGGGACCAAGAGTTTCGAACCTATGTTCGAGCTTGAACATCGGCAAGGCACGGCACAACTTAGCCCCCCATGCTCGCGTCACACCGCTTCGGGTCATTCGTTTTGTGGGGTGCCATCGCGACGCTGGGGGCGGTCGCGCTCGGCGTGCTCGCCCTGTTCCGCGGCGAGTCGATCAACGCCGCCTGGCTGCTGATCGCCGCGGTCTGCACCTACGTCATCGGCTTCCGGTTCTACTCGAAGTTCCTCGCGACGCGCGTGTTTGGCCTCGACGCGCGGCGGGCCACCCCCGCCGAGCGGTTCAACAACGGCCGCGATTTCGTCCCCACCGACCGGTGGGTGCTATTCGGGCACCACTTCGCCGCGATCGCCGGGGCGGGACCCCTCGTGGGCCCGGTGCTCGCCGCGCAATTCGGCTTCCTCCCCGGCACGCTGTGGCTCGTGATCGGCGTGGTGCTCGGCGGCGCGGTGCAGGACTTCACGATCCTGTTCTGCTCCCTGCGGCGTGACGGCAAGTCGCTGGGACAGATGGCCAAGGAGGAAGTCAGCAAGGTCACCGGTGTCACCGCAATGGTCGCGGTGCTCGCGATCATGATCATCCTGCTCGCGGTGCTCGCGCTGATCGTGGTGAACGCCTTGCGCGCCTCGCCGTGGGGTCTGTTCACCATCGCTTGCACAGTCCCGATTGCCCTGCTGATGGGGTGGTGGATGAAGCGGTGGCGGCCGGGGAAGGTGGGGGAGGCGTCGGCGGCGGGGGCCGTGCTGCTGCTCGGCGCCCTGGTGGCGGGCGGCTGGGTGGCGAACCAACCCGCCGTGGCGGCGGCCTTCACCCATACCGGCATCTCGATCACCTGGATGATGATCGCCTACGGCTTCATCGCCTCCGTGCTGCCCGTGTGGATGCTGCTCTGCCCCCGCGATTACCTCTCGACGTTCCTGAAGATCACGACGGTCCTCGTGCTCGGAGCCGCGATTCTCATCATTCTGCCGCCGCTCCGGATGCCGGCGCTCACCCCGTTTGCGACGGCCGGCGAGGGACCGGTGTTCGCCGGCAAGCTGTTTCCCTTCGCGTTCATCACGATCGCGTGCGGCGCGATCTCGGGGTTTCACTCCTTGATCGCCTCGGGCACGACGCCCAAGATGCTCGCCCGCGAGCCCGACGCCCGCATGATCGGCTACGGCGGGATGCTGATGGAGTCGTTCGTCGGCGTCATGGCGATGATCGCGGCCTGCACGCTCGATCCCGGCGTCTATTTCGCTATGAACACGACGCCCGCGGCGCTCGCGGGGGCGTCCGATCTGCTCAATCAAGCGGGCTTCGTCGTGACCCCGGAGACGATGCAGGCGCTCGCCGCGCAGATGGGCGAGCAGACGTTGGTCGCGCGCACCGGCGGCGCACCATCTCTGGCCGTAGGGATGGCGCACATCTTCTCGGGGCTCACGGCGGCACTGGGTGGCAAGACGCTGACCGCGCTGTGGTACCATTTCGCGATCATGTTCGAGGCGCTGTTCATCCTCACGACGATCGACACGGGGACGCGCGTGGGGCGGTTCATGCTGCAGGAGATCGTGGGGCACGTGTGGCCCCGGTTCGGGCAGACGTCGTGGTACCCGAGCGTGATCGCCTCGAGCGCAGCCGTCGTCGCGGGGTGGGGTTACTTCCTTTATCAGGGCGTGGTCGACCCGCTCGGCGGAATCAACTCCCTGTGGCCGCTGTTCGGTATCTCGAACCAGCTGTTGGCGGCCGTGGCGCTGTGCGTCGGGACCACGATCCTCATCAAGATGGGCCGCCAGCGCTACGCCTGGGTGACCCTGGCCCCGCTGGCCTGGGTGATCGTCGTGACGATGACCGCCGGGTGGCAGAAGGTGTTCTCCGCTGACCCCAAGCTCGGCTTCTTGGCACACGCCGCGTCGCTCGCCGCCTCGGCCGACCCCAATGCCGGACGCCTGATCTTCAACGACCGCCTGAACACCGTCGTCGCGCTGTTCTTCATGGTGGTGGTCGCCCTGTTGATCGCCACGTCGGCGTGGGAGTGGTGGCTCGTGCTGAGTAAGAGGAAAGCGGCGGTGGTGCACGAGGCACCGTACGTGGAGACCGCGCTCGCGGTGGGAGACTGAGCGCCGTAGATTCCTCCCCTCGGCCCATGGCC
>DASYQX010000040.1:0-3036 GCA_036004985.1 Gemmatimonadales bacterium
GGCCGGCGATGCCGCGGGCGCGGCCCCGCGGCGGCATCGAGCGGCCGCAAGGCCAGCGGATGGCGTGCGGGCCGGCTGATCATGCCGCGCGCGCGGCGGCTTGCCGGAGGGCGCCGGCCCGCATCAGATTGTGCGCCAGCGCGAACCACAGCAACACGGCCTTGACCTTCGCGAGCCCCCGCACCAAGAACTGGTCCAGCCCCCGATTGCGCGCGATCGCGTTGACACACTCGCTCGTCGCGGCCCGCTCTTTGTAGATTGTCTTGGCCGCCTCGGTCCCCATCCGCTGGCGCCACTCGGCGATCACCTCCGGATCCCCGGGCCGCGGCTGATACGGATCGCGGGTCGGGTCCCGCGGCTCCGGCACCGGCGCATACACCGTGCAGCCGACCTCGGGCCGCGCCACCGCGATGATGTCCTCGTGCTTGGCGAAGCCCCCGTCGACCAGCATCTCCGCCGGCGCCTGGCCATAGCGCCCTTGCAGTTGCTCGGTCATCAGCGCCAACTGCCCCTGATCGCTCCCCAGGTTGGTGGCGTCGACGCCCACGATCACCTGCGCGGCCGTGTCGGTCGCAAATTGGCCGTTGAAGGCCGGCCGGAAGCCGCCGTCGGCCATCTTCATGACGCGCGCCTCCGGGTCGGTCGTCGACGCCCGCGCGTGCTCCCGCTCGGTCGCTTTCTTCTTCGCCTCGACCTCCGGCAGTTGCTCCAGCGCCTTCGCGACCCGCTGCCGGCGCTCGGTCGCCGCCCGCTGCTGCGCCGCCGCCTGCCGCCGCGTCGTCGCCCCCGGATCGTCGTGCAGCTCCCGGCGCAACGCCTCCACCTGCTCCTCGGCTTCCGCCAAGAAGGCCTCCAGCCGCGGCCGCCGCCGAAACGACGCCGCCCCCGCGCTCGCCCGCACGCGCACCCCGTCCTGCGCCACGCGCGTGAGCGTCACCAGCCCCGCGGCCCTCAGCGTCGCCACGCTCGTCGTCAGCAGCCCATCCAGGCACTCCACATGCTGGACTCGGAAGTCGGCCAGCGTGTGGTAGTTCACCGACACGCCGCCACAGAGCCAGCGGTACGCGTCGTGCTCCTCGCACAGCCGCGCGACGGCGCGCGCGCTGCCCACGCCCTGCACCGTTGCATACAGCCACAGCGCCATCAGAATCACGGGGTCGATCGGGGGCCGGCCCGCATGGCCCTCCACCGCCTTGATCTCGGCGTACAGCACCGCGAGATCCAACCCCTCGACGAACTCCCACACGACGCGGGCGCGATGGTCCGTGGGCAGCAGGCCCTCGAGATCCACCGCACGCAGCTCGATCTGCGCTCGATTCGGCCGCTGCAGTCGTGGCGCGGCCTGCCCTTCTGGTTGCTGACGAGGCGCTCCCGAGTTTGGCAGCTCGAACAAGGCGTCCTTCATGCGCCGACTCTATGCTGCGCCTCGCGATTCCGGCGATGAAATTCCGGAATTTTTCACAGGCTCTCAGGCCTCCAGCAACTGCTCGGCGATCCGTCTGACGTCGGCGGCTTCGACCTGACCCTTGTGGGTGGCCATCACGTCGCCGACCAGCTTGCCGATCTGCTTCTTGTCGGTGACGCCGAGTGTCCGGACGCGCTCCTCGACGAGCGCCCGCACCGCCACTTCGTCCAGTCCGGCCGGCAGGAACCGCCCGCAGAACGCGATCTCGAAGCGGAGCTGCTCGCGCTGCCCGGCCGCGCGGTCGCCGGCCTTCTCGAACTCGACGAGGCTCTTCTGGAGCTGCCGCCGGTAGGCGCGGATCACGTCCGTCACGACGGTATCGGTCACCTCGCCCGAGAAGCCCTTCTCTGTCCGCTTCCTGGTCAGCTCCGTCTTGAGCATCCGGACCACGTCCGCGGTGCGGAGATCCCTGTCGCGGATGGCCTGCCTGAGCGTGTCGTCGAGCTCCCGTTCAAGGGCCATCGCGCTCAGGCTTCCGCGCGCAACGTGACCACCGTCGCACCCCAGCCGCCCCGTTCCGGTGGGGCGTCCGTGAATGCCGCGACGGCCGGATGCGTGGCGAGGACCGACTGGACGATCCGGCGCTGGGTGCCGGTGCCGCGCCCGTGGATCACGCGCACCTCGCGATAGCCCCGCCGGCACGCCTCGCGCAGGTACTCGTCGACGACGGACGCCACGTCGCGGGGCGCGAAGGTGTGCAGGTCCAGGGCGTCCTCGATCGGCACGTGAACGGCATCGGCGGACTCCTCGCCCCGCGGGAGTGTCACACCGTGGGTCCCGTCATCAGATGCTGCGACCAGTGCTGGAAGCTCGAGAGATCCTCCCCCGAGAGCTTGCACCCTCAGAACGTGGCCGCGCGCTCGAAGAACGCGACGTCGACCAGCGTCACGTGCTCCGCCCGCGCAGTCTCGGCCACCTTCTGGGTCACCATCTGCCGGACGAACGGGATCGGGATGCGACCGAGTCGATGGACCACTTCCTCGGTGCAGGGGATGGCGGTGCCCGGCAGCACGGGTCCCTGCGGAATCTCGGCGGCCGGCGGATGCTCGCAGGTCTCCGGGACGAGCTGCTGCAAGCGCAGCGACACGTAGTCGGTGACCCACGTCTGGATCCCATGCTTGACGGCGTCGTGCTCGAGCGCTGATCGCTCGAGCAGCGCCTCGATCCGACCGAGTCTGGCCTCGAGCGCAGCAAGCCGCTCGTCCTGCGATCGATCCATGATGGCGGTGTCCCTTCCTCTGGCGCGTGTCACGACCACGCGCGTGTCACGACCACTTCAGGTGGCCGGCGCCTCGGCTCCGACGGGCGGCCGGCGCGTGTGCCAGTCGGTCGCGCGCTGGTAGGCGTCGGCCACGCGCAGCACCGTCGCCTCGTCGAACGCGCGCCCCACGATCTGCATGCCGATGGGCAGTCCCGCCGCCGTGAACCCGCACGGCACGGAGCAGGCGGGGTGGCCCGACACGTTGAAGTGCCTCGTGAACCGGATCAGGCTCGAGCGGACGTCGAGCTTCTCGCGCTCGACGGTGACCTCCCCCTGCCCCACCGCCGTCGCGACGATCGGCGTGCTGGGC
>DASYQX010000041.1:0-24723 GCA_036004985.1 Gemmatimonadales bacterium
AAGCACCGTGTCCCCATCCAACGCCGCGCCAATCACCGCGTCGAAGTAGGTGGCGAACCCTTCGGAGAGCCAGAGGTGGGGCCAGTCGCGCGGCGTGACCGCGTCGCCGAACCACTGGTGGGCCGTCTCGTGTCGCACGACGCCTTCGCCCATGCGCCGCTCGACGTAGGGCTTCTCGGCGTAGAAGATCGCGCTCGCGTTTTCCATGCCGCCGAAGCGCGTCGAGGACTGGACGTGCTTGAGATTCTCGTAGGGATACGGGCCGATGAGTCGCTGCATGACTTCGACGATCTCGGTGGCGCGGCGGAACGGCACGGAGTCGGCGTAGGCCGAGTCTTCGGGGTAGGTCCAGACTTCGATCGGGATCGTGTCGCGGCCGTTGATCACGGGACGGTGCTTGCTGACAGTAAACTTGCCCGCACCGATCACCATCGTGTACGTCGGGATAGGATGGCGCTCCTGCCAGACCCAGCGCACTCGTCCCCCGTCCGTCGGTCGCCGGTAGACAGCCTTGCCTGGCGCCACGACGTGCAGGCCTCCGGGCGCCTCGACGCTGAATGAAACGGTGGCCTTGGCGCCCGGCCGGTCTACGACCGGCAGCCAGTTGCGTGCGCGCTCCGGCCAGTTGTCACCGAAGACCACGCGGGCACCGCGGGCGTTTGCACCGATGATTAGTCCGTCCCGCGGGGTCCCGTGGTACTCCACGGTGATGCTTGCCAGGCCCACCACGTCACCGCGCGAGAACGTCACGACGTTCTCTGGTAGGGCCACGACGATCCCGGCGCTGTCCGCTCGGAATGGTAACGGACCAAGCGGAGTGGCAACCGCATCGACGGTCATTCCGACGAAATGGAGGCGGAGTGTGTCATGGGGGCCGCCGACCACGCGTGCGCCCAAGTCGATGGATGCCTTGCCGCGAATCTCGGTGCCGCTGTCGGGCAGGGAGATCATGAAGAAATAGTTCGTCACCTTCGTCGCACCCGCCTGCCCTACCGCCGGCGCCGCGAGCAGCAACGCCACGAGCAGGCTACCGCCCGTCCGCATACACCCCCAACAGCGCCGTCTCCCCCTTCGGCATCTTCTCCCGACTCGCAATCGCTTCCTCCGCAGCCTGCTCGACCTGCGCCGTCACGTCCGCCTCGACTTCGCCCAGCCGCTTCACCGTCACGCCCTCTTCCTTTAGATACTCCTCGTACAGCCCGATGGGGTCCCGCCTGCCCCAGCTGGCGAACAGCTCCGCCGGGAACGTCTCCCGGGCCTCCGCCTCGTCGTGGGTCGCGTGCCCGCCCATCCGGAACGTCTCGGCGACCAGGAGCGCCGGTCCCTGCCCCGCGCGGCAGCGCTCGGCGGCGAGGCGCGTGGCGGCGTACGCGTCGAGCACGTTGTTCCCGTCGAACTGCGCGCCCCAGATCCCGTAGCTCGCCGCCCACTCCCGGAAGTCGCCGGGCACGTGGTGCTGCTCGAGGCGCGTGCCCAGAGCCACCTGGTTGTTCTCGACGATGAAGATCGCGGGGAGCTTCTGGACGGCGGCGAAGTTCGTCCCCTCGTGCGCCGCCGCGGTCTTGGTCGAGCCGTCGCCCACCCAGGTGAGCGCGACGCGGGGCTGCCCTTTCATCTTGAATGTCAGCGCCATGCCGGCGACCACCGGCACCATGTCGCCCACGTGCGAGATCGGCTGGAGGACACCGTGACGGATGGACCCGACGTGCAAGTCGCGGCCACCGCTCGGCGAGTCGGCGGTGGCGAGGTAGGCCCGCAGCATGTCGGCGAGCGACATGCCCATCTCGCAGCACGCCGCGGCGTTGCGGATCATCGGTGCGACGACGTCCGACCCCCGCTCGAGCGCGTGCACCGGACCGACGGTGGCCGCCTCCTCGCCGGTGCCGAGCCACGCCTTGGAGATCACGCCGGTACGCACCCAGCGCTTCAGCTGGATGTCGTGCAGGCGGGCGCGCAGCAGCCCCGCGTAGAGCTCGAGCTTGGCTTCGGGAGAGAGCGCGCCCACCAGGCGGGCGCGCTCGGCGCTACCCTCGATCGTGGCTCGGAACGCCCGGACCAGCGCCGGGTCCGGCCTCCAGTTCACGTACTCCGGTGGATCGAAGGCGGGGAAGCGCTTCACGGAGCCGCGGCGGCGCTCCTCCCCACGACTTGCCCGTCGCGCTTGAAGACCGTGCCGCCCTTCATCACGAAGTCGGCGTGTTCGAGCAGCGCGATGTCTGGAGGGGGTCGCCGCGCACCGCGACGAGATCGGCGCGCTTCCCGGCCGCGACGGTGCCGATCTCGGCCTCGAGGCCGAGCAGCGTCGCCCCGTTTAGCGTGCCGGCGACGATCGCCTGCATCGACGTCATGCCGTACTTCACCATCAGGCCGAACTCCCGCCCGTTGCTGCCGTGGCGCATCACTCCGGCATCGGTGCCCAGGGCGATGCGCACTCCTCTGTCCACCGCCAGCTTGAAGGACTGGCGCGCGCGCGGGGCGATGGCGCGCGCCTTGGCGGCGATCGCTGGGGGCAACCGCCCCGCGACGGCGAGCGACTCCACCGTGTAGCCGGCGAGCAGGGTGGGCACGAGCCAGGTGCCGCGCTCCTTCATCACACGTACGGCCTCGGCATCGAGGATCGATCCGTGCTCGATCGAGGTCACGCCCGCCCGTACGGCCGCCTTGATCCCTTCGAGTCCGTGGGCGTGGGCGGCGACGCGGCGCTCGGACATCCGCGCCGCCTCGACCACGGCGCGCATCTCCTCTTCCGTGTACTGCTGGACCCCCACCGAGTCGGTGGGAGAGAGCACGCCGCCGGTCGCGCAGATCTTGATGACGTCGGCGCCGTGCTTGACGTCGTAGCGCACCATCTCGCGCACCGCCTCGACGCCGTCGGCCGCGCCGGTCTCGAATCCGCCCCGGCTCATGGAGCTGCCCGGTTGGTAGCCGGCGGAGCCGTCGCAGTGCCCGCCGCTGATCCCGAAGGAGATGCCCGCGCCGAGGATGCGGGGCCCGGGCAGCCAGCCGGCGTTGATCGCGTTACGCAGCGAGAGGTCCGTGAACTCGTCGGCGCCCACGTTGCGCACCGTGGTGAACCCCGCCTCGAGCGTCTGCTGGGCGTGCGCCGCACCGAGCAACGCGCGCTGGGCCGACGTCTCCACCAGCTCCTGGTGCTGCCAGTCGCCGTCGCCGGTGATGTGGCCGGTCAAGTGGACGTGCGCGTCCACGAAGCCGGGGAGCACGGTGAACGCCGACAGGTCGATCACCGTGGCGCCGCTCGGGACCTGAACGTTCGGTCCGGCGGCTGTGATGCGATCGCCCTGCACCAGGATCACGACGTTCTTGACGGGTGCCGCGCCCGTCCCGTCGATCAGCGTGCCCGCCCGGAGGGCGGTGACGGGAGTCGGTTGTTGGAGGGCGAGGGCGGCGAGGAGGGGGAGGGCGATCACTTGAACTTCTCCTTGAGTTTGCCGAACAGGCCGCCGGACGATTCCCCCGAGCCGGTCAGCGCGTCGGCGAACTCGAGCGCCGTGGTGAAGCGGTCGTCGGGGTTCGTCTGGAGGGCCTTGGTGAGCGCCTTCTCGACGACGGGCGGCGTGTCGGCGCGGAGCTGCCGGACGGGGATGGGGTGGCCCCGCAGGCGCGCGATCATCATCTCCTGCGCGTTGCGGCCCTGGAAGGGGAGCTTCCCGGTGAACATCTCGAAGGCCACGATGCCCAGCGCGTAGACGTCGCTGCGCGCGTCCAGCGGCTTGCCGCGGATCTGCTCCGGACTCATGAACTCCGGCGTGCCGAGGATGATGCCGGTGGCCGTGAGCTTGGCGATGGCGGGGTCGGCGCGGCGCTCCTTGGCGAGCCCGAAGTCCATTACGACCGCCCGTTCGCCGCCGCCGTCCTCGGGAACGAGCATGACGTTTTCCGGCTTCAGGTCGCGGTGGACGATCTGCAGCTCGTGGGCGTGGTGCAGCCCGGCGCACATCTGCTGCAGCAGCCCGATCCCCAGCGGGATGTCCATCGGCCCGCCGCGGACCTCCCGGTCGGAGAGCAGCTCGCCCTTCAGGAACGGCATGACGAGGTAGATCAGCCCGTCCTCGGACTCACCGAGGCGCAGGATGCGGCAGACGTTGGGGTGGTCGAGCCGCATGGCCAGCCCCGCCTCGCGCCGCAGCCGCTCCACGGAGCTCCGGTCGGCCGCGAGGCGGGGCGACAACACCTTGATGGCGACGGTCTCGCCGGACGAGATCTCCCGGGCAAGGTATACGTACGACATCCCGCCCTCGCCCAGCTTTTTCATCACCTGGTAGCGGGCGTCGAGGATCTGGCTCGAGAGGGTGGACGCGCGGTCCAGGCCCAGCCCTTTGCCCGCCGCGGGGGGCGTGCGCACGGCGGTGCCGCTCCCCGAAGAGGGGGGGGACACAGGCCTTGCCTGCACCTCGACCAGCATGGTGCCGTCTTTGGGGCAGAACCGCGCGGTGTCGGTGTAGACCGACCCGCACTTGGGGCAGCGGCGCTCGCTCATTGACGCACCAAGTTGCGGCCTTCGTTCTTCGCCCGGTAGAGGGCCTGGTCGGCGAGCGAGACGAAACTGTCCGCGCTCTGCACGCGGTCGTCCGGGAAGGAGGCGAGCCCGATGCTGACGGTCATGTGCAGCGGGTCCTCACCCGGATCGGCGAAGTCCCGCGCCATCACCCGCCGCCGCAGCCGTTCCGCGAAGATCGCCGCGCCGTGCGGCGCCGTCTCCGGCATCACCACCACGAACTCCTCGCCGCCGTAGCGGGCCACGAGGTCCACCGAGCGCGCCTCGCGGCGCAGCAGCTCTCCAACTTGGCGGAGCACCGAGTCGCCGGCAATGTGACCGCGCGTGTCGTTGATCTGCTTGAAGCGGTCGATGTCCGCGAGCAGGATCGTCAGCGCGAGGTTGTAGCGCCGCGCCCGGTCCAGCTCCTGGGCCAGCGCGTCGGACAGCGCGCGCCGGTTGAGGCACCCGGTCAGCGCGTCGGTGGACGCGAGCTTCTCGAGCCGCTGCTTGTCCGACACGGCGGTCTCGAAGTCGTACGCCTTTTCGATGGCCGCCACCGCCGTCTTGATGACCGTTTCGGCGAATTGGGCGTCGGCGCGCGTGAGCGGCGGATCGTCGCCGGTGGTGCGCAGGAAGAACACGCCCATCTGCTGGTCCTTCATCCAGAACGGCAGCGCGGCCGCCGAGCGGGTGGGCACCTTGATCCCTTCGCGCTCCCACCGCTGCCGCTCCTCGGCGTACAGCGGATCCGCGGAGACGTCCTCCACCAGGACGAGGCGCCCGGTCGTGAGCGCCTTCCGGATCTCGGGGTACCGCGCCAGGTCGATCTCGAGGTTGCGGAGCATGGGGTTCTCATAGGCCGCCACCACGATGCCATGCTGATCGCCCGCCTTGGCGAGTACCATCGAGCACTTGGAGATGTTGAGGACGCGCGCCACGCGGCGCGCCAGGATGTGATAGATCTCGTCCGGCTTAAGGGAGTCGGTGACCTCGTGGAGGAGGTCCACCATCGCGGCGCGGCTGCGGGCCTCTTCGCGCGCCTGCGCCAGCGCCTGGCCCACGCGGATGTGCGCCTCCACCCGCGCCAGAAGCTCGCGCACGCGAAACGGCTTGGAAATGAAGTCCGCGGCGCCGAGGCCCAGGGCGCGCACCGTCGCCTCCTCGGGCGGCATCGAGGAGACCATGAGGACGGGCAGGTCCCGATACCGATCGTCCTGCTTGAGCCGCTCGAGCAGCTGCATGCCGTCCACTTTGGGCATCATGATGTCGAGCAACAGGAGGGCGGGCTTGGTCTCCTCTATCCTCGCGAACAGGCCGTCGCCGCCGGGGCAGACGGCCACCTCGTAGCCGTGCTCCTTCAGGATCCAGGTCAGCGTCCGGACGAGCGACTCATCGTCATCGGCGACCAGAATGCGCGAGCCGGCGGTGGTGGCCATCGTCAAGTCAATCCTCGAGCAGCGAGCGGTCGACGTTGCCGCCGCTCACGATCAGCACCGTGGGGCCCTCCGGCCGGAGAGCGCCGGTCCGCACCGCGGCGGTCGTGGCGGCGCCCGACGGCTCCACGGCGAGCCGGCAGGTGCGCCAGAGAAAATGCACCGCTTCGCGGATGCTGTCATCTTCCACCAGCACCACGCCGCGCAGCCGCTCGCGCTGCCGGGTCAGCTCGGCGAACGGAACCGCGCCCACGTTGAGGGTGATCAGTCCGTCGGCGATGCTGTCCGTGCGCTCGAGGCGCACCGGCGCGCCGGCCGCGAGGGAGCGCTGCAGCTTCGGCGCGCCCGCGGGCTCGACGCCCCAGACCACCGCCCCGCTGCCCGCGGCGGCGAGGCCTGCCACGACGCCGGAGATCAGGCCGCCGCCGCCGACCGGCGCGACCACCATCGCCACGTCGGGCAGCTGCTCGACGATTTCCAGGGCCACGGTCGCCTGGCCCGCGACGATGTCGGGATCGTCGAACGGCGAGACGATGGCGAGCCCGTCCTGCCCCGCCAGCGCTTCGGCGCACCGGTGCCGGTCCTCGGACGTCCGGCCCGCGAAGACGACTTCGCCGCCCCAGCGTTGGACGCCCTCGACCTTCACCGCCGGCGCCGTCTCGGGCATCACGATCACCGCGCGCACGCCGAAGTGCCGCGCGGCGTACGCGACGGCCTGTCCGTGATTGCCTGAAGAGTAGGTGATGACACCGCGCTCTCGTACGTCGTGCGGCATACGACGTAGAGCGTTAAAGGCGCCCCGGATCTTGAACGCGCCGATCGGCTGCTCGTTCTCGAGCTTGAGGTGTGCGCCCAGCTGCTCCACGTAGCGCAGGGGCGTGCGGCGCGCCACGCCCTCGAGCCCGCGGGCGGCCTCGCGGATGTCCTGGGGAGTGACCACCCTATTTCTTCTTCTTGGGCTTGGGCTTGGGCTTTGGCTTCGCCTTACCCTTCGGCTTCGGGGCGTCGTCCCCGTCGTCGTCGTCGCCGTTCTCCGCTTCCTCTTCTTTCACGACGCGCGCCACGTCCACGACGAGGTCGCCCGGAGTGAGGTTCATGACCTTGACGCCCTGGGTGTTGCGGCCCGAGATGCGGATCCCCTCGACCGGCACCCGGATCATGATCCCCTTCTTGGTGATCATCATCAGCTCGTCGTCGGGAAGCACTTCTTTGAGTGCCACGATGGCGCCGGTTTTGTCGGTGCGCTTCAGGGTGATGATGCCCCGGCCGCCGCGGTGCTGCACGCGGTATTCGTCCAGCTCCGAGCGCTTGCCCATCCCCTTTTCGGTGACGGTGAGGAGCGTCGAGGCGCGGCGCACCACCACCATGTCGATGACGTGGTCCTTCTTGTCGAGCTCGATCCCCTTCACGCCGGTGGCCGTGCGCCCCATGTCGCGCACGTCCTTCTCGTGGAACCGGATGCTCATGCCCTGCCGGGTGGCGAGGACGATGTCGTTCTTCCCGTCCGTGACCTGGACGTCGATCAGGACGTCGCCCTTCTCGATGTTGATGGCGCGGATCCCGACCGAGCGGGGGTTGCCGAACTCCGAGAGCACTGTCTTCTTCACGACGCCATTCTTCGTCGCGAACAAGAGGTATTGATCATCGGAGAACTCACGCACCGGCACGAGCGCGGCGACGCGCTCGTCCGGCTTCAGGGCCAGGCAGCTCACGATCGGCTTGCCGCGCGCGGCGCGGGCCGCCTGCGGGACCTCGTGGACCTTGAGCCAGTAGCACTGGCCTTGCTGGGTGAAGAACATCACGTAGTCGTGCGTCGACGCGATGAAGAGATGCTCCACCCAGTCGTCTTCCTTGGTATGCGCGGAGATCACGCCCTTGCCGCCGCGCCGCTGGCGGCGGTACGCCGTGACCGGGAGACGCTTGATGTAGCCGGCGTGGGACACGGTGATCACCATGTCCTCCTCGGCGATCAGGTCCTCGATGGAGAACTCGCCCTGGTCGGCGACGATCTCGGTGCGGCGCTCGTCGCCGAACCCGTGGGCCAGGTCGGCGAGCTCCTCCTTGAGGATCTTCATGCGCCGAGGCTTCGACGCGAGGATCTCCTTGCACTCCTTGATGAACCGGCGGACGTCCTTCAGCTCCTCGTCGAGCTTCGAGATCTCGAGCGCGGTGAGCCGCGCCAGCCGCATGTTGAGGATCTCGGCGGATTGTTTTTCCGACAACTTGAAACGTTTCCGGAGTGCCGCGTCTGCGGCGGGCGCGTCCTTGGACCGCTTGATGATGCGGATCACTTCGTCGATATGGTCGACCGCGATCTTCAACCCCTCGAGGATGTGCTCGCGGTCCTGCGCGCGCTGTAGTTCGAACTGTGTCCGGCGGGTGATGACGGTGTGCCGGTGCTCGATGAAGTGCTCCAGCAGCTCCTTGAGGGCCATTTCCTTCGGCGCGCCGTCCACCAGGGCCAGCATGATCGCGCCGAAGGTCACCTGCATCTGCGTGTGCGTGTAGAGCTGATTCAGCACGACGAGCGGCACGGCGTCCCGCTTCAGCTCGATCACGAACCGGATGCCTTCCTTGTCCGACTCGTTGCGGACGTCGGAGATCCCCTCGAGCTTCTTCGCCAGCGTGAGGTCGCGGATCTGCTCGTGCACCCGCTCCGGGCTCACCTGATAGGGGAATTCGGTCACGACGATCTGCTGCTTGCCGCTGGACTCCATCTCCTCGATGATCGCCCGCGCCCGGATCGCGATGCGCCCCCGTCCCTTCTCGTAGCACTCCTTGATGCCTTCGCGCCCGTAGATGATCCCGCCGGTCGGGAAGTCCGGCCCCTTGATGAACTTCCGGAGGTCCTTCACGCCGGCGTCGGGGTGATCGACGAGATGGTTGATGGCCTGCACCACTTCGGCGAGGTTGTGCGGCGGGATGTTGGTGGCCATGCCGACCGCGATGCCCGCCGACCCGTTCACGATCAGATTCGGCAGCCGGGCTGGAAGCACCGTCGGTTCCTGCAGCCGGTCGTCGAAGTTGGGGACGAAATCGACCGTGTTCTTGTCGATGTCCTCCAGCATCGCCATTGCGATGCGGGTGAGCCGGGCCTCGGTATAGCGGTAGGCGGCGGCTGAATCGCCGTCCACCGAGCCGAAATTCCCCTGCCCATCCACGAGCGGATAGCGCAGCGAGAAATCCTGCACCATGCGCACCAGCGAGTCGTACAGCGCCACGTCGCCGTGCGGGTGGTACTTGCCCAGCACGTCGCCCACGACGGTTGCGCTCTTCTTGTAGGGCCGGCCCGGCACGAGCCCCAGCTCGTGCATCGCGTACAGGATGCGGCGGTGCACGGGCTTCAGGCCGTCGCGCACATCGGGCAGCGCGCGCTGCACGATGACGCTCATCGAGTAGTCGAGGAACGATTCCTTCAGCTCGTCTTCGATGAGGCGGGGGAGGATGCGCTCGCGGACGTTCGGACCGGTCATGTAGTCGGGTATCGGGTAGCGGGTATCGGGCGGGCCGCGGAAGCGGCCTAAGTCAATAAAACCTAATTACTTAGATGGGTAAAAGCAACGGAAAATAACGGGCTAACTGGGGGTGGGAACGGGAGTTACGCCCCGCCGTTGCACGGGCGTTGATGCGTCCCCCCGATACTGCGGGCGCCACAGAGCGAAGCGGGGTGTTGGGCGTTGACCCCGGGCCGCCGGCCCGGGGTCAGCCGACCTCCGGAACCACCTCCAGCACCACCTTCCCCAATTGCTCCCCCTGCTCCAACCGGTGGTACGCCTCCCGCGCTTGCGCCAACGGATACACGCGGTCGATGATCGGCCGCAACTCGCCCTGTCCAAGCCGCCGCACCACCTCGGCGTACTCCGCCGCGTTCCCCATCGTCGACCCCATGATCGTCCAGTGATGCCAGAACAGGCGCCGCAGGTCCAGCGACACCTTGGGCCCCGTCGTCGCCCCGCAGGTGACGAGCCGGCCCCCGCGCCGCAGGCAGCGCAGCGATTGGTCCCACGTGGCTTCGCCCACGTTCTCTACGACCACGTCCACCCCGCGCCGGTTCGTGAGCGCCCGTACCTCTTGCGCGACGTTCTGCGTGCGGTGATTCAGGGTCACATCGGCGCCGAGCCGGCGAGCCTCCTCCAACTTGGCGTCGCTGGAACTGGTCACGATCGTCTTGGCCTCCAAGAGCTTCGCGATCCGCATCGCCGTGAGCGACACCCCGCCCCCGATGCCCCACACCAGCACCGTCTCCCCTGGTTTGACTTGCGCCCGCGTCACCACCATGCGCCACGCGGTGAGCGTCACGAGAGAAAAGGCGGCGGCCTCGGCCCAGCTCAGCCCGGACGAGAGCGCCGGGACCGGCGTCACGTTGCGCTCAGGCACAGTGACGAGCTCGGCCGCCGTTCCCGGCCGGTGCTCGCCCAGCATCTGATAGGTCACGCACAGGGAGTGCTCTCCCGAGCGGCAGAACTCGCAACTGTAATCGGAGATCCCGGGGTTGATGAGCACGCGGGCCCCGATCCGCACGCCGGTCACGCCCGCGCCCACCGATTCGACGACGCCCGCGCCGTCCGCCCCGACCACGTGGGGAAAGCGATACTCGCCCGGAAGGCCCGCGGCGACGAACAAGTCGAGGTGGTTCAGTGCGGCGGCGCGGACGGCAATGCGCACCTCACCCGCCCCGGGAGCGGGGGCGTCCGGAACGTCGGCGATTTGAACGACGTCCAGGGAACCAGTCGAGGTGATGACGCATGCGCGCACGCCGGTCTCAGCTCCCTAACCCCTGGCCCCTACCCCCCAGCCCCCGCCTTTCAAGGGCGGAACGTCGGCGTGACCATCTGCTCCTGGCCGGTCGTCGGCATCGGCACGGGCGTGCCGGACCCGACCGGCTGGATGTACACCTTGTAAATGGGGTTCCGGCGGTTCTCGGGCTGCGCGTTGACGACCAGCGCGAGCAGGTCACCGGAGGGTGAAACCGCAAACGACGTGATGGCCAGGTCGGTCCCGGTGAGGGGCGTGACGGTCCCGGTCGTCAGGTCCGCCCGGACCACCTGCTGGACGGTGCGGTTTCCGACGCGTTTCTCCACCAGGTAGGCAAGCGTCCCGTCGCGCAGGAATCGGGGCTCCCACTCGCGCTCCTGAGGGCTGCGCGTGAACTGCCGCTGGTTCGAGCCGTCGCGCGACATCAGCCAGATGTCGTAGGTCTTATTGCGGATCGACACGTAGGCAATGATCTGCCCGTCGGGCGATACGGCGGGCGCGAAATTGACGGAATCCTTGGTCAGCTGGGTCAGGCCGGTGCCGTCCACGTTCACGGCCCAGATGTGTTGTTTCCCGGCGGTGCGCGCCGAATGGAAGACGACCGTCTGGCCGTCGGGCGTGAACGCGGGCCGGCCGTCGGCCTGGGGATCGGTCGTGAGGCGCGTCGCCCCGGTTCCGTCGGCGTTCATCACGTAGAGCTCGGCATTGCCGTCGCGGCTCGACACGAAGGCGATGCGCGAGCCGTCGGGGGAAAACGCCGGATCGGTGCCGCTCGCCGTGTCGGCCGCGATCCGAGTGAGCTGCGCGAGATTGGCGCGCTCGGCGGCGTAGAGCTGGAACCTCCCGCCGCGCGAGCTCGCGACGACGATTTCACCGACCACGTACACATCGGCCGCGGCAGCCTTGCCGCCGGGAGCCGTGGCCGTGATCCGCGCGTGGCCGTAACCGACCCCCGCGACGGTGCCGTCTTCTCCGACCGTCGCCACTTGAGGGTTGTCTGTGCTCCACGCGAGGTTCGTCGCCGGGCCGATGACCGCACCCTGGTCGTCGGCGTAGCTGGCGCGCAGAGTGTAGCGCTGGTTCAGCCCGACGCCGATCCGCGGCAGCGCGAACTTCACGGAGCCCGCGATGACGCTCACGTTCCAGGTCACGCTGAGCCCCGCCCGCGGGCCGCGCACCGTGAGCTGCGTCCGCCCTACCGCCTTGCCGGTCAAGGTCCCCGTCTGGGGATCGAAGCTCGCGATGCTGGGATCCGCGATGGCCCAGCGCAGCGGCGCCTCGGGGATCGGCGTGCGATCCGCGGCCAGCGCCTGGGCCTCGAACTTCAACGTGGCCGTGAGCGGCACCTGGATGTCGGCCGAGGAGCGCGGCCGCACCTCCATCGCCTCCGCCACCCGGTGCACCATCACCTCGATATTCCGGTTTTGCAGCAACCCCGAAACAGCGAGCGTCGCTTTCCCCGGTCCCACGGCCGTGACCACGCCCGCCAGGCTCACCCGGGCGACGCTCTGGTCGCTCGAAGCCCATTGCAGCGCCAGCGGATTGATCGCCCGGCCGTTCTGCGAAGGCACGATCACATGCAGCGTATCGACGTCGCCGGGAGACAGCATCACGGGCGATGTCTCCCGGATGGCGAACTCCGCCGGCGCCACCACTACCGGCGCCGTCGCCGTGAGGCCCCCGGCGGCGGACGCCTGGATCGTTCCTTGCCCGGGGCCGAGGGCCACGACGTTGCCGTTCTGATCCACGCTCGCCACGTCGGTCCGGAGCGAGGTCCAGGTCACGACGACCGGCGCCGCCGGCGACCCGTCCTCCCGCAGCGCCCGAGGCGAGACCCGTGTGTTCTCGGAGGGCAGCAGATAGATGGCGGGCGGCTCGAGCCGCAGCGCCGCCGCCGGGCCCGTCCCTGCCGGCTGACCGGCTAACGGGTCCACGCCTGCGGGCGGCGTGACGGGAGGCTGCTGGGCGGGCGGCTGCTGCAAAGGAGGGGGTTGGGGCGGGGTGGCTCCCCCGATTACCTGCACCGCCGCCTGGCCCCTGCGCGTTCCCACGCGCGCTTCGATAATGGCCACACCGTTGGCGACGCCCGTGATCGTCCCGTTGTTGTCCACGCGGGCAACGGCCACGTTGTTCGACGACCAGATGATGCGCACGGTGGGGATGACGTTGCCGATGCGGTCGAACGCCGTGGCCAGCAGCCCGCTGCGCTCCCCCACCCGGATCGTCACGGACGGGGGCGCAACCTGAACTTCCGCGACGTTCTGCGCCAGGGCGGCACCGGGGATTCCCAGCGCGAGCGCCGCCATGAGTCCACGATTGGTCATAGCGACGCGAACCTAAGTCCGCCTAAATAGCGTTGTCAAGCCAACTTGTCACAGCAGGGGGGTGATGCCCCCGTTCTCCCCCGACCCACGGTGCAACATCTCCCGACGCACGCGAATGCGGTCCGTACCGGGTCTGTAACTGACTTGCGTGGAGTGTTTCCCGGCGTAAGCTATAGGCCACGCCCAGCCCCTACCGCAGAGGAGAGGATCCGATGCTTGAGCAGATGGATTACACGGAGAGCAGCTGGCCGGGACCGGGATTCTCGGAGCCGATGTTCCCGTCTGCCCCGTCGCCCGCTCCGACACCCGCGCCGTCACCCTTCAGGGAGTCGATGGCGCCCGCGAAGCCGAAGGCGAAGAAGAAAGCAGCGAAGAAGAAGAGGAAGGCCGCCAAGAAGTCGCGGCCCAAGGCTCGGAAGAAGGGCGGTAAAAAGAAGAAAAAGGCCGCGCGGAAGAAACGCCGGCGCTAGAAGACGTCGACGCGACACCGCGGGAGCGCGCTACGGATGGCGACGGCCATCTGCTCGAGCCGCTCCCGCGGTACTTTTTGGAGGCTCGGATCGGCCGGCGGCCGGTCGAGCGAGTACAGCTGCACCGCGTCGGGCGCCGCCCGTACGACGCGGGGAACCCACGCGGCGATGCTCCGGTCGCTGGCGCCATCCCAGTCCCGCCCGCGAACCACCATAGCCTGAATCGTGTACGGTTTGAGGGCCTGGTAATCGGCGACGAGTCTGTCAACGTCGTAGTGCACGCCGTTCACCCGTTCCATCGGACCGGGATCGAGCTTCATCATCCGGCCGTCCAGCCGTAGCAGCGCGGCGCGCACCGACGGCTGGCCGGCCAGGAGCCCGTTCGACAGGATCCCGACGCGCGCCGCCGGCGCCACCTCGGCCCGGACCGTCAGCACGCGGTCCACGACCACGGCGAAGCGCGGGTGCAGCGTCGGCTCGCCGTTGCCGGAGAACGTGATCCAGTTTGGGTGCGGCGCGGTGCGCGCCAGCGCGCGGCTCAGACTGTGCGCCACTTCGTCGGGCGAGGGCCAGCGAGCGCCTTCAGCCTTCGGCGTATTGAAACCGCAGTGGCAGTACGGGCAGTCGAAGGAGCACAGCTTCGAGCGCTGCGGCAGGAGATTCACGCCGAGGCTCACGCCGAGACGGCGGGATTGCACTGGTCCGTACGCGATGCGCTCCCACGGCGGGGTTGCGTCGGGCATGGTGGAAGGTACGTTGGGGCGAACTCCAAACTGAAGAGGTGCGCGGTGCGTGGTGCGTGGTGCGTGGCAGTCGCGATGACGGCCTGCGCGGCGCCGCCGGTGCAGCGCGGCGACCCGCCGGCCGAGATCGCGGCGATGTTGCAGCGCTCCGCCGCTGATTGGAACCGCGGAGACCTCGCCGGTTTCATGAGCGATTATGCCCGCGACTCCCTCACGAGCTACGTCTCGGCGGGCCACGTGCAGTACGGTTGGCAGGCGTTGTTCGACCGCTACCGGGCCGCATACTTCGCCCCGGGGAAGTCGCGCGATTCGCTGGCCTTCGAGGAGATCCGGGTGCGGGCGCTCACCCCCGACCTGGCCTACACCACGGCACGCTTCAAGCTGATGCGCCGGGATTCCATCGTGGCCAGTGGCCCCTTCACACTCGTGCTGCAGCGCCAGGGCGACCGCTGGAAGATCCTCCACGACCACACCTCCCCCGATCCGAAGTGAGCGCCCGACCGACGCGTCACCTGACCGCCGCCGTCCTGCTTGTCGCCCTCGCGGGCTGCGGGGCGCCGGGGCAGGGTGTGATCGCGCTCGAGGGCGCCACGCTCATCGACGGCGCCGGCGGCGCGCCCAAGGAAGGCGTCGTCATCCTCATCCGGAACGGGCACATCGAGGCGGTGGCCCCCGTCAACGAGATCAACATCCCGCGAGGGGCCGAACGCATCAGCCTCGTCGGCAAGACGGTGATCCCCGGATTGATCGACGCGCACGCCCATGTCGAGCGCTGGGCGGTGCCGCGATACCTCGCCTGGGGCGTCACGACGGTCCGCGATCTCCACGGGGCCAACGACTCGGCGTTCGCGCTCAAGAACGATCTGAACCTCGGCGCCATCATCGGCCCCCGATTCTTCACGGCGGGCGCGATGATCGACGGTGCGCCCGCGACGTACCCCACGGCCACGGGCGTGGCGACCGCCACCGAAGCGCGCCGCGCGGTCGATCAACGCGCCGTGGCCGGCGCTGATTATCTGAAGATTTACACCAAGATCACCCCGGCCCTGCTGCGGCCGCTGCTGGACGAGGCGGCGACGCTGCGGCTGCGGGTGGCGGCGCACCTCGGCAAGACCGATGCCCTCACCGCCGCGCGAGCCGGCGTCGGTTCCATCGAGCACATGGCGGGCGTCGTGCAGGCCGCCGCGCGGAATCCCGGTGTGTACTTCCGCGCCCACGATCTCTTTCTCGCCGGGTGGACGACCGAAGAACAGGGGTGGGCCGCGCTCGACTCGGCGTCGGTGGCCCGCACCGCCCGAGCGCTCGCCGCGACGCACGTGGCCGTCGTCCCGACCCTCGTCCTGCACGAGATGCTGTCACGGCTCGACAATCCCATCCTGCTCAGCCGGCCCGGCATGGAGGACGTGCCCGCCGACGCCCGCAGCGTGCGCGACGTCGCCGGGCTGCTGCGCCGCTCGGGATGGCGCGCGCGCGACTTCGAGGGGTTCCGCCGCTCCCGGGCCAGGCAGAACCAGTTCGTGCGCGAATTCAAACGCGCCGGCGGGCTGATCGCCGCCGGCTCGGACGCCGCCAATCAGCTCCTCGTGCCGGGATTCTCGTTGCACGAGGAGATGGCGCTGCTGGTGGACGGGGGCGGGCTGACACCGCTCGAGGCGATCACCGCAGCGACGCGGCGCGGCGCGCAAGTGCTCAATGCCGATTCGCTGGGGACGCTGACCCCGGGCAAGGTCGCCGACCTCGTGGTGCTCAACACGAACCCGGCCGACAGAATCGCCGCGACGCGCGACATCGCCTGGGTGATGATCCGCGGGCAACGCGTCCGCCCCGATTCCGTGAGAGGAGTCTGGAGAAAGTGAGCACTCGCTCGCCCGCGTGGGTCATCCTGTTGTTTGTCGCCACCGCGTGCAATCGCCCGGCGGAACGGACCGCGCCCCGGTACGACGTCATCCTGCGCGGCGGCTGGATCGTGGACGGCAGCGGCAACCCGCGCTACCAGGGGGACGTCGCGCTGTCGGGCGATCGCATCGCCGCCGTCGGCTACCTGGCCGGCGCCGCGGCGCGCGAGACCCTCGACGTCTCGGGGCTGGTCGTCGCCCCGGGCTTCATCGACATGCTCGGCCAGTCGGAAACCAACGTCCTGATCGACAACCGGGTGTTCAGCAAGGTGACCCAGGGCATCACCACCGAAGTGACCGGCGAGGGCGGGTCCGTCGCCCCGCTCACCGATACCCTGGTGATGGACGACTCCGTCTGGATGAAGAAGTACAACGTGCAGGAGGATTGGCGCGACTTCGACGGCTACTTCGCGCACCTCGCGCGCACGCGCAGCGCCGTCAACATCGCGACGTTCGTCGGGGCCACGCAGGTCCGCCTGGCCGTCGTGGGCAAGCAGAACCGCCACGCGACGCCCGAAGAGTTGGCGCACATGGTGGCGCTGGTGGACACGGCGATGGAGCAGGGCGCGCTGGGCCTCTCCACGTCGATCGAGTATGCGCCCGCGTTCTACGCGCCCACCGAAGAGATCATCGCGCTCGCAAAGGCCGCCCGGCGCCACGGCGGCGTCTACGCGACGCACATGCGTAACGAGGGCGGGCAGATCGATCAGGCGCTGAACGAGACGTTCCGCATCGCTCGCGAGGCCGACATCCCGGCGGAGATCTGGCATCTCAAGGTCTCGGGGCGGCGCAACTGGGGCCGGATGCCCCGCGTGCTGGCGCGCATCGACTCGGCGCGGGCCGCGGGGCTCGACATCACCGCCGACCAGTACCCCTATCTGGCCGGCGCCACGTCGCTCGCCGCGTCCGTCCCGGCCTGGGCCCACTCGGGGGGGATCGATTCACTCCTGTGGCGTCTGCGGGACCCAGCGATCCGGGCGCGCCTCCGCCGGGAGCTGCTGGCGCCCCCGCAAGCCACCGACCGCTTCTATCGGGCCACGGAAGGGCCGCAGGGCGTCATCGTCTTCCCGTTCGAGGATTCCCTTCATTATCTGCAGGGGAAGCGGCTGGCCCAGATCGCCGCGGCGCGCCGGCAGGATCCAATCGAGACGTTGTTCGACTTGGTGATCGCCGACCATGCGCGCAGCGGGGCCATCTATTTCCTCATGAGCGAGCCCGACGTGCAGGCGGCGATGCAGCAATGGTGGGTCGCCGTGAACACCGACGCGGGCGGAGTTGCGCCCGACGGCCCGTTCGGCAAGGAGGGCACACACCCACGCGCTTACGGGTCCTTCACGCGCATCCTGGGCCGCTACGTCCGGGAGCAGCGGCTCATGACCCTCGAGTCCGCGATCCGCAAGATGACGTCATTGGCGGCACAGCGGGTGGGGCTGGTGGACCGCGGCCTGCTCCGCCCAGGCCTGTACGCCGACATCACCGTATTCGACCCGGCCACTGTGATCGATCGCGCCACGTTCGAGCAGCCGCACCAGCCGTCCGTGGGGGTCGCCTACGTGTTCGTGAACGGCCAGGCTGTGCTGCGGCAGGGGCGGCTCACCAACGCGCGCCCCGGCCGAGGCCTACACGGCCCCGGCTACGTGCCCCCCTCCTCCCGAGGGCGTCGCGGCCGGTGACGCTGGGGCGGTTGATTGGCGCCTGGCTGCCCGTGGCGGCGTTGTTCGTGATCGCACCCCCCATCGGCTACCGCTGGGACGTGGTTGTCGACCCGGGTTATTTCGTCTGGGCCTTCAATCGCTGGGAGATCGGGTGGCGCCTGGCCGAGGCGGGCGTCGTGACGCTGTTCGCGGCGCTGTGGTTCGACTCGTTGGGCGCGGGGGGTTGGTGGCTGCTGTTCTTCCTCGTGGGGTTGCTCGTCGCGTTCCCGCGGCGCCTGGTCATGTGGCAGCACGTCGAGCCGCTGCGGCGGCGGCATCTGTTGACGCACGCCGGGCTCGACGCCGCGCGCTACGTCGTCGCGGGCGGCCTCCTCGCCTGGCGTCTCGCGTAAAGGGGGGGGAACCTTTCACTCGCAACCCTCTAGTAAGGAGCCATGAAGATCAGGCAGGCGATCAAGCGACTCGACGCGTTCTTCCGCGACTTGAAGACGCGCCCGGGCGTCATGGCGCGCCAGCTGCTTGGCCAGGAGTTGCCGGGCGACTGGCAGCTCGCCGAGCTGCTGTGCAAGGAGCGCCGTGCGCTCACGCGGATGGACGGCTCGATCCAGAGCTCGGTGTTTCAGACGGCGTGGGCGGCGTGGGAGCTCATGGATCTCGGCGTCGATGCCTTGAACGGGGGCCTCGACCGGTTGGTCTCCTGGGTGCTGGGCCGGTTTGAAGCGGGCGACTCCGGCGCCGAGTCGCTGCCGCTCGCCCTTCCCAACGGCCTGGTGCTCGAGGCCGCAGGCGACGCGGCGTTGGTCACGCGCTGTCTCACGATCCGCACGCTGGTCCGCGCGCGGCACGGGCAGCGGCCGGCGGTCACGGCAGCGATCCGCGAGCTGGCGCTGGGGCCGCAGCCGGCGACGCTCAACCTCAGCGCGTCGGTCCTGGGCGCGTTGGCGCTCGCGCCGCCCGAGCACCGCCACCACCTCGACGGCCTCATCGGCCGCCTGGGCGCGGCGCAGGATGCGACAGGCGGGTGGGCGGCCGCCGATCTGTTTCACATGCTCGAGGCGTTGATCCTCGCCGGGATTCGGCCGGCTCGCGCGCTGATCTCCAAGGCCGTGCCCACCCTGCTCAAGCTCCAGCGCGCCGACGGCAGCTTCGACGATGCCGCGCGCGAGGAGCGCACGCTGATCGGTCTGCGCGCGCTGGTGATCGCCGCCGAAGCCTGAACTTGGCTATCTTCGGTGGACTCATGTCCACCGAACCCGTACCCACGATCCGGCTGACGGCACTTTCGCACGGCGCGGGCTGAGCCTGCAAGCTCGGCCCCGCCGAGTTGGCGCAGGTCTTGCGCCACGTGCCCGTGCTGACGGACCCTCGCATCCTGGTCGATGCTTCGACGCGGGACGACGCCGCCGTGTACCGGCTGGCGCCGGACCGCGCCCTGGTCGCGACGGTGGACTTCTTCACGCCCATCGTGGACGACCCGTACGACTTCGGGCGCATCGCCGCGGCGAACGCCCTCTCGGACGTCTACGCCATGGGCGCGACGCCGCTGCTCGCGCTGAACCTCGTCGGGTGGCCCCGCGGAAACCTGCCGCTCGAGATGCTGGGCGACGTGCTGCGCGGGGGCCAGGACGTCGCGCGCGAAGCGGGCGTGCTCGTGCTGGGCGGTCACTCCGTCGACGACCCCGAGCCGAAGTACGGCATGGTCGCCATCGGCGAAGTGCACCCCGACCGCATCGTCACCCTCGCCCGGGCGCGCGCCGGCGATGTCCTGGTGCTCACCAAGCCGATCGGCACCGGTGTGCTCACCACCGCCCTGAAGCGCGACCTGGCGACCGCCGCGGAGCTCGCGCCCGCCGTGACCTCCATGACCACGCTCAACGCCGGCGCCGCCCGGGCGATGCTCGCCGTGGGCGTGCACGCGGCCACCGACGTCACCGGCTTCGGTCTGCTCGGCCATCTGCACAACATGCTTCTGGCGAGCGGTGTGGCGGCGGAACTCGAGGCGCGCGCCATACCGTTGCTCGCGCGGGCCGCGGATCTCGCCGCGCGCGGCGCCGTCCCCGGGGGCACGCAGCGCAACCGCGACGCCCTCGCCGCGCACGTGCGCTTCGCCGCTGGCGTGGATGAGGCCACGCGAACGCTGCTCTACGACGCGCAGACCTCCGGCGGACTGCTCCTCGCGGTGCCGGCTGATCGCGCGGCTGCCCTGGTCGCCGCGCTCGAGCGAGAGCGCACCCCCATCGCGGCGCGGATCGGGCGTATCGTGACGGGTCCCCCAGGCACGATCGCCGTCGCGTGACGTCCCGTGCGGCCTCCTCCTCCCCGGATCCCCGAGTACCGGTCTCTCACTCCTGAGGCCCTCGATGCACTCGAGCGCGCCGTCCGCGAGCGGCTCCGGGTGGCGCTCAAGCGCCGCGGCACCGAATATGTGGTGGTGGCCGAACGACTCGAGACGAGCGGGCGGGACGAGCTGCTGGCGGGACGCCTACCGATGACCGGCGAGGTCCTCACATTCCGGCTGCGCGATCTGGAGACCTTCGCGGTGCTCCCGTGAGCGCCGCCCTTGGACCGTGTTCACCCGCCTGCTGATCGGCCTGGACGGCAGCCCCAGCGCGGACGAGGCACTGGAGCAGGCGGTCACGCTCGGCCGCCGGTTCGGTTCGACGCTGGTCGTCGCCCATGTCCGGGAGTGGGGCGTCGAGATCGACGTGGCGGCCATGCTGGAGCGCGCCGCGGAGCGCGTCGCCGCCGCCGCCCTCAAGGTCGAAACCGCTTTGCGGAGTGGCGATCCCGACACCGAGCTCGCGGCCCTGGCGCACGAAGTCGACGCCGTCCTCGTCGGGCGTCGGGGCGGGACGTCGCGCGAAGGAGAGCTGGGCGCGACCGTTTCCTCGCTGATCAAGATCGCCGAGCGGTGCGTGATCGTATGCGGGGGGAAGCCGTCGCCGATGAGCGCCTGCGCCATCGCCTTCGACGGCCGGGATACGAGCCGGCGGGCGCTCGCCCTCGCGACTCGGTTCGCGAGCATCGCGCACAGTACTGTGCACGTCATCCACGCCACGATCGACCGCGCGGCCGGGATCCAGGTGGTGGGCGAGGCGGAAGCCGTACTCTCGCTGCAGGGGGTGACGTTTGTGACCCACATCGAGTCCGGCACGCCGGGGCAGGTCGTGGCGCGCGTGGTCGAGCGCACCAAGTGCGACGCGCTGTTCGCGGGCGCGCACATCACGCGCGGCCGCGACAGCAAGGTCACCGTGTCCCACGCGGAGCAGATTCTGCGGAACACCGACATTCCCGTCGTCATCCAGCCGTGACGGGCCCTGGTGGGAGGGCGACCACGTTCGTGCTCGTGCATGCCGACGAGAGCTGTCTGGGGAACGATTCCACGAAGCCGAGTCCCGGGGGCAACGCGGCGCTGGTGGAGGCGCCGGCGGGCGACAGCGTGGCGCGCTGGGACTTCTATGAATGCACCCCGCAGACGACCAACAACAAGATGGCGCTCGCCGGCGCGATCGCGACGCTCGAGTGGATCCGGCGCCAATGGACGCACGCCAGCGTGCGCTACGTCTCCGATTCCGAATACCTGGTCAAGGGCGCGAGCCAGTGGATCAAGGACTGGAAGGCGCGCGGCTGGCGGCGCAAGGGCGGCGCCGTGGAAAACCTCGAGCTGTGGCAGAAGCTCGATCAGGCCGTGACCGCGCATCATATCGACTGGCGATGGATCGAGGGCCATGCCGGCCACGCGAAAAACGAGTACGCCAACGACCTGGCGATCCGGGCCGCCGAACGGCAGGAGCGCTCCAACGGCCTCCTCCCGTCCGGGTTCGATACCTGGCTCGCGCAGCAACGGGCGCGAGGGAAGTACGCGCAGTACGATCCCGACAAGGAGCTGCATGAGCGTGCCTAAGGACGGCGTCGCCGCCAACACCCACTCCTCGAACCTGTTGCCCACCGGTGCGTCTGTTCCACCGGTTGACCGCATCCCCTTGTACGAGGTTTACATGCGCATGGCGGAGGAGCTGGCGAAGCGCTCGACCTGCGCGCGGCTCCAGGTGGGAACGGTGGTCACCGACCAACGGCTCGAGAACGTCCTCGCGATTGGCTACAACGGCAATGCGCGCGGCCTTCCCAACAAGTGCGATTCGGCCGTCCCGGGCAGCTGCGGCTGCATCCACTCGGAGATGAACGCCCTGGTGAAAGCTCCCGGCAACGTACGCGACAAGGTGGTGTTCGTCAGCGCCTCCCCGTGCGTGATGTGCGCCAAGTTGATCATCAACTCGGGCGTCACTCACGTGTTCTACCGGAAGGCGTACCGCGATCCTTCCGGCGTCGAGGTGCTCCAGCAGGGCGGCGTCGTCCCGGTGCTGTACGACCGGTGGGTCGCCCACTGGCGGGACGGCGGAACGGGGAAGGGGGAAGGGTAATGCCTGACGAGTTGGATCGGTTGTTCGAACTGCTCGTCGAAGCGCTGGCGCGCGAGACGCGCGTCGCGGTGCCCTTCCCCGCCGCCGAAGTGTACGAGCGGCTCGTTCCCTACCGGTCCAATCGCTCCCGGCTGAAGGTGGCGACGCACCAGGACTACGAGATGGCGGTGCTGCGTCTGTTGGCGGGCGAGCGCGGCTACGTGCGTCTCGAGGCGGACGACGTGCGCGACGCGATGCAGCGCGAGGTCGCCGCCACCAACCCCGACCCCGCCTACTTCCGGAGCTTCCCCGACGCCCGCGTCATGGTCAACGGCCGCGCGGCGGAGCGCTTTCTGCTCGGCGAGCAGACGTACGCGCCGCCGTCGCCCGCTGTCTCGGCGGTCGAGCCAAGCGACAACGGCGACGAGGAGCCAGTCAGCTGGACCGGTGAGAACCCGATTCCCCCCTCTCACTTTTCCCTGGTCGAGGAGGGCGACGCCCCCTCGGCGAAGCAATGCCAGTACTGTGGCAGCATGCTCCCGGGGAGCCGCAAAGTGAACTTCTGCCCCCACTGCGGCCAGCCGCCATCGGGGGACTTGAAGTGCCCCGCCTGTGGCAGTGAGGTGGACGTCGGGTGGGCCTACTGCATCTCCTGCGGCCGCGCGACGGGGTTCGAGTGAGGCTGCGGTCAAGATCAAACGGCGGCGGTCAAACTGAAAAAGCGGCGGTCAGGGCGGTCAGCGTGACGCACCGTGTAGCCGTGATTGCGGGCGACGGCATCGGTCCCGAGGTCATCGAGGCCGCCATCCCGGTGCTCGACGCGGCCGCCAGGAAGCACGGCTTCGGCCTCACGTGGGAACGGCTGCCGTTCTCCGCGGACCATTACCTCAAAACAAAAGAGACACTCCCCGACGCCGCGTTTCGCCATCTGCGGGACGACGTGGACGCCATCTTCCTGGGCGCGCTCGGCGATCCGCGCGTGCCCGACAACGAGCACGCCCGCGATATCCTGCTGGGACTGCGGTTCAGGCTGGATCTGTACGTGAACTTCAGACCGGTCACGCTTCTCCACCCGGATCTCTGTGCACTACGCCCAGACCGGCCGGCCGTCCGACCGTCCGACCGTCCGACAATTGATTTCGTCATCTTTCGCGAGAACACCGAGGGCCTGTATCTCGGCCGCGGACGCACCAGCGGCGACGAGTACGTCACGGAAGACGTGAACACCGCCAAAGGCGTCGAGCGGATCATCCGCGCGGCGTTCGAGTGGGCCAAAGCGCACGGGAAGACGCGGGTCACGATGAGCGACAAGTCGAACGCGGTCCCCGCTCACCGGATCTGGCAGGAGAAGTTCCGGACCGTGGCCGCGGAGTTCGCGGGCATCGAGGCCGAGCATCTGTACGTGGACGCGTTGGCGATGCAGCTGGTCCGGAAGCCGGAGCGCTTCCAGGTGGTGGTGACCACAAACATGTTCGGCGACATTCTCTCGGATCTCGGCGCGGCGCTGGTGGGTGGCCTCGGCGTCGCGGCGAGCGCCAACCTGCATCCGGGCCGCGCGGGGTTGTTCGAGCCCGTCCACGGCTCGGCCCCGCACATGGTCGGGAAAGACACCGCCAACCCGATGGCCGCGGTGCTCACCGGCGCGCTGATGCTCGAGCAGTTGGGGCATCCCGAAGCCGCGCGCGATCTCGAGCGGGCGGTGCGGGAGACGCTGGCGGCGGGGGTGCGGACGCCGGACATCGGAGGAACGGCCAAGACGCGGGACGTCACTGCGGCCGTGGCAGCACGCATCTAGCGCCTCGCTATATTCCCCCAGTCTCGCTGCGGAGCTTCTATATGAAGACGGTCGTATTCCTGTCCGGGGTGCGGACGGGGTTCGGGGCCTTCGGTGGTTCCCTCAAGGATCTATCGGCCATCGACTTGGGCGCTCACGCCGCCCGCCACGCCATCGAGCGCGCCCGCGTCCCCGCCGCCGACATCGGCCACGCCGTCTTCGGCAACGCGCTGCAAACGTCCTCCGACGCGATCTACCTCGCCCGCCACGTCGCCCTCAAGGCGGGTCTGCCAATTGAAGTCCCCGCGGTGACGGTGAACCGGCTGTGCGGCTCCGGCTTCGAGGCGATCACCCAGGGCGCCCAGTTGATCCTGCTGGGCGAGGCCGACGCCGTGCTCGCCGGCGGTGCCGAGTCGATGAGCCAGGCGCCGCACGTGGTGCGGGGCGCCCGCTGGGGCCTCCGGCTCGGCCCGGCGCCGCTCGAGGACTTGCTGTGGGAATCGCTCAAGGATCCGCAGTGCGGCCTGTCCATGGCTGAGACCGCCGAGAGCCTCGCCGAGAAGTACAAGCTGACGCGCAAAGAGGTGGACGAAGTCGCGGTCGCTTCTCAAAAGCGCGCCAAGCAGGCATGGGACGCATGTGCTTTCCAGGATGAAGTCGTCCCGGTGACGGTCAAAGTGAAGGGTAAGGAAGTCGAGTTCCGCGCGGACGAGCACATGCGGCCCGACACGACGCTCGAGATCCTCAGCGCGCTCAAGCCCTACTTCAAGAAGGAT
>DASYQX010000042.1:0-4337 GCA_036004985.1 Gemmatimonadales bacterium
CTCGTCCGAGTGGTTGTGGATGTCCACGAAGCCCGGGGCGACGACGAGGCCCTTGGCGTCGATGGTGCGCGTGGCGGTCTTGCCGTCGAGCCGGCCCAGCGCGGCGATCCTGCCCTCCTTGACGGCCACGTCGCCGAGGTACGACGGGCTCCCGGTGCCGTCCACGATCCGGCCGCCGCGGATGAGGAGGTCGAAGTCCGGGCCCGCGGCGGCAGTGAGGACGAGCAGTGTCGTGGCGAGCATGCGCGGCAGCTTACTGCAGCATCGGGCTGTCGGTGCAAGGAAAGGCTGACTTCCATGAGACAGCTCGCGGGACCGTTGTTAAAGGCGGCCTTTACTGTGGGCGACATGGTCCAGCATGTTGTCAGCGGTCCGATTTCGTCCCCGCTTGTCGCGTCACCGGGCGCGGTGGCCCCTCGTTCCCGAACCAGTTGACCCGGCCCGCGCGGACGGCATAGCCTCCCGCCATGGACGCTTTGGCGCTCGATACGCCCGCCGTCTACGTCGATCTCGACGCGCTCGAGCACAACATCGCCAAGATGCAGGACCAGAGCCGCCGCTGGGGCGTCCGGCTGCGTCCGCACACCAAGACGCACAAGATCCCGGAGATCGCCCGCATGCAGCTCGCGGCAGGGGCGGCGGGCATCACGGTGGCGAAGATCGGCGAGGCCGAGGTGCTGCCGGGCGACGACGTGCTCGTGGCCTATCCCATCATGGCGGAGAAGCTGCCCCGCCTGCGGGCGCTGGCTCGGGACCGTCGCGTCACGGTCGTCATCGACTCGGTCGAGGCCGCGCGCGGTCTGCCCGGCGTGGGCGCGCTGGTCGAGGTGGACATCGGGGTCGGGCGGTGCGGCGTCACCACCTCGGAGCAGGTGGTGGCGATCGCGCGCGCCTGCAGCGACTTCCGTGGCTTGTTCTACTGGCCGTCGTGGCTGGACGCGGAGCGCTTCCAGAAGGCCCGGGCCAGCCTGGACCAGCACATCGGCGCGCTGAAGGCGGCCGGCTTCGCGGTGCCGATCGTGTCCGGCGGGTCGACGCCGGGGGCCGACAAGACGCCCCTCATCCCCGTCACCACGGAGATCCGCCCCGGCACCTACGTCTTCAACGACGCCAGCTGCGTCGCCAACCAGCTCGCCACGATCGACGAGTGCGCGCTGCGCGTGCTGGTCACGGTCGTCAGCACGGCGGTGGCCGGACAGTGCCTGGTCGACGGCGGCAGCAAGACGTTCTCCAGCGACGCCACCGTCAACGTCGGCAGCTTCGGCCTCTTCCCGGACCGCCCGGCGTGGACGATGCACAAGATGAACGAGGAGCACGGGTACGTGAAGATCGGCTCTCCGGCGAAGATCGGCGAGAAGGTCTGGGTCGTCCCCAGCCACGTGTGCGCGACCGTCAACATGCACGACGAGATCGCCTATGGCCGCCGAGATCGGGTGGAAGGCACCTGGAGAGTCGCCGCCCGCGGCCGCGTCCGCTGACGAATCCCATGTGCCGATCCTGGTCGTGCGCGATCGCGCTCGCCGTCCTCGCCGTCACCGCATCATCCGGGCGCGCGGCGGCGCGTGCAGGGCAGTCCGGGAGGGCGGGCTTCGTGATCACTCACGTGCGTGTATTCGACGGCCACCAGACTCGTGCGAACAAGGACGTCGTCGTCGCTGACGGACGGCACTGCGGAGCGCGGCCGCTGGGCGCAAGGAGGTCGGGCGTGGAGTTCGAGCGGCGGGTCGAATCGTTCCGCCCGCCATGAACGTTTCGCCCGCGCCCGTTCCCCGGACTTTCCTCGAGTACGTGCGGTCGCTCGGCCCCGGCATCGTGATCGTCCTCACCTGGCTCGGGGCGGGCGACCTCGTCGACATGGGTGTCGCCGGCAGCAACTACGGCTACTCGCTGATGTGGGTGCTCGTCGTCGCGATCTTCATGCGGTTCCTGCTCGTCTCCGCGATCGCGCGCTACCAGCTCTGCAACCCGCACGGCGAGGGCGTGCTCGACGGGCTCGCGCGGCTGCATCCCGCCTACGCGCCGGTCCTCTTCGTGGCCGCCATCGTGATGGGCCACGTCTACGAGTCCTACATGACGGTCGGCTCGGGCGAGGTGCTCCGCAACCTCTTCCGCGCGGGCCAGACCTGGCAATGGGCGCTCCTCGGGAACGCCGTGGCCCTGCTCCTGGTTTTCCGGCCCGCGTACGACCGGCTCGAAGGACTGTTCAAGTTCTTCCTGGCCGTGCTGTCGATCTCGTTCGTAGGTTGCGCCCTGTGGGTCGGTCCCGACTTCGCGGCCGTCCTCCGAGGGCTCTACCGGGTCGAGATGCCCGGCCAGCAGGGCCGGTTCAACCCGTTGCTGGTCGCGGTGGCCATGATCGGTGCCGTGGGCGGATCGGTGATGAACCTGGCCTACCCCTACTTCCTGGAGGCGAAGGGATGGCGCGGGCCCCAGTATCGCAAGGTGCAGCTCTACGACTTCCTGGTGGCGATCACGGCGATGATCGTGCTCAACCTCGCGGTGTGGACGCTGGGCGCGGAGCTGTTGTATCCGGACAAGCACATCAAGGAGCTGGACGACCTGCCGCGCCTGCTGAGCGCGGTGCTCGGCGAAGGCGGTCGGTGGCTCTTCTACCTGGGCATCTTCGCGGCGATCTACACGTCGGTCCTCGGGCACGCGGCCGGTCTCGCCTACATGGGCAGCCACGCCTGGCTGCGCTGGCGGGCGGGGACGGGGCCGATCCGGTCCGACTACCGCCAGCATCCGCTCTACCGCGCCATCGTGGTTTGGTGCCTCGTCTCTCCTCTCGTGTGGACGGTCCCGGGAATGCCGGACTTCGTCACGCTGACCCTGGTCGCCAACAGCGGCCAGGTCGTCCTGCTGCCGCTGCTGGCGGGAGGCGTGTGGTGGATCACGGCCAGCGCGCGCTGCATCGGTCACGAGCACCGCAACCGCTGGTGGGAGAACGCGGTCATGGGGTTCTTGTTCGCGCTTGCGCTCTACGGCGCCGTGAGCTCCGTCCGGTCGATCACCCAGTTCCTGGCGTAGCTCGGGACTCATTCGTCGTTGCTCAGGACTTTTCCGGGCCCAGGGTGTAGATTGCTGTCCGCAGCCAACCGAACCCGTTGATCATGGAAGAAGGAGGAATTCCCATGCGTTTCCGATCGCTCGTCTTGCCCGCGCTCGCGGCCCTGGCCATTCCCGCGGCCGGTTGGACCGCCGACGCGGCGAAGGCCGCGGCTGACGCCGCGCCCGCGGTGGCCGCGCCGAAGGCGGGCATGCACCGCTACATGGTCGTACGGACCTTCCCGGCGGGAGCGCTCGCCGGACTCGACGCCGCAGGGAAGAAGGCGGTCAACGATACCAACGCGACCAAGTCGGTGCGTTGGATCTACTCGTACGCCAACGCGGACAAGACGAAGACCTTCTGCATCTACGAAGGTCCCGACGAGAAGGCGATCCGGGATGTGGCGAGCGCGAACAAGATCCCGGTGGACTACATCGTGGAGATCCCGGTCGTCCTGACGCCGCGCTAGTCCCGAAGGGGAAACGCTTCCCGTGCAGCAGGGGGGCAAGGCTGCGCAGCCAGTGAGCAGTCGGCTGCGCGCCGCCTCCCGGCTGTGTTCTCTCGCAAGCGCCGCTGCGGCCGCGTGTTGCCGGCCGCGCGAGCCGCGCGGCCACGCTGGCACTCGGCCTGCAGAGCGAGACGTCTCAGGGAGGAAGCGATGAACCTTGGAAAGGCTCTGACGACGCGACGGATGCTGGGGATCGCCTCCGGGCTTGCCCTTGCCGTGACGTTGGGATCGTGCGGCGATGAGGGGCCGACCGGGGTGGTCACACCGACGACGACACCCGCGCCCACCCCCACCCCGACGCCTGCTCCGACACCCACGCCCCCGCCGGCCGTGAGCGGTTTCTGGGACAGCGAGGCGCGCCGCTGGCACTTCCGCCTCGAGCAGCAAGGCACGATGATCACGGGGGCGCTGCTCGGATTTCGGGATGTCTACTATTCGAATCCCGAGGATCCGGATCTCCAGATCACGGGGAGCCTCGTCGGCTCCCAGATCGACTTCCACGCGAACGCCTTCGGGACCAACTTCAGCGGAACCGTCCAGCCGGGCGGCCTCCGCATGACCGGGACCCTGCGCGACTGCGCCAACGGCTGCCGGAACTACGGCGACGAGCTGGTGAAGGCGCCCTGATCAGCCGCCGGGCGCGCCCTGGGTGTTGACGTAGAGCGAGAAGAGCGACGTGCTCGTGCACAGGAAGAGCCGGTTGCGGTGCGTGCCGCCGAAGCACAGGTTCGCGCACCGCTCGGGCAGGTCGATGCGCCCGATGAGCTTGCCGTCGGGGTTGAA
>DASYQX010000043.1:0-32185 GCA_036004985.1 Gemmatimonadales bacterium
ACGGCGCCCCGCCACAGGAGGACCGCGGCCAGCGCGACGTGGCCGGCGAGCGCGAGCGCCGCCGCGGGCCCCTGACGGCGCCGCGGCAGCGGCAAGTGGTAGGACGTGAACAGGCGTGGCGACTCGCGCACGGTCTATAGATACACCGCAAGACAAACGAGGGGCACGGCGCTGCGCCGTGCCCCCCTTGTGCCGCGTCCCTGGAGCGACGCCGGGCCTAGCGGCCGCCCGGCTTCGCCTGATCGACGGGCGTGAAGCCGATCACTTGCACGCCGGCCCCCCGGGCGATGTCCATGGCCTGCACCACCTCGCCGTACTTGCGGCTGGGCGCAGACTTGATGAACAGCAGCTTGGCGGGCCGCTGATCGTAGTACTCGTGGAACTTGGCGTCCAGCTGGTCGAAGGCGACGGGCTGCGTGTTGATGGCGTAGGAGCCGTCCGCCCTCAGCTCGAGGACGATCTGGTCGCTCGAGGCCTGCTGCTTCTGTTGCGGCCGCTGCTCGGCCGGGACCTGCGCGTCGAACACGCGGCGCGACAGGGGCAGCGTAATCATGAAGATGATCAGCAGGACGAGCAGCACGTCGATCATCGGCGTGACGTTGATGTCGGAGCTGAGGCCCGACCCGAATCCGCCGCTCCCCATGGACATGGGTCAGTGCCCTTCCGAGCGCCGCTGGCGCTCCTGCTCGGCGATGGCGCCGATCACGCGGACACCCGCCTTGCGGGCGATCTCCACGGCCTGCTGCACGCGCCCGAATTCCACCCCCTGGTCCGCCTTGAGGAACAGGACCTTGTCGACCGATCGCGCCGCGTAGATACGTGTCAGGAAGCTCTGTAGCGAGTCGTCGCTGATCGGCCGCATCCCCGTGTACTTCCCGTTCGGCCCCGTGGTCTCCAGGTAGAACTTCCCCATGTTGTCGATGCCGAGCCGGATCTCCCCTTCGGTCTCCTCCCGCGCGTCCGGGTTGTTGGCCCGGGGAATGCTCGCCTGGAAGCCGGCCGTGATCGCGGGCGTGACGATCATGAATATGATCAGCAGCACCAACATCACGTCGATCATCGGCGTGACGTTGATGTCGGCGCGGACCGCCGCCTTGCCGCTCCCAGCCGCCATGGCCATCGGGTGGTCTCCCCCGGCCTATCGGCTGATGGGGCCGCTGGACTGCGAGGCCTTTTGCGTCTGGAACTCCTTCGTGAAGATCGACCGGCCGAACTCGCTGCCGACGCTCTTGATGAGGTAGTCGATCAGCTCCTTCGACGTGTAGGTCATCTCGACCGTCAGGAAGTCGATCTTGGTACTGAAGTAGTTGTACAGCCACACCGCCGGGATCGCGACCAGGAGGCCGAACGCCGTCGTGATCAGCGCTTCAGCGACGCCGGCCGTGATGCCCGCCAGCGAGCCCGAGCCGCCCTGCGCCGACATCGCTTGGAACGCGTTCACGATGCCCATCGTGGTCCCGAGCAGGCCCACGAAGGGCGCCGTCGCCCCGGTCGTCGCCAGGATGCCCAGACCGCGCTTCAACTCGGCGGTGATGATGAGCATCTGCCGCTCCACGGCGCGTTCCGCGGAGTTGATGTCGGCCGCGGTGATCGTCGCCCGATCCCGCAGCAGCGGCTTCACCTCAGCGAGCGCCTCGCCGAGCACGCGAGCGACGTGGCTCTTCTTGTTCTTTTCCGCCAGCGCGATGGCGCCGTCGAGCTGCTCCTCCTGCAGATAGCGCGAGAACTCCGGCGCGAACTTCCGCGTTTCCTGCTGCGATTTCCGGAGGTACAGCAGCTTGGAGATCGTGACCGCCCAGGACCATGCCGACATGACGAACATGACGAGCACGATCCCCTTGGCGAACGGCCCCATCGTGGAAAACAGTTCCCCGTAACTCATCTGGCGATGGCTCCTCTGGTTGACTAGCGTCGACCGGTGATCTTGAAGTCAATCGGAAGATTGACCAACACCCGAACCGCCCGCCCGTGTACGCGCGCGGGCCGGAACAGCGCCTTGAGGACGTACGTCTTGGCGTTCTGATCGAAGCCGGGATTCGGACTCTGAATCACCTTGACCGACGGCGGCTCGGCTCGCCCGGTCGTGTCGATGATCGCCTGCACGATCACCCGCCCCTGAATCCCCGCCTGCCGCAATAGATCCGGATACTGCGGCGGCGGCCCCGACAATACCTCGGGCCGCTCCTCGACCACCGACTCCATGAACACCTGATCCGACGACGGGACGATCCCCGTGCCGATCCCGCCCTCGACGCCCGTGCCGGTGTAGTCCTTGGGATCGAAATGCTCTTGCAGGTTGATCGGCGGAATGTTCGTCGGGATGTCGGTCGGCGCGACGACGGTCTGGAAACCTTTGAGCTGCGGGATGTCGAGCACGGGCGGCTGCTCTTCCTGCTTCTGCTCTTCCTGGTTCACGAACACCATCATCGTGTCGAGCGGCGCCTGTTCCCCCGCTTGGCCGGCGGTCAGCGTCGCAATCACCGCGAACACGACCACGCCGCCGTGCCCGACCAGCGAAACGAACCCCAGGCCGAATGCTTTTTTCTTGTCCGCCTTGCGTTTGGATTCGATCAGAGTGTCGAACACGCCGCCGTCTCCCTGGCTGTTGGCTATGTTATAGTACGTCGCGCGGCTAACGCGCTAGTGGGGCCAAGATTACAAAACGATGACAGTCACCGGGCCATCACCCGGTACGTGTACTTCACCCAGGTCGTCCCTTCCGCCTCAAACTCGAACCGCAGCATCACCCGCGTGCGCACCGGGACGCCGGCGGCGCGCCCCGGCTGGAACCGCGCCTGCGCGAGCCCCCGGCGCACCTCCGCTTCCGCGCTCCGGGCCGTGCCCCCGGACATCCGCACCGACTCCGGCTCGATGATACCGTCCGCCCCGATCACCGCCTGGAACGTCAGGAAGCTGCGCGTGCGGGTGGTGCCGCGCACGTCGGCATCCTGGAACTCGGTCCTGGGAAAGTAGGTGAACTGCGGCGGCTGCACGCCCTCCGGGCACTTCCCGACGCATTCGTGCACGACCGATGCGTCGGACGCCTGCTGGGCGCCGGGAGGCAGGGCGGCACGCTCGGCGGCGAGGAGCTCGGCAAGCGCGGGATCGAACCGGTCGATGGCCGCGACCTGGAGTCCCGGATCGAGCGCGAGTCCCTGGCGGAACGCGTACCGCGCCGCGGAATCACCGCTCGCGTAGAACCCGACCACGCCGAGGAGGACCCACGCCTGCACGCGGTCGGGGGTCGCCCGGTCGGGCGCTTCCGCCACGCGCCGCAGCAGCGTGCGCGCGCTGTCCAGGTTGCGCGCCGCCAGCTGGGCGCGGCCCGCGTCCAGCAGCTGCGCCGACGTTTCCTGCGCCACTCCCGGAGTGACCGCGACGCACAACGCGACCAGTACCAGCGCTCTCATATCCTCATAACCTGTCGCGGCCCAGTTTGAAGTCAATCGGCACCCGGACGCGCACGCGCACCGCCCGCCCGCCGATCCGGGCGGGCCGGAACAGCGACGCGGCCAGGGCCCGTTGCGCCGGAGCGACAAACCCGGAGTGCGTCGTCGCGACGACGACCAGCGACCCGGACTCGACCCGCCCCGTGGTATCCACCACTGCCTCCAGAACCACGCGTCCCTCCAACCCGGCCTGACGCAACAGCTCCGGGTACGCCGGAAGCGGGCCTGCCAAGATCGCCGGGTGCTCCTCCGCGAGCGACCCCTCGCCTGCCGCCCCGTCCCCGGTGGGGAGTCCTGCAAGCATCGCGCCGGACAGGGGGAGCACCTCGAAGGTGGGGGCCGCAGGCGCCACGCCGCTGGGCACGATCGCGGGGAAGGTGATCGGCGACGCAACGGGAACGATCGGGGTGATCTCGGGCGGTGGCAGGGTGCTCTGGGGTCGCGGGTTCCGTGCCACAGGGAGTGGGAGGATCACGACCTTGGACGGCGATCGACG
This sequence comes from Gemmatimonadales bacterium, assembly GCA_036004985.1. Classification (GTDB taxonomy): domain Bacteria; phylum Gemmatimonadota; class Gemmatimonadetes; order Gemmatimonadales; family GWC2-71-9; genus 20CM-2-65-7. The sequence goes on from DASYQX010000043.1 coordinate 3,946, forward strand.
CGGCGGGCGGGCATCCACCGGCGTGACGACCGCGACGACGACGGCGACATGGACGGCGAGCGACAACGCAGCACTGGCGGCACGCATCCGCGTCCTCCGGACGAAGGGTTCCCCGACATGATGCGACGGGAGCCTCTCGGGCCCGTGGAGGAGCGGTTACAGTTCGGTGACGCCGGGATGAGGACTAGGCGTCGCCCCGGGGGAAGCTGACCGTGAACGTTGTCCCCCTGCCCGGGCGACTCTGCACGTCGATCGTGCCGCCGTGCGCTTCGGCGATCCATTTGCAGATGGCGAGCCCGAGCCCCGTGCCGGGGCGCTCGCCGGTGCGGGTGCGCGCCGAGTCGGCGCGCCAGAAGCGGTCGAAGACGTGCGGCAGGTCGCCCGGCGCGATGCCGATGCCGGTGTCCGCCACCGAGAGCAACACGCGACCGTTGGCCGAGCCCAGCTGCACGAGCACCTGGCCGCCGCGCGGCGTGTACTTCACCGCGTTCTCGAGCAGGTTGAGAATGAGCTGGCGCACGCGACTCCGATCCACGTCGAGGACGACCGGGTCGGGCGGGGTCCGGACTTCGATCGTCACGCCCGCGTGCTCGGCCAGCAGCTCGCCCGTTTCCCCCGCCTCCGCCAGGATGGCCCGCAGGTCCACCGGCTCGCGGTGCAGCTCGGCCCGCCCTTCGTCGGCCCGCGCCAGGGTCAGCAGCGCGTCGAGGAGCTCGGTCATCCGGTTCACTTCCTGCAGCGTCTCCTCCAGGGCGGCGAGGGTTTCCTGCGGCAGGTCGGGCCGGGTGATGGCGCGCTCCACGCCCGCGCGGACGACGGTGAGCGGCGTCTTGAGCTCGTGGCTCGCGTCCGCCGTGAACCGTCGCAGGGCCGCGAAGCTGCGTTCCAGGCGCGTCATCATCTGATTGAGGGTTTCGGCGAGCCGGCCCAGCTCGTCGCGCACCATCGGGACGGCGAGACGCCGGTGCAGGCTCCGGCCGTCGGTGATCTCCCGGACCTCCGTGATGATTTGGTCCACCGGCTCGAGCGCGCGCCGTGCGATCCAACTGCCGATGAAGACCGCGGGGAACACACCCACTACGACCATGACGAGGAGGGTGCCGAGCAGCTGTTGCAGCCCGAGCTCGGCGGTCTGCGTGGATGCGCCGGCCAGCACCGCGCCGAACTGCCGGCCGGCGCCCGTGATGGGGCGCACCACGTAGCGGATCACGGGGCCGTCCGGCGTGATGCGGTACGCCCCGCTCGCCGGTCCGCCGCCCGCCGATTTGACCAGGCTGGTGAGCTGCTCGAACGCGCCGAACGTGGCGCGGGCATCGGAGGACGCGAACAGCACGTGCCCGTCGGCGTGCGTGACGATGAGGAAGTCGGGGATCGCCTCGAGGACCGCGGCGACCTCGGGGATCAGGGTGTCCCGGACGAGCAGCACGCCGCGCGCGCCGTAGCTCTCCGCCAGGATGCCCGCCGACAGGGCCGCCTCCGACTGAATGCGCCGGTCGAGGTCCTCGTACGAAGCGCTGCGTCGCGACAGGTACAGGACCACGGCGAAGGCCGCCAGCGTCCCGACCAAGGCGGCCGAGTACCACGCCGTGAGGCGTCCTCGGATCGTCTCCATCTCACGCTCGAACCACGTAGCCCACGCCGCGCACCGTATGGATCAGCTTCGGCTCGCGGCCGGAGTCGATCTTCTTGCGCAGCCGGGTGATCACGACGTCGACGATGTTGGTCCCCGGGTCGAAGTGGTAATCCCACGCGTACTCGGTGATCAGGGTGCGCGACATCACGCGCCCCTGGTGGCGCATCAGATACTCGAGGACGGCGTATTCCTTGGGGGTCAGCTCGATGCGTTTTCCGTCGCGCGTGACTTCCCGGCTCCCGGTGTCGAGCGCGAGTCCGGCCGCCTTGAGCACGGGCGGCGCGATCTCCTTGGGCCGCCGGCCCAGCGCCTCCACCCGGGCCAGCAGCTCCTCGAACGCGAACGGCTTCGTGACGTAGTCGTCGGCGCCGGTCCGCAGCGCCTGGACCTTGAAGTCGACGGCATCCTGCGCGGTGAGCACGAGCACCGGCCACCCGATGCCGCGGTCCCGCAGGGTGCGCAAGACGTCGATGCCGCTGCGCTTGGGGAGCCGCAGGTCGAGCACGATGAGATCGTAGTGCCCGCCGGTCGCGAGCCGCAGGCCGTCGTCGCCGTCGCCCACCAGCTCGGCGTGGTAGCCGGCCTCGTCCAGCCCGCGCCGGACGTACTCACCGACCGTTTTGTCGTCCTCGATGACGAGGATCTTCATCCGAGCGGGAGGTACACCTTGAACACGCTCCCGACGCCGAGCTGCGACTCCACTTCGATGCGGCCGCGGTGCTCCTCGACGATGCCGTACGCCACCGAGAGCCCCAGCCCGGTCCCCCGGCCCTGCGGTTTGGTCGTGAAGAACGGCTCGAAGATCTTCGAGAGGTCCTCCTGTCGGATCCCCGCGCCGGTGTCGATGAACTCGACGAGGATTTCGTCGGTGCGGTGGGGGTTGAGCCGCGTCCGGACGGTGAGCACGCCGCGCGAGTTCATCGCGTCCATCGCGTTGAGCATCAGGGCCATGAAGCACTGCACCAGCCGCTCCGAATCGGCCTGCAAGGCCGGCAGGTCCGACGCGAGCTGGCGGTCTACCGTGAGCCACTTGAACCGATCGTGGTGTTTCAGCAGAAACAGCGTCTGCTCGATCACGCCCCCGATGTCCACGGAGCGCTTGTGGCCGGTCTTGGGACGCGAGAAGTCCAGCAGGCCGTCCACGATGCGGCGGCACCGCTGCACCTCCGTATCGATGATCTTGATGTACTCCTCCTGCGGGAGCCGATCGCCGGCCGGCAGGTCGGCGAGCCGCTGCTCGAGCGCCTCGGAGCAGGCGAGAATCGTCGCGAGGGGGTTGTTGATCTCGTGCATCACGCCGGCGGCCAGTTGGCCCACCGCGGCGAGCTTCTCGGTCTGCGTGAGCCGTTGCTGCGCCTGGCGCCACGCCGTGACGTCCTCGCCGATGGTGATCACGTGCGTGATCTCGTCTTCATTGAGGCGCATCGGGATCTTGGTGATGCGATAATGCCGCGCCTCGCCGCTCGCCTGCGACTCCATCTCGACCTGCTGGATCTCGCCGGTGGCGAACACACGCTCGAACTCCTGCTTCAGCAGCTCGCGCGGCTGGCGGTCGAGCACCTCGAAGACTTCGCGCCCCAACGCATCTTCGCGCGACACGCCCTGCGTACCCGTCTCGCGCTTGCGGTTCCACGCGCGGATGCGGTAGCCCTGATCGATCACGTACAGGCCGACGGGGAGCGAATCGATGATCCGCGCGGCGAAGTTCCGCTGGGCCTCGAGCTCGCGCGTCCGCTGCGCCACCTCCGAGGCGAGGTCCTGCGACAGCTCCGTCGCCGCCAGCACCGGCGCGAGCATCTGCGCGACGACGACCAGCACGTCGCGCGCCATCCGCTCGTAGCGTCCTTCCGGAATGATCACTTCGAAGCAACCGAGCGCTTCGTCTTCGTGCACCAGCGGCAGTCGCAGCAACGTGCCGCCCGGCACGGGCTCCTGGTACGGACCGGCGGCGACCCATTCGGCGACCGGCGGGAGGGGGGCGACCCCCGTGAGCTGCGCCTCGTCGCCGGGCGGCGCGATGGGCACGTACCGCGTGCCCTCGGGCGACCGGAGCCACAACCGGCAGCGCCGCAGCGCGAGGCCGCGGCGCAGCACCAGGACGACGCCCCCCAGCCCTTCCTCGCCGGGCGGACCGGACGACAGGACCCCCGCAACCTCCGCGAGGAGGCTCAGCCCCGGATGATCGGATTCGAGCTGCGGAGCGGCCATTGGCCGCAAACCTAGGGATGGCGCTCCCGGCGCGCCAGCGGCGCCTCCACCCGGAAGGCCAGCAGACCGCGGACTTCGGTCTTGGATCCGAAGAACACCGTCGGCCCGACCACCAGACTGTACTGCGGCCCGATACCGCTACCGACGCGCAGCCCCGGCAGCAACGCCGCGGCGGCCCATGCCGATCCCTGCGGCATCGGGGAGTGCGAACCCAAGTAGCCCGTGGCTTCAAACGTGACGTCGAAGCCGATCGACGTCAGGGCCTGCTGGTCACCCATCTCGGCGAGCCGCATCTGCCCCGTGCGCGCAGCCACCGTCCCGGCGGCGACGATGCCGCGGGAGCCGCCGAGAATCGCGCCCTCATCGACGAACGCGCCGATACGCAGGCTCCCGGAGAGCGCGCGGACAAATCCCCCACCCAACCGGCGCACGTAGCCGATCTCGCCACTCTCGATCTGCCACCCGGAGCCCAGCGTCGCGGCGAAGCCCACGCCGATGGCCCCGCGCGATGGCGCGGTCGCGTCCGGCGCTGCGGGGGCGGCGGGCGGCGCATCCTGCGCCGCGAGCGGCGTAGACAAAGCCCCCACCACAATCAACATTGAGGCCATGGATCGGCGCACGTTCGTTCTCCTCGCTGGAACCGCCTCGGCCGCGCTATGGCGCCTCCGACCGCAAGGCGGGTCGGCGATGGGAGGCGCTCGGCAGACTGGGAAACTGCAATTCGACCTCGACGAGCAGCGCCGCTGGTCGTTGTCCTACCATGGCGACGGCCTACCCGTTCCGCTGATCCGGAATGCGACGCTCGGCGTCTGGGTGGGCGACACGCTGGTCCCGCTCGCCGACCTGGAAGATATCAGCGTTGCGAACCGCCAGCCGCCGGGGGGTGAATCGCTGGCCATCCGCGGCCGGACCCCGGCCCCGGCAGGGGGCGTGTGGATCGAGGCCGAGTTCGCCGCCTGGGAGGCAGGCCCAGGGGCGCAGGGAAGCATTAGTGTCAGCGTGTACCCCGATCGGGTCTTGGCAACGATCCGCGGCGTCCGGTTCTTCGCGGCACCGGAGTCGGACGTGCTGCCCGCGTCCGGCACCCTGCTGGCCCTCGTCAATGGCTACCAGTCGGGGAGCCCCTGCCGCATCGAGCCGGTGGGAGCCGCAGACAGCGTGAGCCATGCCGCGCTCGGCCTGACGCGCGAAGGCCGCGGTCTCGCCGTCGCCTTCGACGCCGGCGAGCCCGGTGAAGCCAAGGTCAAGCTGTCGGCCGGGGGGGCGGAGGCGAGCCTCGAGGCGGTGAGCAACTGGCTGCCGGCGCGGCCCGTGCGTCCGGAAGGCGACAGCTCGACGATGCGCCTCGCCTACCTCCCGGAAGGCGACGGCCTTGCGGCCCTGGGCGCGCTCGCGACGCCCGCCTCCGCCGTGGACCGCGAGCGGTTCGCAGGACTCGCAGCGCCGACGGGGTGGTGCTCCTGGTACGAGTTGTACGGCAACGTCACCGAGGCCGACGTACTCGCGAACCTCGACTTCTGCACCGCTCACTTCGACAGCCGATTCTTCCGCTACATCCAGCTCGACGACGGGTACCAACGGGCGGCCGGTGATTGGGACACGAACGCCAAGTTCCCGAACGGCCATCGCTGGCTCACCGACCGGATCCACGCGCGGGGGCTGCTCGCCGGCCTGTGGATCGCGCCATTCGCCGTGGCGGAACGGTCGGGACTCCCAGCCGCGCATCCGGACTGGCTCCAGAAGGGCCCACCGCCCCCGGCGGCCGATGGGGCTCCGCTGCTTGTGGACACGCGCGAGGATTGGGGGGGGCGGGTTTACGCGCTCGACGGGGCCCACCCGGAAGTGCAGCAATGGCTGTACGACGTCGCGCGGCGCGCGGTCCGCGATTGGGGCTACGACTACCTGAAGGTCGACTTCCTGCACTGGGCCACGGCGGGTGCCGCGCACTACGGCGGGCTCACGCACGCGGAGGCATATCGCCGCGGGCTGAGTGCGCTCCGAGATGGGCTCGGCACGGAGGCGTACCTCCTGGGTTCGGGCGCGCCGCTGCAGCACGCCGCCGGTGTGGTGGACGGAATGCGGATCGGCCCCGACGTGGGTGCCAGCTGGGGCGGCGTTCAGGGACCCGCACGGGCCGCGGCGCTGCGCAGCTTCTACCAGCGCGCGGCGTGGCTGAACGACCCCGACTGTCTGGTCGTGCGTTCGCCCCTCACCCTCGACGAAGCGCGGGTCTGGGCGTCCGTGGTCGCGGCATCCGGTGGAGCGACCTTCTTCTCCGACAACCTCCCGAAGCTCCCGACCGATCGAATCCCGCTCCTCCAGAAGACGCAGCCCGCGGCAGCCGCGGTGGGCCGCCCCGTAGGAACGCAAATAGACGAGCATGAGGTCGCCCCCGCGCTCGTGGGGGGCGCGGACGTCGTCCGCCTGCGCGGCCCGTGGCGCTTCCGCACCGGTGACGATCCGCGGTACGCCGCACGGGACTACGACGACGAAACCTGGGAGACGACGCCCGTTCCCGAAGCGTGGGAGCAGGCGGGGCACCCCGACTACGATGGACTGGCGTGGTACCGAACCCGGTTCACGCTCCCGCCCGCCCCTCCCCCTGCCCAAGGCGACGGCCGGACTGAAGGACGGAAGGTCATGCTGGAGCTGGGGAAGGTTGACGATGGCGACGAGACCTTTGTGAACGGCGTGAAGGTGGGAGAGACGAGCGGCTGGCGCGCCTACCGGCGGTATCCGGTGCCGGCGAGTGTGCTCAATTGGGGCGGCCAGAACGTCCTCGCCATCCGAGTCGCAGACAGCGGCGGGCCCGGGGGCTTCTGGAGCGTCCGGCGCGACCGTCCGGCCCCGATTTGGGTGGTCGAAGGGGCGCCGCGCTGGTGGACCGTGGTGCTCGTGAACTGGGACGACGAGCCGCAGACCCTGTCTCAGTCGCTGGCCGCGCTGGGCCTCTCGGGCGCACGCTTCACCGCCTACGACGTGTGGGCCGAGCGCCCGCTCGCCGAGGTGGCGCAGGCGCTCAAGGCGACGCTCGCGCCGCACACGACGCTGGCCGTCGGGCTCCGGCCGGCCGCCTCGCGTCCCCAGGTCATCGGGACGACGCGGCACGTGATCCAAGGAGCGATCGACATCGCCGACGAGCAGTGGGACACGGCGACGAGGACGCTGAGCGCAAAGGCGGTCCGGCTCGACGGGCGGCCGTACGCGGTGACGGTCGCGGTGCCGCGAGGATTGCGAGCGGGCGTGTGCAAGGCCGACGTCCCGTGCACGGTGAGGAGGCTACCGACTGGACAAGCGGTGATGGAATGGCCGCAGGGCAACGTGAAGGATATCGCCTGGAGTTTGAGCTTCCGGGCAGTGACCAGGAGATAGGCTACTTCACTGCCAACAGCTGTACCCCACGTATGAAGTACCGCTGGGTTACCAGGAACACCGCGAGCAGAGGAAGCGTGGCCGTGACGGCCACAGCCATCTGGTAGGGCCAATTCGTGGAGTACATCCCGTGGAAGGTGGCTAGCCCGACCTCCACGACCTGCATCTCGACCGACCGCGTGGCGATCAGCGGCCAGAGAAAGTTCTTCCACTGGTCCGCGAAGGCGAAGAGGGCGAGCGTGGCAACCGCGGGTCTCGAGAGCGGCAGGACGACATGCCAAAAGATCGCCCACTCCCCTGCTCCGTCGAGCCGGGCGGCGTCCTCGAGGTCCCGCGGCAGCGTGAGGAAGAACTGCCGCAGCAGGAAGATGCCCCAGACCGAGACCAGCTCCGTCGAAATCAGGCCGGGGTACGTGTCCACCCAGCCGAGGGCGTCGATGATCAGGAACCGCGGAATGAACAGGACGATCGCGGGCACCATGAGGACCGACAGGAACGCGAGGAACAGTCGGTCGCGCCCCGGAAAGCGGAGCCGGGCAAAGGCGTAGGCGGCCGCGGCGCTCGTCACCACCTGGCCCAACGCCACGCAGCCCGCGACAATCGCGCTATTCAAGAAGAAGCGGCCGAACGGAAGGACGCGGAGGGCAGCCGCATAGTTCTCCGGATGCGGGTCTGCGGGCAGGACTTCGCCCTCATTCATGAACGACGTCGCGACCATATAGAGGAAGGGCGCGATCATCACGAGCGCCAGCGCCGCGACCAGCGCGCCCCCGACCCAGGTCCCCACTCCGCCGCGCTTCCGCCTACGCATACTCCACCCGCCTGCCGAGCAGCTTGAATTGCGTCCAGGTCACGCCGAACAGGAGCAAGCACAGGAGCAGCGACACGGCACTGCCATAGCCGAAGTCCTGGAACTCCCAGGCCGACCGGTAGATGCGGTGCGCGACGACATCGGTGGCATGCAGGGGGCCGCCGCGCGTGAGCACATACACGTACGTGAATACCTGGAACGATCCGATCAGCCCTGTCACCAGCACGAATAGCGTGACCGGCTTGAGCAGGGGGAAGGTGACGCGCCAGAAGCGTTGCCACGCGTTCGCGCCATCGACACGCGCGGCGTCGTAGTAGGCCCTTGGGATCGCGTGCAGTCCCGTGAGGAACACGGCCATCTGGTAGCCCACCTGCACCCACAGGGACAGCAGCATCAGCGTGGGTAGCGCGGTCCGCGGGCTGCCCAGCAGGCCCCAGGTCGTTTGGTCCATCCGCTGCCACACGAGGGCCATCGCGACCACGGACGAGAGGTACGGCAGCAGGAACACCGTCCGGGCGAGACGGACCGCGCGCCCCGCGGGAGGCGCCCGGTTCAGAATGAGCGCGACGGCGAGCGCGATTGCCATCGACACGGGCACGTAGAGGGCGTACAGGGCGGTATTGCGCAGCGAGATCCAGATCAGCGGATCGCGTAACACCGCCGCCACGTTCCCAAGCCCCACGAACGGCCGGGTTGGCTCCGGCGGCGACCCCATCCAGCGGTGCGCCGACACATAGACGACGAAGAGCACCGGCGCGAGAGAAAACGCCGCCAGGTGCAGGCCCGCCGGGGCGAGGAATCCCCAGGCGGCAGCCGTCTCGCGCAGCTCGCGCGGCCGCTGCGCGGTGCGCTCCAACCAGCCCAACAGCGCCACGACGGGCGGCCCGAGGAGCGCCAGGCCGACGAGCAGCACCAGCCACCTCAACGTGAACGCCTCGGCCGGCACGGTGCGCAGCTCCACCCACCGCCCCGACCCGAGGCGCGCCGTCACGGCCGCCTGGGGCACGCCCGCAACTCGGACGCGGTGCGGCGCCACGCGCGCCCTGCGCGCCTCCGCCAATTCCCCGCCGCCGGCGAGCGGCGCCAGATCGGCAAGGGAGACCCGGTTGCGGGGTATGGGCAGTCGCGTCGCGGCCTCCTGCAGCAGGAGCCGTGTGTCCGTCAGCCAACGGTCGGTGCTCGTGCGGGCGGCGCTATGCACATCGACGTACGCGGCGAGCCCGAGCAGCAACGCTGCCGCGGCGTAGCGCGCGAGCGACCGCCGTCGGAAGACCGCGGCGCCGGCGGCTCCGACGGCCAGGAGCGCCGCCGGCAGCGTCCAGCCGAGGAGCCAGCCGCCCACGCCACGCCGACCGACCCGCACCGCGACGGCGCCCACGATCTTTCCACCGTCGCGGCCCGTGAGGGGGGCCAGCGCCGCACCGTTCCATGAGCGGGCCACCGGCTCGCGCCGCAGCTCAGTCAACTCAGCCACCGGCAGCGGGGGAGTTGTCGCGTCCACGAGCGGGGCGGTGCGGTGATACACTTCGACCTGCGAGGTCCACCCGGGGAGCGTGGTGAGCGCACGCGCCTGGACGAGGAGCAGGCTGAGGTCGTACGCTGTCGAGTCGCGGCGGGCTGCCGGCGTGACGAGGTTCAGGTAGGCGGCGGTGGTCGCCGCGGTCCGGAGCGCGCGCGCGCGCTCGAACCGCCCCTCCGCCCAGCGCGCCGCCACGAGCGGGAGCAGCGCGGACAGGACCGCCGCCACCGTCGCGGCGATGGTCCACCGCCGGGCCCCGTTCACGAGATCCGCATGCCGGCCGCGTCGAACAGATGCAGGTGACCGCGATCGACCTTCACGCCCACGCGCGTGCCCACCTGTACGTCCACCAGGCCGAGGAGTCGCGCCACGAGGGGCTGGCCACCGACGTTGAGGTGCACGATCGTTTCGCTGCCCCGCGGCTCGACGACCAGGACATCCGCGTCGCCGACCCCCTGCTCGACGCCGCACAGGCCCACGTGCTCGGGGCGTATGCCCAGGTGCAGCTCTCCTTCGTAGTCGGCCAGGTTCACGGGAATGACCAGGCTGCCCACTTCCACCACCCTGTCCCGCCCCCCCCTTGCCCGTCCTTCCAGGACGTTCATCGGCGGGCCGCCCACCGCGCGGGCGACGAACACGTCGGCCGGCCGCTCGTAGACGTCGGCCGGGGTGCCGACTTGGCGCAGCCGTCCCTCGTGCAGCACGGCGATGCGCTGTCCCAGCGTCATCGCCTCGACGGGGTCGTGGGTCACGTAGACCATCGTGGCCCGCAGGGCGCGGTGCAGCGCGAGCAGCTCGGCGCGCAGCTCGATGCGCAGCGGCGCGTCGAGGTTGGAGAGGGGCTCGTCGAACAGGAACACCTGCGGCGCCCGCACGATCGCCCGGGCGACCGCCACACGCTGGCGCTGCCCGCCCGACAGCTGCTCGGGCCGCCGGTCGAGCAGCTCCGCGAGGCCGAGGCGCCGCGCGGTGTCCGTGACGCGCGTGTCGATCTCTTTCTGAGGGACGCCGCGCATCTCCAGCGCGAACCCGATGTTCTCGCGGACCGTGAGGTGGGGATACAGCGCGTAGCTCTGGAACACCATGGCCACGTCGCGTTGCGCCGGCGGCAGGTGCGTGACCACACGCTCGCCGATGTGCACGTCGCCCGCCGTGGGATCTTCCAGGCCGGCGATGCAGCGCAGCACCGTGGTCTTGCCGCAGCCCGACGGCCCAAGCAGGACGAGCAGCTCGCCGTCCCGCACCTCAAGGGACAGGTCGCGCACCGCCGCGCGCGCGGCGCCCTCGAACGTCTTCGTGAGCCCGCTGAGCGTGACGGACGCCATGGCCGCGTATATAATCGGAAGCACGCACGGGCGGCAACCAGCCCGGAGATCCCATGCGACGAGCGGTGTGGACGGCGTTGTTGCTCTCGGTCACCCGGTGCGAAGCGGCGTTCGTGCCCCCCCCGCCGCCGGCGACCCCGGTCGCGTCGGTCGCGCTCGACCCCGGCCTCACCATGCTCGTGCCCGGTGACTCGGTCCGCCTGCAGGCCACCCTGCGCGACGCGACCGGACAGCTCGTCACCGACCGCCTCCCGGCGTTCTCCAGCAGCAACACAGGCGTCGCCACCGTGTCGAGCGTCGGCGTCGTCCGGGCCGTCGCGCTCGGCATCGCGCAGGTCGTCGCGGCGGCCAGCGGCCACGCCGACACGAGCGAGATCCAGGTGGCCAGCTACCCGCTGACCGACGTCAGCGCCGGGGGCAACCACACCTGCGCCGCGACGGCGCCGGGCGGCGCGGTGTGCTGGGGCTACAACCGCTACGGGCAGACCGGGATCGGTACGACAGGGGACGCGGTGATGCTGCCGGCACCCGTGGTCCGTCTCGTGAACGCGGTCCCCGTGTCGGGCGGAAACCACACCTGTGCCATGGAAGGCGGCACGGTGCGGTGCTGGGGCTGGAACCTCTCCGGCCAGCTCGGGACTGGGTTTCCGGGGAACAGTGCGGAGCCGGCGGTCGCGCTCTCGGACTCGGTGCTCACGGCGGTCACCACCGGCGGGCAGCACACTTGCGCGCTCACCGACAGCGGCGTGGCGTTCTGCTGGGGGCTGAACGCGGACGGTCAAGTGGGCGACAGCTCGTTCGTCAACCAGCTCCGGTCCGTCCTCGTCAGGGGTGGGTTGCACTTCGCCGTCCTCAGCGCCGGCGCGCGCCACACCTGCGCGATCACGACCGACAGCCTCGCCTATTGTTGGGGCGCGAACGAGTTCGGGCAGTTGGGCGACGGCACGACGACGCGCAGCGGTGTCCCCGTCGCAGTGTCGGGCGGGCACCGGTTCTTCACGATCTCGGCCGGGCGGTTCCACTCCTGCGCCATCGAGCCGGGTGGCACGGCGCTCTGCTGGGGCTACAACGGGCGGCACCAGCTTGGCTCAACCACGCCGGACTCGGCCGCATCGGCACCGGTGGCGGTGGCCGGCGGCCATCCGTTCATCACGATCGCCGCCGGCGGGCTGCACAGCTGCGCGCTCGCCACCGCCGGCACGGTGTATTGCTGGGGGTACAACGCCTTCGGCCAGGTGGGCGACAGCTCGACCGACGACCGCGCCGCCCCCACGGCCGTCGGGACCGCGCTGCGCTTCGTCACCCTGCATACGTTCGGCGACCACACCTGCGGGATGACCACCGGGAGCCATGCGTACTGCTGGGGGCTGGGGCTCACGGGCGAGCTTGGCACCGGGCGGTTCGCGAGCAGCCCGTACCCGGTGCGCGTTCCGGGGCAGCCCTAGGTCACGCCGTGAGAACCCACTTGACGAGCGCGTAGAGGACCGCCCAGACCACGAAGCCCGTCGTAATGACTCCGGGGATCTTCTCGATCGGCTTCGTGGTGGGGCCCGTCGTCGCCGTCAGCGCGTTGATCTCGACCAACGCGACCACGATGAGCACCCCGACCCAATAGGCCGCGGGGTTCGTCACGGGGCTCGGCGGCAGGTGGGTCGCGGCGCCCATGAAGAACAGCATTGGAACCGACAAGACGACGTTGGTACGGGACGCGAGGAACGCCCGCCGCCCCGCCGCCGCCGCCGCCGGGTTCGCCTGCCCGCCCGTCGCCGCGGCGATGGCGGAGGCGATGACGACCTTCTGATTCCGCCAGATCACGCCCCACACGTTCGCGAGCATCACCGTCCCGAGCAGCGCTCCGGTGAAGATCGCCTCGCCCCAGGGGGTGCTCGCGACCGACACGTCCGGCGGCGCTTCGCCCATCCGCTTCCCGATGATCAGGGCGCCCGAGAGAAACGTGACCAACGCCGACCAGCGGAACCACCACAGCGCGCGCGGCACGAGCTTTTGCGTGGCGGCGCTCTTCGTGGCCGCATCGGCCTCGGCGAAGAACGGACCCTGCACGAAGTTGAAGTAGTAGAGCAACCCGATCCACGTGATGCCGGCGAGAAAATGCAGCCAACGGAGCAGGAACTCACCGCCCGCGCTCGAGAACAGCGACATCGGGAGCCTCCAGAAATGGGAAGTGGAGCACGTTCCGGAAGGCAAGATATCGTGGGTCGCGAACCCTGCAAGGAGCGACGCGCCGACGTCTACAAGTGCGCGTTGAGTACGGGGAGGAGCTTGAAGATGCCGCGGTTGTTCTGCGCCCGGTTCAGCACGCCGAGTTGAATCCCCTTCAGGACACGAGCAGAATTGTAGACCCCGATCGTGAGACCCACTTGCGGCCCGAGCACGCGATTGTACGCGCCGATCGACACGCCGTGCAGGTCGCGCGTCCGCAGGTACAGCGCCGCACTGAAGCCCTGGAGGCGCGGGGTGTCCACGCGGTAGCCCGCGAGCGCGATGCCGCGGACGTCGCGGTCGGCGACGACGGCGAGCCCGCCCACGCCGATGCCCTGGAGGCGCCCGTTGACGACAGTCGCCAGACCGGCGATCCCGACCCCGGTCAACGAGCCGTTCGTGACCGACGCGAGCCCGGCCACCGTGATGCCGCCGGCGTCGCCGTTGGCGACGGTCGCGAGCCCACCCATCCCGATCCCCGTGAGGTTGCCGTTCGCCACGGTGCCCAGGCCGCTCAGCGCAATCCCGGTGAGGTCGCGGTTCGCGACGGCCCCCAGCCCGCCGATGGCGATGCCGGTGACGTCGCGATCAGCGACCGCACCCAGCCCGCCAATGGCGACGCCGGTGACGTCGCGATTCGACACGGCGCCCAGCCCCCCGATCACTACGCCGCGGATGTCGCCGTTGGAGACCGCCCCGAGGCCGCCGATGGCGACGCCCCGGATCTGGCCGTTCGCGACGGTGCCGAGGCCGCCGACCGCAATCCCGTCGAGCCGATCGTTGGAGACCACGCCCAGCCCGCCCACGGTGATCCAGCGGGCCCGGCGCTCGGCGACCACGCCGGCGAGGCCGATCGCGATGCCGTTCAAGTAATCGGCGCCCGGCCCGGCGACGCCGAGCGCGAGCCCGTTCACCGTACCGGAAAGGGGCTCGCGCGGCTTCCAGATCGTGAGGTTGATGCCGTTGACGCGCTCGAGGCCGGCGTCCTGGAAGTTGATCCGCAGGCCGTTGGTCCGCGCGGCGTTGCCGATCGTGATGCCGTAATCGTGGTAGCTGAGGCCGACGTGTCCATGGCCGGGCGGCCGGGACGCGGGCGTGGTGTCCTGGGTGGCGAGGGTGTCTTGGGCGTGCAGGGCGACGGGTGCGAGGAGCAGCAAGGCTCCGAGTCGAAGCATGGCGGCGCGTTTCAGTCGTCGAGCGGGGCGACAGCGACCCGGGCGGCCCCCGCCTCGTCGTAAATCACCGTCAGGCGCCAGGGCCGGCAGCAGACCTGGCAATCCTCGACGTATTCCTGGAATTCGCCGCCCCCGGCGTCGAGCACGATGTCGTTCGCCTCGCCGCAGTAGGGGCACACGACGACCGCCCTGGTGTCGACGGTACCGTCGCCGACGGGGAATTCGTCGTCCGGATCGTCGTCGGAGAACGCCACCATCAAGGCCCCGCCCGCAGGGCGGCGAGCCGGCGTTGGGCGTTCTCGATGTGCTGGGTCGCCCGCCGCGGTGCCCGCCGCACGTACTCGTCCAGAGCGCGCACCGCTCCGGAGCCGTCCCCCACCGTCTCCAATGCGCGTCCCAGCCCGAGGTAGGGATCGGCGTAGGACGGCTCCAGCTCGATCGCCCGGAGGAACTGCGCGACCGCATCCGCTGGCCGGCCGATGTTCAGCAAGGCGGTGCCGTAGCGGTGGCGCATCCAGCCGTCGGTGGGGGCGAGGTCCACCGCCTGGGCGTACTCACTCGCGGCGGCCACCGCGTCGCGGCGCGCGAGCGCGAGGTCGCCCAGCATCGCATGCGCAGGGACGAACGCGAGGTTCTCCTGCAGGGCGCGCTCGAAGGCGGCCCGTGCCCCTGCGTTGTCTCGCCGGACCATCGCCAGCAAGCCGATGCCGTACTCGACCAGCTCTTTGGACTCGTAGACCGCCGACGTCGTCCCGGTGGTGTCCTGCCGGCGCAGCGTCGTGATCAACGCGCTCATCTCGGCGCCCGCGCTGTCGTAGAGGCGCAGCGGGACGAACGCGAGCGCCCGGTGAAAATGCGTGTAGACGTGCTTGTCAGGATTGAGCGCGAGCAACCGGGCGAAGCGATCCACGGCGCGTTGATAGTTGCCCTCCGCATATGCGAGCCAAGCCTGCGTGTTGAGGTCCTCGCGCCAGCGGCCCGGGAGCTCATCGTACGGCAGGATGCGCAGGTTCTGCGGCACAAACGGGTTTCGCTCCAGGGCGCGCAGATAGAAACTGTCGGCCTGCAATACGACCGCCGAGTGCAAAACCCGCGGGCTCTCCTCGAGAAAATCCTGAAAACGCCGCAGGTCCTTGAGCCAGAAGGCCACCCAGCGAGCAAACAGCGGCTCCGCGCGCGAGGGGTCGAGCCGCGACGCCCAGTAGAACGCCGAGTCGGCGCGGTTGGGCTGCCGGCGGAGGATCGCAGCGCCGTAGTCGAAATAGACCGTCCAGTCGTTCGTGTCGGCTGACTGCGCCAGCCGGGGACGGCCCGGGGGCGCCTGCCCATGCATCGGACGCACCCCGGCGGCGTGAGCGGCGCCGGCGATCGCGATCACGATGGCACAGCGGGACAGATGCAACATGGTGCTCGAGGCGGACCCCCACCGGTCCTGCATCAGAGCCCCGCCCGCATGGCGGCGAGCCGGCGTTGGGCATTCTCGATCTGCTGCGTCGCCCGGCGCGGCGCCCGAGATAGGAAGTCCTCGAAGGCGTGTATCGCGCCAGCCCGGTCTCCCGTTGCCTCGAGAGCCTCTCCGAGCGTCAGGTAAGAGTCCGCGAAGTACGGCTCGAGCTCGATCGCCTGCCGCAGCTGTACCACGGCTTCGGCCGCCTGTCCGATGTTCGCCAAGACGGCGCCATAGCGCGAGCGGATCCATCCGTCGGCGGGCGCGAGCTCCACGGCCTGCGCATACTCGCCGGCGGCCGCCGCCCAGTCTCGCCGCGCGAGGGCGAGGTCACCCAATTCCGCATGCGCGGGAGCGAACCCCAAGTTCTCCTGGAGGGCACGCTCGAACGCCGCCCGAGCCCCAGCGTTGTCTCCTTGGACGAGCGCGAGCAATCCGATGCCGTATTCGACCAGCTCCTTGGATTCGTAGACGTGGAAGGTACCGGTGGTGTCCATCCGACGCAGCGTCGTGATCATCGCCTGCATCTCGACGGCGGCACTATCGAACCGACGCATCGGGACGTAGGCGAGGGCGCGGTAGTAACGTGCGCCGACGTACTTCTCGGGGTCCCGGGCGACCAGCCGCCCGAAAAGCTCCAACGCCCACTGATAGTTGCCTTTGGCGTACGCCAACCAACCTCGCGTGCCCACGTCCGTCAGCCACCGTCCCCGCAGCTCGGCGTAGGGCAAGATACGCAAGTTCTGCGGCACGAACGGGTTGCGCTCGAGCGACCGACGGTAGAAGCTGTCGGCCCGGACCACCGCCGGCGATTGCAGGGTTTGCGGCCTCTCCTCGAGGTACGCTTCGAAGCGCCCGATGTCCTGGAGCCAGAACGCCACCCAACGACCCAGCAGCGGTTCGGCGCGCGACGGGTCCAGGCGAGAGGCCCAGTAGAAAGCCGAATCGGCGCGGTGCGGTCGCGACCGGATCCCCGCAACGCCGTAGTCGAAGTACGCAATCCAGTCGTTCAGGTCGGCAGATCGCCCAAGGTACGGCCGTCCTGGTGGCGCCTGCCCGCGCAACGCGCCTACGCCCAGCAGAGCGGCTCCGGTGATGACGGTGGCGAGCCGGAAAGGGCGCGACGTGAGGGTCACCGCCACCCCATCCGCTCGCGCAGGCTCGTGACGTGCGCGGTATGGTGCCGGCCGTGCCAGGCGTAGAGCGCCAGCATGCCGTCGAGACTCGGCGTTCCCCATTCGGGGTGCTTGATCGTGCGCGCGAAGTCTTTGGGCGTCATCGCCCGGAGCAACGTGACCCAGCGGACGTGCAGCGCCTCGAGCAGGACCAGCGACACCTCCACCGGTGTCGCAGCCACTTCGGGCGTCTTGGCCCAGTCTTTTTCCTCGTAGGTCTTGATCGCCGGCGCGTCCTCGGTCAATCCGAACTTGAAGCGCAGGTACGCGTTCATGTGGCTGTCGGGGACGTGGTGCGCGACCTGGCGCACGGTCCAGCCGCCGTCGCGATACGGCGTGTCGAGCTGAGCCGGCGTGAGGCCGCTCACCGCCCGGCGGAAATGCGCGGGCGCAGCCGCGATTTGCTCGATGCAGACCGCGCGCTGCTCGGGCGTCAGGCTCGACACCCGGGAAAAAGGACCGATGGGATAACGCAAGTCACTCACAGCGCTCCCTCCCTTCCTACTGGTGAATCTTAATGCTGCCGCCGCCGAGCGGTGTCACGGCCGCCGCATCATCGGCGGCGCCGGACTGACTGTCGAAGACGACGGTCCCGTCGGCGCGCCACACCTTGAGGCGGACCCCATCGGCCCGAGAGCTCGATGGCTTCACCGGCGTCCGCGGTCGCCCGGGTTGCACGCAAGGACCGCAACGGCGGCAACCGCCCCGAGGGGACCCGGCCAACGCAGCAGACGCATCTGGGAAGAGCTCCACGAGAGGGGCGAAACGAAGATAGAGGAACAACACGGGGGCCGGCAAATGTAGCCGACCCCCGAGTGACGACGCGGTGCTACATGCGGCGGGCGGCGACCATACCACCCACGCGCTCGGCGACGAAGCCGATCAACGCGCCGATCGCGAGCGCGACACCGACCCGAATCGCCTCGGTCACGGTGTTCACTCCCGCAGCCCACGCCACGCCGGCGCCGGCGAACGCACCCGCCGTGAACGCCATGAGCGGTACGCGCGCCAGGAGCATGATCCCAGACGCCGTCGCGCCGAAGATCAGCGCGCGGACTATCGTGGTGCCCCCAACGGCGTCGCGGACCATGACCGCGACCAGGAACCACACGACGCCGGAGAGCGTACCCACCAAGGTCTTCTGCAGGCCCGGCACCCCGCCCCCCGCGGCGAACGAGCACCCGAGCGCCACGAGGCCCACCCACACGGCCAAGTTGACCCGCGCTACCACGGAGACATAGACCCACACCGCGACCAAGAGTCCCACCAAGAGCGCGCGTGCAGTACTTGCGTTCATCGGCTGGCCTCCTTCGAAGTGATGGAGCGGCAGGGGCCGCCCCGGGCACGAAGATAGGAAGGAGGGGAGGGGATACGCCAGCGCGGGGGGCGCGGCGAGCACGGCGATCGCGGCCGGCAGCGTGGCTGGGTGAAGCGCGGCCCGCCGCGGGAGATCATCGCGGACATCGACGTCCGTCTGCGAGTGCGCTAGACGCTTACTGGTCGATGCGCCATCCGGTACTCAGCTCCGTGCTGCCCCACTTGATCCGGAGCGCGCCGCGCAAGTCGGCATAGCCGGTCGTCGGCTGGGCGGCGTCGGGTACCAGGTAGATCGTGAGCGAGCCTTCCGGCTCGGCCAGCGCTCGACTCGCGAGCGGCACCCGGCCGAGGTCGAGCGCGGGATTGCGGTCCGTGCCCCATTGCCCCGTGCCGCGATTCACGATGAGCTGCCACCCTGCCCGCGTGTACAGCACAAACAGCGAGTAGTCGCCCCGCGGCAGCTTCACGTCGCCCAGGGTGATGTCGAGGTCGGTGTGGAGCGTGGTGGCCATGTTCGCACCGAAGCGCCACACCGTGTCGAGCGGGATGAGCCCGCCTTCCACGCGCCGGCCGCGCGCGTGCGGCTGGCCGTAGGTAATCACGATGCGGGAAGGGCCCGAGAGGCTGGCATCTTCCTCGTACCAGCTCGTCCCGATGCGCCGGGCGTTGAGGTGGACCTCGACGGAGGCGAAGCTGCTCGCTGCGATGCGCAGCGGCGTCTGCGGCGTCTGCTGGGCGGCAGCAGCAGGCACGAGGAGGACGGTGAGGACGAGCGGGAACCGCGGCATGGGGAATCTCCGAAGCGGGTGTGGAGTGGAGCGGAGGGGATTCGAACCCCTGACCCCCTGGTTGCAAACCAGGTGCTCTCCCAGCTGAGCTACCGCCCCCGCACCGAAGATAGGGAACTAGTGGCTAGTCTGGTAGAGAAGGAGACGCTAAGACGCCAATACGCCGAAGTGGTGAACAGGGATTGGAGAACAGGACCAGCTTCCTGTGCCCTGCGCGCTGTGCACCACTCAGGCGCCTTGGCGCCTTGGCGTCTCCTAGGAGCGGCGTGCTAGCGACTGTTCGAACAGTCTCAGTATCCGGCGGTACTCATCCGTCCAACTGTCATTCCGCCTGAACCCGTGCGGCTCGACCGGATACACCGCCGCCTCCCAGTTGTCCTTGCCCAGCTCGATCAGACGCTGGATCAGCCGCGCCGTGTCCTGAAAGTGCACGTTGTCATCCACCATACCGTGACAGATCAGCAAGCGCCCCGTGAGTCCCTCGGCAAAGTAGATCGGCGACGACTGTTTGTAGGCGACGGTGTCGCTCTGCGGTTCGTTGAGGATGCGCGCGGTGTAGGGATGGTTGTAGTGCGCCCAGTCGGTCACCGGGCGGAGCGCCGCTCCCGCCGCAAACACGCCCGGCTTGGTAAACAGCGCCATCAGGGTGATGAATCCGCCGTAGCTCCCGCCGTAAATGCCGATCCGCGACGAGTCGATGGCCGCGTTGGCCACCAGCCATCTCGCGCCCGACACCTGATCGTCGAGATCGAGGCCGCCCATGTGCCGGTAGATCGCGGTGCGCCACGCACGCCCCTGGCCCGCACTGCCGCGGTAGTCGAGGTCGAGCACCGTGTAGCCGCGCGCGGCCAGCAAATGGTGGAACATGTATTCCCGGTAGTAGCTGGACCACCACTTGTGCACGTTCTGGAGGTAGCCGGCGCCGTGCACGAAGATCACCGCCGCGCCGTTCGCGGCCGTGCCGCGCGGACGATAGAGCCGGGCCGGCACTTGGACGCCCCCTGACGCCGGGATCAGCACGATCTCGGGTTTGATCCAGTCGTAGCTCCGGAACTCCGGCGTGGTGCTCTCCGTGATCTTGCGCGCCTGGGCACCGGCGGCCTGGAAGTACAGCTCGGGAGGATGGTTCGCCGTCGACTGCAGCACGGCCAGCGTCCGTCCGTCGGGCGATCGAACGACGTCCTGACGTCCCTCGGCGCCGGTGAGCTGCGTGCGCCGCGCCGACGCGACGTCGAGCGCGTAGAAGTGGACCTGGCCGAAGTCGCCTTCGTTGGTGTGCAGATAGATCGTGCGCCCGCCTTCGGCGGGGGGCACGTCCACCTGCTGGACTTCCCAGTTGCCGCTCGTCAGGGCGCGCGCGGGCCCGCCGGCCGCTGGCACGGTGTACAGGTGCGCGTAGCCCGTCTCCTCGCTGCCGTAGTAGACGGTCTCGGTGCCGGGCAGCCACCCCGCTGTCCCGGAGAGCGGTCCATCGAGCCACGCGTCGTCGTGCAGGTGCGCCACCTCGCGCTGCGCGAGCGACGGAAGATCGACGATGACCAGCCACGCGTCGTTGTAGTCGGTCGATGTGATGCGCACGAGAGCATGCTGCCCGCTGAACGAGAACCCGAGGCCGGACGCATCCGTTTCCCGTTTCTCGTTTCCCGTCGTGTCACGCCCCATCCAAGTCACCTTCCCCGTGGCGACCTCGACGAGCGCCGCCTTCTGTCTCGGCTGCGCGTCGCCGACCTTGGTGCGGATCTGCTGCGTCTCGACGTACCCCGACTGCGTCACCCACTGCGGCATCTGCACCTGCCGGCCGTCGGTGGAGTCGCCCCGCGGCCGCTCCGTGAACGTGACCAGCACGAACCGCCCGTCGGGCGCGGCCTGCAGCCGCGCCACAGTCTGTCGCTCGGCGAGGTACAGCGGCTTGACCGTCGCCACGGTGTCCGTGTCGGCACGGAGCCGCTCGTCGGCCAGCTGGCGGCGGATGAAATCGAAGAGCTCGCGCTGCTGATCGCGCAGCGCCCGCTTCTGACCCACGGGCTCGGTTGCTGCACGTGGTGCGGGGCCGCGACGGATGTCGGTCAGCTGCGCCAACCGGCCCCCGGCCAGGTCCAGCGCCCAGGCGTTGTTTTCGCGTGTGAAGAAGACCGTGCGCCCGTCGGCGGACCACGCTGGCGCGGATTCTGCAACCGGTGTCTGCGTGAGCCGGCGCTTGGCACCGCCGAGATCGACCAGCCACAGGTCGCCCTTCAGGACGACCACCTGGCGGCGACGATCGGGCGACCAGACACCGTTGGCGAGCGGAATCGTGTCCACCGCGTTGCGGGGGAGCCGCTCGAGTTGTGGCGTGCCCGCCACGTTCACGCGGTAGTCCTGGTCCAGGGTATCGACACCGGGCTGGCGCCAGCGGAAGTACACGTAGCGCCCGTCGGCACCGAATTGCACGTTGAATGGCGCGGTGCCGACGAGATCCGACCCCCGCATGATGCTTTCCACGGTCAGCGGGAAGTTCTGCGCCGCGGCGGTTGACTGGACAAGGACCAACGCGGTGACGAACGCGAAGCGATGCACGGGTGTGCTCCTGAAAGGTCGGGCGGCGCTAATCTGCGCCGCTCTGACGGGGTGCACCAGCGAGCCGCAGCCGTTGCGGCTTGGCACGACGTACACAGTCGAGCAGTCCGGGGCGCTGGCGGTGCTCGACTCGCTCCACCCGCCGGCGGCGGTGACGGTCGTCGTCGGCCCGTCGGGCCAGATCCTCCGCTCCGCCGCGGCGGGCGACCTCGACGTAGTGGTGACGCATGCGCCGAGCCTCGAGCGGCGGCTGCTGGTTGCAGCGGGACGGGCCGAGCTGCGGTGCCCGTTTGTGGCGAGCCGGTTCGCCATCGTGGGACCCGCCGCCGATCCCGCGCGCGTCGCACAGGCCGCCAGCGCGGCGGACGCGATGCGCCGCATCGCTGGCGCCGGCGGACTTGGGAGGGCGTCGTTCATGTCGCGCGCGGATTCGTCGGGGACGCACGTGAAGGAGCTGGCGCTGTGGGCGGCCGCAGGTGTCGCGCCCGGCGGCAAGACGTGGTACGTGGAGTCCGGCGGCGATCAGGCAGCGACGCTGCGGCTGGCGGACGAGCGCCGCGGGTATGCGCTGGCCGATCTGCCGACGTTCGCCCGCCTGGCCGGCGTGGATTTGCGCATGGTGTTCGCGGCCGACACGGCGTTGGCGAATCCGTACACGCTGTACGTGGCTCGGTCGACCGTCCCGCATCCGGCGGGCGCGACGTTCGCCCACTGGGCCCTGACGGATTGGCGGGAGCGACTGCTCGCGTTGCGACTGCCCGATGGGACGGCGGCGTTCACACCGTTCGGGGGCGGGTGCGCGGTGCCCGCAGGAGACGTTCCGAAGGAGGTGCCATGACGGTCGTAGGAGGTGCCATGACGGCCAACGATCTCGTGCCCCAGGCCAGCGTCACACTCGTGCGCCAGGGTGTCCCGGTGATGGGAGAGCGGGAAGCGCGCTTGCTCGAAGCGGTGGAGCGCGTGCACTCGATCAAGGACGCCGCGCGAGAGGCAGGGATCAGCTACCGCACGGCGTGGGGATCTATCCAGCTGATGGAGCAGACCCTCGGGCGCCCGGTCGTGCAATCACGCGCCGGAGGTCCGGGCGGCGGGTCCACTACGCTCACCGACGAGACCCGCGGGCTGCTCAAAGCGTACCAACAGATGCGGCGGCGCCTCGAGAGCGATCTCGGGCGCGTGTGGCAGACCACCGGAAGCGGCGGGTCGGTCTAGCGCAGCACCGTCAGCACGTACCCGCCCGGCAGGTTCCGCAGCTGGTAGTTCGGCAGCGCCACACCTTGAATCGTGCCGGCGTACTGACTCACCTTGTTCACGTCCTCCACGCCGATCGTCAGGATCGTCGCGTTCGTGTTCAACTGGCCCACGAGGGCGAAGCGCGTCGTGGTGCCACCCAGCGCCTGCTGGAACAGCCGCAGCCCCGCTCCCGGCGTCGCGCTCGTCAACGCCGCCGGGCCGGTGATCGTAATCGCAATCGCCGAGTCGGCGCCTGAATTGGGAGACGTGAGCCGGACGCTCAGGTTGCCTGCCACGGGTCCATTCGGCCCGTCGGGGCAGCCCAACCCCACGGCCACCACGCCGGCCAGCAGCGACACTCTGAAGACGCGGTTCATGGCCGGCCTCCTTTCTGCTGCGGCGCTAGTCTCGCCATCACGTCCGCGCTGAGCGGCGCGCCCGTCGCCTTGACCCAGGCGAGGAAGTCGCCGAGATCGAACACCGTGTTCGAGTTGCCGAGGTAGTCGAGATAACGGACCTGGTCGGCGTTGAGCGGCGTGCCCAGCTGGAACAGCTGCGTCACCACGTCCGCGGTGACGAGTGTCGGCGCCGTGACGGACAGGTTGAATGTCTGACTCTGGCTCTGCGTCCCCGATACCACGCGCGCTGTGTACGAGAACGCGCCCGTCTGGCGCGGGTATCCGGAGAGCACGCCGGCGGCGCTCAGGATCACACCCGGGGGCGGCGCGCCGCCCGTCACCGACCAGCTGTACGTCCCTGTCCCTCCGGTCGCCCGGAGCGTGTCGTCGTACGCGGCGCCCATGACACCGTTCGGCCGCGTGGCGCCCGAGCTCAGCACGAGCGCGGAGGAGAAGTTTCCCGTCACCGTGTAGGGCCGGCCCATGTTCAGCGTGATCACGGCACCGCTGAACGTGGTGTCGCCCGTCCACCCGTCGAACGCGAAGCCGCTGTTCGGCGTCGCCGTCAGCTGGATAGGGCTGCCCTGAGCGATGAACTCACCCGCCAGGTTGACGCTCGGGTTGGAGGAAATCGTGCCGTTCGCGCCCGCTGTGGCGATGAGCTTGAAGTCCCGATTCAGGTTGGCGGTGTACGTCGCGCCCGCCAGGGTGCCTGTGATGCCATGGACGCGCGCGCCGGCGTCGGACCACGAGGCGAAGCGCCAGCGCGTGCGCCCGTTGCCGGCGACCTGCGTGTCCGCGACCCCGATGGAATGGGCCGAGGCCTCTTCGAACAGGTTGCGGAAGACATTGAAGTTCGCCGCGTCGACCTGGACGACCGCGTTGGTATCGCTGCCCCGCACGACGGTCAGGCCGCCGAACCGCAGCCGGAACGCCATCTGCCCGCCCGGCACCACCTGCCGGATCGAGTCGACCGCGAAGCCGATAAAGCTGGTGTCGACGTTTTTCGTCGCGGCGGGGTTCGTGTTGAACGAGAACACCGTGTTGCCGCTCGTGCCCGGGTACAGGTCCCCGGCGTCGCCCCGGTCGCACCCGCCGCCCGCCGGGCAGAGCAGCTCTCGCAGACCGTCTGCTTCTTCGATCTTCAACCCGTGAATCGCACCGGCGTTGACGCGATTGTTCTGGTGGAATCCGTTGTTGGCGATTTGCGTCGAGTCCGCGTGCCAGATGAGCAAGCCCCCCCCGCACCCCGGCGGGTCGCCGCTCGCGAGGCAGTGCTTCCGGATCAGCGCGGTGTCGGCCTGGGACGCCTGGCGGTTCTCCAGCAAGAAGTATTCGCCTCGCGTGTTCGTGCCCTGCGCCCGGACGTAGAACGCGGTGTCGGACACCGGGGCCGCGCCGAAGGCGTACGTGCCGGTGGTGTTCAGGATGCGGAGCAGCACCCATCCCAGCTCGCTCAGCGACCACGCTTCCATCCGTGACGGACTGTACGGGCGCGAGAAGTTGCCCGCCCCCATCAATCCCCACTCGCCGATGCCCTGGGTCAGCTGGCTCGTGTCATAGAGATCGGGAAGGCCGAGGGCGTGGCCGAACTCGTGCGCCGCCGTCCCGATCGGCATGATCCGCGTGGTGTCGCACGAGGTCGTGCCGCCCAGCGCCGTGGTGGCGAAGTAATCGCTGATTCTGATCGACCCGCCGCCGAACCTCGCATCATTGGTGACGTAGTCCTGGAAATTCGTCTGGGTGGCGTTCGCGAGGACGAAGCGATGTGACCAGATGTGATTGTTACTCGCGCCGCCGCACGCGCCGTCCCGCGTGGCGTGCGCGAACATGATCATGTCCACGTAGCCGTCGTCGTCCCCCGAGTTGGGGACGTCGTCAGGCCCGTCGTTGTCGAACAGGCCGAAGTTCACGCCGGCGACGCCCGTGTCCACCCGCACGAGCGCCTGGCGGAACCCGTTCTGCATCCGGTTGATCGCGTTGCTCGAGAACAACCCGTTGCAGTTCGTCGTCATGAAGGGGTTGCCGCTACACGTCCCCGGCGTGCCGGTGTACGTGACCTCCGCGCTGTCGAGCCGCACCCACCCCATGATCCTGCCCGTCATGCTGAACAGCGCGGGGCCGGCGCCGATCGTGGACATTTGCTCGTAGAACGTCCGCAGGGTGTAGGGATTCCCGCCCGGGGGCGACGAGGAAAACAGCACGCTGGTGTATTGCGCCGTGTCCCGCATGAACAGCGCCGAGTCGGTCGTGCTGTAGCTGAACAGCAGCGCGGGCACGACAATCGTGCCCGTCACGGCAGGAGTGAGGCCCGGTCCACCGGCCATCGCCGGCGCGTTCAGCGCCGCGACTCGGCCCTGAGCCAGCAACTGCCGGCGCAGCTCGCTCACCTGCCGCGCCTTCACGCGCCAGGCGCCGTCCTTACGAAAGTCGAATCCGGGGATTTCCCAACGCGGATGGAGCTGACTCTGGGCGTCGCCCCGAGCCGACACGAGCGACAGGGCGGCCACCGCAGCGGTCAGCACGAACGAGCGTCTCACGGGATCTGTCCTCCGGGGGGGGGGGGGCGGGATGTGCCAATCTACCTTAGGAGACCGAGGGCGCGGAAGCTGTGCGTTGCCTCACACCCCGTCCCGCGAGCCACCAGCCCACGAGCAGGAACCCCGCCACCCCACCTACGACCTTGGCCTCGAACTTGAGCGGGCTCTCGACCGCCGGGGGGATGAGCGACACGCCGATCGACAGGACGACGGCCCCGAACCCGAGCCACCCGATGAGCGCGGTGCGGGCGTTGCGCTCCCGCCGCAGGCGCAGGTA
Organism: Gemmatimonadales bacterium; assembly: GCA_036004985.1. Classification (GTDB taxonomy): domain Bacteria; phylum Gemmatimonadota; class Gemmatimonadetes; order Gemmatimonadales; family GWC2-71-9; genus 20CM-2-65-7. Next base: position 29,940 of record DASYQX010000043.1, read on the forward strand.
GGCGCCGAACAGGTAGAGATACGGCACGAAATAGAGGATCACGGTCGCGCTGGAGAGGGCCACATACGCGTCGCGCACCGTGGCGCCCAGGAGTCCGAGCAACACGAACGCGGTGGCGAATCCCGCCTGCGCGAGCAGCGCGACATGCGGCGTGTGCCACCGAGGATGGATCCGGCTGAACGCGGCCGGCAGGGCGCGGTCGATCCCGGCCGCGAACGGGAGCCGCGCCGAACCCGCCAGCCACGCTCCCACGCCGCCGAGGTTGCCGAGCGCGATGAGCAGCGCCACGACTGCCGCCGCCGGAACGAGCCACGCGAACCCCAGCACGTCGGACAGCGCCGCCACGACCTGAGGCACGCCGTTCGTCACGCTCACCCGTTCAGCGGGGAGGGCCACGAGCACGGCCACGCTGCCGAGGATGTAGATCGCCGCGATGATGATCCCCGACCGCACGACGCCGCGACGCAACGTCGCGGCCGGATCGCGGATCTCATCACCCATCGTCGGGGCCAGCTCGAGGCCGGCGAACGCGAAGGTGATCGTCGCGAAGAAATTGACCAGCTCGAAGTTGAACCGCTCCGGGAGCAGCCGCGTCGTCGTGAACGCGGTGGCGCTGCCGTGCGTCGCGAGCGCCCAGGCGGCGAGCAGGATCAGAATCCCCGCCGGGATCCACGTGCCGTAGGCGCCGATGTTCGGGAGCCACCTGCCGACCTTCAAGCCGATGACGTTGACGCCGAGGGCGAGCCAGAGGCAGCCGAGCGACAGCGCGCCGACGAACGTCGTGCTCTCCCCCAGCCGCACCGCTCCCTCCCCCGAGGCAAGGGCATAGGCGGCGATTGCCGCCGTCGAAACGAGCAGCGCCGGGAAGTACACCAGGTTCGACACCCAGTAGCTCCAGCCGGCGAGGAATCCCTGGCGGGGGCCGAAGGCGCGCTCCGCCCAGCGATACAGGCCGCCCGTCCGGGGATCGATCTCGGCCAGCTCGCGGACCGCGGCGGCCGACGGCAGGAAAAACACCACCATGGCCAGCAGCCAGAGCAGGATCGAGGCGGGACCGAACTGGCTGGCCGTCTGGAGATGCCGCAGCCCGACGATCGCCGTGATGTTGAACAGCACGACGTCGCGCAGCGACAGGACCCGGGGGAGGGCGGTTTGCGCCATCCGGAAACTTACCCTTGCCAATTCCCGTCGGTCGGGGTAAGCTGTACCACCAATAATCACAGAGGTTTGGAGCCTTCGTGCGTACAGAGACCCTGCAGCACATCGCGCTGTTCGACAAGTGCAAGAACTTCACCCGGGCGCGCGAGATCCAGGCTGCCGGGCTGTATCCGTATTTCAAGCCCATCTCGCATTCCGAAGACACCGTCGTCGTCATCGAGGGCAAAGAGCGGATCATGATGGGCTCCAACAACTACCTGGGGCTCACGCATCATCCGGAGGTGCTCGCTGCCGCCAAGGCGGCGCTGGAGCGCTACGGCTCGGGGTGCACGGGGAGCCGGTTCCTGAACGGCACCCTCGACCTCCACGAGCAGCTCGAAGCCGAGCTGGCGGAGTTCTTCGGGAAGGAAGCGTGTCTCGTCTTCTCGACCGGCTACCAGGCGAACCTGGGGTTGATTTCGGGGCTCGTGGGTCGGGGCGACGTGGTGTTCCTCGACAAGCTCGACCACGCGTCCATCGTCGACGGCGCCAAGATGTCGCATGGGGAGACGCTGCGCTTCAACCACGGCGACCTCGTCGGGCTGGAGCGCAAGCTGCAGCGGGTTCCCGAAGGCACCGGCACGATGATCATCGTGGACGGCGTCTACTCGATGGAAGGGGACATCGCCGACATCCCGGGCCTCCTCAAGGTCTCCCAGAAGTATGGCGCAGCGCTCGCGATTGACGACGCGCACTCGGTGGGCGTCCTGGGCCCGAAGGGCGACGGGACCGCCGCGCACTTCAACCTCGTGGACGACGTGGACATCATCGTGGGCACGTTCTCGAAATCGCTGGCATCGATCGGCGGCTTCGCGGCGGGGACCGAGAGCGTGATCCACTACCTCAAGCACCACTCCCGCCCGCTGATCTTCACCGCCGCCCTGCCGCCCGCGAACACCGCCGGCGTGCTGGCGGCCCTGCACGTGATGCAGCGCGAGCCGGACCGGCGTGAGCGGTTGTGGGTGAACGCCCGCCGCTTCCAGGACGGCCTGCGCGGCTTGGGCTTCGACATCGGGCCGACCGAAACGCCGATCGTCCCGGTGCTCATC
>DASYQX010000044.1:0-2313 GCA_036004985.1 Gemmatimonadales bacterium
GCTGCGCCTTCTGCCGGTCCGGCCGGGCCAACCTCTGCGACGACCGCCGCGTGCTCGGGGTCTCCTGCGGCGAGTACCGGCGGCACGGGTGCTTCGCCGAATACGTCTCGGTCCCCGCGCGCGGCGTGCACCGGCTGCCCGGGGACCTTCCGCTCGAGCAGGCGGCGCTGATCGAGCCCGTCTCGGTGGCCGTCCACGCCGTCGGCCGCTCGGGCGTCACGCCGACCGACACCGCGGTCGTGGTGGGCGCGGGCATGATCGGGCTGCTGGTGGTCCAGGCCCTGCGCGCCGCCGGATGCCGGAGCGTGGTCGCGGTCGACGTGGACCCGGCGAAGCTGGACTGGGCGCGGCGCTTCGGGGCTGCGGAGGCCTTCGCCGCGGGATCGGCCGCGGCCGAGGTGCGACGGATCACCGAGGGGCGCGGTGCCGATGTGGCGCTGGACTGCGTCGGGGTGAGCGAGTCGCTGCAGACGGCGGTGGCGTGCGTCCGCAAGGGCGGCGCCGTGACCCTGGTCGGCAACATCACCCCGTCGGTCGGCCTTCCGCTCCAGGCGGTGGTGGCCTCGGAGCTGACGCTGGTCGGGACGTGCGCCTCGAACGGCGAATATCCGCGCGCCATCGAGCTGATGGGCCGGCGCGAGATCGATGTGACGCCGCTGATCAGCCTTGTCGCGCCGCTGGCGGAGGGGCCGTCCCTCTTCGACCGGCTGTACGCCCGCGAGCCGGGCCTGATGAAGGTCGTCCTCCAGCCGTGAGCGACCTGTTCGACCTCACGGGCCGGGTCGCGATCGTGACCGGGGCCAGCCGCGGACTGGGCCAGTACTTCGCCCGCGCCCTGGCGCGCGCAGGCGCCGACCTCGTCCTCACGTCGCGCAGGCGCGACGCGTTGGCCGAGTTCACGCGCGAGATCGAAGGCCTCGGACGGCGCGCGCTGCCCCTGGAGCTGGACGTCCGGGAACAGGCCTCGATCGAGAAGATGGCCCGCGCCGCGCTGGAAGGCTTCGGGAAGATCGACATCCTGGTCAACAACGCGGGCTGCAACGTGCGCAAGCCGGCCCTGGAGGTGAGCTGGGACGACTGGAACCTCGTGCTCGATACCAACCTGCGGGGCGGCTTCTTCGTGGCCCAGGCCGTCGCGCGCCACATGGTCGAGCGCCGCTACGGCCGCATCGTCAACATCGGCTCCGTGACCGCCGTCGCCGGCTACGCGGGCCTCGGGCCCTACGGCGCCAGCCGCGGCGGGATCCGTCAGCTCACCATGAGCCTGGCCGACGACTGGGGGCCCTACGGCGTGACCGTGAACTGCCTCGCCCCCGGCTGGTTCAAGACCGCGCAGAACGCCGTGATGTACGAGGACGCCGAGTGGGTGGCCATGCTCACGGACCGCATCCCGCTGCGGCGGCCCGGGGCGCCCCACGACCTCGACGGCGCGCTCGTGTTCCTCGCGTCGGACGCGAGCGCCTACGTCACCGGCCAAACGCTGCTGGTCGACGGCGGGATCTCGACAGGAGCGATCCAGGCTCTGCCGCGGCGGCCGCGCTGAGGGGCTCCCAAGGTTCCTGTCACTCCCAACACTCGAGTTCACGATTGGGGTCGGGAGGCGTGCAGCCGACATTGCAGCCGTACCAGATGTGGCACCACGGGCGGGTGCAGGCGTCATCGAAGAGCACGTGCCTGGTCTCGACGGTCCGTGTGAGGGTTCCGAAGTCAATCGTGCCGCACGTCTCGCCTGGGGGGACCACCGGTAGGCCGAATTCGCAGGAGTACAGATCACCCTCGGAATAGTCGATGAACTTGTGCGAGTACACGCCGACGATACCGTCCGCCGAGCAGAACTCCGTGCCGTCGACCTGTTCGTACCGCACCGGGTACTCGCCGGCGTAATGCTGCAGGTGCCCTCCGGCCAGGCACTGGCTGAAGCGATCATCGCATTCCCCGAGGTTGCCCTTGCCGGGATCGCTCCATTCGGGGCCTTCACCACACCCGCAGTTCACGATGTACTTGAAGTAGCAGTACTCGTAGTCGCAGGGGAGTTGGGGGTAAACGGGATATTCGTACACGATGAAACGTTCGGCGGAGGCGGGAGCGGCAATCCACAGAAACACAAGGGACACGAACAAGCGGCGCACGATCACCTCCCGTCTCCGGTCAAACATCCGCCGCCCGGGCGGCACACGCTCATTCCCCGAGCCGATACTCCGAGCTCACCCAGGAAACGCCGACGGTGTTCCTCATAGTAGTAGTGGCGTTGGCCTGCGAAACGTTTCGCCGACGCTGGATGCCGATGCCCGGCACGGCGCGCAGGGCGACGTC
>DASYQX010000045.1:0-5654 GCA_036004985.1 Gemmatimonadales bacterium
CCCCGGTCAACTGTTCGGGCTCTGGACGAGCGACGGTGGACGACGCCCCGGCTAACGGACGGTCTCGAGGACCCTAGGCCACTCGGGCTATCGCCCACCTCAACTTGATCACAGTTTAAGGAAGAGTCGATATACAAGGCCGCGAACCAATCCTCAATGACGACAATCTTGCGGGTCCTCCGTCTGCTCCTGGTCCTCAGCGCGTTGCTCGCCGCTGTCTGGTTCGGTTTGAAGGAGGGCCCCGTGGGACTCGCGGACGCGGGGACGGTAGGCCAGAAGATTGCCGCCAGCCTCCAGATCCTCTATGGGATCACTGCTCTGGGCTGTCTTCTGGCCCTCTTTACACGTCCGTCCTGGGCCCGCGGCGCCTTCGCACTATGGACCGTCGCTCTCCCGGGCGCAGCTGGAGTAGCTTCCGTTGCATGGGGAGGTACTGGTTGGGGCACCGGCGCGCTCGCAGGGCTCGCCGCTGCTGCCGTAGCAGCTTTGGTTAGTTGGGGAGGGATCGCACACCTGCGGGCAACCCGCCAGTCCGCAACGAGTGTTCCCCCCTCCAGGTCAACGCGCACCTGACCGGGCCAGGGCGCTACCACCCGTACGCGAACTGGCCGCCAGGGTCAGATCAGGTTGAGCCGCGCACGATCGCCCGGCGTTCCTAGTCAACGCTTCGCGGCCTAACCCGCAAATGCAGCTGACGGGCGCGTAACCGCGGCGCCAGCCGCGCGGTATATTGAACGTCGGGGTTGCGCGGCTGTCGCCGCACGCCCCCGCAGCTGGTTTGCAGCTCGTTAGGCGGCCAACGCAGCGGTTGCTAGTAGAATCGCGGTGATCAATATTAGCCACATGAGCGCGACTCCCATCGATATTTCCAAGCTAAGTCCGACCGAGCGACTCCGGCTCGTCGAAGAGCTATGGGATAGTCTCACCCCCGCTGAGATCCCCTTGACGCCGGCACAGGTCAAGGAGCTCGACCGTCGGGAGGCGTTGCACCGAGCCGATCCGAAACGGGGTCGACCCTGGCGTGAGGTTCTAGACGAGATTGAGCGCCGGCGCGGCTGATGCCGCTGCGTGTGCTGCTTGAGCCAGAGGCTCGGGCAGATCTTGCCGAAGCCTTCGATTGGTATGAGAACCAGCGCCTAGGACTAGGGAGCGAGTTCCTTGCCGAGGTCGCCCGAGTCCTCGAGAGCATCGAACGGAATCCGCAGGAGTACGGCATCATCCAGGGCCAGACGCGGCGAGCCTTGGTACGCCGGTTCCCGTATGCCGTCTTCTATATTATCGATCCCGATCTCGTGGCCGTGACGGCTGTCATGCACGGCCGCCGAGACCCACGCCGGTGGCAAGAGCGGCGTTGACGCTTGATATCAACTTTGAAGTGCAACACTGAGCATCATCGCGCATAGCATCCCTCCGGGGTCCGGCCGCGGCTGTCGTAGCGGCCGTAGCGCTTACGGCGCTGCTTCCGGGCGCCGCGCAGACGGGTGTAGAAGGGTCCCGCTGGCCGTCTTGCCCACGCAGAGGTTACTGTCCGTTCGGTAGCTACGCGGAGCGCGCTCCCCTTGTCTCCGTCCCAATGCCGTATTACACTGTCATACATGAGCGCCGTGACCATCCGCCTCGACACCAAGCTCCAGCGGGAGCTCGACCGCCTATGCCGCCGACTCGGCCGGACGCGCAGTGAAGTCGTACGGGACGCGGTTCGCCGCCAGATCGCCCTGCTCCGGTTCGACGAGGGGCGGCGACGTCTCATGCCCTACGCCGAGGCCGCCGGCTACCTTACCGATGAGGACGTCTTCCGTGATGTGTCGTGAAGGTCTTCCTCGACACGAACGTCCTCGTCAGCGCTTTCACGACACGCGGCCTCAGCGCTGACCTGTTCCGCCTCGTCGTCGCTGAGCACGAGTTGCTGACCGGGGAAGTCAATCTTGCGGAGTTCAATCGGGTCTTGCGCGAGCGGTTCAAGGTGCCGCCAGCCGAGGTCGCCTTGGTCGAGGACCAACTGCGCGCCCACACAATCGTCGCTCGACCGGCTGCCCCCTCCGATATCCCGCTGCGCGATCCGGATGACGCCTGGGTGCTCGCCTCAGCGCTGGCGGGTGGGGCCGAGCTCCTCGTCACCGGTGATAAGGACCTCTTGAGCGTCGCTGAGCAAGCCCCGCTGCCGATCGTGGATCCGCGGGGCTGCTGGGACCGTCTGCGCCGAGCCCGGTGACGGGGTGACCGCGTGGTGCCATAGGTAGTGCAAACGCCGGCGTCTCAGACCGTCGCCGGCCAGCACTCGCGTCGCGTAACTCGTTGAAAAATCAACGGCCGTCGCTGGTGAGCGACGGCCGTTTTGTCTTGAGAAGCCGCCCCTACCCCTTCCGATACCGCCACGCCACGAGGCCCGCCCCGGTCACCTTCGCCTCGAACGCCTGGCTCTGCTGCGGCTCGAGCGCCGGCACCTTCACCTGCTGGGTCGCCGCCACCTCGCCCTTCGCATTCATGAACTCGAAGACGAGTTTCAATGTGTCGCTCCGCGCCGTCCGCAGGTTCGTCACCGTCCCCTTCACCGTGGCGCTTTGGTCGTCCGGCGCGAAATCGTTGACCGTGACGTCCACGACCAGCGTCGAGTCCGCTATCCGCAGGTAATAGATCGTCGAGTCCAGCTGGCCCACGCGCTGATGCGCAAACGCGAGGCGCCGCAGCGACTCACGATTGAGAGGGTCGACGCTGACAAGCCGTCGCGCCATGGGGAGGATCGAGGCGGAATCGTTGAGGATCGAATAGGTGCTCACCAGGTTGTAGAGCCCATCGCGGAAGTACGGGTTCACCCTGAGCCCCGCCTCAAATGCCTGCGCCGCCAGCCGAAACGTGCTGTCGGACGCGACCTGGTACTCGCGCATCAGCTTGGTCATCGAGTCGCGGCACACCCGCAGGCGCGCCGCCGCGACCGGGCGGCCGGCCGTCTGCCCCTGGGTCCGGCAGCTGCGCCCCAGCGCCGTCGTATCGGGCGCCTCCGGCGCGCCTTGGTAGATCGCCACGCCCGCCCGGAACAGCGGAATCGAGCCCGCCGAGTCACCCCGACCGATGATCTGCTTGTAGATCGCGAAGGCGCTGTCGCGCTGCCCCCGCTGCATCAGCACGCTCCCCAGGCTCCCCAGCGCTTCCGGGTCCCGGGGAGCAACGGTGAGGTATTCCCGATACGCCGCCTCCGCCTCGGCCCAATGGCTCTGGGTGTGCTCGATCCGCGCCAGGTTGAACAGCGCGTCCTTACGCTCCTTCACCTTGGTGCTGTCCTTCGCGGCGATGTCTGCCGAGCGGCGGAAATAGATCGCCCCCGAGTCGGTCTGCCCGGCCTGGTAGAGCAGCGACCCCAGGTACAGGAACCCGACGGGGTCGCCCTGCCAAATCGCGTTCGCACGCCGGAAGGACTTGATCGCCGAATCGGTGTTGTTCGCCTGCCACGCCGCGATCCCGGCGTTCATCGCGTCCCGCCACAAGTTCTGGCGCCAGGTCGCGATGTCGTCCTTGCAGTCGGGCTTGAGCGCCTGAGCGCGGGTGAACGCCGAATCCGCCCCCGTCAGGTCCCGGACCATGATGTAGTACCGGCCGAAGTAGTACCACGCCGCCGGATTCTTGTCCTGGTTGCCCGTGGTCAGGGCCTGCGTGAGCACGTTGTTCGCGTCTCGCAGGTCCTTCTGCTTCTGGTCCTCGAACCGCGTCTCCGTCGCGCTCTTCAAGTACAGCAGGCCGCTGTTCACCAGGTAGTGGCCCGGCTTCAGGTCGCACTTGGCCGCGGCCCACTTGTTCGCCTGCGCCACCGCCTGCGAAGTGACCGCGAGCGCAGCCATGACGATGACAGCGGCTTGATGCCCAGACCGTCTCACAATTCACTCCTTGGTCTTCGCCACGAGGGCCTCGGCGTCGCGCTCGACGGCGCGCGCCACGTCGATCGGCGCCCGGCCGAGAGCGCGGGCCGCCGCCAGGACATCTTCGTACTCCGGTTTCACCCGCACGCCCCCCCCGCCTCCCCCGCCCGCCCCGCCCGCCTGCTCCAAGACTTTCACTCGCACCGCCACACCGTCCAGCCGCACCGTCACCTGGTGGCGCGCCAACGTGGCTCGTTCAGCCAGCCAGCGCCGCACCCCCGCGGTTGTACTGTGACGGAACAGCTCCGCCGTCACCGCGTCGGCCAGCGCTTCGGGCGCCATCGCTTCCACCCGGAAGCCCTGCCGCCCTTTTTTCATCTGGACCGGCCAGGTCTGGACGTCGAGGGCGCCGGCCGTCACCAACGCCTGGCGCAACGGCTCCACATACTCCGGGCTCATGTCGTCCACATCCGTCGCGAGGAGCACGACCCGCCCCGCCTCCGCGGCTTCCTCCGCGACCAGAATGCGCAGCGCGTTGGGGTAGGCCTTCGGGTCCCTCTGCCCTGCCCCCCACCCGCTGCCCACCATGCGCCAGCGGTCGGGCGCCGCGCCCGCGGACAACACGCGCAGCAGCGCAGCGCCGGTCGGCGTCGTCGCCTCACCCTCGACCGGGGATGCCCCCGAGGCAATCTCCAGCCCCTCGAGTAGAAACGCGGTCGCAGGCGCCGGCACGGGGAGCCGCCCATGAGCCGCTTCGACCCACCCGCCCCCCACCGCGACGGGCCAGTTGTAGACAGCCTCCACGCCCAGCCGCTCGAACCCTTCGATCGCGCCCACGATGTCGAGCACCGCGTCCACCGCGCCGACTTCGTGCAGATGCACCTGATCCGCCGGCACGCCGTGCACGCGTCCTTCCGCCTCACCGACCAAGCGGAACGCGCGAACGGCGCGCTGCTTCACCCAGTCCGAGACCGGCGCCCGCTCCACCAACTGGATCAGCTCGCCGACGTGCCGCCCGTGCGGCTGCTCGGGGATCGTGAACTCGACCTGCTTGCAGCCGACGCCCGCGCGCCGCACGTCTCGAATCGTAACGCCGACACCTGAGACCCCCAACCGACCCGGAAGCTCCACCAGCCACGCAGCCGGGAGCCCAAGAGACAGGAGCGCCCCCAGCGTCATGTCGCCGCTGATGCCGGCGGCCGGGTCGATGATCGCGATGCGCATGTTCGAAGTGCCGAAATATAAACGGCTTAAGCGCGATAGAGCCACCCGGCGCCGGTGTTGAACACGACCACCCGCTCGCCCGGCTTAATGGCACCCCGGCGCCGCAGCTCGACCGCCCCCGCGAGCGCCGCCCCGCCCTCGGGTGCGGCATCGATTCCCTCGACGGTCTGCAACTCGTCCGCAGCAGCCGTGAGCGCGTCATCGCTCACCGCCACGGCTCCGCCGCCGCTCTCGCGCAGCGCGCGCAACATCAGCCGGTCGCCGAGTGGGCCGGGCACGCGCAACCCCGCCGCCACCGTTCGTGGGTCGGGCCAGGTCGTGCAGCGGTCCGCTCCGGCTGCAAACGCCTGGACGACGGGCGCGCATCCCGTAGCCTGGACGGTGTACATCCGGGGAAGCGGAGCCTGCACCCAACTTGCGTCGCGTAGCTCTTGAAATGCCTTCCACATGCCGATCAATCCCGTGCCGCCTCCGGTCGGATACACGATCGCGTCGGGCAGGGTCCAGGCGAGCTGCTCGGCGAGCTCGAGTCCCAACGTCTTCTTCCCCTCGATCCGGTACGGCTCACGCAGCGTGGAC
>DASYQX010000046.1:0-2263 GCA_036004985.1 Gemmatimonadales bacterium
CGACAGCGGCGTGTCGACGAATCCCGGCGCGATCAGGTTCACGCGTACGGGTGCGAGCTCGAGCGCAAGGCTCTTCGTCAGCGCGGGCAGCGCAGCGGTGACCGCGGAGATGAGCGGGCCGGCGCCCGGGCGACGCCCTCCAGTGCCGCCCACGAACAGCAGAGTCCCGCAAGGTCGTACTTTGTCCTTCGCCGACCGAGCGACCTGGAGCGGCAGCCAGAGGTTGGCCTCCGCCTTGCGTCGTGCCTCGTTGAAGTCCAACGAATAGGAAGGCCCGCCGCTGGATAGCAGCAGGTGGTCGATCGGGCGCGGCAACTCGTCGAAGGACCCCTTGAGCCGGTCTGAGTCGTTGGCGTCGAAGGCCGCGGTGGCGGCCCGAGCTCAAGCCCGACGCGGTGCAGACGATCCGGGTTGCGCGCGGTGACGATCACGTCGGCTCCCTCCTGGCGCGCGCGGCGAGCCGTCTCGAGCCCGATGCCGGAGGTGCCGCCGATCACCACGACCGTTTGCCCGAGCAGCTCGGCCACGCGCTCTCTGTACGAACGTGCCGCCGTGCCAGGGGCGCCGGCGGCGTCAGGCGGGGAGCGGCGGCCCGTTCGTCGGAGACGAAGACCCTCGCGACGTCAGTCCCAGGCGACGGTCGCGCTGCAGAACAGTTCCCCTCCGAACGTTGAGCTCGAACTCAACCAGGGACTCAACGACCTCCTTCCTTCCTCTGTTCAGTGTCGTGTGTTCAGGAGGAGACGACCTGCTGCCCACCGTCCACGTGGTACGTCGCTCCGGTGAGCGCCGTGTGCGGGTAGAAATCCGAAGTCGTCCTCCTCACCCCGGCATCCTCGCCATCTGCGCGTCCACCGGTCGGACCGGCGGCGGCATGTCCGCGATCTCCATGCGGAGCGCCTTAAATGCCGCATCGAAGATCCCCGAGAAGCTTGGGAACGGCTGGATCGTGTCGCTCAGTACCTCGAGCGGGACATGTGCGCGGATGGCGAGCGTCGCCTGCTGCAACCACTCACCGGCTTCGGGCCCGAGCGCGTACGCGCCGGTCAGTCGCTCGCCGTCGCTGAGCAGCGTCAGGAACCCGTTGGATTCGGCGTAGGCGTGTGTGTAGGTGGCGGTCTTCGGCACCTCTGACACGGGTGCGGTGGCGCTGTACTCCGCTTCCACCGCGCCCACCGCCGCCGCCTGCGGATCTGTGTAGGTGACCCGCGGAACGGCTTCGTAGTTCGCCGGACGCGCATCGCCGGCGATGTTCGCCGCGACCACGTCGCCCTCGTATTCGCCGACGTGGGTAAGCGGCCAGATGCCATTGACGTCGCCGATCGCCCAGAGGCGATCCCCTGCGCGCATGTGTTCGTCAACTGGGATCCCGTGGGCGTCGACCTCGACGCCGACCGTCTCGAGGCCGATCCCCTCGACACGCGGGCGCCGACCGGTTGCCACGAGCAGCCGGTCGCCCCGCAGTTCCTTACCGCCATCGAACTGCAGGACATACTCGTCACCCTCCCGCCGCGCGGCGGTGGCGTGCATCCCGAGCATCAGCTCGATTCCGTCCCGGCGCAGGGCCTCGCCGAGCCCCTCGCCCAGCGGCGCAGGCTCGCGGGGAAGTACGCGGTCGGCGCCCTCGATGAGCACCGCCTCGCCGCCGAGACGCCGTACGATCTGCGCAATCTCGACGCCTGCGGACCCGCCACCCAGCACGAGCAGGCGGCGTGGGACCGCCTTCATGCTCGTCGCCTCGCGGGTGCCCCAGACGCCCTCGAGCTCACGGAGTCCCGGGATCGGAGGCACGATCGGTTCTGCGCCGGTCGCCACGACGATGTGATCCGCGGTGTGGCGGACGCCCTCGACTTCGACCACGCCGGTGCCGGCCAGCCGGCCCGTACCGCGCAGCAGGTCGATGCCGCGGTCCGCCAGCCAGCGCTGCTGGCCAGCGTCGGAATAGTTCGAGACCATGAAGTCTCGCCAGGCCAGCGCGGCCTGAACGTCGACCTGCGCGCTCGCGCCGGCCTCGCGCGCGCCCTGCACCGCCTCGCCTGGGCGCAACAGCGACTTCGACGGTATACAAGCCCAGTAGGAGCACTCGCCCCCGACCAGCTCTCGCTCCACGAGGGCGACGCGCAGCCGGCGCGCGGCCAGCGCCGCAGCGCAGTGCTCGCCAGGCGCCCCGCCGCCGAGAACGATCACGTCATAGTCACTGCTCGAGGCCATTGTTCCCTCCGTCGGTTGCTGGTGACATCAGGCCGCAGTCGGCCCACGTGCC
>DASYQX010000047.1:0-34259 GCA_036004985.1 Gemmatimonadales bacterium
GCCTTCCACATGCCGATCAATCCCGTGCCGCCTCCGGTCGGATACACGATCGCGTCGGGCAGGGTCCAGGCGAGCTGCTCGGCGAGCTCGAGTCCCAACGTCTTCTTCCCCTCGATCCGGTACGGCTCACGCAGCGTGGACACGTCCACGGCCTGTGTCTCGGCGGCGAACGCCCGCGCCGCCTTGCCGCAGTCGCCGATATGGCCGTCGAGCAGTACGAGATCGGCGCCGTAGGAACGGATCTGGCGGACGATCGGTTGCGGCGTGGTGGTCGGCGCATAGACGCGAGCCGGCACCGCGGCGCGCGCGGCGTACGCCGCGAGTGCCACTCCGGCGTTGCCGGCTGTGGGCACCACGAATCGCGTGGCCCCGGCGCGGACGGCGCGCGTCACCGCTGCCGAGAGGCCCCGCGCCTTGAATGATCCGGTCGGATTGGTGCCTTCTTCCTTGACCCACAACGTCTCGAACCCGTACCGGTCCGCGAGTCGCGCGACGGTTAACAGAGGTGTCCCCCCTTCCCCGAGTGTGACGGGGCTCTCGCCGGGGGCGAGCGGCAGCCATTCGCGGTAACGCCACATTGTCCACGGCCGGTCGTCGAGCAGGTTCTTCTGCGCCGGAGACGGCGCCGCGGCGTAGCGCACCAGGTACGGGGCCCCGCACACCTCGCAGACGCCCGGCAGTCCGTCGGCGCTGCGGGTCCGCAGCGGCACGCAGGCCGAGCACTCCAAGGTCCACGCAGGAACGGGTGTCATGCTCGTGCGTTCAACCGATCGAGAATGCGCTCGGCGAGCTTGCTCGAGAACCCCGGCAGCGCCGCGATCTCCGCGGGCGTCGCCGTCTTGACCCCGGCCAGGGAGCCGAACCGTTCGAGCAGGGTCCGGCGGCGCGCCGGTCCGATCCCTGGGATGCGCAGCAGCTCCGAGGTGATCGTGCGCTGGCTCCGGCGCTTGCGGCTGTAGCTGACCGCAAAGCGGTGTGCTTCGTCGCGCGCCCGCTGCAGCAACTTGAGCGACGGGCTGCGACGCGAGAGGCGCAGGGGATCGGCCTGCTCGGGCAGGAAGACCTCCTCCTCGCGCTTCGCCAGGCTCACGATCGGCAGTCGCGCAACGCCCTCTCCTGCCGCCCGCGCCGCCTCGAGCGCCGCGCCGAGCTGCCCCTTGCCGCCGTCAATGACCATCAGATCGGGGAGTGGCTTTCCCTCCTCGCTGCGGCGCCGCAGGAAGCGCGTCACCACTTCGTGGACGGCGGCGAAATCATCCTGCTGAGCGACGCCCTTGATCTTGTACCGCCGATACTCCGCCTTGCGCGGTCGCCCACCCTCGAACCAAACGAGGGAGCCGACGGTATCGCGGCCCTGATTGGTCGAGATGTCGATACACACCATGGCCCGGGGCACTACGGCGAGCCCGAGGTCGCGCCCCAGGGCGAACACCGGGTCGGCCGAACGCTCGTCGATGTCGAACGCCTCGATCTTGAAGCTGTCGAGCAAATGACGGGCGTTCTGGTCCGCGAGCTCGGCGAGCTTCGCGTTGGTGCCCCGCTGCGGCACGATGAAGTCGACCGCCGGCGCCAGCTCGTGCAGCGCCTCCACATCCGCCGGTGCGTAGGGCAGCACGGCTCGCGTCGCGCGCTGGTCGAGCGGCAGGTAGTAGCGCACCAGGAACGCGCTCAGGACCTCGCCCTCCGGGGCGTGCTCCACGTGCTCGAGGAACCGGTGCTCCCGGGCGATGAGCCGCCCGTCCCGGATCCGGAGAATCACGCCGCAGGCATCGTCGCCGTCGCGTGCCAGACCGATGGCATCGGCGTCCCCGCCCCCCACCACCTCCACCGTTTGCGGCTGCTCCAGCTGGTCCAGCCACTTGAGGGCGTCACGCAGCTGGGCCGCGCGCTCGAAATCGAGCGCGGTGCTCGCCTGCGCCATCCGCTCGCGCAGCCGGGTGCGCACGTCGAGCGTCTTGCCTTCGAGAAAGAGCACGACGTCGTCGATCATCCGCCGGTACTCGTCGCGGCCCTGGTACCCGACGCACGGGGCCTGACAGCGCTCGATGTGGTAGTCGAGGCAGGGCCGATCGGGCGCCTCGTCGGGGAGGTTCCAGTGGCACGAGCGAACCGTGAAGATCCGCCGGATGATCTTCAGGGTCTGCCGCAGCGTCGCGACGTCGGTGTAGGGCCCGAAGTAGCGGGCGCCGGGGATGGTCACCCGGCGGACCACCAGCACCCGGGGGAACGGCTCGGCCAGCGTCACCGCGATCTGGGGATAGCTTTTGTCGTCGCGCAGCCGGATGTTGAACCGCGGCTGGTGCTCCTTGATCAGGTTGTTCTCGAGCAGCAGCGCCTGCGCCTCGTTCGGGACGACGATCGTCTCCACGTCCGCAATCAGGCGCGCCAGCGCCTCGCGCTCGGGCGTCGCCGGATCGTCGCCGGAGACGTAGCTGGGCACCCGGGAGCGCAGGCTCTTGGCCTTCCCCACGTAGAGGATCTCGCCCGCTGCGTCTTTCCAGAGGTAGACGCCGGGGCGGTCGGGAAGCGCCGCTAGCTGTCGGCCGAGCCGGTCAGGGATGTCCATGAGCGCAGAGCGTCGGGGTGGCGGAGGGCGAGCGTGAGCGCCCCGTAGGTCACCCCAAAGATACCCAGCGCCGCAACGCCGCGCGGAATCGGCCGCCAGCCGGCGGCGAGGTAGTCGGCGCCCACCCCGAGGGCGGCGGCCACCAAGCTGGCCGCGACGCCGACGCCGAGCGCACGCCAATCGGCGCCGGCCAGCACCGCGCCGATGCGGCGGTCGAGGCCCCGCAGCTGCAGCACCATATTCAGCGTGCCCCCGGCCGCCGAGCCGAGGGCGATGCCGGCCGGGCCGAGCTGCCGCATCAAGAGCCACGACGCGAGCCCCGACACGACGAGGGACAGGACGCCGATCCGCACGGGCGTGCGCGTGTCCCGCAGCGCGTAGAATCCCGAGGCGAACAGCTTGGCCGTCGCCTGGCCCAGCAAACCCGCCCCGTACGCCGCGAGCACACCACCGACCAACGCGGTATCGTCCGCGTCGAACCGACCGGTTTGAAACAAGGCACCCACGATCGCCGGGCCGAGGGCCGCGAACGCGAACGCCGCCGGCACCACGAAGAACGCGATGCGGCGGAAACCCACCGCGATCCGCCCGCGCAGCTGGTCGTTGGGCTGGGCTCCCGCGGCATCCCGGGACAGCTCGGGCAGTGAGACGGCGGCGACCGACGCCCCGAAAAGACTGATCGGGAGCACCTGGATGAGCTGGGCGTACCCCAGGCTGGACAGGCCCCCTTCGCCGGTGTACGAGCCGAGGAACGTGTCGACCAACCCGGAGAGCTGGGCCACCCCGGCCCCGATCACGAGCGGCGCCCACGCGACCAGCACCGGCCGCACACCCTCCGGCGCCGTGCTGAAGCGCACGGCGATGCCCTGCAGCAGCCGCCAGCAGGCAGGGAGTTGCACGGCGATCTGGAGGACGCTCCCGGCGACGGTCCCCCAGGCTAGGGCCAACGAGAGCCGGTACAGCTGGTCGGTGAACGGCAGGTCGCGTCCGGCCACCCACGTTCCGGCGGCGATCATCGCGACAATGCCGGCGACGTTCCACAGGGCGGGCGCGGCGTACGGCAGGAAGAACCGGCGATGGGTGTTCAGGATACCGAGGCACCAGGCGGAGACGACCATCAACCCGGTCATGGGAAACAGGATCCGCACGAGGACCGTGGTCAGCTCGCGCCGCGGCGTGTCGAAGCCCTGGGCGACCAGGGCGGTGATCGTCGGGGCGAACGCGATGCCGAGCAGGGCGAGCACGCCGCTCGCGAGCAGGAGCAGCCCCAGCACGGCGCCTGCCAGGGCGCGCGCCGCACCCTTGTCCGCTCGCTCGTTCAGGGCGGCGTAGACGGGGATGAAGGACCCGGAGAGCGTCCCTTCCCCGAGGAGGTTGCGGATCGCATTGGGAATGCGCAGCGCGGCCCGAAAGGCGTCGGCCGCCGCACTGTTGCCGAAGTAATACGCGAACACCCGCTCGCGCGCGTACCCCAACACGCGCGTGACCAGGATGCCGGCGGCCACGCGTGCCGCGTGGCGGCCGCCTCCTCCCCTCGGCGCGGGATCCGCCACGGTCAGGAGGTCGGTTTCTTCTTGTGCGGGTCTTCCAGCAGGCGCTGCACGAATTGGAGCTCGTCCCGCATCCCGGCAACCGAGCGGTTCAGGTCCTCGATCTCGGTCTCGAGCAGGGTCACCTTTTGTTGCAGGTCGCGCAGCTCGGGGGGCGCCCCGGCGCCCTGCCCTTCCAGCCGGCGTGCGATCGAGCGGCCCAGGGGCGAGTCCACCAGAATGGCGGCGACGGGAATCATCAGCGCCACGATGAGAATGACCGCGAGCAGCCACATATAGGAACGGATACTACGAAGCGCCCGCCCACCGCGCCACCTCCGCCTCGAGTGCGTCCATCAACGCGGGGCCGTACCGGACCACGAACGACGCGGCGGTGAGCACGCGCTCTTGCGGCTTGCCGTCGGGCGCGAGCACGGCGCGCACCCGCGCGAGCTGACCGAGGAGCGTTTCGTTGCTCCGCTTCAGACTGGCCACCAGTTTTTTCTCGACGTCGTGCGTCCCCGCCAGCGCCGCATTGCGCGCAGCGGTGACGGTGCGCTCCAGCGTCGGATCGAGGCGCGCCACCACCGCCGCGAGCCGCGCGTAGCTCTCCTCGATGTTGCGGCGCGTGTCCCGGAACGCTTGGTCCACCTCCGGCGCGAGCGACTCGCTCACCAGGTGCGCTTCCAGCGCGCCGGGAGGGCGCTCGAAATCGGCGAGCGTCAGGCCGTGCTTCTGCATGAACTTGTCGACACGCCCCTCGAGCAGGACCCCAGACCAGCGGGGCATCGGCGTCTGGGGCTCGACGCCGAGTGCCGTGTAGAGCGGCGCCGCCTGTGCGAGGTACTCGAGCTCCGCGGGGCCGGCCGCGTACGCGACCGTCGGAAACAGGGCGGCTTCGATCACCGGGCGCAACAGCACATTGGGCGAAAGCCGCTCGGGCGCCGACCCGGCCACCCGCTCCACCAGCTCGGCGCCGGTGAAGTGCTCGCCGCTCCGTCGCGTCACAAAGCGGTGCCCATCGGAGCGCAGCCGGTCGCGGCCGGCGCTGGCCTCGACCAGAACCGGCGAGAGTCCGTCCGGCAGCGTGACCGAGATGGCCTTCACCACCCAGGGCGCCGCCGCTCGCTTGGCCGCGGGGTGGTAGGGGAGGAACACCGCCAGGCCCCGCGGGCCGAGCAGCGCCGCGAGCGCGTGGGCGAACGCATCGGCGAGGTTCGCCGCGGGGCGGTACGCCGCCGTCAGCCACTCGAGCACCGAACCCTTGAACTCCGTCTCCGGCAGCCCGGCGCGGAGCGCCTCGAGGGCAGCGCCGATCTCGGCGCCGCACGGCTCCCGGTACAGCGGAAGTTGCGGCGCGTCGGGCGCGCGCTCGCGCAGCACCACGCTCTGCGGCTCGCCCGCCGCGTTCACGAGCCAGGCGTGGTTCGCCTCGGCGAAATCGTGATCGTCCCCCGCCACCCAGAACACGGGCACCACAGGTCCCCGGCGCTCGCGCTCCAGCCGGCGCGCTAGCGCAATCGCCGAAAGAGCTTTGTAGATGGTGTACAGAGGTCCGGTGAACAGCCCCGGCTGTTGGCCGGTCGTGACCACCAAGACCTCGCCCTGGGCGAGGCGGTCGCGGCCGGGGCCAGGCAGCACGGCCTCGAGCACATCCGAGCTCACGCGGCGCGGCGGCTTGTCCGCCGGCCGCGCACCCACGCTCGCCAGCGGCGTAGCGACGATGCGCGGCATCACGTGCGCGTCCCGACGAGGATCGTGCGTGTCGCGCGATCGTCCAAAGGTCCTCCGTCGTAGTCGCCGAATGCCGCGCGCACGCGCAAGCCCGCCTCCACGAGCAACCCCTCAAGCTCGGCCGCGCTGTACAGCCGCACCCGCTCCTGGAAGCTGCGATTCTCGGCGCCCAGCTCGATCTCCTTCACCACGTACCGACCCTCCTCACTGAAGCGTCGGCGGACCCGCACCTCGGTCGGAGCGCCATCCACTTCCTCGGTGTCGCGCCGCAACGTGCGTCGCACGTGATCCGCGTTCAGGTAGTCGAGCACGAACCGGCCGCCGGAGCGCAGCGCCTCCGCCACCTGCCGCACCACGTGGTGATTCTCGCCGTCGTCGCGGAAATAGCCGAACGACGTGAACAGGTTCACCGCCAGGCCGAAGCTTCCCGGGCGAAACGGGAGCGCCCGCATGTCGCCCCGCACCAGCGGCCCCCGGATCCGTGCCCGGGCCCGCCGCAGCATGGACGGCGACAGGTCGAACCCGACCACGCGCGCCCCCAGCCGTTCCAGCTCGGCGGCGTGGCGACCGGCACCGCAGGCGAGATCGAGCACCCGCTCCCCCGACTCCCACGGCGCGACGCGCTGTACGAGCGCGACCGCGCGTCGCGCCTCCTCCTCGTCACGATGCGGGTAGAGGACATGGTACTCCTCCCCGAACCACTGCTCGAACCACTCGGTCATTCGCCGAAGACGTCCGCGTGAAACGTGAAGACCTCGGTGTCCGGTTCCCGCCAGCTCCCGGGCGGGAGGCCGGCCTT
Source organism: Gemmatimonadales bacterium (assembly GCA_036004985.1). Lineage (GTDB taxonomy): Bacteria > Gemmatimonadota > Gemmatimonadetes > Gemmatimonadales > GWC2-71-9 > 20CM-2-65-7. Next base: position 6,629 of record DASYQX010000047.1, read on the forward strand.
CCGGCAGGCGGCGGCGAGGAATGCTTCGGGATCCAGGCGGTGCTCCGTCGCCACCTGCGGCAGCAGCACGCCCACGGCCCGGTCGCGCCGCACCACCAGGCCGTCCACCCCCAGCACGAGGCTCGCAGGCTCCACCGGCTCGAGCCGCTGCGGCGGCCGCAGCACCGAGATCTCGATGCGTAACCGGGGCAGCTCCCCCGGGCTCACGGCGGGAAAGCGCGGGTCGTCGCGGGCGGCCGACACGGCGACGCTCGGGACCACCTCGCCCAAGGGGCGGTCCCCCGCGATGCGTCCAATGCACCCTCGCAGGGCCCCCTCCTCTTCCAGAGTCACGAACGCCCCACGGCACAGGGCCGCGCCCGGCACGTCGGGCGGCGGGGGCGGCGGCCGTCCCGCGATGGCCGCCTCGATGGCGCGCCGAGCCAGCGCGAGCAGGGCCGCGCGATCGGTCGCGGTGAGGTCAGGATCCTCGATGGTACGGCTCCCCCCGGCGGATCGTATGGGCCCGGTACAGCTGCTCGTACAGAACCAGCCGGGCCAGCTCGTGGGGCAACGTGAGCCGGGACAGACTCCACAGCCGCTCGGCGTGGCGCAACACCAGGTCCGGGAGGGCGTCCGCCCCGCCGATCGCGAACGTGACGTCGCGCGCGTCCATCTCCCAGCGCCCCGTCCACTCGGCCAGCTGCCCTGAGGTCCACTCCTCCCCGCGGCGCGACAGCGCGACGAGGCGCGAGCCCTCGGGAACGGCCCCGAGCACCCGCGCCTCGTCCTTCACTTCCCGCTCCTCGACCTTCGTGTAGTGCCGCACGCGGTCGAGGTATTCGTCACACGCCGCCCGGAGCGCCGCGTCCTTCATGCGGCCCACCGCGACGACGCGGTAGCGCATCAGGCATACATCCCGCGCAGCCGGTGCATCGCCGCCACGCGGTCGACGGCCAGCATGTAGGACGCGATGCGGGTATTCACCTTGTGCTTCTCCGCCATAGCCATCACTTCCGTGAACGACCGCACCATGATGCTCTCGAGCCGGCGGTTCACGGTGTCTTCGTCCCAGAAGTAGCCGCCGCGGTCCTGCACCCACTCGAAATAGCTCACCGTCACGCCGCCCGCATTCGCCAGGATGTCCGGGATCACGAACACGCCCTTCTCCTCGAGGATCTTGTCGGCGGCGGCGGTGGTGGGCCCGTTCGCACCCTCGCAGATGATCTTGGCCTTCACGTTCGGCGCGTTCTTCCGGGTGATCACGTTCTCGGTGGCGGCGGGCACCAGGACGTCACAGTCCACGGTGAGCAATTGATCGTGCGAGATCGTCTCGGCCTTGGGATAGCCCGCCAGCTGCCGGCGCTCCCGCACCCACTTAATCACGTCCTGGACGTCGAGGCCCTTGGCGTTGTGCAACGCGGTCGACTTGTCCGATACGGCGACGATCGCCGCTCCTTCCTTGGCCATCAGGTCGGCCGCGATCGAGCCGACGTTGCCGAAGCCCTGCACGGCCACGCGCGCGCCCTTCAGGGCCAGGCCCAGCTTGGCCAGCGCCTCGCGCGTCACGATCGTGCAGCCGCGCCCCGTCGCCTCGCGCCGCCCGAGCGACCCGCCCATCTCCACCGGCTTGCCCGTGACGACCGCCGTCACGGTATGGCGCTTGTGCATGGAGTACGTGTCCATGATCCACGCCATCACGCGTTCGTTGGTGTTCACATCGGGGGCGGGGACGTCGGAGTCGGGGCCCAGGGTATCGATGATCCCGGAGGTGTAGCGACGGGTCACCCGCTCGAGCTCGGCCATGGACATGGACGTCGGATCGCACACCACGCCGCCCTTGGCGCCGCCGAAGGGGATGTTCACCAGCGCGCACTTCCACGTCATCCAGGCGGCGAGGGCCTTCACTTCCTCCAGGGTGACGTTCAGGTCGAAGCGGATACCCCCCTTCGCCGGCCCGCGCGAGGTGTTGTACAGCACGCGGTAGCCGGTGTACACCTCGACCTCGCCGCTGTCGCGGACGATGGGGACCGACACGATGATCTGCTTCTCCGCATTGCGCAGCACCTTGTACAGGCCGGGATCGAGGCTCAGGAGTTTCGCCGCCTGGTCGAAGCGCTCCATCATCGCTTCGAACGGGTTCTCCTCCGCCAGGAACGTGTCCTTCTCGGGGCGGATGATCGCCGGGCGGGCGTCCGTCTTGGTCGCCGGGTCGCTCATAGAGGTCGTCGCAGGATCCCTTCCAGGGCGCGCTCCACCGCGTCGCCGTTCAGTTCCCACTGTAGCTGCAGCACGGCGACCAACGGCTCGACCGCATCCGCGGGCCACTGGTCCCGGAGCTTCACTGCATCCTTTTCGGTGACTACAACATAATCCGCCGTCGCGGCGGCCCGCACGAGCCGTGCGACGTCGCCCGGCGAATAGGCGTGATGGTCTTGATACGCCACAAGTTGCACGATCGCGCCGGAGGCCCGCACCTGCACCGCGAAGCTGGCTGGGTCGGCGATCCCCGCTGCCACCACGACCCGCTTGCCCGCGAGCTCGGCCAGCTTCGCCCGCCGGCCCGACCGCATGCCCTCGAGCCTGTCCACCGCCAGGTGCACCGCCGCGACGGGGATCGCCGGCCAGCGCGCTGCCAGCCGCTGCGCCAGGCGCCCAGCCTCGTCGCGCGAGGCGCGGCGCCGCGTCACCACGATCAGATCGGCGCGTGCCAGCGCGCCCAACGCCTCGCGCCACGGCCCGGCCGGCAGGGGCCAGGGGGCGGCGCGAGCCGTCTCCGTGTTGAAGAGGGCGACGTTGAGATCGCGCGCCACGTTCAGGCGCTGGTAAGCGTCGTCCAGCACCAGCACCTGCGCCCCCGCCGCCCGGGCACGCTCGGCGCCGCGCAGGCGATCGGGATCGGGTACGACGATCGCCCCCGGCACGAGCCGCTCGTGCACGCGATGCTCGTCGCCACCATAGCCGCGCAACAGGACGCCAGGCCGCTCGCCCCGGCGCGCGTAGAAGGCCGCGACCCAGGCGGCGAACGGCGTCTTCCCCGCCCCCCCGACGGCGAGGTTCCCGACCGCCACGGACGGCAGCGGCAGCCGACGGGCTCGGAGCCATCCTCGCCGGTACGCTGCCGAACGCGCGGCCATCACGCCACGGTACAAAAGGGCCACAGGTAGGAGCAGCCCGCGCGCCACTCGAGCCACCGGATCGCGGCTCCACCACAGCCAGTGCGCCACCCGGATCCGCGCGCGGCCGAGTATCATGCCGCGCCGGTGAGGTCCCGCAGCGAGCGCTCCACCGCCGCCATGCCCCGCCGCAGACCATCCTTCCCCGGACCGACGTCGACCGGCGGGCCGTACACCACGTCGATCGTCGCAAACGGCTTGGGGATACACATGCGGTCCCACGACTGCAGCCACCATGCCGCCGACGGCCGGGCGCTGACGGGGAGCAGCGGCACGCCGGCGTGCTGTGCCGCGGCCACCGCGCCGGGTTGGACCCGCTGCGCCGGGCCGCGCGGCCCGTCCGGCGTCACCGCCACCTCGGCGCCTCCCTGGAGCGCGCGCACGATGCCGAGCAGGCCGACCTCCCCACCGCGCTGCGTGGAGCCCCGCACCGAGCCGTACCCCCAACGCTCCGCGAGATCCGCCAGATATTCACCGTCGCGGTGCCGGCTGATCAGCAGGACGATCCCCTCGCGCCGGTGGCGGAACAGCAGGGGCAGGATGCGGCTGTGCCACAGGACGAACACGAACGGCCGGCGCGCCTCGCGCAGCAGGCGCAGGTGCTCGACTCCTCCGACACGGAAGCGCCACGTCGCGGCGAGGACCCTCACCAGCGCCGGTCCCACGGCGGCCGCGACCGGCGCCGCCCAGCGCAGCCTCATCCCAGCAGGCCGGCGGCGAGGTCGGCCACCCGGTCCGCAGCGCCCGGGGCGCCCAGCCGGTCCCGCACCAGCGCCAGGCCCTCGCGTTGGCGTCGCGTGGCCGCGTGGGTCGGGTCGAGGAGCGGCAGGACCGCGTCGGCGAGCGCGTCGGGCGTCGCGCGTCGCTGCAGCAGCTCCGGAGCGACCTCGTACTCGGCGACGAGGTTCACGAGGCCGACCCAGGGGACGCGCAGCACGCGGAAGGCGATGAACGACGACACCGGGTGGAGCCGGTACGTGATCACCAGCGGCACGTCCGCCATCGCCGCCTCGAGCGTCGTGGTGCCCGACTTGCAGATCCCCGCGTCCGCCGCGGCGAACACCGGCAAGGGATCGCCGGTGTGGACGTGGATCGCCCCCGGATCCGGATAGCTCGCTCCTTGCGCCCCGGCGACGACGAACTGGACGTCGGGCCGCGCCGCGGCCACCCGTGCCGCGGCCGCCCGGAACACGTCCCAATGCCGCGCCACTTCCTGGGCGCGGCTCCCCGGAAAGAGCCCCAGCGTGGGCCGGGCGGGGTCGAGGCCCAGGGCGCGCCGTGCCGCGGCGCGCGGCGGCGGTGCGGGGCGGTCCTTGAGCGGATGGCCGACGAACGTCGTGGGGATGCCGCGCGCGCGGAAGAACGGCTCCTCGAACGGCAGGATCACCGCCAGGTGCCGCACGGCCGCGAGCTTGCGGACCCGCCCGACGCCCCACGCCCACATCTGGGGCGCGATGTAGTACAGCACCGGAATGCCCGCCGCCGCCGCGGCCGCGGCGGCGCGCAGGTGGTAGCCGGGGTAGTCCACGAGAATCACCAGGTCGTACCGCTTGGCGCGGAACGCCGCGCGCACGCGACCCAGCAGACGGTAGTGGGCGGGGATTTTCGCGAGGGCCTCGACAAAGCCCACCACGGAGAACGACTCCATGCGGTCGAGCACGCGCGCGCCCGCGCGCTCGAGCAACGGGCCGCCGAACGCCTCCAGCTGCACGCCGGGGAGGCGGCGCCGCAGCGCGTCCGCCACGGGGGCGGCGTGCGCGTCGCCCGACGGTTCGCCCGCCGAGATGTAGATGCGCGGCGCGCGGCTCACGGCCGCGTGGCAGCGAGCGGCGAGGCCTGGATGGCGTCGGCGACGCGGTAGGCCAGCGCGAGCGCCTGCAGGCCCGCGGCGCCGGTGACGACGATCTCACCGTCCCCCCGGACCGCGCGCAGGAAGCTTTCCAGCTCGAGCTTGAGCGGCTCCGCCTCAGGGGCTTCGAGACGCACATGCTCGACGATGTCCTCGATCCGGGTCGCGCCGAACGCCTGCCACCCGGGCTTCAGCCGGTAGAAGTGCCCGTTGCCCTGCGCCAGATCGAGCGAGAAATAGCCGGTCGGCTGGAAGATCCGCAGCTTGCGGGTCCGCTCGCGAGAGACCCGGCTCGCCGTGATCACCGCCACCGCGCCGTTCGCGAACTCCACGCGCGCGTTGACGATGTCCACGTGTGGCGTGAGCACCGGCACGCCGGTCGCGCGCACCTCGGCCACGTCGGCCCGCACCAGCTCGAGCACGAGGTCGAGATCGTGGATCATCAGGTCGAGGATCACCGCGACATCGGTCCCGCGCGGCTGGAACGGGGCGAGGCGTTCGGTCTGGAGGAAGCGCGGCTCCTCGAGGTACGGCGCCGCGGCACGCACGGCGCGATTGAACCGCTCCACGTGCCCCACCTGCAACGCCGCCCCGCGCGCGTCGGCGGCGTGGACCAGCCGCTCGGCACCGGCGAGCGTGTCGGCGAGCGGCTTCTCGATCAGCGCCGGAATCCCGCGCGCCAGGACCGCGAGGCCGACCTCCACGTGCGCCGACGTCGGCACGACCACGGTCATGGCCTCGACCCGTTCGAGGAGCGCGTCCAGCGAGGCGTGGGCGACCGTGTCCAGCTCGCGGGCGACCTGGGCGGCGCGGACGGGGTTCAGGTCATAGATCCCGACGAGCTCGGCGCCTTCGATCGTCTTCAGGAGGCGCGCGTGATGAAAGCCGAGCGCGCCCGTCCCCACGACGCCGACGCGCACGCGGCGGAGCGTCACACCAACACCCCGCGCTGCGACGCCTCGATGAACTTGAGAAACGTCTCGACCTCGGGCACCTGCGGCAGCTCGACCCGCGCGCGCGCGATGCCCTGGCTCACCGTCAGATCGGAGTTGAACAGCAGGCGGTAGGCGCGCTTCAGCGCCAGCTTCACGTCGGGGGAGAAGCCGGCGCGCTGCAGCCCCACCGAATTGAGCCCGTACAGGTGCACCGGGTTGCCCACCGCCTTGGTGTAGGGGGGCACGTCCTGATTCACGCGCGAGGCGCCGCCCACGAAGGCGTACGTGCCGATGCGCACGAACTGATGGATCGGCGTGAGGCCGCTGATGATCGCCCGGTCGTCCACCGTCACGTGCCCCGCCATCTGCACGCCGTTGGCGATGATCACGTCGTTCCCGATGACGCAGTCGTGCGCGACGTGCACGTAGGTCATCAGGAAACACCGCTCGCCCACGGTGGTCTTCCCGGTCGCGGTGCTGCCCCGGTTGATCGTACAGTATTCGCGGATGATCGTCCCGGCGCCGATCTCCACCCAGGTCTCCTCGCCCTTGTATTTCAGGTCCTGGGGATCGTTCCCGATGACCGTCCCATATCCGATTTTCACCCCCGCGCCGATGCGCGAATTCCGCTCGATCACGCTGTGCCCGGCGAGCGACGACCGCTCGCCCACGGTGACGTGCGGACCGACGATGCTGTACGGTCCCACCGCCACATCGGCGGCGAGCTTCGCGGTCGGGTCGATCAGCGCCGTCCGGTGGATCACCGGTCCATCACCATCGCCATCATCTCGGCCTCGGCTACCACCTGGCCGTCGACGTAGCCCGCGCCCTTCATCCGGCACGTCTTGCCCCGGAACTGCACCATTTCGAGCTCGAACCGGATCTGATCGCCGGGCACCACGGGCCGCCGGAACTTCACGTTGTCGAGCGACATGAAGTAGACGACCTTGTCCTCGATGTTCTGCCCCTCGAAGTGGCTCATCAGCAGCATCCCGCCGACCTGCGCCATGGCCTCGATGATCAGCACCCCCGGCATGATGGGATGGCCCGGGAAGTGGCCCTGGAAGAATGGCTCGTTGATCGTGACGTTCTTGATCCCCACGATCCGCTTCTGCCCCTCGACCTCTAGGATCCGGTCCACGAGCAGGAACGGGTAGCGGTGCGGCAGATAGTCCAGGATCTTGCTGATGTCCATCACCGGCGCCCCTCCCCCCGTGCGCTTCCCGGCCCGGGCGAGCGCGCGGGCCAGCGCGATGTTGCCGCCGTGGCTGGGCCGCGTCGCCACGACGTGGGCGCGGATCCGCGCCCCCGTGAGCGCCAGGTCGCCGATGATGTCCGCCGCCTTGTGCCGCACGAACTCGTCGGGCCAGCGCAACTTGCCGCCGTTCGCAATGCCCCGGTCGTCCAGCACGATCGCGCTCGCGGCCGAGGCACCCTTGATCAGCCCCTTCGCCTGCAGCTGCGCGACCTCGCTGGTGAAGCCGAAGGTCCGCGCCGGCGCGAGCTCCGCAGCGAACACCGCCGGCGTCACCTCGTAGCTCCCCGCCTGACGGCCAATGAGCGGATGCGGCCACTCGATCGTCACGGTGAGCCGGAGCGCCTTGGCGGGCGCCACCACGTAGCTCGAGTCGCCTTCGGTCACCGTGAACGGCGCCTGCACGCTCAGCACCGCGGGCTCTCCGCCCACGTCGGTGGGCTGGGCCTGGGCCAGCGCGTCGAAATAGGGCTGGACGCTGCCGTCCAGAATCGGCGGCTCGGGGCCGGTGAGCTCGATCACCAGGTCGTCGATCTCGTGCGCCGCGACCGCGGCCAGCAGATGCTCCACGGTGTGGATCGTCGCCTGGCCGTGGCCGATCGCCGTGCGCCGCTCCACCGCCTCGACCTCCGTCAGGCGGGCGGGCACTTCGGGCGTCCCCGCGAGGTCCGTGCGGCGGAACACCACGCCGCGGCCGGCCGGTGCGGGGAAGAAGCTCGCTTCCGTCGCGGCCCCGGTGTGCAGGCCGGTCCCCCGAACCGAGGTCGTGCGCGTGATCGAGCGTCTACCGATCGGGGCCATGCTTGGCGTGCACCAACTCCTCGAGTTCGTCCACGATTCGCGTCAGCCGGTACAGCGCTGCCTGCGCCCGCAGGTATTCGCGATGCGACCGCGCGGGGTACCCCGACACGGTCGCGCCCGCCGCAATGTCGGCGATGATCCCCGACTGCACGAGCAGGCGGGCGCCTCGCCCGATCGTGATGTGATCCCGCACTCCCGCCTGTCCCGCGATGATCACGTCGTCCTCCACCTGCACGCTGCCGGCGATGCCAGCTTCGGCCATGATCAGGCAGCGGGCGCCGATCCGGACGTTGTGGGCGATGTGGACGAGATTGTCGATCTTCGTCCCCGACCCGATCACCGTGTCGTCGACGCTGCCGCGGTCGATACAGGTGTTGGCGCCGATCTCGACGTCATCCCCGATCAGACACCGCCCAACGTGGGGGATCTTCCGGTGCCCCTCCCCTTCCTGGCCCGGGAGGTACCCGAAACCGTCGCTCCCCAGCACCGCCCCCGCGTGGATGATCACGCGCTTGCCGAGCGCCGTCCCCGCGTAGCAGGTGACGCCGGGAAAGAGCTGCGTGTCGTCGCCGACGGCCACGCCGTCGCCAAGCACGCAGCCCGGCCCGACGCGCACGTTGCGGCCCAGCCGCACGCCGGCGCCCAGCACCGCCCGCGCGCCGATCTCGACCGGCTCCTCCCACGTGGCCCCGCGGCCCACCACCGCCGTCGGATGTACCCCCGGCTCCCACACGGCTTGCGGGTAAAGCACCGGGAGGACGACCAGCAGCGCGGCCTGGGGCTCGGGCACGACCACGCGGGTGGCGGGACCGCCCTCGGCCGCCGCGAACTCCGGCTTCACGAGCACGACGGAGGCGCTAGTGCGTTGAAAGTACGGGAGATAGCGGGCCGAGGCAAGAAACGACAGGTCGCCGGGCATGGCGCGCTCCAGCGGCGCGACCCCCGAGACCGAGACAACGCCGGGCCCAACGAGCCGGCCGCCCGTGAGGGCGGCGATCTCGCTCGCGGAAATCGGCCGTGAGCCCGTCGTGTTCACGGGCCCGCGGACTACTGGGCCTGCTGGAGGCGCTGCAGGACCTTGGCCGTGATGTTGAGGGCGGGGTCGAAAGCCACGATCATGCTCCCCGGCGCGTCCACGTCGAGGATGAAGGCGTAGTTCAACTCGGCGCGCATGCCCTGGATGACGGTGTTGACCCGCGCCTGGATCGGCGACAGCAGCTCCTGCTCTCGCTGGCGCGCTTGATCCTGCAGTTGGTTGGTGCGCTGCTCCATGCGCTGCTGCATCGCCTGGAGGTCGCGCTGCCGGGTCTGCCGGACCGCCGGGGACAGCGCGATCGCCTGCTGGTCGAACGCCTGCACGGCGGAATCGAGCTGCGCCTGGAGGCGCTGCACCTCGGTGCGGAACGCGTCGACCTCTTTCAGGTACGTCGACTCCGCCGCGGCGTAGCCGGGCGTGCGCTGCAGGATCTCCCGGGAGTTGATGAAGGCGACCCGAAGCCCTCCGGCCGGCTGCTGGGCGGCGGAAGAGGGGGCGGGCGCACCGGCTCCTCCCTGGGCGTGGGCGGCCGGCGCCGCGGCCAGGGCGGCGGCCGCGAGACACACGAGAACGAGACGCTGCATAACGCGAGACTCCCGGTCGAAAGCGTGGGTTTTGCTTAGAAGAAATTGCCGAGCTTGAAGTGCAGCTTCCAGCCCGGCTTGGGCCGGCCGAAGAGGTCGGTCCGGTCGAAGCCGTAGGCGTAGTCGATGCCGAGGGGGCCAAGGGGCGAGATGATGGCGACGCCGACGCCCGCGCCCCGGAACAACCGCGTCGGGTCATACTGGGCGGGCCGGGCCCACACGTTCCCGGCGTCGAGGAACGACGAGATGTAGAGCATTTGGGACACGCGCATCCCCAGCTCCCCCGTCATCGTGAAGAAGGCTTTCCCGAACGCCCGCGGGTCGGCGCCGCGCGCGCTAGCGTTGGCGTCGTAGCCGAACGGCGTGATGGACGCCTCGTCGTAGCCGCGGAGCGGAATGAAGAACTGCGTCCCGCCCAGGGTGAAGAGCTGATCGAAGAAGGGGGCATTGCCGAACACGAACCCGGATCGCGCCGAGAAGCCGAGCACGAACTTGATCCCGGACCCGGTCGCCGGACCCAGCTGGCCCAGGGGCGCGTAGAAGCGGCCCTCGAGGTCGACCCGCTGGAAGTTGCCGGTCCCGCCCAGCGGACCGCCGCTGTGCGACGCGCCGAGCTGCACCATCGTGCCGGCGGTCGGGAACGGCAGGTCGACCCGCGTATCGCGCATCAACGAGAGGCCCAAGGTCGAGCGGACGCAGTCGTTGCAGCTGAACACGCTGCCGAACGCCTGGTTCGTGCTGGACCCCGTGAACGTCTGCTGATCGATGCTGTACGACACGAACATGCGGGTGTAGTTGTCACCGAACACGGGGAACCCGAACTGCAGGTTGGCGCCGCGCCGCCGCAGCCGCCCGAGGTTGGCGATCGTGTACCGCACCCGGGTGTTGTGGACGCCGATCGTCCCCGAGATGCGCGACTCCCGAATGGCCGGATCCGTGAACGAGATGTCGAAGTCGTTGATGTTCTTCCCGAACTGCCACTGGAAGCGGCCGCGCTTGCCCTGGCCGAACAGGTTCGGCTCGTCCAGGCCCAGGAAGCCGCCGACGCCGGTGCCCTGCCCCACCGAGGCGCCGAAGTTGACGTTCCCGGTGCGCTTCTCCGACACGTGGAAAATCACATCGATGTCACCCTGCTCGTTCGCGGGGCGCGTGTCGGGCGGCGGCAGCGGCTGATTGAAGAATCCCAGGTTCGACACCCGCTGGTAGGAGGCGAGCAGCGCATCCTGGCGGAACACGTCGCCCGGAATCAGGACGATCGCTTCGCGGATCACCCGCTCGTGGGTGACGTCATTGCCGCGGATCTCCACACGGTTCACGATCGCCGGCTGGCCTTCGTTGATCACCCAACGCAGATCCACGGCGGGCTTGCCGTCCGGCGTGGTGCGCCGCAACACGTCCGGCCGGACGGACACGTAGATATACCCGTTGTTGTAGTAGAGCGTCTGCAGCTTGCGCGTGGCGTCCTGCCACCGCGCGTCGTCGAAGTACACCGTCCGGTGCCGCCGGCCGAGCCCCAACAGGCCGCTGCGCTCCTCCTGCGAGAACGGGTAGAAGGTCTCCAGGTCTTCGGTCGAAAACCGCCGGTTCCCGACGATCTCGAACGTCCCGACCCGGTAGGGGTCCCCCTCGCTCACCCGCACCACCAGGGTCGCCTTGCCGCTCGTCTCGTCCACGAGCAAGGTGTCGTCCAGAACCTGGAAGTCGACGTAGCCCCTCGCGCCGTAGAACGCGGGGAGCCGTTCGCGCAGGTCGGCGGCGAGCTTTTCGTCGTCGTACTCGCCCGACCGGAACCACCAGAACCCCTCGGGGCGCGTCTGCATCTGCGCGACGATCTGCGCATCGTTGAAGTGGGTGTTGCCGTCGATCTGGAGGCGCGCGATCGCGACGCGGCGCCCCTCCTCCACGTCGAAGATGACGCGCACGCTGGTCGAGTCCTGCTCGTACACGTAGACCGGGCGCGTGCGGGCGAGGTAGAACCCCTGCGCCCGGTACAGCGAGTCGATGCGCGCGCGGGAACGCTCGACCGCCGCCGGGTCGATGGGGCGGGCCTCGTTGAGCTGCACCTTGTCGCGCACGCTGCGTTCGCTGCCGCGCTGCACGCCGCGCACCGCCCATTTCACGAGCAGCGGCCGCTCGCGGACGCGGATGACGAGCAGCCGCTTGCCCGCGGGCGTCTGCGTCTGCTCGATCCGCACGTCGTCGTACTGGCCGGTGCCGTAGAGCGCCTGGATCGCCCGCTGCACGTCCCGGTAGGAGAGGGCCCGTCCCGGGAGCAGTCCGCTGGTCTGAATGACGGTGACAGGAGTGTTGCGGCGGTTGCCCGCGACCGCGATGGAGTCGGGCGCGGGGACGGTGCCGGGCTCGCCCTGCGCGCCACACGGGCGCGGGGCGAGCCCGACGAGACTCAGCAGGAAGAGGGGGGCAAGCCGGCGGATCACGCCTTCGAGCCGGAGAGCGCCCGGAACGCCAGGCGCTCCTTGTCGGGCGCGACGTCCACTTCGACCTCGTCGCCGCGCGCGAAGTCGCCGACCAGGATCTTCTCCGAGAGGGGATCCTCGACGTACTTCTGGATCGCGCGCTTCAGCGGCCGCGCGCCGAAATGCTCGTCGTAGCCGTGATCCACGAGGAAGGCGCTCGCCGCCGGCGTAAGCCGCAGGTTCAGCTCCTCCTCGCCCAGGCGCTTCTGCACCTCCCGCACCAGGATCACCACGATCTGGCCGATGTGCTCCCGGGTCAACGGGTGGAAAACGATCACGTCGTCCAGCCGGTTCAGGAACTCCGGGTTGAACACCTTGTTGACCTCTTCCTTCACCTTCTCGGCCATCTTCTGAAACTCGCTGCGCACGTCGGGCTGCCCGAAGCCGAGCGCCTTGCCCTTGACCATGTCGCGCGCGCCGACGTTCGAAGTCATGATCACCACGGTGTTCTTGAAGTCGATCATCCGGCCGTAGTTGTCGGTCAGGTGGCCCTCGTCGAGCACCTGCAGCAGGATGTTGAACACGTCGGGATGCGCCTTCTCGATCTCGTCGAGCAGCACGACCGAGTAGGGCTTGCGCCGCACCGCCTTGGTGAGCGTGCCCGAGTCCTCGTAGCCGACGTAGCCCGGCGGCGCGCCGATCAGCCGGCTCACGGAGAACTTCTCCATGTACTCCGACATGTCGACGCGGATCAGGGCGTTGGTGTCGGCGAACAGGAAGCGGGCCAGGGCGCGCGCCACTTCGGTCTTCCCGACGCCGGTGGGGCCGCTGAAGATGAAGGAGCCGATCGGCCGCTTGGGGTCCTTGAGCCCCGCCCGGCTGCGGCGGATGGCCCGCGAGATGACCTGAATGGCCTCGTCCTGGCCGACGACGCTCTGGTGCAGCTCGTCCTCCATGCGGAGCAGCCGGGCGGTCTCGGCCTCCTGGAGCCGCGTGACCGGGATGCCCGTCCAGCGCGACACGATGAACGCGACGCCTTCTTCGTTGATCGTGGGCCGGCGCGTCTGGCGCTCCCGCTCCCACTCCTCCTGCTTGCGGCGGATCTCGGACTGGAGCTCGCGTTCGTGGTCGCGGAGCGCCGCCGCGCGCTCGAAGTTCTGGTCGCGGACCGCGGCCTCTTTCTCGGTGTTGATCCCGTCGAGCTTGTCCTTCAGCTCGGCCACCTCGGGCGGCGGCACCTGCGCCGCCAGCCGCGCCCGCGCCCCCGCCTCGTCGATCACGTCGATCGCCTTGTCCGGGAGGAACCGGTCGGTGATGTAGCGCTCCGACAGCTTCGCCGCCTCGGCCAGCGTCTCGTCCGGAATCACCACGCGGTGGTGGTCCTCGTAGCGCTTGCGCAGACCCTTCAGGATCTCGATCGTCTCGTCCACCGTCGGCGGATCCACGATCACGGTCTGGAAGCGCCGCTCGAGCGCGCCGTCCTTCTCGATGTACTTGCGATACTCGTTCAACGTCGACGCACCGACGCACTGCAGCTCGCCGCGCGCCAACGCCGGCTTCAGCATGTTGGACGCATCGACCGCGCCCTCCGCCGCGCCCGCGCCCACCAGCGTGTGCAGCTCGTCGATGAAGAGGATGATGTTCCGGTTCTGGGCGATCTCGTTGATGACCGCCTTGAGCCGCTCCTCGAACTGGCCGCGGTACTTGGTGCCGGCGATCACCGCCGCCATGTCGAGCGACAGCACGCGGTGATCCTTCAGCGCGTCGGGACACTGGCCGCTCGCGATCAGCTGGGCCAGCCCCTCGACGATCGCCGTCTTGCCCACGCCCGGCTCGCCGATCAGCACCGGATTGTTCTTCTTGCGGCGCGACAGGATCTCCATCACGCGCTCGATTTCCTTCTGGCGCCCGATCGTCGGATCGAGCGAGCCCTCGGCGGCCAGCTGGGTGAGGTCGCGGCAGAAGTGGTCGAGCGCCGGCGTCTTGGATTTCTTCTCGCTCTTCGGCGGCGTGGGCTGGGCGCCCGTCCCGCCCCCCGCCGGCGTCGCCGGCATCTCGCTGCCCAGGAGCCGCAGCGTCTCCGCGCGCGCCTGCTCGAGATTCACGCCCGCGTCCGTCAGAACCTGCGCCGCGATCCCCTTCTCCTCGCGCAACAGCCCGAGGAGCAGGTGTTCGGTGCCGACGTACGAATGGTTCAGCTCGCGCGCCTCGCTCATCGCCAGCTCGAGCACTTTCTTGGCGCGCGAGGTGTAGGGCAGGTCAGGACCGGCGGCCGCAGCCGCCTTCCCCTTCTTGACGGTCTCCTCGATCTTCTGCTGGATTTCCTCGAGATCGACGTTCAGGTTGGTGAGGACCGCCGCGGCGACCCCCTCCCCCTCACGGATCAAGCCGAGCAGGATGTGCTCGGTCCCCACGTACTCGTGGTGCAGACGGGCCGCTTCCTCCCGCGCCATCTGCAGGACCTTGCGTACACGATCCGTGAAGTTGTAGCCGTTCATCGATGCTCCATGATCAGCAGGCTTCCGCCTCGAGCAACCGCCGCACATACGCCGCGCGCACCGTCGGCAGCTCCCGGTCGCCGGTCGACCGGCCGTCCATCGCCGCCAGGTGCGCGGGCTGTGTGTAAATCAGCAGCTTATTGAGCGTATATACACTCGGGCCGGACAGCAGATTCAGGCCGACGCCCAACCGCACACCGCTCAACAAGTTCATCGTCTCTTCGAACGTCAGCCGGCGCGCATGCTTGAGGAGGCCGTAGGCGCGCCAGGTCTTGTCTTCCACTTCGTCGGGCGCGGTCTTGCGCAACACCTCCCGCGCCTGCTCCTCGTATTCAACCACCTGGCGCACGATCTTGCCAAGATGGTCGACCAATTCCTCCTCCGTCTTCCCCAGCGTCGTCTGGTTGGACAGCTGGAAGAAGTTGCCGACGACCTCGCTACCCTCCCCGTACAGGCCCCGAAACGTCAGGCCCACTTGGGTCAGACCCTGCAGGACCTTGTTGATTTCCTTGGTCAACACCAAGCCGGGCAAATGGATAAGCACGCTGGCCCGGAGCCCCGTGCCCGCATTCGTGGGGCAGGAGGTAAGATAGCCAAACTCGGGGTGAAACGCGAAAGGAAGCAGACGCCCCAGGTCGGCATCCACCGTCTCCACCGCGGCATACGCAGCTTCCAAATCGAAGCCGGAGCGCATCCCGTGGAGCCGTAAGTGATCTTCCTCATTCACCATCACACCGACGTGGCCCTGGACCAGCAAGGCGGCCCCCGGCCGCGGGCGGGACTCCCGATCGAGCCCGGCGAGCTCCTTGCTCACCAAATGCCGTTCGTGCAGCAGCTGCCGATCTGGCCGCTCCAGCTGGTCCAACTGGAATGTGACGGCGCCAGCCATGCTCTCGGATGCCGCCGCCGCCTCCGTCACGCGCTGGAGGACGGCGGTGCGGTCCGGGTCCTTGGCGCGCTGGCTGAAGGCGTGCCCCCGAAGATTGCGTGCCAGCCGGATGCGCGTGGAGAGCACGATCGTGGCCTTGAGCCCCGAGGCATCGAGCCAGCTCATCCCGCCGTCCGGGAGCAGGGAGAGATCGATCATTCCAGGACTCGGATCCGGTCGCGCAACTCGGCGGCCAGCTCGAAGTTCTCGCTTTCCACGGCGCGGCGGAGCTGCGCCTTGAGGTCCAGCAGCTGCCCGCGCGGGTCCGCGTCCGCCCCCCCCCGCCCCCCCCCGGCCTCCCCCCCGTCGGCGTAGCGCTCGCCCACGTGCTGGCTCGACCCATGCAGCCGGCGCAACAGGTCGCGCAGATGGAAGTCGAAGGCGACGTAGCACTGGTCGCATCCCAGCCGCCCCGAGTCGCGGAAGTCGCGGAGCGTGCTGCCGCACGCGGGGCAGCGCACGCCGTCGGAGGGCGTGGGCACGAGCGCTCCGCTGCCCCCTCCTCCCCCTTTCCCGAGGGCCCCGAGGAAGCTGCCGAGCGGAGACTTGAGGACGGTCCCGCCGGTCTCGACGCCCTTTTCCTGGGCGCACTGCTCGCACAGGTGGAGCGTCACCTTCGAATCGTGCTCCACCTGGGTGAGGTTGATGACGGCGTCCCGTTCCTTGCAGCTATCACACAGCATCAGGGTATCGCGTCGACCGAGGTCACCTGGGTGAGCCGGCCGTCCTCCAGCCACAGGATGCGATCGGCCCGCGCCGCGAGCTGGCGGTTGTGGGTGACCACGACCACCGCCGTCTCGTACTCCCGCGCCAGCCGAAAGAGCAACTCGTGCAGCCGCTCGCTATTGGCGTGGTCCAGGTTGCCCGACGGCTCGTCCGCCAGCACGACGCTGGGGTCGTGGACCAAGGCGCGCGCCACCGCGCAGCGCTGCTGTTCCCCACCCGACAGTTCAGCGGGCCGGTGGGTCATCCGCCCCGCCAGCCCCACGTCGGACAGCACTTCCTCGGCGCGCGAGCGCGCCGGGCGCGGCGCCATCCCGCCGATCAGGAGGGGCATCATCACGTTCTCCAACGCGGAGAATTCGCGCAAGAGATGATGGAACTGGAAGACGAAGCCCAACTTACGGTTGCGGAGCTCGGCCGTGCCGCGGGCGTCGAGGTCCGCGTAGCGCGAGCCGTCGAGCCAGACGTCGCCGCCGGTGGCCGCGTCGAGGGCCCCGAGCAGGTGCAGCAGCGTGCTCTTGCCGGCGCCTGACGCGCCGACGATCGCGACGAACTCGCCGCGCCGCACCTCGACGTCGACGCCGCGCAGCACCTCGAGCGGCCGGCCGTCGCCCCCCGCGTACACCTTCCGGATGCCCCGGGCCTCCAAGAGCGCGTTCATTCGTAGCGGATGGCCGTGACCGGGTCGAGTCGGGCGGCCTGCACACTGGGGTAGAGGGGCGCCAGCGTGGCGATGACCAGACTCGCCGCCACGACGACGAGGGCGTCGAGCGGCTCGGTGTGCACGGGCAGATGATCGATGAAGTAGATCGACGGATCGATCGGGACCAAGTGCCCGCGGTTGACGCTGGCGCCGAGGATGAGCCCCAAGACGGCGCCCAGGCCGGTGCCCAGCAGGCCCACCAGGATCCCCTGCGCCAGAAAGATCTTGCGGATCGACGCGCGGCGCATGCCCATCGCGAGGAGGATGCCGATCTCCCGCGTCTTGTCGCGCACCACCATCGTCAGGGTGCCGACGACGTTGAACGCCGCCACGACGCAGATCAGGAAAACGATGAGCCCCATGCCCAGCTTCTCGAGCTTCAGCGCGGAGAAGAGCGAGCGATTCTGGGATTGCCAGTCGATCGTGTGATACGGATACCCGAGCTGGGCCTCGAGCGCGGTGCCGAACTCGCTGGCCCGGCCCGGATCGGTGAGTCGCACGTCGAGGCCGGTGACGGCGCTGCCGAGTCCCGCGAAGTCCTGCGCCACGTCGCGACGCATCGCGACGTAGCTGTTGTCGTAGTCGTACATGCCCGTCTCGAACAGGCCGGTGACCTCGTAGCGGCGGTACTTGGGGATGACGGCCCCGAGGCTGCGGTTGTACTGCGTGCCCGCCGGCGCGACGAGGGTCACGACGTCGCCCGGATAGACCGTCAGCTTGCTGGCCAGCCGCACCCCGATCGCGACGCCCCCGTCCACCCCCGGTTGCGTGGTTCGGAACGACAGGTCTCCCTTGGTGAAGTGGCGCGGCAGGCTGGTCACCGCGCGACTTCCCGTATCGGCCTCGACGCCGACGACCGCCACGCCCTCCGCGTAGTCGTGCCCCGCGGAGATCAGACCCTGGGTCAGCACGAAGGGCGCGGCCGCCTCGACCCCCGGCGTGCGCCGCACCCGGGCGAGGACCGCCGGCCAGTCGTCGAGCCGGAGCCCCTCCCCGTAGGTCGTCACCCGCAGATGGGGATTCACGACCAGAATCTTCTCGCGCAGGTCGTTCTGCAGGCCGTTCATGATGCCGAGGATGAACACGAGGGCCATCACGCCCACCGTGACGCCTCCCACCGCGATCACCGTGATGAGCGACAGCAGGCGCGAGGATCGGCGGCTCCGCAGGTAGCGCAGCGCGACCTGCAGATCCAGGCGCGAGGGCCAGTGGGTGATGATGATGAGGACCGCGGCCGCCACGGTGCCCCAGAAGAGGACCTGCAACAGGCGGAGGATGATCGCGTTCATTCGGGCCGCAGCATCGGAAACAGGATCACGTCGCGAATGTTCGGCTGATCGGTGAGCGCCATCAGCAGCCGATCGATGCCCAACCCCACGCCGCCGGCGGGCGGCATCCCGTACTCGAGCGCGCGCAGGAAGTCCTCGTCGACCTGGTGCGCTTCGGCGTCGCCCGCCGCGCCCAAGGCGGCCTGCTGCTCGAAGCGGCGACGCTGCTCGTCGGGGTCGTTCAGCTCGCTGAACGCATTGGCGAGCTCGCGGTGCAGCACGAACAGCTCCCAGCGCTCGACCTTGGTCGCATCATCGCGCTTCGGCTTGGCGAGCGGCGAGAGGGCGATGGGATAGTCGAAGACGAACGTCGGCTGCACCAGCTTGGGTTCGACGCAGGTCTTGAAGACCTCATCCACCAGCTTCGCCCCGGACAGGGTGTCGGCGTCGGGCGCGCTGTGGCGCTTCAACACCGCCCGCAGCTCGGCGTCGGTCGCTCGGGCGAGATCGACCCCGGCGTGTTCCCGGACGAGCGCGTAGTAGTCCTTGCGCGCGAACGGCCGCGCGAACGACAGCGTAGCCCCGTGGCGCTCGAGCGGCGCCGGTCCGAACAGGTCCTGCACCAGCCCCGCCACCAGCTCCTCGGTGAGCGCGGCCATGTCGTGGTAGTCGGCGTAGGCCTGGTACCACTCGGCCATCGTGAACTCGGGGTTGTGGATCCGCGAGAGGCCTTCGTTGCGGAAGTCGTGACCGATCTCGTACACTTTCTCCAGCCCGCCGACGATGCAGCGTTTCAGGTACAGCTCGTCCGCGATGCGGAGATAGAACGTCGCGTCCAACACCTCGTAGTGCGTCTGGAACGGCCGCGCGGTGGCGCCGCCGTACAACGGCTGCAGCACGGGCGTCTCGACCTCCAGGTAGCCCCGGGCGTCGAGAAAGGCGCGGATCGCGCTCACGACGCGCGCGCGCAAGCGGAACCGCTCGCGCACCTCGGGGTGCACGGCCAGATCGGCGTAGCGCTGCCGGTAGCGCAGCTCGGGGTCGGACAGCTCACCGTGCTTCACGCCGGCGGCGTCCTCCTTGCCGAGCGGCAAGGGCCGCAGGGCCTTGGCGAGCAAGGTCAGCCGGTGCACGCGGACGGTGATCTCGCCGGTCTTCGTCTTGAACAACGGTCCATCCACGCCCACGTGATCCCCCAGGTCCAACAGCTCGAGCAGGGCGTACGCCTCCTCTCCCAGATCGTCCAGCTTGAAGTAGAGCTGGATCTTGCCCGAGGCGTCGGCGAGATGCGCGAACGTCGTCTTGCCGTGCGGCCGCAGCGCCACCAGCCGTCCCGCGAGCCGGTGCTCCGTCTGGTCCGTGCCGTCGCGATACGCCGCCACGACGTCCCGCGCCGTCGCGGTGCGATCGAAGCGGTACGCGAACGGCGCGACGCCCCGCCGCACCAGCTCTTTGAGCTTCTCCCGGCGCGCCGCCTCCACGAAACCCGCCACTACGCCGCCTTGCTGCCGAAGCGCTTCAGGAACGCCTCGATGAACGGGTCGATATCGCCGTCCATCACCTTGTGGACGTCGCTCACCTTCAGCTCGGTGCGGTGATCGTTCACCATCGTGTACGGCTGGAACACGTACGAGCGAATCTGATTCCCCCAGGCGATGTCGGTTTTCTGTTTGTCCACTTCCGCCTTCTTCGCCTCACGCTCGGCCACCGCGCGCTCGTACAGCCGCGCCTTCAGCATCTTCATCGCCGTCGCTTTGTTCGTCCCCTGGCTGCGCTCCTGCTGGCACGAAACCACGATCCCCGTCGGCAGATGCGTGATGCGCACCGCCGACGACGTCTTGTTGACGTGCTGGCCGCCTTTCCCCGACGCCCGGAACACGTCGATGCGCAGATCGTCGTCCTTGATCTCGATCTCGATCTCATCGTCCACCACGGGATACACGAACACCGACGCGAACGAGGTGTGGCGGCGCGACTGGGAATCGAACGGCGAGATGCGCACCAGCCGGTGCACCCCCTTCTCCGCCTTCAGCAGGCCGTAGGCGTACCGCCCGCGGATCTCGATTTCCGCCGATTTGATCCCCGCCTCCTCGCCCGGGAGGACATCCAGCAAGTCGACCGTGAACCCATGCCGCTCGGCCCAGCGGGTGTACATCCGGACCAGCATCTCCGCCCAGTCCTGGGACTCGGTGCCCCCGGCGCCGGGATGGATCGTCAGCAGGGCGTCCCGCACGTCGTCCGGGCCCTGCAGCATGTTCTGAAGCTCCAACGCCTCGAGCCGGGCGGCGATCTGGTCCGCCTCCGCCTCCAACGAGCGCTGCAGCGTGAGATCGATGTGGGATTCGGCTTCGACCAGCTCGTTCAACTCGCGCGCTTCATCGACCCGCTTGCGGAGGGCGTGGTAGGGCTCGAGCCACCCCTTCAGCGCCTTGACTTCGGCGACGGTCTGCCGGGCGCGCTCGGAGTCGGCCCAGAGGGCGCCGTCCGCCATCGCGTGCTCCAGCTCCGCGAGACGCTTCGCTTTGCCGTCAACGTCAAAGAAAGCCCCTGAGCTCGACGAGTCGACGGTCGAAGTCCTCGAAACGCTCGGCTAGACCCACGGTGTGTGCGCTCCTTCTAGAAAAGCTTGTGGCCACCGGCGAGGATCTCGTTCAGGGCCTCGGTCCAAAAGGGCGTGCCCTGGGCCATCTCGAGCCCCACCTGCTCGACATACTCCTGCCAGCTCTTCTCGATCTCGTCCTTGAAGAGCTGCGGCAGCGTGCCGTCGCGAATCCCCTGCTGCCGCTTCTCCGGATGATAGACGAGCATGTCGGAGATCAGCGCACGCGCCAGCCGCCGCGCCTTCTGCTTGGGGTCCTGCACCATGAACGGGTTGACCGGCCGGAGCGGCCCCGTGAGTCGCTTCGCGGACGTGCCGGCTCCCGCCGCCCCGGCGGCGGGCGCAGGGGACGCGGCGGGCGCGGGCGGCGCCGGCGGCGCCGGCGGTGGCGGGGGCGGAGCCGCGCGCGGCGCCGGCGCAGAGAACGAAGGCGGCGGCGGCGGCGGGGGCGGCGGCGGGGGCGGCGGCGGGGGCGGCGGCGCGGCCCGGGGGGGGGGTGGCACTGGACGCGGCGGCTGGGACGGCGCCGAGGGCCGAGCGCTGGGCGGCGACGCGGGAGGCGCCGGCGGCCGTGCGAAGGGCGGCGCACCCGCCGCCCCGGGGCGTAGCGGCGCCGAGGGCATCGCCGGTCGAGCCGATGGCGCGGCGGGGGGCGGGGGCGCGGGGGCTGGGCGCGCCGGCTGCGCCGCGGGCGACGCCGCCATCGGTGCCGCCGTGCGATCCCCGGTACCGTCCGCACTCACGGCGAACACGTTGCTGCAGACGCTGCACCGCGCGCGCACGCCGCCCGCGGGGACCTTGGCCGGGTCCACCCGGTACAGCGTTGCGCACGACGGACAGGTGACGTTCACGCGGTCTCACTCGCCCCGCCCGGGCTCGCCGGGCTCTGGATCGTGGCGGCGGTCGACCACGAACACCGACCCCGCCTGGGTTTTCGCGTAACTCTTCATCTCGGTCGCCAGCTCGCTGACCTGGGCGGGGTGGGCGAACCGGCGGTGCTGGTTCGTCACTACGCCGATCGACAGGGTCATCAGGGGGACCCGGTGCAGCTGCCCGCGCCGGTCCTTCCCGAAGTAATACCCCGCCCGGCGATCCTGCTCGTTGTATTGATACGGCACGAGGGTGTCGAAGACCTCGAGCACTTCCGCGCAAACCTCACCGATGCTTTCCACCGGGATCACGACAATGAAGTCATCGCCGCCGATGTGCCCCACGAACCCCCGCTTGTCCAGCATCCCCTTGACGACGTCGTGCAGGATGCGGGACAAGAGATAGATCACGCGATCGCCGTCGTAGTAGCTGTAGCGATCGTTGAACTCCTTGAAGTGATCCAGGTCGGCGTAGCACACGGCGAACAGCTCGCCGAGCTCCATCCGGCGCCGGATCTCCCGCTCGATCTCGGTCGTCCCCGGAAGCCGGGTGGAGGGGTTGACCGCGACATCCCGCTCCGCGCGCGTCACCAGCGCATCGAGCCGCCCCGCCTGCTCCCCCGGCTCGAACAGCGGGGTGATGACCTCGTCCGCCCCCGCCGCGAACCAGCGTCGCACGATGTCGGTGGCATGCCGGTTGGTCACCGCCGCGAGCGGCACGATCGCCGTGTATGGATCGCCCTTCAGGCGGGCGCACAGCTCCAGCCCGGCCTGCCCGGCGCTGTCGGCGTCGATCACCACGAGTGTCGGGAGGCCTCGCAAGACGCGCTGCTCCACCACCGCCGCCTGTGGGACGGTGTGGATGGGTAGGCCCTTCCCGTTGACCCAGGTGGTCACGAAGTCAGGTACGGACCGACCAGCCGGCGAGAAGAAGAGAATGGCTTGGCGCGACCGCACCTCACTCCTCTCGTAAGGTTCGAATCCGTCGAAACTTAGGCCTCTTCGCCTGCCGTGTCAAATGAACCCGACGGATAGGGCTCGCGCAGCCGCACCGGAGCGGGGCGCCGGCCGACCCGCAGGTTCAGCGCCTCGACGAACACCGAGAACCCCATGGCGAAATAGATGTAGCCCTTGGAGAGGTGCTGTCCCAGCCCGTCCGCGATGAGGGACACGCCGATCAGCAGCAGGAAGCTCAGGGCGAGCATCTTCACGGTCGGGTGGCGATGCACGAAATCGCTGATCGCTGTGGCCGACAGCATCATGACCCCGACGGCGATCACGACGGCCGCGATCATGACGCCGAGCTGGCGGGCCATCCCCACGGCCGTGATGACCGAGTCGAGGGAGAAGACGATGTCGAGCAGGACGATCTGGCCCACGACGTGGCCGAAGGACACGACGGCGCGACTCCCCGCCCCGCCTTCCTCACCCTCCAGCCGCTCGTGGATCTCGCGCGTGCTCTTCCAGATCAGGAACAGGCCGCCGGCCAGCAGGATCAAATCGCGCCCCGAGAAGGGGCGGCCCAGCACGCTGAACAACGGCGCGGTGAGCCGGATGATCCAGGCGAGCGACGCCAGCAGCACGATCCGCATCAACATCGCCAGCACGAGGCCGATCCGGCGCGCGCGGGCCTGCTGCCCCGCTGGCAGCTTGCCCGCGAGCACGGAGAGGAACACGATGTTGTCGATGCCGAGGACGACTTCGAGGACCGTCAGCGTGAGCAGGGCGATCCACATCTCCGGAGACGTGAGCCAAGTCATGGTCAATGTCCAATGTCGAATGTCCAATACTCAATGTCCAATGGTCATTGGGCATTGGGTATTGGACATTCTTTGAGGGGACTCCTAGAAGGCGACGGAAAACCGCATGTCCGCACGCCCGGGGATCAATGTCGTACGCATCTCCACCGGCCTGCCCGCGGCTGCGGCGAGCCGGCTGGAGATGAGGGCGTCGACGGCGCTCACGACGTGGTTGGCGAGCAGCAGGCCGAGCTGGCTCTGCGCGCGGCGGAAGTTCTCGTCGCTGCGGCGGATCGACTCGCGGAACACCTGGTGCTCGAGCGAGTGGTCGCGCCACGACCACTGGAACGCGGGCCCCACGGCGCGCGCCTCGTAGAAATCCAGCGCGCGCCGGTACTCCCACGACGCCGGGTCGGGCGGCGAGTTGGGATCCTCGAAGTAGGTCCGCCGCGCGAGGAGCCACACCGATCCGTTGTACGTTCGCGCGTCGGTCTCGGGCACGAGCGCGGGCCCGGGGTCCATATCGTAGTGCCCGCTCTCGACGAAGCGCTCCATCTGCTCGTAGTACTCGAAGACGGTGTCGCGGCGGACGGGGCTGAACGGGCGCCGAGCGATGTCGTACGCGAGCCCCTGGAAGCGGCCGGCCTCGCGTCCCGCTTCGCGGTCGAATTGGCGGAACCGCGACACCAAGTAGACCTCGGCGGCCAGGTACACCGCGCCCCGGTCCTGCCCGGCGAGCAGCTGGCCGGTCCCCGGCAACAGCAGCGACGCGAGCGGCCGCACGAAGACGCTCGGGGGAGGGGGGGCGGGTGCAGTCGGAGTGGTCTCGGCGCGCTGACCAACGCCCCGAGCCGGGGTTACCAGCGCGAGCACCAGCACGAGCCCCCCCCGGCACCCCCCCCAGGTCGCGGCGCACATCAGAACGTCACCCGGAACGAAAAGAAGGTCGGATTCTCGACCTGCAGATCCGACCCGGTGAGAAACGTGCGGGCGAGGTCGACGCCGACCGAGCCGCTTTCGACCCCCAGTCCCAGGCTCGGCCCCGTCAGCCCCTCTTGCAGGAAGGCATAACCGGCGCGCACCCGGACCAGTCGTTCGTACCCGAGATCCAAGCCGAACCGCATCTCCGACTCGCCGGCGTGG
The DNA here is from genome assembly GCA_036004985.1 of Gemmatimonadales bacterium. Taxonomy (GTDB): domain Bacteria; phylum Gemmatimonadota; class Gemmatimonadetes; order Gemmatimonadales; family GWC2-71-9; genus 20CM-2-65-7. Next base: position 31,131 of record DASYQX010000047.1, read on the forward strand.
CCCCAGGGGCTGTCCAGGTCGGCCGCCACCTTCAGGTCGAACCGTTCGCCGGGCAGCGCGCCGTCGCGGGCGGGCAACAGGACGCGATACAGGGCGCCCACCGCGAGCCGCGTGGGCAGCGCATCCGCCTGCGGCTTGTTCTGCACCTGAAGCCGGAAGCCGACGTTGCGCAGCGCCACGCCCACGCGCAGGGGCCCGCCCGCGCCGACCCGGAACTGGCCGCCGAGGTCGAGCGCGTGCGTCGTCCCTTGTCCCGCCGGGAAGTCGCGGCAGTCGCCGCTGCAGTCCACGCGAAACTGCACGAGTTTGTAACTCAACCCGAAGACGAACGAGCCCTGCAGCGCCGTGGCGTAGGAAGCGAGGAACTCGAAGTTGCGAGGCGCGATGCGCGCGATGGTGCTGCCCGTCGAGTCGGTGCGGTCGAGGTCGCCGTAGTCCACCAGGTACACCGCGCCGCCGACGACGCCGATGCCGCGCGACGGGAAGTACGCGCCCAGGACGTTGCTGCGGCCGGCGACGAGCGTCGCGCTGTGCAGCGCGAATTCGTTCTGCTCGAGGGTCGCGAGCCCCGCCGGATTCCAGAACGCCACTTCCCCCCGGCCCTCGACGCCCACGGCCGCCTGCCCCATCCCCACCGCCTGCGCCCCGACGGGGAACACGAGGAACAGCGCACCGGCGTTGAGCGGCGGCTCCTGGGCGGTCAGACGGCCGGACGGCCGGACGGCCAGCAAGAGCAGCGCGACCCCGACCGCCCGTCTGGCCGTCAGGCCGTCCACCCGTCCGTCAGAACGGTTTCGCCTCATCGATCAACATGATCGGGATGTCGTCCTCGACGGCGTAGATCAGCCGGCAGGCGTGGCAGGCGAGCTGCTCGGGGGGCGGCGTGCGGCGGTACTCGAGCGGCCCCTTGCATTTGGGGCAGACCAGGATCTCGAGCAAGGCGGGTGCGAGACTCATGAGGTGGCGTACCCCAGGCGCTTGAGTGAGGGTTCGTGGCGGCGCCATTTGGGGAGGACTTTCACGTGCAGATCCAGAAACACCCGCTGGCCCACGAGGGCTTCGATTTTGACTCGGGCGGCGGCGCCCAGCGCCTTGATAGTGCGACCCCCCGCCCCGATGACGATGCCCTTCTGACTGTCCCGCTCGACGTACAGAACCGCCCGAATATATATAGGCTCGGCGCCCTCCCGGAACTCGTCGATCTCACACGCGACGCTGTAGGGCAGCTCCTCGTGGAGCAGGTCGAACGCCGCCTCCCGGACGAACTCCGCCGCAAAGAAGCGGGTCGGCTGGGTCGCGATGTCGTCGGGGTTATAAAGGAAAGGGCTCTCCGGCAGATGCCGACGCAGCGCCGCGAGCAGCGCATCGAGTCCCTGCCCCGCCAGCGCCGAGATGACCACCCCGTCGGCGTCCGCTCGGGGGGACACGATGTCCGCTTTCGTGTACACGGTCACGACCGGCGCGCGCGGCGGTCGGGGCAGCCGGGCGACCTCGGCGAGGGGCGGCGCCGGGTACTCGGCGAGGGGATGCAGGAAGGCGATGACGTCGGCGGTCTCGATCACGCGCAGGGCGGCGGCCCGCATCGCCTCGTGGAGCTTGTATTCGGGCTCCAGCAACCCCGGCGAATCCGTGAAGATGAACTGGGCGTCGTCCCGCGTGAGCAGGCCGACGACCGGGAGACGGGTCGACTGAGGCTTCGGCGCCACGATGGCCAAGTGCTCGCCCACGAGCGCGTTGAGCAGCGTGGATTTCCCCACGTTCGGCCGGCCGGCGAGCGCGACGACTCCGCAGCGGGTCATAGGCGGAAGCTACGAGAAAGGCACGGCCCTTGCCACGACCTTGGGCGCACGCTCATACTCACCGTAGCGGGCAGTTCGCCGCGTGGAGGCCCCATGGGCACGCGCATCCTGCTTCTGGCAGTGGGCTTGGCAACCGTGAGCTGCGCTCCGCCTCGTCGCAACGCGCCGCTCACTCCGCTCCCGCAGACGCGCCTGGGCGCGGCCGACCTGTTCGGTCCTGGAATCGTCGCGGCATCGGGGCGGAGCGTCGAGTTTCAGCTCGCGCGGGGGGGCCACGTGATCCTGCTGCACGTGTCCGGCGATGGGGTCGACCTGATCGCGCCGTTGCACAGCCGCGATCGCACGCACTTCGCCGCGGGCGCCCATTGGATCAGTCGGCCGCCGCTCGCCGCCAGCGTCCCGGCGGCACCAGCTGTGAATCCCTCCTTGGCCGACGACTACCAGATGTGCCAGGTACGCACCGAGATCGTGGCCCTGCGAACCGCCCAGCCCGAGTTGCGCGATAGCTTGGGGCGTGTGTTGGTGCCTGCCAGCCCGCCCGGCGTTCCCGGGGTCGGGGCGAGCGTGCGCTGCATGTACCGTGGCACGGGGCAGCCCTGGTACAGCCGCGCCGCTTCCGCCCGCGCGCCGGCGGGGCAACTGGAGACGACGCGGGCCTACTGGCTCCTGATCGTGTCGGATGTCAAGACCAAGGCTGCCGATGTGCGGCGGCTGGCCGCGGGGGTGGCGGTCGACGACGACGATGTCGCGTCGGCGCTCGCGACGATTCCTGAGGCCGTCGTCGGTGGGCGGACGAGGAACTGGGCGGCGTACTCCATCCCGGTTCCCCAATGACGCCGTTGCCCTCGTCCTGGTGGCTGGTCTTGAGCCTCGCGGCCGCCGCCGGGCCGCGCGTCGCGGACGCGCAGGCCACGTCGCCGCTGGTGCTCGAGCTGCGCGGCGCGACCGACAGCTTCGGGCCCGGCCCCATGGTGCTGTGGGAAGACAAGGTGGAGTTCCGTCTCACGCGCGACGCGCATGTCGTGTTGTTGTGGATCGGGCGAGAGGGCCAGGTCGATCTGTACTGGCCGTTGCGCAGCGGTGACCGCAGTGCGCGGCGTGCGGGCCGTCACGCGATCAGCGTGGGCGACGTCAAGTCGCCGATCGAGCCGCCGACGATCGCGGGCACGCCGAGCGGCGGTCCGCCGGGGCAGTTCGCCCCGACGCGCAGCGCCGCGATCGCCGGCCGGCCGGACACGCTGGGGGTCGTGGGATACTGGGCGCTGTTGGTCTCGGACGCGCCGATCACGCCGGCGGAGGTGCGGGCCCGGTTGCAGCCGATGTCGCGCCA
>DASYQX010000048.1:0-16631 GCA_036004985.1 Gemmatimonadales bacterium
GAAGCCGTCTCTGTTGTAATCGAGGAATACGGCCGCCACATCCTGGCTGCGCTTGTCTGCTTCCAACGCGGGCTGAGCAACGGCTACGAACCGCCCGTCGCGCTGCTGCAGATAGAGCCTGCCCGCCTGGCCGTTTCCTCCTCCCGCGAATACATCGACGAGACCGTCTCCATTCACATCCGCCTTCACGAGCGGAGGGCCCAAGAAGGACCTGGGATGGTCCATGAGCGGCTGCCGACGAAAGTCGTCGATATCTCCGGCCATCCGGTGCTCGAACGTGATGGGCGAGGGCACTTCCTTGAAAACGGTCGGTGAGTCGTTGTTCGCTCGGCTAGCGTGCTCCGCTGCGACGGCATTCTCCTGGTGGACGGTGATCCGCCTGTTGGCCCCGACGTTCATAAGAGTCTGCGCTTTGCCGTCCGGCCAGATCACGTGCACGCTGTCTACTGCCGCGAGACTCCCGAGTCCGAAGTGCAAAATCGGAGTTACAGTCGAAAGGTAGCCGCGCGTCGACATCTGCTCGGCGTACTGCTGCTCCCCACCCGCATAAACCGTCACCTTGGCACCGAGTCCGAAGGTGTTCTTTCCCGTCCCCTTGAGTTCTATCTGCAGATAGTTGTTGTCGGACGCATCTGCGGTTTGGTTTTCGAACAGCGATGCATATTCGTTGATGTTGTTCGTAACCAGATCGAGATCGCCGTCATTATCTAGATCCGAATATGCAGCTCCCGTGCTCTTGAGTGGCACGCCCAGTCCCCAATCAGATGACACATCGCGAAATCGCAGGTTGCCCTCATTCCTGAACGCGTAGTTGGCCACGTCGGATGTTGGAAGTCTCGCCATCAACAGGGCTATATCGCGGGGATCGAGCTGTTGTCGTTTCATCGCGACGTAGTCGCGCTTGAACGCGAGAAAGTCCAGATCCGTCGCGTCGTGCAGCGTGCCATTCGTGATGAAGAGGTCTTTCCAACCGTCGTTGTCGAAGTCTGCGATCAGGGGAGCCCAGCTCCAGTCGGTATTCGAGACTCCGGCAAGTTGTCCGATTTCGCTGAACGTGCCGTCTCCATTGTTGAGCTGGAGCATGTTGCGCATGTACTGATGATGAAAGCCTGATTGCACGAACATCGCGAATAGGCGGCGATCATTCGGTATGAGAGAGGTCTTCTGCCGCCGATTGTCCGCGGCAAGCATGTCCACGACCATGATGTCGGACCAGCCATCGTTGTTGATGTCCGCGACATCGACGCCCATCGATGCATACGGCGTGTGCCCGATGCGCGATCCCAGTTCGTCAGAAAAAGTGCCGTCGCCGTTATTCATGTAGAGATAGTCGGGCGGTGAGTAGTCATTTCCGACGTAGATATCGATCCAGCCGTCCTTGTCGACGTCGGAAATGCCGGCGCCGAGCCCGTACGTCAAGGCAGAACTGCTTAGGCCGGCGTGCCTCGTGACGTCGTTGAAGTGCCCGTGATCGTTCCGGTAAAACCGGACGCCGCTCACAGGATCTTCCTTCTCCATTTCCTTTCGCGTTCCTTGCAGATCCAGATAGCTGGTCGTCTTTACATTGTGAGTCAGCAGGAACAAATCGAGGTCGCCGTCTCGATCGTAATCAAAAAAATAGGCCTGATCACTCGAGTGCGGGTTTGCCAACCCGTACTCGCGCGCCCGCTCCGCGAAGCGCGGGATGCCCTTTCCGTCGTTTCCCTGGTTGATGTAGAGCTCGTCGATGCGTCGTTCGAGGGGTAGGTCTCCGGAGTAACAGACATAGATGTCGAGCCGGCCGTCGCCGTTGACGTCCGCGAAGGTGACTCCGGTCTTCCAGGTGTTCGGCCGTCCGGCCACACCGGCGGCGCGGGTCACATCCTCAAAGTGCATGCCACCTCTGTTCAGGTACATGCTGTTGTAGACCATGTTACCCGTGAAGTAGAGGTCCTCCAGGCCATCCCCGTTTAAGTCTCCGGCAGCCACGCCTCCCCCGTTGGAGAAATACTCGAACAGCAGTTCGGTCCGGTGCGGCGTCGGCTGCTCGGACAAGGTATTCCGGAAGCGGATCCCCGTTTCCGAAGGCCGCAGCATTCGGAACAGAGGTGCCCGCGAAACAGTGCGGTTCCGCTCTTCTTGAGGTGAACAACTCGCCAGCAGCAAGACGGCACAGGCCATAGCCAAGCAGCCGCGTATAGCACCAATCATGGTCGCCCCCACGCAGGTAGCTAGATCGCTTCGGCGCGCGCGGCGAATTGTGAACGCTCTCGACTACGAGACTGTGCTGACCCGCACAGCCACGGGCTCGGACGCACGCCCGATTGGCACGCTCCCTGCCATAGTCTTCCGCGTCTCCTAATAATCGCACCGAGACTGCGGAAGGCGGATCCACAATGATATCGCCCGGCCAGTAGCCCGTGTTCTGCCACACCCCGTGATTGTTGCTCCGCTCCGTCTGCGGGAGCGGCCACCCGCCGGACCACTGTAATCCGCCGGCTCTGTGCGGCTCTCGGTGCCGGTCCCTTTGCGCGCGGCCCGGATTATGTTCAGGTACGTGACGGCCACCGCGCTGTTGCCGCGGGCCCAAACGACGACGTCATCATCCCCAAGGGCAGTACCAAGACCGACTGGGAGGTGGAGCTTGCGGTCGTCATCGGTCGCCGCGCGAGCTATGTCGAGCGGGACGCTGCCCTCGCCCACGTCGCGGGCTACGTGCTGCATAACGACTACTCGGAGCGGTCCTTTCAGCTCGAGCGCGGCGGGCAATGGGTAAAGTGAACGGGGAGACCAAGCAATCCGGCTCGACGAAGGACCTCGTCTTCAACGTGCCCACGATTGACGGGCTCGGCTCCTCCCGCCAGCGCCTCCGTGCCCACCGGTAGCGGGGGGGGACGTCTCGCAGGAAAGGCGGCGGTCATCACCGGCGCCGCGAGCGGCATCGGCCGGGCGAGCGCGATTCGTTTCGCGCAAGAAGGCGCGCGACTCGTCCTCGCCGACCTTGAGGAACCGGATGATGCGGCGCTGAGGGACGCCTGCTTCGTGCGCACCGACGTGAGCCGGCGCGCCGACAACGAGCGTATGATCGATACGTGCGTCGAGCGCTACCGTCGCCTCGACATTTTGTTCTGCAACGCCGGCGTCACACTGCCCAAGCGCCTCCCGGACAGTACCGACGAGGACATCGATCGCGTGTTGGACGTCAACCTGAAGGGACTGCTGTACGCCGCGCGGCACGCGATTCCCATCATGTTGCGCCAGGCTGAGCGCGGCGAGGGCGGCGAGGGCGGCGAGGGCGGCGTACTGCTGTTTACGGCCAGCAAGACGGGGCTTGTGGCGCAGACCGACTCGCCGGTGTACTGCGCATCCAAGGGCGCGGTCGTGTTGCTCGCGAAGGCGCTCGCCCTCGACTACGCCACTCGTGGAATCCGGGTCAACGCCCTGTGCCCCGGGATCATCGACACGCCGATGCTGCACGAGTTCGCCGACGCTCTGCCCGACCCTGCTGCTGCCTGGACCGCGTACGGTGCCGCGCAGCCGATGGGACGCCTGGGCACCCCGGAGGAGTGCGCCGCCGCCGCGCTCTGGCTGGTCTCCGCCGACGCGTCGTTCGTAACGGGCGTCGCGCTCCCCGTGGACGGCGGCTTCACCGCGATGTGAGTCCCACACAATGACGACCGCCATCACCCACGTCGACGCCCTCGACATCCGCTTCCCGACCTCGCGCGAGCTGGACGGATCCGATGCCATGAGCCCGGACCCTGACTACTCGGCGGCGTACGCCGTGCTGCGCACCGACCGCGCCGACGGCCTGGAGGGACACGGTCTCACCTTCACGCCTGGACGGGGCAACGAGCTGTGCGTGGCGGCGATCCGGTCGCTCGCGCCGTTCGTGCAGGGCCTCACGCTCGAAGAGATCATGGCAGACATGGCAAGATTCTGGCGACGCCTGACGAGCGACTCCCAGCTCCGCTGGGTGGGACCGGAACGGGGCGTGCTCCACCTGGCCACCGCTGCCGTCGTCAACGCCGTGTGGGACCTTTGGGCGAAGGTGAAAGGCAAGCCGCTCTGGAAGCTCCTCGCCGATATGAGCCCGGAGGAGTTGGTGCGGTGCATCGACTTCCGTTACATCACCGATGCGCTCACCCCCAAGCAGGCGCTCGAGATCCTGCGGGAACAGGCGCCCACGCGCGCCGCGCGCGAAGCGGAGATGCGGCGCAGCGGGTACCCCGCGTACACGACGTCGGCGGGCTGGCTCGGCTATCCGGACGACAAGATCCGCCGCCTCTGCCGCGAGGGCGTGAAGCAGGGCTGGCAGCACTTCAAAATCAAGGTCGGGCGGGACCTCCAAGACGATCTGCGACGCGCGGCGATTGTGCGCAGCGAGATTGGGCGAGACCGAAAGCTCATGGTCGACGCCAACCAGGTGTGGGACGTCGGCGAGGCGATCGCCTGGATGAAGGAATTGGCCCAGTTCGATCCCTGGTGGATCGAGGAGCCGACCAGCCCGGACGACGTGCTCGGCCACGCCACGATCGCGAAAGCCGTGGCACCGATCGGCGTCGCCACGGGCGAGCAGTGCTCGAATCGCGTCATCTTCAAGCAGTTGATGCAGGCTGGCGCGATCAGCTTCTGTCAGGTTGATAGTTGCCGGCTGGGCGGTGTGAACGAGGTCCTGGCCGTGCTGCTCCTGGCTGCCAAGTTCGGCATCCCGGTCTGCCCGCACGCCGGCGGCGTCGGCCTGTGCGAGTACGTGCAACACCTCGCCCTCTTCGACTACATCTGCGTCAGCGCGTCGCTCGAGGATCGCGTCGTTGAGTACGTGGACCACCTGCACGAGCATTTCGTGCATCCCGTGGTGATCCAGGGCGGCCGCTATATGCCGCCCACGGCCCCGGGGTACAGCATCACGATGCGGCCAGAAAGTTTGGCGAGGTTTTCGTACCCCAATGGCCCGGCGTGGTCCTCACCCCCTGACCCCCTCTCCTTTCAGGAGAGGGGGGACGAATAGAAGGAGGAGCGTATGCCGATTGGCCAGTCGTTCGTCCTGGTCCTGATGCTTCTGGTCGGTGCGGCGGCGGGCCCACTGCCCGCCCAAGACTTCACCCAGGAACCGGCCGCCCAGCGCGACACCCGCATGGCGTGGTGGCGCGATGCGCAGTTCGGGATGTTCATCCACTGGGGAGCGTACGCCGTCCCCGCCGGCACGTACAACGGCGAGCGCATCGCCGGGATCGGCGAGTGGATCATGAGCAGGGGCCACATCCCGATCGCGCAGTACGAGGAGTTTGTGCACCAGTTCAACCCGGTCCAGTTCGACGCCGTCGAGTGGGTGCGCATCGCGAAAGACGCCGGGATGAAGTACATCATCATCACCTCGAAGCATCACGACGGCTTCGCGATCTTCGACTCGAAGGTCTCGAGGTACGACATCATGGACGCGACGCCCTACCAGCGAGACGCCATCAAGGCGCTCTCGGAGGCGGCCCACCGGGCCGGTCTCAAGTTCGGGGTCTATTACTCGATCATGGACTGGCACCACCCCGACGCCCAGGGGCCGAACTTCCCCGAGTACAACTCGCGTACGTGGAGCAATCCGACCTTCGGCCGCTACGTCGAGACGTACATGAAACCGCAGCTCAAGGAGCTGCTCACCCAGTACCCCTACATCGACGTGCTCTGGTTCGACGGCGAGTGGGTGGCGGACTGGAATGACGATCGGGGACGCGACCTGTACAACTTCGTCCGCGGTATCCGGCCGAACCTCATCGTCAACAACCGGGTGGGGCACACGCGGCAGGGACTCTCCGGCCTCAACCAGCAGGGCCAGATCGGCCTCGGCGACTTCGGCACGCCCGAGCAGCGCGTGCCGCCCGAGGGGCTGCCGGGCGTCGACTGGGAAACGTGCATGACGATGAACGACACTTGGGGCTACAAGTCGTACGACGACGACTGGAAAGACACGCGTACGCTGCTCCGCACGCTCATCGACGTGGCCTCGAAGGGCGGCAACTTCCTGCTGAACGTCGGGCCGACGGCCGAGGGCTTGATTCCCCAGCCGATCGTGTGGCGCCTGCACGAAATGGGCGACTGGATGCGTGTCAACGGCGACGCAATCTATGGCACGACGGTGAGTCCGTACGGGATGCCGGCGTGGGGTCGCTATACCGCAAAGCGAGGCAAAGTGTTCGCCTTCGTCTTCGACTGGCCGAAGGACGGGCGGCTGGAGCTGACCGGCGTCAAGGAAGCCCCGCTGCGCGTCTCGCTCCTCGCCGACGGCACATCGCTCACCGTCGAGCGGACCGACGCAGGCTTCGTGGTCCTGCTGCCCCGCGTGCCACCCAGCACGATCGCCTCGGTGGTGGTACTGCAGATGGGGGAGGTTGGTGCAGGTTCTGGAGGGCGATGAGAGCCGCGGTGCTCGTTGATATCGGCCGGATCGACGTCCGCGACGTCGCCTGCGAGAGCCCCGGCCCGCGCGAGGCCGTCGTGCGCGTCGCCGCGGTGGGGCTGTGCGGCACCGACTTCCACATCGCCGCGGGGCACGCCAACTACAATCGCGACGCGCGGGGACGGGCCGTCCCGCTCGACGCGCAGCCGCAAATCCTGGGGCACGAGATCGCGGGCGTGGTGGAGGCGATCGGGACGGACGTGCACGACCTCGCGCCCGGCGACCGCGTCGTCGTTGACCAGGGACGCAGTTGCGTCAGCGAGGCGCGCGCGCCGCTGTGCGAGTACTGCGCCAGCGGTGATTCCCATCAATGCGAGTTCTACCGCGAACACGGCATCACCGGCTTGCCGGGCGGGCTCGCCGAGTACATCACCATCCCGGCGGTGAACGCGGTGCGCGTCACCCCCGACGTAGACGCCGCCGCGCTCGCCCTCACCGAGCCCCTCGGCTGCGTCGTGCACTCGTCGGACGTGCTGGCGAGGGCGCCGGCCCGCTATCCCCGCCCCGGCTGTATTGTGATCCTCGGCGCCGGGCCCGGAGGTCTCGTGTGGACGCAGTATCTGCGTAACGTGCTCGGATTCGACGGCCTGCTGCTCGTGAGCGAGCCCAACGCCAGGAAGCGCGCGCTGGCCGAGCGGTTCGGCGCGGAGACCATCGATCCCGCCACAAACGACATCGTCGAGATCGTGGCGGAGCGGACCCACGGTCGCCGAGCGGAGCTGGTGATCGACGCAACGGGATCGGGAGCGGCGTTCGCCGTGATTCCGAGCCTCATTCGCAAACAAGCGACGGTGCTGCTGTACGGGCACGGGCACGCAGGCGTGGACCTGAGCGCCCTGAATGCCCTGCAGTTCCTCGAGCCCACCCTGCTCTCCCCCGTCGGCGCCTCCGGCGGCCATGAGGCCGACGGCCGGCCGTCGACCTACGTGCGGGCGTTGCGGCTCATCGAGCAGGGCCAGGTCGACGTCGCCTCCTTGATCACGCACCGCTACACCTCACTCGACGCCGTGGGCCGCGTGTTCGCGGGCGAGCACCGCGCGCCCGAGTACGTGAAGGGCGTGGTCACGCCCTGATGCGTGTGTCCCTGTTCGTCACCTGCCTCGCCGACCAGGTCTGGCCTTCGGCGGCTGCCGGCGCGGTGCGTGTGCTCCGGCGCCTGGGCTGCGTCGTCGAGTTCGACGAGCGCCAGACCTGCTGCGGGCAACCGGCGTTCAACACGGGGTACCGCCCCGAGGCGCGCGCGCTGGCCCGGCGCTGCATCGAGATCTTCGAGTCCAGCGGCACCGACGCCATCGTCAGCCCCTCGGGATCCTGCACCGCCATGGTGCACCACTACGCCGAGCTATTCGAGGAGGCGGGGTGGCGCGCGCGCGCCTGCGCCGTAGCCGATCGCACGCACGAGCTCAGCGCGTTCCTCGTCAACCGCCTGGGCGTCGAGGACGTCGGCGCCAGCTTCGCCGGCCGGCTCGCCTGGCATGACGCCTGTCACGGCCTGCGCGATCTGGGGATCCGCAACGAGCCGCGCCGGTTGCTGCGTCACGTGCGGGGAGTGGAGCTGGTCGAACTTCCGAACGCCGAGTCGTGCTGCGGCTTCGGCGGGACGTTTTCCGTGAAGTATCCAGAGATCTCGGTGGCGATGCTCGACGAGAAGGTCGAGGCTATCGAGCGGGCGGGCGTGGATGCGGTGGTGTCGGGAGACGCGAGCTGCCTCATGCAGATCGGCGGCCGCCTGTCGCGCCGGGGATCCTCGGTGCGCACTCTGCACCTGGCCGACGTGCTGGCGTCCACCGCATGACGTTCGAGGCGGGAGCGCGCGCGGCGCTCGACAACGCCCAGCTGCGCGGCGCCCTGCGCCACGCGACCACGATCTTCGGCGAGCGGCGGCGCATGGCGCTCGCCTCCGTCGCGGATTGGGAGGGCGCGCGCAACCGGGCGCGAGCCATCAAAGACGAAACGCTGCTCCACCTGGACCGGTACCTGGAGCAGTTCACGACTAACGCCGAACGCGCGGGCGCGCGGGTGCACTGGGCTCGCGACGCGGGGGAAGCTTGCGACATTATCGGCGGGATCGCCGAGCAACGCGGCGCCCGGACGATCGTCAAGAGCAAGAGTATGGCGACCGAGGAGATCCACCTGAATGCCGCCCTGGCGCGCCGCGGCATCGCGGCGATCGAGACCGACCTCGGTGAGTACATCATCCAGCTGGCCGGTGAGACGCCGTCCCACATCGTTGCGCCCGCCATCCACAAGACGCGCCAGCAGATCGCCGCGCTGTTCGCGGCGAAGCTCGGGGTCGCGCCATCGGACGATGCGGCGGCGCTGACGGCCGCGGCACGGCAGGCGCTGCGCCGCCGGTTCGCGGAGGCCGAGCTCGGCATTAGCGGAGTCAATTTCGCCGTGGCGGAGACGGGCACCATTCTGATCCTCGAGAACGAGGGGAACGCCCGGCTCACCACGAGCCTCCCCCGCACCCATGTCGCGCTGATGGGCATCGAGAAAGTGATCCCCCGGTTCGCCGACCTCGAGGTGTTTCTGCAGCTCCTGCCGAGATCCGGCACGGGCCAGGCGCTGACCGCGTATCAGTCGCTGCTCACGGGCGTCAAACGCCGCCCGGACGACGAGGGCCCGGAGGAGTTGCACGTCGTGCTGCTCGACAACGGCCGCTCGCACATGCTCGCCGCCCCAGTCACCCGGCAATCGCTCGCGTGCATTCGCTGCGGGGCGTGTCTGAACGCCTGCCCGGTCTACCGGCAGATCGGCGGCCACGCCTACGGGTCGGTGTACGCCGGGCCCATCGGGGCCGTGTTGACCCCGCAGTTGATCGGGATCGAGCGATCGGCCCATCTGCCCTACGTCTCGAGCTTGTGCGGTGCCTGCCGCGACGTCTGCCCCGTCAAGATCGACATTCCGGCGCTGTTGCTCCACCTGCGTGCTCAGGTGATCGAGCAGCGCGCGGGCAAAAGTCGCCTCCTCGAGCGCGTGGCATTTCGTTGCTACACCGCCGTCATGGCGCGGCCTCGCCTATACGAGTGGACGATGCGCGTCGCCCGCATCTTGCGAATCGTGCCGCCGCTCCCTGCGTGGACCAAGTGGCGCGATCTGCGCCCGCTCGCGCCGCGGAGCTTCCGGGAGGAGTGGCGGGCGGGGTTAGGGCGAGAGGGGAAGTGATGGGGGACGTCGTGGTTTTTCCGTGCGCTGAAGCGCCGGCTCGGCCAAATCGGGCGTCCTTAAGGACGTGTGCTCTCGCCGAGCCGGTCCTTCAGGACACGGTATGACGAAGCCGGCCCGAGATCAGATCTTGCACGCCATCCGCGAGAACCTCGCGGCGAGCGTGCCTCGCGATACAATGGCGCACGCTTTGCACAGCCCCCCTCCACTGACCGCCCCAATCCCCGGTCCCCAGTCCCCGGATTTGGTCGAGCGTTTCACGACCCAACTCGAGGGCGTCGGCGCGCAGTGGACGCTCGTGCGCGGCGAGGCCGAAGCGGCGCGCGCCCTGCGCCGCATCCTCAGCGACACACAGGCCCGGCGGGTGGCGGGCTCGGACGCCCCGCTGGTACGCCGACTCCTGCCGGAGAGCCTCGCTTCACCTTCGCGCGACGAGCTGTTCGCATGCGACGCCGGCGTCACGACCGCGCAGTGGGGCATCGCCGAGACGGGGACCCTGGTGCTCGAGTCCGCCTGCGAGCGGAGCCGCCTGGTGTCGCTCGTTCCGCCGATGCACGTTGCGCTCCTGTCCACCGCGCGGTTGTGCCCGTCGCTGAGCGATGCGCTCGCGCGGGTCGACCGCGCGAGTCACGCGATCACCCTCATCACCGGCCCCTCGCGCACGTCGGACATCGAGCTGACCCTCGTGGTCGGCGTGCACGGGCCGCAGACGGTCCATGTTCTGTTGCTCGAGGAGGAAGAACGATGAAGCGGGTTTTGGTTGCCCTCACCACGGCCCTCGGCGTCGCCGCCTGCGGCGGGTCAGGGTCGCCGCCACGCGGCGTCACGATCGCCGTCATCCCCAAGGGCACGACACACGAGTTCTGGAAGAGCATCCACGCCGGGGCGGTCCAGGCGTCGCGCGAGCTGTCGGCCGAGGGCACCCCTGTCACGATCATATGGAAGGGGCCGCTACGCGAAGACGACCGCGAGCAGCAGATCCAGGTGGTGGAGGGGTTCACGAGCCAGGGGGTCCAGGGCATCGTGCTCGCGCCGCTCGACGACCGCGCCCTCGTGCGGCCGGTCGAGGAGGCGCGGCGAGCTGGCGTCCCGACGGTCATCATCGATTCGGGACTCGAGTCGGACTCCACCGTCAGCTTCGTCGCCACCGACAACTACAAGGGCGGGCAGATGGCCGCCGACCGGCTCGGTGTGCTCCTCGGCGGCCACGGTGGCGTGCTGCTGCTGCGCTACGCCGAAGGGTCGGCCAGCACTACGGAGCGCGAGCGCGGGTTCCTCGAGCAGCTCCACGCGAAGTATCCCGGGATCCGCGTGGTGTCGTCGGATCAGTACGCCGGCCCCACGCGCGAGACGGCCAAGCGGGCGTCGGAGAATCTCCTCAATCGGTTCGGCGACCGGCTCCAGGGGATCTTCACGCCCAACGAATCGTCCACGATCGGGATGCTGCTCGCGCTGCAGGACATCCGGCTCGCCGGCAAGGTACGGTTCGTCGGGTTCGACGCCAGCCCGATCCTGCTGGACGCGATCCGGGCCCGCCAGCTCGACGGGATCGTGGTGCAAAACCCGCTGCGCATGGGCTACCTCGGCGTCAAGACAATGGCCGACTACCTGCGCGGCAAACCCGTCGCGCGGCGCATCGACACCGGCGTCATACTCGTCACGGGCGCGAACCTCGATTCCGCCGCGACTCAAGACATCATACACCCGCCAATCGCGCGCTACCTCACGGAGCCATGAGCCTCCTCAAGGTTCGGGGCGTCGTCAAGCGGTTCGGCCCCACCGTCGCGCTGGACGGCGTCGATCTCACGCTCGAGGCTGGCGAGGTGGGGGCGCTGATCGGCGAAAATGGCGCGGGCAAGAGCACCCTCCTGAACATTCTCGCAGGTGGAGTGCGCGCCGACGGCGGAGCGATGGAGATCGATGGGCAATCCTACGCCCCCACTTCACCCCTCGAGGCGCGGCGGCGTGGCGTCGCGCTCATCCACCAGGACCTGTCGCTGTGCCCGCACCTCACGGTCGCCGAGAACGTACTGCTCGGCGTCGAGCCGTCACACTGGGGGTGGATCGACAGAGCCGCGGCCCAGCGGCGGGCGCTGGCGCTGCTCGAGCACTTCGGCCACCCCGAACTGCGCCTCGATCGGCGCGTGGGCGAGCTGCCGCTGGCTGCACGGCAGGTGGTCGAGATCTGTCGCGCTCTAGCGGCCGACGCCCGTATCCTCCTGATGGACGAGCCGACGAGCAGCTTTCAGCGCGAGGACGTGGATCGCCTGTTCGCCCTCATCCGGCGCCTCGCCGCTCAGGGGATGGCGGTCGTCTACATCAGCCATTTCCTCGAAGAGGTCCGGGAGATCGCCCGCCGCTACACCGTGCTCCGCGACGGGCACAGCGTCGATACGGGCGACATCGCCGCC
This sequence comes from Gemmatimonadales bacterium, assembly GCA_036004985.1. GTDB lineage: Bacteria > Gemmatimonadota > Gemmatimonadetes > Gemmatimonadales > GWC2-71-9 > 20CM-2-65-7. Next base: position 12,010 of record DASYQX010000048.1, read on the forward strand.
GCGAGCAACGAGCACTTGATCGCCCAGATGGTCGGCCGACCGATGACGGGGCTGTTCCCGCAGCGTGCCCGGCGGCGCGATGGTGAAGTCCTCCTCGCCGCGCAGGACGTCGCCGCTCCGCCAACCCTGAAACACGCGAGCTTCGAACTCAAGCGCGGGGAGATCTTCGGCATCGCGGGGCTGATGGGTTCGGGTCGCACGGAGTTGGTGCGCGCTGTGTTCGGGCTCGAGCCCGGTGTCTCCGGGCAGATCACCGTGCGTGGCCGCGCGCTCAGCCTGCGAAGCGGGGGACCGACGGGGGCGGGGGGAGCGACGCCGAGGCAGCGGCTGCGCCAAGGCTTCGGCTACGTGAGCGAAGACCGCAAGCAGGAGGGGCTCGCGCTCCAACTCTCGATCGCGGACAACGTCACCGCGACCGGGCTCTCTACCCTGTCATCCCGCTGGGGATGGCTCGACGTGAAACGGCAGTGGGCGGCGGCGCGCTCGTGGATCGAGGCGCTTCGCATCCGTGCCACGAGCCCGGGCCAACCGGTGCAGGCGCTCTCGGGCGGCAATCAGCAGAAGGTGGCGGTCGGGAGGCTGCTCCATCAAGACGCGGAGCTCTTGCTCCTGGATGAGCCCACACGCGGCATCGACATCGGGAGCAAGGCGCAGATCTACGAGACGATCGCGCACTGCGCCGACGAGGGGAAAGGCGTGCTGCTCGTCAGTTCCTACCTGCCGGAGCTGTTCGGGATGTGCGACCGGCTCGCGGTGATGAGCCGGGGGCGACTCTCCCCGGCTCGGCCGATCGAGGATTGGACGCCGGAAACGGTGCTCGCGGCCGCCGTGGCGACCGGTGGCTAGCGGGGCGAACCTCGCTTCGTCGTGATGATGATTACGCCATTGGCGCCGCGCGAGCCGTAGACGGCCGCGGAGCCCGCGTCTTTCAGCACGTCGATCCGGGCCACGTCCCGCGGCGCTACGCCGGCGAGCGCGGTTCCGAGAGACCCCGAGGGCACGATGATGTCGTCGATCACGAGGAGGGGCTCGTCATTCCCCGCGCTCTGGCGGAGGCTGCGGAAACCGCGAATCCGCAGCGTGAAGGCGCCCCCCTGCGGGATGACCTCCAGTCCGGGGATCCGGCCCTGGAGCATGAACTCGATGCGCGCGATGCGCGCGTCGGCCTCGGTCGGGATGTAGGACGACACCGCTCCCGTGATCTGGCGCCGGGACTGGGTGCCGTAGCCTACCGAAACGACGTCGTCTTGAGGCGTGGGGCGGGTTGCTTCCAGCGATCTCCCGCCCGTTCCGGCACACGCCACCGCTGCGACCGCCAGGCCGCATAGCATTGTTCGCCGCATGTCTCCCTCCTACGGGCGCAGCTAGGGCGTGATTCACGTGTCAGGTGTTGTACGGACGCATCAACATAGGAAACTGGGGAAGGCACCGCCAGCCGGTGTAGCGAATTGACGCAACTCGCCCTCGTTCCCCCTTCTCCATGATCCGGAGAAGGGCGGGACGAGGTGCTGGTTAGGGCAGCGGATCGAACGTCCCGTTTGGCCACCCCATGGTCTGCTGCAACTTCGAATTCCGGTCTAGGTGCTCCTTGGGGATCTACGAAACGATCGCGCGCTGCGCCGATGAGGGAAAGGCAGTACTGCTGGTGAGCTCCTACCTACCTGAGCTGTTCGGCTTGTGCGATCGCTTGGCGGTGATGAGCCGGGGGCGGCTGTCGCCCGCGCGCCCAATTGAGGAGTGGACGCCGGAGACGGTGTTGGCGACGGCGATTGGGGGGAGGGGGGGGAGCCAAGTCGGTGACCTCCATTGACCACCTTCACAACCTCCACCAACCTTCACCAACCTCCTCCAACGTCCGAAGGATGAATCAGGTCGCACTGACTCCAGGGACTGATGCACTCCGCGACCACGAGCGCGACTACGACGCGCTCGCCGAGCGGCTCGCCCGTCGAGGGCAACGCGCCGAGACGGTGGTTGACGCGGTCGGCCGCTTCGCCGTCGCCGTGCCGTCCTGGGCGCTCGGCACAGGCGGGACCCGGTTCGGGCGCTTCCCCGGCCCCGGCGAGCCGCGCACGCTCGCCGAGAAACTGGCGGACGCCGCAGTCGTCCACCGGCTCACCGGGGCCGCGCCCCGCGTCTCGCTCCATATCCCCTGGGACGAACCCGATGACGTCCCTGCGCTGCGCGCGCTCGCCGCCGAGCTCGGCCTCGGCTTCGACGCGGTCAACTCGAACACCTTCCAGGACCAGCCGGGCCAGCCGCTGAGCTACAAGCTCGGCTCCTTCAGCCACACCGATGCCGCTGTGAGACGTCAGGCAGTGGAGCACCATCGGCACGTCATCGAAGTGGGGCAGGCGCTCGGCGCCGACGCGATCACCGTGTGGCTCGCCGATGGCTCGAATTACCCGGGGCAAATGTCGCTGCGCAAGAGCTTCGAGCGCGTGCTCGACTGCCTGCGAGACGTGTACGCCGCGCTCCCTGCCGGCTGGCGTTTGTTCACGGAGCACAAGCCCTACGAACCCGCCTTCTACGCCACGGTAGTTCAGGACTGGGGCTCGTCGCTGCTCCTGGCACAGGCGCTCGGCGAGCGCGCGCAGTGCCTGGTGGACCTCGGGCACCATCTGCCCAACACCAACATCGAGCTGGTGGTGGCGCGGCTGCTCGGCGCGGGGAAACTCGGCGGCTTCCACTTCAACGACTCGAAGTACGGCGATGACGACCTCACGGCGGGCTCGATCAAGCCGTACGGCCTGTTCCTCATCTTCCACGAGCTGGTGCTCACCGAGCGCGAGCGGCTCGCCGGGTTTCGGCCCGCGTACATGATCGACCAGAGCCACAACATCAAGGACCCGATCGAGGATCTGCTCCAAACGGTCGACCAGCTCCAGCTTGCGTACGCGAAGGCGCAGCTGGTCGATCACGCAGCGCTCGCCGCCTACCAGGAGTCCGGCGACGTAATGCTGGCGGAGCGCACCCTCAAAGACGCGTTCGAGACGGATGCGCGCCCGCTGGTGGCGGAAGCGCGCCGCCGCGCCGGCGCCGCGCTCGACCCGGTACTCGCATTCCGCGCGTCGGGCTACCGGGCGCGCGTGGCGGCACAACGCAGCGGCGGCGCGTATGTCCCGCCGCAGAGCCTGTAGGTCGTGAATCTCGCCATCGACTTGGGCGCGTCGAGCGGCCGGGCGGTACTCGGGACGCTCGAGCGACTGCCGGACGGATGGCGGGTCGCGACCCGCGAAGTGCACCGCTTCCCCGTGCCGCTGATCGAGCAGGCCGGCCACCTCTACTGGGATGTCCACGCGCTGTGGGATGAAGTGCGCGCCGCGCTCGCTGCGGCGCTCGACATCGCGCCGACGCTCCAATCGGTGTCCGTCGACAGCTGGGCGGTCGACTACGTCCCCCTCGGTGCGGACGGCACGCCGCTGCGGCTCCCGTATGCATACCGCGACCCGCGCACCCGAGGGCGGTTGGCCGAGGTGCTGCGTCGCATCGACGCCGACGCGCTGTACGCCGTGACCGGGATCCAGTTTCTGGAATTCAATACGCTCCCCCAGATCGTATCCGACCTGCTCGACGAGCCTGAGGTCGTGGCGCGGACCGAGACGCGACTGCTCATCGCCGACTACTTCCTTTACCGCCTGAGCGGCCGCCCCGTCGCCGAACGGACGATGGCGAGCACGACGCAGCTGTTCGACGTGCGGGACGGCACGTGGTCGCACGATGTGATCCGGGCGGCCGGGGACAATCCCGAGCGTTGGCCGCCGATCGTGAGCCCCGGCACGGTCCTCGGTCCGGTGCTGCCGGAGCTGCTGCCCGCTGCGCTCCGCGGCACGGGGCGCGCTCCTCTCGTGGTCGCGTCGTGCTCGCACGATACCGCAGCCGCGGTCGCCGCCGTCCCGGCGGCGGGCGACGAGCCGTGGGTGTACATCAGCTCGGGCACCTGGTCGCTCGTCGGCGCGGAACTGCGCGCCCCGGTATTGACCGCGGCGGCGCGGCAGGCGGGGTTCACGAACGAGGTGGGGCTCGACGGGACGATCCGCTTCTTAAAGAACCGCACCGGCATGTGGGTGCTCGAGGAGTGCCTGCGCGAGTGGCGAGCCGACGACCCCGGGCTCGCCTGGGAGACACTGCTCATCGAAGCCACCGCCTCCTCCTCGGGCCCCGTGATCGATCTCGACGCGCCTCAGTTCGGCGAGCGCGGCGGCATGGTGGCGAAGCTGGCCGCCGCCTGCCGCGACACCGGGGCTCCAGCGCCCGCCACCCGCGGCGAGATTTCCCGCCTCGTGTTCGAGAACCTGGCTGACGGGTACCGGCGAACGATCGAGGAGCTCGAGGCGCTCACCGGCACGCGCGCCCGGGTCGTGCACATCGTAGGGGGCGGCGCCCGCAACCGGCTCTTGAACCAGCTCACCGCTGACGCGTGCGGACGCCGGGTGGTAGCCGGTCCCGAGGAAGCCGCCGTCCTGGGGAACCTGCTCGTCCAGGCGCGCGCGCTCGGCGATCTGCCGCGCGACGTGGCGATCCGCGACGTGGCTCGCGCCAGCGTCGCGCTGAGCGAGTTTCTCCCCGTCCCGGTTCCGACGCGATGACGACCACCCCGCCCCGCGCCGTGGCCCGCGGCG
>DASYQX010000049.1:0-210854 GCA_036004985.1 Gemmatimonadales bacterium
GGTGCGGTAGCACCCCGCTTGACGGCGGAGTGAGAATGAGAGCATGACTACCGAGCTCGCTACCCTCGCCGGCGGCTGCTTCTGGTGCCTCGAGGCCGCCTTCCAGCAGCTGCGCGGCGTCACGAAAGTCGTCTCCGGATACACCGGCGGCACCGTGCCCAACCCGTCCTATGAGGCCGTGTGCACGGGCGCCACCGGCCACGCCGAGGTCACACAGATCACGTTCGATCCGGCTGCAATCTCGTTCCGCGACTTGCTCGACGTGTTCTTCACGATCCACGACCCGACCACCCTGAACCGCCAGGGCGGCGACGTCGGCACGCAATACCGCTCGGCCATCTTCTACCACGACGAGAAGCAGAAGGCCGAGGCCGACCGAGCGATCAAGGAGCTCGAGGCCGAGCACGTGTGGGACGATCCGATCGTCACCGAGGTCGTGCCGCTCGAGACGTTCTATCCGGCGGAGGGTTACCATCAGGACTACTACGCGCGCAACGCGAATCAGCCCTACTGTCGCGCGGTGATCGCGCCGAAGGTGGCGAAGCTGCGGAGCAAGTACTTCGAGAAGCTGAAGGCCTAAAGGAGACGGCGATGCGAGCGATTTGCGTTGGAGTCCTGTCCCTGGCCGTGGCGACGATCGCGCCCGCGCAGGCCCCGCCTGCGGGATCGACCACGCCCTTTGTGGTCGAGTACTACTACAAGGCCCGCTGGGGCTTTGCCGAGGAGTTCATCCGGCTCTTCAAGAAGAACCACTATCCAGTGTTGCTAAGGCAGAAGGAGCTGGGCAACATCCTCGAGATTCGCGCCGAGGCGCCGCGGTTCCACGGCACGGAGGACGGTCGTTGGGACTATCGGATCACGCTGGTGTGGAAGAACTCCGCCGCCCCCCACGAGTCCCTCACCGACGCCGAGCTGCGGCGGCTCTTCCCCGATCAGGAGACGTTCCGGCGCGAGGAGCAGCGCCGCTTTGAAATCCTCATCGCGCACTGGGACGTGCCGATCGTCCCGGTGGATCTGACACGGCCCTAGCGACGCCGCGTCCCGACCCGTATAACAGATTTCCTCGGTGGTGAGGCCCACCGACCTGCAATGCCCTAGGCCTCGGGGGGGGTTCCACATGGCACCGCTGGCTTTCGGCGCAGTGCTGCTCCTCGTTCTGCCTGCAGCGCACGCCCCCGGCGACAGTGTTCCACTGTACACCAATCTGGGTAGTTATCACCGCGCAATCACCACCAACAGTCCGATTGCGCAGCGATACTTCGACCAAGGGCTGCGCCTTGTGTTCGGCTTCAACCACGCCGAGGCGATTCGCGCGTTCACCGAGGCCGCGCGCCTCGATCCCAACTGCGCTATGTGCTACTGGGGAATCGCGTACTCATACGGCCCGCACGTGAACGCCGGCATGGATTCGGCGAGCGGCGTGGCGGCCTACGCGGCTGCGCAGAAGGCACAATCCCTCGCGCGCCGTGCCAGCGCCGTCGAGCGCGGTTACATCGGCGCCGTGGCCAAGCGCTACGCCCGCGTGCCCCGCGCCAATCGCGCGGGTCTCGATTCCGCATACGCCACGGCGATGTGTGAGGTGAGCGGGCGCTTCGCCGACGACCTCGACGCGGCGGCGCTCTGCGCCGAAGCGATGATGGACCTCCGGGCCTGGAACTACTGGAAGCAGCCGTCGGGCGAGCCTTATCCCGGGACGCTGGACATCGTGTCCAAGCTCGAGGGCGTACTGCAGCGCAATCCTGATCACCCCGGCGCGTGCCACTACTACATCCACGCCGTCGAAGCAGTCCAGCCTGGGAAGGCGGTCGCCTGCGCCGAGCGGCTGGTGCGCCTGATGCCGGGCGTCGGCCACATGGTGCACATGCCCGCGCACATCTACATCCGGATCGGGCGCTACAACGAGGCGGTCGAAAGCAACGTGCACGCCGTGCACACCGACGAGGTGTACATCGAAGGCCAGCACCCGCAGGGCGTGTACCCGATCGGCTATTACCCGCACAACCTGCATTTCCTTTCGTTCGCAGCTACGATGGCCGGTCGGAGCACGGTGGCGATCGACGCGGCGCGCTCGCTCGAAGGGAAGGCGAACCTAGACGCGGCGCGCGTCGTCCCCATGGTGCAGTCGTTCGTGCCCTTCCTGAACCTCACGCTCGTGACGTTCGGCCGCTGGGACGACGTGCTCGCTCACCCGCTGCCGCCGGCTGATCTCAAGTACGCCAGCACGATGGCGCACTACGCACGCGGCGTCGCGTTCGCGGCGACCGGCAAGCCGGCCGAGGCCGGAACCGAGCTCGGCGCCGTCAGGCAGGCTGCCGCGGCCGCGAGCCCGGCCGACAAGCCAGTCTTGGACATCGCGATGCACACGTTGATGGGGGAGATCGCCCAGCGCGGCGGGCGGCTCGACGAGGCCGCGGCCCACTTCAAGGCGGCGATGGCAATCGAAGACGGGATACTGTACTTCGAGCCCCCAACCTGGTATTACCCGATCCGACACTCGCTTGGCGAAGTCCTGCTCAAGGCGGGCCGTCCCGCGGAGGCGGAGATTGTGTACCGTGAGGACCTGCGGCGATTCCCTGAAAACGGCTGGGCGTTGTTTGGGCTGATGCAGGCCCTGCGCGCGCAGGGCAAGAGCGCCGAGGCGTTGACCGTCGATGCACGGTTTCGGCACGCGTGGAAGGATGCGGATGTGACGCTGACCGCGTCACGGTTCTAGCGACTACTCGAACGCCGGGCGGGCGTCCTCAACCCGCCCGGCTCTTCCCAAGGTAAGCCCGGACGAGCGGCGCCGGGCGGCGCCGCACCAGCGCGGTGCGGAGCGCCTCCCGCCCTTCAGGCGCGACCTCCACGAGGAACCGCTCCCCGCTCCCCGCTCCCTCTTTGACCGCCACCGGCACCCCGTCTCGGTACAGGATCCGATTCGTCGCCAGCGCGGCAACAGTGTCGCCCGGCGTGAGGATGCCGACGAGGTTCAGTGGGTCCGCCCCGCTGATCGCGACCAGCTCCCCCGCTCCGCGCTGCCGGCGGACACCGCGCAGCAGCCCCACGGCTTCCGGGAGCGCGTACTGCTCGCCAGAGAACCCGCCCACGAACCGGCCCCCGCGGATCTCACCCCTCGCTTCGAGCCGACGGAAGACGCGGAGGATCTCGCGCCACGGCGCCAGCAGGCTCTCCCGCTGCACCAGCCGCCGGAAGACGACGCCGTAGCGTCTGAGCAGCTGCCACGCGATCGCCTCGGCGATCTGCTCTTCGGGCAGCACCGACCCGTGCCGCACGCGTGACCACCGCCCCGCCGTCTCGACGCCGAACGCCGCGACTCTGCCACGGCGGCGGTAGCCCCCGATGGGCTTGCGACGGTCCGAGGGCACGAGCAGCGCGCGCAGCCCCGCGAAACTATCCGACGACACCAAACCCCAGGCGACGAGCTCGCCCAGCCCCTTCTCGACCTCGGTACGGAGCAAGCCCGTCGCGTTCACGATATCCCCAAAGAACGACGCCCCGCGCTCCTCGAGCACCCCGAGCACAGCGCGGCCCGAGTGCGAAAGCGGCAGCTCGGCGGGATCGAGGCCGGCCGTCGCCGCCCGCCACACCGCCCCGCGCTCCCGGCGAAAGAGGGAAACAGGAGTCGTGCGGATCGGGCCCGATTTGCTCCGCGTTCCGCCTTGCGCGTTCCGCGTTGCCGTCACACGCCCCCACGCGATCTCTCCCGACAGGCACAGCCCGTCGAGCCACAAGGGATCGTACTCGGAGAGCCGCGCCGGGAGTACGTCCGACTCCCACGCCCCCGCCGGCAGTTCGTAGCCGTCGAGCAGGTCGAGCACCGCCGCCAGTCCCTCGGGTCCCTCGGCGCGCGCATCTCCCGCGACTCGCTGCCAGCGGAACAGGAAGCGCAAGAAGTCCGCAGCGGTGACCGGCTCGATTTCCTTGCGCAGCCGGTCGAGCGTGTAGCGGTGGATGCGCGCCAGCAGCCGCCGCTCGCACCACTCGGTCCCCCCCGCGACGCCCGCCGAGAACCGCCCCCGCAGCGCGAAGCCCTCATGCTCGAGCGCGCCCAGCGCGAAGTCCACGTCTCCGCCCGGCAGTCCCAAGACGCCGGCGATGTCCGCGGCCGTGGTCGGCCCGATCACCTCGAGCCGCCCCCGCACCAGCTCGCGGATGGCGTCTTCGCGCGTCCAGGCCTTGGCGCGTTCCCGCTCGGGCGCTATGACCGCTGGCTCGAACCTGGCATCCGGGAACGCGACCTGCGCCATGGGGACGCGCTCCGTCGCCACCCAGAGGCTTCCGTCCAGCACCGTAGCCCGGCCGCTCCCGACGAGCTCCTCGAACGAGGGAGCCCACGTTTCCCGTTCCCCGTTTCCCGTTTCCCGGCTTGGGATCGCCCCCATCACCAACAACGCATCATGCAGCTCGTCCGCGTTCTCGGCCTCCGGCCACGCTTCCTCCTTCACCCGCTCGATCGCCGCGGCGTCGAGCGTGCCGAGTTCGTCGGCGGTCTTCACGTCGAGACCACGCCGCGTGATCACCGCCTGGGTGCGGCGCTCCTCGAGCGGGGCGTCGTCGAGGAAGGCGTACGGCCGCGCGTTGAGCACTTCGTGACACGGCGGCGAGGGCTCGGGGGTGTCGCGCGCGACGAGCGTGAACGCCCCAGCTTCCATGCCCTCGAGCACCCGCTTGAGGCCCGGGAAGTCCATCGCCTCCAGGAGGCAGTCGGCGATCGTCTGATTGACGAGCGGGTGGTCTGGGATCTCGCGGTCGCCGACCAGGTTCTCGGGGCAGGCGAGCTGATCGGGGAACACCGCGGCCACCAGGTCCTCCGCGTCCATCCGCTGCAGCGGCGTGGGGACTTTCCGGCCGCCGCGGAACCGCAGCACCGCGAGGGCGCGCGTCGCGTTCCACCGCCACCGGGTCCCGAACATCGGTGCGTCGAGCATCGCCTGGACCAGCAGCTGTTCCGCAGTTGCGGGTTTCAGGTACGAGAACACGTCCTCGAGCGGGAAGCTGTGCTGTGGCCCGAGCGAGAGGATGATGGCGTCTTCTGTGGCTGCGGCCTGCAGCTCGAAGTTGAAGCTCCGGCAAAAGCGCTTGCGCAGGGCCAGGCCCCAGGCGCGGTTGATCCGGCTCCCGAACGGCGCGTGCAGCACCAGCTGCATCCCGCCAGCCTCGTCGAAGAACCGCTCCAGCACCAGGCACTGCTGCGTGGGCATCACGCCGAGGATCCGCTGCGTGGCCGCCAGGTACTCCACGAGCTGGCGCGCCGCCGGCTCCGCGAGCCCGACCGTCTCGCCGAGCCAACGGATCGCTTTCGCGGGATCGCTCAGCCGGTCGGCCACATCCTGGCGCAGGCGCGAGACTTCTTCCGACAGCTCCGGCGTGCGGCCCGGCGCCTCCCCCAGCCAGAAGGGGAGCGTGGGCGGCTGGCCGTGTGCGTCGGACACGCGCACCTGCCCCGACTCGACCTTCACGACCTGGTACGACGCGTTGCCGAGCTGGAAGATGTCGCCCGGCGAGCTCTCGATGGCGAAATCCTCGTTCAGCGTCCCGACGAAGGTCTCCGTCGGCTCGAGGATGACGCGGTAGTCGCCGAGGTCGGGAATCGCGCCGCCCGAGGTGATGGCCGCCAGTCGGGCGCCGCGCCGGCCCTTGAGGCGACGGTTCACGCCGTCGTAGTACAGGTGCGCGCCGCGGCGCCCGCGGCGCGTCGTGAACCCCTCGGCCAGCATCTGCACCACGTCGTCGAACACCGAGCGCGACAGCTCGCGGTATGGGTACGCCGAGCGGACCATCTCGTACAGCGCGTCGTCGCTCCACTCCTCGCCCGCCGCGGCGGCGACAACCTGCTGCGCCAGGATGTCGAGCGGCTTCTCGGGGATGATCAGCCGGTCGAGACGCCCTTCGCGCGTCGCCCGGACGAGCGCGGCGCACTCGATGAGGTCGTCACGCGACAGCGGAAACAGCCGTCCCTTGGGGACCGCGCCCAGGCGGTGGCCCGAGCGGCCTACGCGCTGGAGGAGTGTGGCGATCGAGCGCGTCGACGCGATCTGGATCACCAGGTCCACCGCCCCGATGTCGATGCCCAGCTCGAGCGACGCCGTGGCGACGAGCGCCTTGAGCTCCCCCCGCTTGAGCCGCTCTTCCGCCTCGAGCCGCTTCTCCCTGGAGAGGCTGCCGTGGTGGCTGGTCACCTGGTCGGCTCCCAGCCGCTCCGAGAGGTGCATCGCGAGTCGCTCGCAGAGGCGCCGAGTGTTCACGAACACCAGTGTCGTGCGGTGCTCCGCGATCAGCTCGGCGATGCGGGTGTGCACCTCCTCCCAGACTTCCGCCGCCATCACCGCCTCGAGGGGCGAGGCGGGGATCTCGATCGCGAGATCGAGCACACGCGCGTGGCCCGCGTCCACAATCTCCGGGAGCGCGGCGCCGGTGCCGACCAGGAAACGGGCGATCTCCTCGATCGGCTTCTGCGTGGCCGAGAGTCCGATCCGCTGGGGGCGCCGGCCCACCAGCGCGTCGAGTCGCGCCAGCGACAGCGCCAGGTGGCTGCCGCGCTTGTCCCGCGCCACCGCGTGGATCTCGTCGACGATGACCGTCCGCACGGTGCGCAGCATGTCGCGCGCGCGCGCGGACGTGAGGATCAGGTACAGCGATTCGGGTGTCGTGACGAGGATGTGCGGCGGCTGTTTCACCATCGCCTGGCGGTCCGCCGCCGGCGTGTCGCCCGTCCGGAGGAGGGTGCGAACCTCGACGTCGGGAAGCCCCTGCGCGGCTAGCGCCGCCCGGATCTCAACCAGGGGTTCGGAGAGGTTCTTCTGGACGTCGTTGGAGAGTGCCTTGAGGGGCGAGACGTAGAGGACCTGCGTCTCGTCGCGCAGCTCGCCGGCGAGGCCCTTCTTGACGAGCCCGTCGATAGCAGAGAGAAAGGCGGCGAACGTCTTGCCCGAGCCCGTGGGCGCCGCGATCAGGACGTCGCCGCCACGCCCGATGATCGGCCAGGCCCGGCGCTGCGGCTCCGTGGGCTCGGCGAAGCGGCCGCCGAACCAGCGCTCGATGGCGGTATGGAAGCCCTGGGAAGGCATACCCGAAATATACCCGAAGATCGTACCGGGCGCCCGCCCCTTAGGCGACCGCCCCGTCGAGCGACGCGCCGCGCAGCGCCGCGATCCGCTCGATCGCCTCGCCGATCTTGTTGTTCGGCGTCGACGCGCCGGCCGTCACACCGATCGTCACTGGGCCGTCCGGCAGCCACCCTTCCCGGGTCGCTTCCCCGTGCTCGCCCACGGGCCGGTAGCGAATGCTGCCGCCCTCCGCGTCGATGCACGTCGCGTCGGAGATGTGGTACGTGGGGACCTTCTGCTGGCAGATTGCGGCGAGATGGGTGGTGTTGCTCGAGTTGTAGCCGCCGATCACGATCATCAGGTCCAGCGGTTCCGCAATCAGCTTGAGGACCGCGTCCTGCCGCTCCTGGGTGGCCGAACAGATCGTGTCGAAGGTGCGGAAGTGCTCGGCCAGTGCCGCCTCGCCCCAACGGCGCCCGAGGCTCTTCCCGATCTCGGCGGCGATCGCCAACGACTCACCCGAGAGCATCGTCGTCTGGTTCGCGACACCCACCCGCTCGAGGTCCCGATCGGGGTCCAGCCCCGGCGACATCTTCTCACGGAATTGCTCGGCGAACTGCTCCCTGCTCCCCACTCCCTCGATATAGGCGCACACCACTCGCGCCTCGGCCATGTCGCGCACCACGACGTACTTGCCGCCGGGATACTTGGTCACCTGGCTCGACGTCGCCTTGGTTTCCTCGTGGTAATGCTTGCCGTGGATCAGCGCCGTAAAGCCGTCGCGGGCGTACGACTCGACCCGCTTCCACACGTTGAGCACCGAGCCGCACGTCGTATCCACCAACACGCAGCCGATCGCGCGCAGCCGCTCGAAGTCCTTCACCGTGACGCCGAACGCGGGCAGGATCACGACATCCTCCGGCGTGACGGCTCCGAAGTCGAACTCGCCGTCCTCCGGGCGATGCAGGAATTGCACGCCCATCGCTTCGAGCTTGTGGTTGACGTGGGGGTTGTGGATGATCTCACCCACCAGAAACGTCCGCTTGCCGGGAAACTTGGTCCGCGTCTCGTAGGCGTACTCGACGGCCCGGTCGACGCCGTAGCAGAAACCGAACTCCCCGGCCAACCGGAACGTGAGGTCTCCGAGCCGCAGGACGTACCCCGCCCCGCGGATGGCGTCCACCACCCGGCTGTGATAGTCGGCCGTCAGGGCGCCCTCGATCGCGCCCTTCAAGCCGAACCCCTTGCGGAAATAGGTCTGGGTCACGGGGCTCAATCTAACCGGACGCCCCGGCCACCGCGCACGGCGTCCAGGACGCGCTGCACCTGCCAGCCGTCGCGGAACGTCGCCGGCTCCCCGTCGGGCGCCTTGCCGCCGATCACGCCCACCATGTCGCGCAGCAGCCGCACGAACGACCGCGTCCACATGTTGTTCGGCTTGGTGCGCTCCCACAGATCGTCGGGCGCGGACACATCCTCGAGTGGACCTCCCGCTTTGCCCAGCTCGAGCTTCGTTTCGCCGGTGAGCAGGAGCGTTCCCTCGCTCCCGGTGATCTGCGCCAGGTGGCCGGGGCCGTGGTGGGCCACCGCGCTCAGCGTGATCGTGGCGGCGGCGCCGGCAGCCATGCGCAGCACGCATGTCGTGAAGTCGTCCGCGGTGACGGGGCGGGTTGCTCCCTGCTCGTCCAGCCGTTCGTGGACGAAGGTTTCGACCAGGCCCGCGGCGTGCGCCACCTCGCTGCCCGTCCAGAAGCGGCACAGATCGATCAGGTGCGAGCCCACGGCTCCGAGGATCCCGCCCCCGCGCGCCGCGTCGAACCACCACGTCCACGGCGCGTCGCTGGCCTGCGGGCGGCCGTCCCCGCGCAGGTAGGGCTTGAGCGTCAGCTCGAGATGGCGCACCTCGCCGACGGCGCCGGCGCGGATCAGCTCCCCCGCCCGACGCCGGTTCGGCTCGTAGCGCAGCTCGTGGTCGATCCACGACACCCGGTCGGGATGCCGCACCGCCGCCGCGAGCATCTGGGCCGCCTCGTACGCGTCGAGCGCCGTCGGCTTCTCGCACAACACGTGCTTCCCCGCTTCGAGCGCGGCGATGGCGTAGCGCGCGTGGGAATCGGGAGTGGAGGAGACGATGACGAGATCCACATCGGGAGAGTACGCCAGTTCGGTGCCGTCGGTGAAGACGTGCGGGAGCCCGAACTCGCGCGCCACCGCTTCCGCGTTCGCGCGTCGGCCGCTGGCGACTGCCGTCGCGCGCGCGCCCGGCACGAGCGCGAGCGCCGGGAGCTGCACTCGGCGCGCGAACCCCGACCCGATGATCCCGATGCGGACCGTCACGGCCGGTACCGGCACGGCACCGTGTCCGCGGCGAACGGGACCGCCGCGTACTCGGCCTCGAGTGTCACCCGCACGGCGCTTTCCAGCCCGGCTCCCCCGACACGAGCGGCGACCGAGTCACGGGCGCCACGCAAATCGCGCAGTTCTACGGTGCCCGAGTCGAGCGCGAGCCCGTGCGCGACGTCGCGGATCATGTAGCGCACCGCGACGGCCGCTCCGCGAAGCGTCAGGGAATCGCCGAGCGCGATCACGGGAAACACGCCGGGAGTCAGCGAGTCGCCGTAGCGGAGCAGCACCAGGACGCCGTTGCCGCGCTCCCCCGCCCCCTCGAGCAAGAGGGAGCGACCGTGGCCACAGCGGTGCGCGACCGCCGGCACTGCGAACCGGATCGTGTCAGGCGGCACGGCGGAGGAGGGAGGGGGGTGAACCACCGTGGCACGGAGCCGCAGCGGCGCGTGGTCGCCGCCGCCTTCCTCCCCCGACCCGAATTGCATCGCGACCGCCCAGACGGCGAACAGGCCGAGCACCAGGGCCAACCGGAACCACCTCAGGGCGCCGTCACTCCCAGCGCCGCACGCGCTGCTTCGGGGCTCAACGTGTGCGGGGCCAGCGCTGCCACGAGCCCCCCAGGAAGGGGCCGCGGGCGAAGCCGGGGGCGATCGACGCAGACCAGCACCATCCACCCGGCGGCACCGAGCGTCGGCGCATCGTCCCGCAACACGTCGAAGTTCAGGGTCATGGACTTGGTGCCCACGCGCCCCACGTAGGCAGCGACGCGCAACCGGTCATCGAGCCGCGCGGGCCAGTAGAACTCGCTGTGCACCGCTTTGCGCGGCAGAAAGATGTCGTAGCGGTCGAACATCTCCGCGTACGCGAGTCCGGAATGCCGGAACAACTCCGTTTCGGCGATCTCGAAGAAGCGGACATAGGAGCCGTAGAAAATGATGCCCGCGAAGTCCACGTCGGACCAGCGGACATACTCTTCGATGATGAAGGGCCCCGGGGTCATGGCCCCGGAGAAGCTAGGAGGCTAGCGGGTGGGGCGAAAGCCGTCCAAGCCGTAGGCCTTGAGGCGCCGCCACAGTGTGGTCCGGCTGATGCCGAGGCGCCGGGCCGTTTCTGCAAGCTTGCCGCTGGTTTCCTGGAGCGTCTCGAGGATCGCGTGCCGCTCCCGGTCCGCCAGCGTTTGGGGACCGGCCGACGCGAGGATCGCCGCTTCGCCGATCGGCTGGGAGCCGCTTTTCAACGCGGCGAACCGGGCGCCCAGCGTTTGGAGCCGGTTGCGCACGTCGCCGTTCTGGCCATCCATCACGCGGCGGGCGGCCGCATTGGCGTACAACACGCGTCCCTGCGAGTCGAACACGACGATCCCCTCGCCGACGGAGTCGATCACGGCCCGGGCGAGGGGCGAAAAGGCGGGGGGTGCCGCGGCCGCGGCAGGTTTGTCGATCATATGCTAGTTACACCTCAATACAAATCCGCGGGTCACAAGGTTTCACACCGCACCACGGGCGCTGTCAGGGTCGTGTCAATGTGAGATGCATGGCGCGACCAAACGGTTGCCGTTGCCGTCACGCTTTCCAACCCTCATTATTGACCGCAAGGACAGACACGTGCCCAAGGATTCCGCTCCGACGCGCACCGCGATCCTGGCGGCCGCCGTGCACACCCTCAAGCGCGCCGGCCTGGAAGGCTTCACGGTCGAGGGGGTCGCCCGTCGGGCCGGGGTGGTCAAAGGCCTGGTCCTCTATCACTACGCATCACGCAGCCGATTGCTGCGGTCGGCGGCGGCCCAGATTGCGACAGAGCGCGCCGGCGGACTGGCGCGCGCGCTGGCGAAGGGGGAGGGGGGGTCGGCGGGCGTCGACGCGTGCTGGGAAGAGCTGCGCCGCCAGACCGAGGACGGCACCACGCGCGCCTGGATGGGGCTGTGCGCGGCGGGGTTGATCGAGCGAACCGATGAGGGCGGCTTCGAGGCGACGGCGCGGGCCGCCCTCCTGGACGGCTGCGCCGCCGCGCTCGCCGCCGGGGCGCCCGTCCAAGACGTGCGCGACGCCTACCACGCGCTCTGGCTCGCGCTGCTGAACCTCGGCGAGGCAGCGGCGGACTAGCGGCGCCGGCGGTGCCCCCCGCGCGTTGAGCGGCCGCGCGCCGCCCTCGCCCCCCCCCCCGCCCCCGCCCCCGCCCCCAGTCCCCGCAACCCGTCCCGCAGCTCCTCGACCGTCGTCGCACGCACCGCCTCGTGGCGACCGCGTGTCACAGTGAATCGCACCGGCCGGTCGAATTGTGGGAGGTCCCGCGGCTGCAGCCGCCGTGCCTGGCCCTCCTTGAGCCGCAACCGCACGACGCCCATGCCTTGCTCGATGTCGTAATCCAGTGGCACGCGGTCTCCATACAAGAACACCGACGAGGGCAGGGCGTCGAGCCGGGCGCGCTCGACCTCCGGGATCGCCGCATCGGGGTCGAGCGTGATCCGCGCGCCGATGAACGCGTCCCAGGACCGAACCCGGGCCAATTGCGCCGCGACCTGGGCGGCGAGCCGGTCCCGCTCGGCGTCGGCCAGCCGGCCGCCCGAGCGCCGCCAGTAGTGTCCGAACCGCTCGAGCGCCCGACGCAGTTTCCCCTGGTCCGGGTGCGGCGTCTCCCCGGCGAGCACCGCCTGGACGAGCGCTTGCCGCGCGGCATCCGCCAGCTCTGCGGGGAAGGGGTTCGCCAGCGGATCCACCTCGCGGTCCAGCGTGAAACCGAAGTACCTCACGGTCCGCACCGCCATCAGCCCTTCGCGACGCCGCTGCCGCTCGAACACGACCTCCGGGGGGCCGCGCCGGGCGTAGCGGCGGATCGCCCGCTCCGGGAGCTGCGTCCCTTCGATGCTCGCCCGCGGCACGCCGAACCGATCCGCGAAATACCGCAGCGTCCCGGCGACCGCCCCCCAGCTCCCGCACACCGAGCTGCGGCTCACGCGCGCCTCGCGCCCGTCCGCCGTCTCCTCGTCGATCACCAGATCGAAGGGCATGATCTTGGCCAAAAGGTCAGCAAAGCGCTCCAGCGCCTTCTGGTCGGCGTACGGGAGTCGCGCTGGGAGCGGGAGCTCCAACTGGCGGTACACCGACGCCGTGCCGAGGGCGACGTCTTCGATCGCCTTCACGAGGACCCCGCGCCCTTCCGCCCAGCCTTCGACTTCGTCCTTGAAGAGATGGCGTGGCAAGCCGTACACCTCGCCCAGGTAGCCGTGCTTGTTGACTGCTTCCGCGTAGACATTGTACGCCGTGAGGTGATCGGACCCCGGGACAATCAACCCGCGCAGCTCCCGCTCTTCGCGGGTCATGCGGTGCAGCGACTCGATGTTCGCCGCCACGGCGACGAGGGGCACGAGGGCGGGGTCGGCGTGGTACAGCAGCTCGCCCCACGGACGCTCCACCGGCATCGCTTCCACTTCACGTCCGTAACTCGTCAACCGGCCGTGCTCCATGAGCCCGCGCTCGGTCAGCAGTTGCACCGCCTGCCGGTATGCTCGCCGATCGAGTGGCACCGGAAGGTCCAGTTCCGCCGCGTCCACACCTAAAGCGGCGCAGGTGATCGCGACCCGCTCGGCGTCGCCGGCGAGCTGGAACTCGGGGGGCGTGGGCCTCAGCTCCGCGAACGCGAGGTCGCGGTCACTGAGGATGTAGACCTCCCCTCCTTCGACGCGACCGTGCACCCGCCCCGCCATCTGGAGGATCTCGTTCGCCCCGAGATACGCCCGCGTCAGCACGTTCTTGCCCCGCTCCACCACATTGGTGTAGCGAGCGTCGTAAACCACGACCGTGTCGAGGCCGCGAATGTTCAGGGCCGACTGTCCGGCCGCCGTCATCGCGAGCAGGAAGGGACGTTTGACCAAACCGTCAAGAAAGGGTCGGATCACGCGGATCGGCTCGCCGCCGTGGTAGAACGCCGTCGCCAGGGCCGGCCAGCGGTCGCCGAGCTCGCCGGCGATCTGCTCGACCTCGCTGCGGGTGGGGACGAAGACGGCGACGCCCCGCCGCTCGCGCAAAACACGCTTTATGAAACGTTCGTTCAAAAACTCCAATGGCTGCTGCGCCAGCACCTGTACGGCGGCCGCCTTGGTCGGATCGAACGCCCGGGTCTCGAGCACCTCCGCGGAGTCGAGATAGTCGGCGTAGAAGGACGGATCCACCGTCGCCGACAACCAGATGAACCGGCAACGCGCCCGCTTCCCCAGCGCCAGGCACAGCTCCATTTCCGCGGACGTCTGGTGAATCTCGTCCACCACCAGGGTATCCTGCGCCGTGATCAATCCGTCCTGGAACCAGCGCCGCGCGATCCCGGTCGTGATGATCACGACGTTCCAGGTCGGCGTCTCCGGCGTCGCCTCCCGCTCCCGGTTCACCACCCCCACTTTGAGCGGCGCCTGAAGGATCGTCTCGGCCACGCTGCGCACGGCCAGGGTCTTTCCCGTCCCCGTCCCCGCCACGATGCCGAATCCCCGGCCCGATGCCGCCAGCCGCCGAATGTCGTCGCCGTGCTCGCGCTCGAGCAGCGTCTCGATCCGCAGCCCCATCGCCAGCTCGATCGTCTCGCACGCCGCGCGGGTAGGGGCGATCACGATCACCCGGCCGGTCGCGGGCTCGGCGGCGAGGTAGGCCTGGCGATCGGGAGGGAGGAAATGGTCGCGGGAGATACGCACGGCGGGAATATAGAAAAAAGCGGGAGGCGTGCGTGTCCGCCTCCCGCAGAGAGCCGCACGGTGGCCCTGGGCTAGGGCCCCAGGCGCCGCCTCCGGACGACTGCCACTCTCACGCGTGCTTCCGGTGGCGCGGCCCCGCAGCTGCTATCGCCGGCGACGCTGGCCCCGTGGAGCACATTCCCACTGGCCTGGCTGGTCGCCAGGCCAGCATTCGAGCTCCGTCGCGTCGACGAAGATCACCACGTCTCCCCATCGCCTCGCTGGAGGGGGCGGCGCGTCTGGACCGCGAGGAGACACGATCGTTGCCCCCGGAGGCGCGAAGGGGATGCGCGCCGCGGCGCAGCCGCTCACGCCTACGACGACCGCCAGGCCCAGAGCGCCCTTAGTGATAGCCATGGTAGTGCCGATGCCGGCGGCCATAACCGTGGCGCCGCACGACGATCACGCGCGCGGGCCGGTACGTCGGACGTGCGATGACGACCAACGGGCGCGGGTAGTAGACGATGTAGGGCTGGTGGTAGTGCCGCGGGTAGTAGGTCACGTACCGCGCCGGCGTGCCGAACCCGATCGAGACGCTGACGCGCGTCTGCGCCGCCCCGGCGGTGGCGCCGAGCGTCGCCAACAGTCCCAGCATTGCAAGGATTCGCCTCATGGGATCCTCCCTTCGGGGGCACTCCCCAGGAAGACCCGTGCCAGCAGCCCGCGTAACCATCATAACGTGCTGGCTTACAACGGGATAACGGATGGCCGCGGCGGTCCGGTCGGGGCTGCGGCGATGTCCGCCAGGGGCGACACATTCCGCCCGGTCAGTCGCCTAAACTGATGCCGAGGTCGCGCGCCGTGGCGATGGTGTCGGAGTCCAAGGGGACGCGCTTCGGCTTAGCGAGGGCCTCTTCCAGGGGCACGGCGGCGATGGTGGGCGGCTGGAGCGCGACCATCTGCCCAAACTTGCGCTCCGCGACGAGTCGCACGGCGGCCGCGCCGAACCGCAGCGCGAGGAGGCGGTCGAACGTCGTCGGACTGCCGCCCCGCTGCAGGTGCCCCAGCACGAGCGTGCGCGTTTCCTTGCCGGTCATTTCCTGAATCGAGTGCGCCACCTTGTCGCCGATGCCGCCGAGGCGGTCGTGCGCCGGGTCGATGAGCGATACCGTGCCGCCCTTGGGCGCCGCCCCTTCCGCGACCACGACGATGCTGAAGTGACGGCCCTCGGCCTCGCGACGGCGGATCTTGGCGCACACCTCGGCCAGGTCGAACGGGATCTCGGGAATCAGGATGACGTCCGCCGATCCGGCGATCCCGGCGTTCAGGGCGATGAACCCGGCGTGGCGTCCCATCACCTCGACGACCATCACGCGCTCGTGGCTTTCGGCGGTCGAGTGGATCTTGTCGATGGCGTCGGTGGCGGTTGCGACGGCGGTGTCGAATCCGAACGTGGCGACGGTGCCGCCAACGTCATTGTCGATGGTCTTGGGCACGCCGACGACCGGGATGCCCTTGTCCATGAGGCGGTGGGCGATGCCCAGGGTGCCCTCGCCGCCGATCGCGATGAGGGCGTCGAGCCCGTTCGCGCGGAAGGCGGCGACGAGCTCGTCGGAGCGGTCGCGCTCAGTCCACGTGCCGTCGGGCAGCTGCTCGCGCCACTTGAACGGATCGCCGCGATTGGTGGTGCCGAGGATGGTGCCGCCGAGATGGGTGATGCCGCGCACCTCGGCCGGGCCGAGGGGGACGATCTTGTCGTCGCCGAGCAGGCCGCCGAAGCCGCGCCGGATGCCGGCGCACTCCCACCCGCGATGCACCGCGGCGAGGACGGCGCCGCGGATGACGGCGTTCAGCCCAGGGGCGTCGCCGCCCCCGGTGGAGATGGCGATCCTCACCGCGCGCCGGAGGCGGCCTGCTTGATGAGCCGCACCACCTCGCCCGATTCGGCGTGCCGTTTGGCGCTTTTCTTGGAGAACACGAGCCGGCCGTCCATCTCCACCTCGAAGACGCCGCCGGAGGATTGGATGAGCTTCACTTCCGCGTGTGGGAAGGCGTCACGAATCTCGGCCGCCAGACCGGTGGCCCGAGGCTCGTAGTTTCAGACGACGCAGTACTCGATCGTGATCCGCATCGGGTGAACGATACCCGCGCTTGACACGGTGCGCCACGTGCCCGAGCTTGCGCCGACACCCTCTATGCGTTTTCTCTCGCGGCTCAGCGCCGCGCCGGCGCTCGTCGTTCGGGTCCTCGTGTCCCTCGCCGGCGTCGCCTGCTTTGGCGCGGGGATCCTGGCGTACGCCACCGGGCGCGCGCCCGTGAGCGACGGCCTCCCCATCGCGGCGGCGGCGTTGGTCCTCGCCGCATCCCTCAGCCGCCGCTACGGCATCGCCCTCCCGGGCAACGGCTTCTCCTCGTACGTCGTCGGCGTGATGCTGTACGCGATCCTGGATCGTGGTTGGCCCTTTGCCGCGGTCATCGCGCCCTTCGCGATGATCGCCGGCGACATCCTGTTGCGGCGCCTGCCCCTGCGGTCCGCCCTGAACAACGCCGCCCACCTCACGACGGGCGCGACACTGGTGGGCCTGCTCTACGAGCAGCTGGGTGGGATGACGGGCAGTGCGGCGCTGACGACCGGGAACTTGTGGCTCGCCACGCTGCTGGTCGTCCTGCTGCCCATCGTGGTGAACGGCACCTTCTACCTCGAGCTCGCGCTGGGCCAGACGATCGCCTGGGTGGACGCGCAGCTGACCGTGCGGTGGGAGACCATCGTCTACTTGACGTCGGCGGCGCTGGCGCTGGCGTGGCTGGCGCTCACCCAGTCGGCGCTCCCCGCGGGGCCCGCGGCGCTCATCGCCACCTGGCTCGCCGTCGCGACGTTCGGCAGTCTCTACGTCATCCGACTGGGCGTGCACGCCGACGAGCTCCACCTGATCCAGCGCCTGGCGCAGGCCATCGCCGCCGAAATGAACCTGAGCCGCAGCTTCGAACGCGTCCAGGCGCTTACGCGGCAGCTCGTGCCCTGGGAGCAGATGGGCTTCGCGCGGTACGACGCGCGCACCCGCCAGATGGAGCTACTCGCCGACACCGCCGCGCAGCCCGGCACGACATTCCGCTTCGACGCGGACGCCGGCTTGACGGGCGAAGCGGTCCGCCTGCACCGGGCGGTCGTCGCCCACGGCCTGGTCAAGGACCAGGTGGTGGTGCCGGGCGCCGAGACACCCGGCTCCGAGATGCTGGTGCCGTTGTACCACGCCGGCCAGCTCGTGGGGCTGTGGAGCGTGCGGCACTCGAACCCGGCGATCTACCGCGACACCGACGGCGAGCTCCTCGAGCTGCTCGCGCCGCAGCTGGCGCTGATGGTCGCGATTGACGGCTCGCTCCGGCCGGTGACCGGCGCCTCGGATCAGACGACGCAGTACGTGCAGACGCTGACCGCGACCACCGAGGAGATCCACGCGTCGAGCGAAGAGGTGGCGGCGTCGGCCCAACGCGCCAGCCATGGGGCGACCCAGGCGGCGACCTTGGTGACGACCGCGGGGCGCGAGGCCGGCCAGTTGAAGGACAGCGCGACCGAGCTCGCGACCGCGGGCGACCAGACGCGTGCCGCCGGCTCCCAGATGGAAAAGACCGCCGAAAAGGTGCGCACCGGCACGCAGGGAGCGGTGCGCCAGCTGACCGACCTCGGCACCACCACGGAGGAGAGCGCCGGCGAAGTGCGACGGCTGCGGGACGTCGCGACCCAGGTCGAAAAGTTCTCCGAGACGATTGGCTTCATCGCCAACCAGACGAACTTGCTGGCGCTGAACGCCACGATCGAGGCGGCGCGGGCCGGGGTGCACGGCCGGGGCTTCGCCGTCGTCGCCGACGAGGTGCACAAACTCGCCGAGGAGAGCGGACGCGAGGCGCGCAACGTCGGCAAGGCGGTCCAGGACACGCGCCGCGCGCTGGACCGCGCGGCGCAACTGCTCGAGCGGATCCGCGGCGACCTCGGGCAGGTGGTACAAAACTCGGCCGATTGGGTACAAGACCTCGACCGCATCGCCGAAGCGGCGGCGGAGACGGCGCGCGCCGGCAAGCGCGTCGCAGAGGTGGCGCGCCACAGCGCCGAGCTCGCGGCCCAGATCACCAACACGCTCGGGCAGGCCCGGACCGCCGCTCAAACCTCCAGCCAGGAAGCCGAAGCCGTCGCCGCGGCGGCGGCCGAGCAGCTGCGCGCGATTGAAGACCTCGCCCACGGCGCCACGGAGCTGTCGGCGCTCGCCGATCAGCTCTCGCAGGCCCTTCGCTTCATGCGTGGAGAGAACGGCCACCCGTAGGCTGCTTCCCGCCGCCGCCGCCCCCGCCGCCGCGCTCGCCATCCTGCTCGGTTGCGGCGGCGACGCCGGGGGTCCGGCGCCGGCCGCCGCCCGCATCGACTACGTCGACGGGGCGATCGAGCCCATCCTCGTGCGCGGGCAGCGGTTCGTCGTCGAGGGATTCGGGTTCGGCGCCGCGACGGGCCCCGGCGTCGTCAGCTTCCCTCGGACGGGGGGGGGCGAGACCGAGGCCCCCGTGGTCGACTCCGCCTGGACGCCCTTCACGATCACCGCCACGGTACCGGACTCCGCCGCGTCGGGCCCCGCGACGTTGACGGTCGTCACCGCGAGCGGCCGCCGTCTGACGGCGCCGGTGCATGTCCTCCCGCCACCAGCCTTCACCGCCGCCACGCTCAGCTGGACGGCGCGCGAGCCGTTCCCTCGCGCGCCAGCGGGCGTCGCACTCGCCGCGGCGGAGTTCCCCGCGGGGACGACGCTCCGCGCCACGCTGTACGCCGCGGGGGGCGCGGAGCCGTTCCCGAGCGGGGGCCAGCTCCTGATGACGCCGGACTCCGGCGTGTACGTCGCCCGTGCCGTCGTGAGCGGTGGCGGCGCGATCGACGCGTGGGTGCGCCAACGTGACACGTCGGACGCCGTGCGGAGCCACGTGTTGCCGGTGCCCCGGGCGTTCGCCGCGGCCGCCATCGCGACGCGCTACAACTCGCGCCTCCCCGGCAGCGCGCTCTACGTCATCGGCGGGATCGACGCGTCGGGCCGTGCCCAGGCGACGGTGCTGGGCGCGGACGTGACCGCCGACAGCGTGAGCCGCCGCTTCCTCTTTTTGGAGGCGCTCCCCGCTCCCGTCGCCGGCGCCATCGCAGTGGTGCGCCGCGGCCGGATCTATGTGATCGGCGGGACCGACGCCCAGGGGCGGCCGCAGCGCTCGGTGTTCGTCGGGCGGATCGGCGCCGACGGCCACATCGACGGCTGGTATCAGCAGCCGCTGCTCACCGGGCCCCGCGCCTACGGCGGCGGGGTGGTGCGGGACGGCCGGGTGGTGGCGATCGGCGGCGTGGCGGACAGCGTGCCCCCTGGCGGGGGACTGGACCCGGCGCCCCAGCGGCTGGTGACGAGCGACACGGCGCCCCTGAGCCTGGTGTCGGGATTCTTCACCGGCCCGTGGGGCCCCGGCCCCGCGGTCCTGCCGGAAGGCCGTTCGCAGTTTACTCTGCTCGACGTGGGCAACGCCGTGCTCGCGGTCGGAGGGATGTACGGCGGCGCTGCGAACAACGCCGCCGAGACCCTCGCCGCGGACGTGAGCGGCGACTCGCTGGGACCGTTCGCGGGCCCGGTGGGTGCCAACCAGATCTGGGAGCAGCTCTGTGGCGCCGAGGGGGCCGGGACGCTGGTGGGCCTCTCCGGTGTGACGTGGCGGGAGGCCGGCGGAACCCCACGCGGCCTCGTGCTCGGCGGCATCGACCTCGCCACTCGGCAGCGCCGCGCCTGCACCTGGGGTTTCTGATGGAGCCTCAGTCTATTAGCCTTGGGGAGCCGCTTTTCGAGGAGCCTACGCCATGCGCACGCGGATGACTCTCGCACTGCTCGCGATCGCCGTCGTTCCTGCTCAGGCCCTCACAGGCCAGCGGGCTCATCAATTCGAGTTCGGCACGTTTGGATCGTTCACACGCTACGACCGCGCCTTCAACCTCGACAACCAGTTCGGGGGCGGGCTGCGGGTGGGCTACTTCTTCGGCCAAACCGTCGGCATCGAGGGCGACGCCGGCCGGCAGCAGCCGGCCGCGAAGAGCGGGCCCACCGACGCGACGCTTTGGCACGGGAGCGTCAGTCTCGTGCTGAACTTCGGGGCCGAGCGCAACATCTTCTATCTCCTCGGCGGCTACTCGCGGCTCGATTTCGAGGAATCGTTCCCCTACCGCTTTACCGACAACGCCATGCACGGTGCCATCGGCGACCGGATCTTCCTCGGCGACCGGGTGGCGCTGCGGCTCGAAGCGCGGGCGATCTACGCGCCCACGACGGGCTTCGCCGGCGGCGACTGGGCCGGCCACATCGTCGGCTCGGTCGGCCTGTCGGCCTTTTTGGGGGCCGGCGCGATCCGCGACTTGGACCGCGACGGCGTCGCCGACCGGCGCGACACCTGCCCGGGCACGCCCACCGGCGCGGTCGTGGACCCGCAGGGCTGTCCCAGCGACTCCGACCGCGACAAGGTCTTCAACGGCCTCGACGCGTGCCCCAACACGATCGACGGCGCGCAGGTGGACGCCCGGGGCTGCCCCACCGACGCGGATGCAGACGGCGTGTCAGACGGGATCGATCAATGCCCCGCGACCGCGACAGGGGCGCGGGTGGACGCCAAGGGCTGTCCCACGGACGCCGACGGCGACGCGGTTCCGGACGGCCCGGATCAGTGCCCCAACACACCGGCCGGGGCGACCGTGGATGCCACGGGCTGCCCCACGGACAGCGACAAGGACGGCGTCCCCGACGGGCTCGACAAGTGCCCCGGCACGGCGGCCGGTACCGAGGTCGACAGCGCGGGGTGCCAGCGCGCCAAGGACACCGACGGCGACGGCGTGGACGACTCGAAGGACAAGTGCCCGGGCACCGCCGCGGGCACACGCGTGGATGCCGCCGGCTGCCCCATCCTCTTTACCAGCGAGCGGACGCCGGTGGTGTTACGCGGCGTGACGTTCGAGGTGGGCAAGTCGGCGCTCAGGTCCGAGTCGTACGCGGTCCTCGACATCGTGGCCGCGTCGCTGGCGGCGAATCCCGATATCCGCATCGAGATCGCCGGGCACACCGACAACACGGGCTCCGCAGCGACGAACACCCGGCTGTCGCAGGCGCGGGCGGATCAGGTGCGGACGTACTTGGCGAGCAAAGGCGTGGCCCCGGACCGGATGGTCGCCAAGGGCTACGGCCCGACGATCCCGGTGGCCACGAATACGACGGCGGCGGGCCGAGCGCAGAACCGGCGTGTGGAGCTCCGTCAGCTCCCCTAGAGTGGAGGGCACCACCGTGAGGCTACTCGCGGCGCTGGGCTTGGCGTTCGTGTTGGGTTCGTCGGCGCTGTCGGCGCAGTACGAGCGCCGCTACGAGGTGGGCCTGTTCGGGGCGTTCACGAAGTACGACCAGACCTTCGGCCTCGCGAACAAGATCGGCGGCGGCGTTCGCTTCGCGTACGCCGTCACGCCGGCGGTGAGCCTGGAGTTCGAAGCGCTGTTCCAGCCGCCGCACACGGTCCCGCCCTCCACCGAAATCGAGCCGATCATCGGCGGCGGGAGCCTGGTGCTCAACGCCTTCAACCGGGACCGGCTGTCGATCTACGTCCTGGCCGGGTACTCGCTGCTCGACTTCGGCAATTCCAACCCGTACCACTTCCACGACAACGGGGTTCACGGCGCGGTCGGCAGCCGCATGTTCTTCAGCGACCGGGTTGCGGTGCGATTCGAGGCCCGCGGGATCTACACCCCCCAAACGAACGGCGCATTCGGCCAAAAAACCGCCACGCACATCGTCGGCTCCGCCGGGCTCGCGTTCTTCCAAGCCGACGCGGCCCCCGCGCTCGACTCCGACCGCGACCGCGTCGGCGACAAACGCGACGCCTGTCCCGACACGCCCAGCGGCGCCACCGTGGACAGGCGCGGCTGCCCGAGCGACGCCGACGCGGACGGCGTGTTCAACGGCATCGACGGCTGCCCCAACACGCCCACCGGCGCCACGGTGGACGCGACCGGGTGCCCGCACGACCAGGACAGCGACAAGGTGCTCGACGGCATCGACCAGTGCCCCGACACGCCCGTCGGCGTCACCGTGGACGTGAAAGGCTGTCCCCCGGATTCCGACGGCGACGGTGTGCACGACGGACTCGACAGGTGCCCCGATACCCCCGCCGGCGCGACCGTGGACCTGACCGGCTGCCCGATCGATTCGGACCAGGACACCGTCTGGGACGGACTGGACAGGTGCCCCGACACGCCGATCGGCGCGGTGGTCGACGTGTCCGGCTGCCCGGCCGACACGGACCGCGACGGCGTGGCCGACGGGATCGACAAGTGCCCCGACACGGTCGCCGGGACTCCGGTGGACGCGACCGGGTGCCCGGCCGACGGGGACAAGGACGGCGTCCCGGACAACCTCGACCGTTGCCCGAACACGCCGGCCGGCACACAGGTGGATGCGAACGGCTGCCCGCTCGCGAAGGATACTGACGGCGACGGCGTGGTCGATCCGCAGGATCGTTGTCCCGGCACGCCGGCCGGCTCGAAAGTCGATCAGTTCGGATGCCTGCTGCTCTTCGAGGAGCGGGCGCCGGCGACGCCGGGCGCGCCCGCGCCGCGGCCAACGCTGATCCTGCAAGGTGTGAACTTCCGGGTCGGGCAGTCGGTGCTGACGCCCGAGTCGTACGCGATTCTCGAGCAGGTCGCGGCGTCGCTCAGGGCGAACCCGGAGATCCGCATTGAGATCGCGGGTTACACTGACAGCACCGGCTCACGCCTGCTCAACACGCGCCTTTCGAACAACCGCGCCATCGCGGTGCGCTTCGCCCTCGCCCGCAGGGGCGTGATTCCGAGCCGCATGATCGCGCGCGGGTACGGACCGGCGAACCCCATCGCGACGAATACGACGCCGGAGGGCCGGGCGCAGAATCGCCGGGTAGAGTTGCACAAGCTACCGTAGCACGCGCGCAACGGGCGGACGTGCAGAAGGGCGGTTGGGCGGTCGGCGCCGTACCCGGCCGCCCGTCGCGTCTCTGGGTCACACGTCGTAGTATTCTGCTCCCCATAGCGCAGCCGAGCGTCTCGTTATGAAAACTCGCTGGCAAATCCCGCTGCTGGTGATCGCTGCTTGGACCGCCCGTCCGCCCGTCCGCCTGACCGCCCAGCAGAGGCCCTGGCAGGCGACCGACTACTACAAACTGACGTTCGTCGCCGACCCCCGGCTGTCGCCCGACGGCCGCCGCGTGGCGTTCACCGTCACTACAGTCGTCGAAGACAAGGATCGCCGGCACGGCGAGATCTGGATGGCCGCTGCGGACGGCTCGGCGCCGGCCTACCGCTACACGAGCCCGTCGACGGAAGCCTCGAGCCCCAGTTGGTCGCCCGACGGCTCGCTGCTCGCGTTTTCGAGCAGGCGGGAGGGGTCGGAGGAGGACGTGTGGTTCTTGCGCACGGGCGCCCCCGGCGGAGAGGCGTTCCAGGTCAAGGGCGTGCACGGCGCCCCCCTGTTCTCGCGGGACGGGCAGTGGCTGCTGTACGGCTGGCGCGGCGCGGAGCCGGACAGCGTGAAGCAGCAGACCTGGCGGACGCGGGTGTCGCCGGTCGCGATCACGCGGGGCCCGGACCCGAAGCGGTTCGACGGCCGGGTGTACACGTCGATTCCGATCGTCGCCGACGAGCGCGGCTTCTTGCCCCCCCGCGAAACGCGGCGACCGAGCCATCTGTACATCGTGCCGTTCGCCGGCGGGGCGGGCGGCGAAGCGCGCCAGCTCACGAGCGGCGACCTGAGTCAAACGAGCCCCGCGTGGTCGCCCGACGGGAAGACGATCGTCTTCGTGCAGGACTCGACGGAGACGATCGAAGTGCGCGACGAGCCGCGGCCGCAGCTCTATCTGCTGACCGTGGCAGACGGCTCGATCCGCCAGCTCGCGACCGGTTTCCCGGAGAGCGGTGATCCCGCATGGTCGCCCGACGGCAAAGTGATCGCTTTCAGCTGCTCCAAGGGGCGCGGGCAAGAGAACGATCTGTGTGTCATCCCCGCGGGCGGCGGTGCGGCGCGCAACCTCACGGCCGACTGGTCGCTCGATCCCGGCTCGCCCGCCTGGTCGCCCGACGGCAAGACGCTGTACTTCAGCGCCGAGACCCGCGGCAACCTGCATCTGTTCGCGGTCGCCGCGACTGGGGGTGCCGTGCGGCAAGTCACCACGGGGGAGCGGCAACTGCGCGGTTTCTCGCACAGCGCCGACGGCCGCTCGGTCGCGTACGCGGCGAGTGACATCACGCATCCCGCCGAGGTGTTTGTGGCCACGCTGACCGGGGGGGGGGCGGGGGCGGGGGCAGAACGGCGCCTCACCTCGTTCAACGACTCGCTCCTCGCCAAAGTGGCGCTCATCCCCGCCGACACGTTCTGGTTCACCGGGGTGGGCGGGCTCCGCATCCAGGGCTGGTTGATGAAGCCGCATGGCTACCAGTCCGGCAAGACCTACCCGCTCGTCCTCTCGATCCACGGCGGGCCCCACTCGAACTACGGCAATGTGTTGTTCCCGGAATTCCAGATGCTCGCCGGCCAGGGCTACTGGATGCTGTTCACCAACCCGCGCGGCTCGAGCGGCTACGGGCACACGTTCACGTTCGCCACGCGCGGGCGGTGGGGAATGGAGGACTATCAGGACTTGATGCAGGCGGTGGACGTCGCGATCGCTCGCGGTGGGGTGGACACGACGCGGATGGCGGTGCTGGGTGGATCGTACGGCGGATTCATGACCAACTGGATCGTGGGCCACACCAATCGCTTCCGCGTGGCCCAAACCGACCGGTCGATTTTCAACTGGTACTCCTGGTACGGCTCGTCCGACGCCCAGGGGCTCACCGACTACGAGTTTTTCGGCGAGCCGTGGGCGGGGGGGGCAAGTGACTCGCTCTACCGCGTGCTGTCGCCGATGTCGTACGCCAAGAACATCCGCACGCCGATGCTGATCGTGCACAGCGAGGACGACAAGCGCACGCCGATCACCGACGGCGAGCAACTGTTCCTGTGGCTCCGGAAGCGAGGCGTGCCGGCGGAATTCGTGCGCTATCCCCGCTCCTATCACGGGCTGTCGCGCACCGGCCCGCCGTGGTTGCTGGTGGACCGGCTGGAGCGGATCCGCACCTGGTTCGCCCATTGGATCGGCACGGGGGACGCGCCGCCCGCGGCGGCAGCCAGCCTCCGTTGAGGGCACGAGCCGGCGCGCTGCTCGCGGTCGTGGCGCTGTTGGCAGGTCCCGTCGCCGCGCAGCGACCGCCGGCGCGACGGGCGGCCGCGCCGCGGCCCGCGATTCCGACGCCGCGGTCGGTGCTCGGGTTCGAACCGGGCGACGACCGCAAGCTGGCCGAGTGGCCCGTGCTGGTGCGCTATTTCCAGGCGCTGGCGCGGGCCAGCGACCGCGTGGACTACCGGGAGCTCGGACGCACGACGCTCGGCGCGCCGTTCGTCGCCGTGGTCATCTCCAGCCCGCAGAACCTCCGCCAGCTCGACCGCTACCGGCGCATCAACGCCGGCCTTGCCGATCCGCGCACGTTGCGCACCACACGTGACGCGCAGGAGGCGCTGCGCACCGGAAAGACGGTCGTCCTTATCACGTCGAGCATCCATTCGACGGAGGTCGGCGGGCACCTGTCACCGGTGCTGCTCGCGCACCGACTGGCCACGGACACGAGCGCCGCCACCCGGGCGATCCTCGACAACGTGATCCTCTGGCTCGTCCCGTCGCTCAACCCGGACGGCGTGACGATCGTGAGCCGGTGGTATAACCGCACCGTCGGGACTCCCGCCGAGGGCATGGCACCGCCCGAGCTGTACCACCACTACACCGGCCACGACAACAACCGCGACTGGTACGCGTTCACGCAGGTGGAGACCCGGCTCACGGTGGATTCGCTGTACAGCGTGTGGCATCCGCAGATCGTGCACGACATCCACCAGATGGGATCCGAGGGCGCGCGACTGTTCGTTCCGCCGTACCTCGATCCCATCGAGCCGAACGTCGACCCGCTGCTCGTGGACGGCGCCAACGCGCTCGGGACGGCGATGGCCTGGGAGCTCGCGGGCCAGGGGAAGACGGGCATTTCGACGAACTCGACGTACGACGCGTGGACACCCGCGCGGGCGTACCAGCACTATCACGGCGCGGTCCGCATCCTGTCGGAGACGGCGAGCGGGCAGCTGGCGTCCCCCGTGGATATCGCGTTCTCCAGGCTGGAGGCGCGCGCGCGCGGCTACAACCCGCGCGAGCGGTCGTGGAACTTCACCAATCCGTGGCCCGGCGGCCGGTGGACGCTGCGCGACATCGTGAGCTATCAGACGGATGGCGCCTACGCGCTGCTGGTGCACGCCGCAGACTATCGCCAGCGCTGGCTGGCCAACTTTCTGTCCGTCGGGCGGCACGCCGTGCAGGGCTGGAAGGGCTGGCCGTACGCCTATGTCATCCCCGCGCGTCAGGACTCGGTCGCGCTCGCCACGCTGCTCGGCATCCTGGCGCGCGGCCAGGTCGAGATCCGGACGACGCAGCAATCGTTCACGATGCAGGGGCAGCGGTATGCCTCAGGAACGTTCGTGGTCGTGCTGCGCCAGCCATACGCCGCGTTCGCGAAAGCCTTGCTCGAAGTGCAACACTACCCCGACCGGCGGTTGTACCCCGGCGGACCGCCCGAACGCCCGTACGACGTCACCGCCCACACCCTGCCGCTGCTCTTCGGACTCACGGCAGTCGCCGCTCCTGATTCGTTGCGGGTGCCACTCTCAGCGCCCGTCCCTGCGCCGCGGACCCTCACGCTCGTTTCCCCTCTCCCTAGCCAGGAGAGGGGGCCAGGGGGGGAGGCCGCGCCGCGCGTGGGATTGTACCGGTCGTACGCCGCGAAATCGGTCGGCGAGGAATCCTCCGGAGGGTCGATCGACGAAGGCTGGACCCGCTGGGTGTTCGACACGTGGAAGGTGCCCTACGTCTCCCTCGTCGACTCCGTCGCCCGGGGTGGCAAACTAAAGGACAAGTTCGACGTCATCGTGCTGCCCGACCAGGGGCCGCGCGAGTTGCTCGAGGGCCTGCCCGCGCGCCGCTATCCGGCCCCGTACGCCGGCGGCCTCGGCTCCGACGGGGCGGAGGCGCTTCGGCAGTTCGTCGTCGATGGCGGAACGCTGGTCGCGCTGAACGACGCGAGCCGCTTCGCGGTGCAGGCGTTGCTCCTGCCGGTGCGCAACGTGCTCGAGGCGGTGCCCGACGAGGACTTCTACGCGCCCGGCTCGATTTTCCGGTTGGAGCTCGACACCGCCCACGCCGTGGCGCGCGGCATGCCGCGCGAAACCGCCGCGTGGTTCCAGGGTGGGCCCGCGTTCGAAGTGCTCGATTCGTCGGTCGTCCGGGTCATCGGCCGCTGGCCGGACGACCCCACCCGCGTGCTGCTGTCCGGGTGGGTGCTGCATCCCGACCGCATCGCCGGGAAGGCCGGGCTGCTCGAGGTGCGCCAGGGCGCGGGACGCGTCATCCTGTTCGGCTTCCGGCCCCAGTACCGAGGCCAGAGCCTGGTCACTTACCCCTTGCTGTTCAACAGCTTACAGTTGAAGTAACCAGCGGGCTGCTTGCCTCGCTGCAGCCCGTTTCCTATCGTGGTAACCCCTATGAAGTTGGCTCGGCAGGCAGGTGCTCTCTTGCTCTGGGCCGCGATTTCAAGTCGCGGCCTTTTTGCGCAGGATCTCCCTGCCTCGCCCCAAGCGTTGCAGCTGCGCGGGGTGGAGCTGCGCTACGTTCTCCCGGAACCGCTGTTCGCCGCTGCACCTCCTGCTCCGCCTGTCAAGGCGCTGTACGTGAACGCGTGGGCGTTCGGCTCGAGCAAGCTGTGGCATCTCGTCCGCCTCGCGGACTCGACGGAGATCAACGCCCTCGTCGTCGACGTGAAGGACGACACCGGCTGTCTCCTGTACCCGTCGGAGGTCAAGGTCGCGCAGCAGGTCGGCGCGACCCGCTGCGTGCGCACCCGGGACGTGCGGGCTCGGCTCGACACGCTCAGGGCGCACGACATCTATCCCATCGCGCGGATCGTGGTGGCGAAGGATCCGTTGCTCGCCGAGCACCGGCCCCAGTGGTCGGTGCAGCACCGGGACGGGGGCCTGTGGCGCGACCGGATCGGCAGCGCCTGGGTGGACGCGTACAACGACTCGGTGTGGATCTACGCCGCGCAGATCGCCGAGGAGGCGGTGCACCTTGGGTTCGCCGAGGTGCAGTTCGACTACGTGCGCTTCCCGGACGAGCCGCGGGAGATGATGGCGCAGGCGATCTTCCCGGCGCGGCGGCCGGGGGAGAGTCAACGCGCCGCAGTGCGGGCGAGCGTCCGGATGCTCGCCGAGCGCCTCGATCCCATCGGCGTGCCGGTGACGTTCGACATCTTCGGCCTGACGGCGTCGGCGACGGGGGGCGGCGACCTCGGGATCGGGCAGGTGTGGGAGGACTTCATCACCGTTGCGGACGTGGTGTTGCCGATGGTGTATCCCAGCCACTACTATCGCGGCGCCTACGGGTACGAGCGTCCCAACGCCAACCCGTACGCGATCGTGAAAAACGCGCTACGTGAGGCGATCGAGCGCACCCGGCCGCACGCCCGGGCGGCGACGATCCGGCCCTACCTCCAAGCGTTCACGCTTGGCCGCCGGCGGCCGCGGTACACGCCGCACGAGATCCGCGAGCAGATCCGCGCCGCCGAGGAGCTGGGGATCATGTCGTGGGTGCTGTGGAACCCGCGCAGCGTGTACCAGCGCGACGCGCTGCGGCCCTATCGCACCGACGTGCGGACCGTTTCGGAGCCTGGCCAGTAGCTCCATATTTGATCGCATGCGCAGACTCGTTGTCACTCTGACGGCCCTGGGCTCCGTCCTGGCCGCCTGCTCCGACGCGGGCGGCGTCGATCCCGACGTGATCGCCGGCCCGGAGCTGGCGGCGGTGCGGCGGGCGCTCGATTCGGCGCTGGCGGGCGACACGCTGCTCTCGAGCGACACCACGCTGTATCCGACGATCGCCGCACTCGTCTTCCCGTACATCGACCGCGCCTCCCGCGTCACGGCCGCCGGCGATACGACCCGGGTGGTCGGCATCGAGATGGACATCAGGGTGGCCGTCGACACCGCCGATTCGCTGATCGCCGACTTCACGATGCTGCTCGGGTGGAACGGGTTCGACTCGACGTCCCGCACCGTCGATTCCGTGTTTTTCATCGTCGGCGCGGGGCGCGCACCGGCGAACGATTCCCTGCGCACACATTTCGCGATCGACAGCCCCGGGACCGGCACGGGGTTGGTCATCCACCAAGCAATCGATTCGACGTTGACGATCTGGCTTGCGCGTGCCGGTCACCTGCGCACGACGGCGAGCACATATGGAGCGGGCCGCATCCAGAGCGCGGGCGGATTGAGCTGGACCACCTACCGGGGAATGCTGAATGGCGACGTCGCCATCACGGCGAAGCTCGTGCCGGATTCCACGACGACGGTGAGCTCGACGAAGGATTTCGGAAGCGGGGCGCGGGCGCTGAAAGTGCGAATTCGGGGGCGGCTGCCCCGAGCTACGGCTCCCACACCGTGATGTATCCCGTGATCGCCGAGGCGGCCACGGTGTAGGGGTTGGCCAGGTACAACTGGCCCGGGCCCGAGCGCCCGGGGAAGTTGCGGTTGATCGCGCTGATCGTCACTTCGTCCCGCGTCTTGGAAACTCCCGGCCCCGCGTTGATGCAGGCGCCGCACGACGGCTCCAGGAACGTGGCGCCCACCTGGCGGAACACGTCGAGATACCCGCGCTCCTCGCAGTACCGCTTCACCTCCTGCGACCCACACTGAATGAAGAACCGCACCCAGGGCGCCACGCGCTCACCGCGCGCGGCCGCCTCCCTCAGCACGCGGGCATACATATCCATGTCTTCTTTCTTGCCCGCGGTACACGATCCCGCATACGCGATGTCGACCTTGATCCGCCCCTCCACGTCGGCGATGGAGAGACCGTTCCCCGGATCCCCCGGGAGCGCGATCATGGGCCGGATCGCGCCCGCGTCGATCTCGATCACCTCGCAAAACTCGGCTCCCTCATCGCTCTCGAGTCCGGCACAGAGCCGCTCCGCCTCGGCCCGCGGCATGCGCCGATAATCCATCAGGTATTCGACCGTCTTGGCGTCGGGCGCGACATACCCCGTGAAGCCGCCGACTTCGGCGGTCATGTTGGTCATCGTGGCTCGCTCGTCCACCGACAGCGCCTCGACAGCATCGCCACAGTACTCCACCAGTTTGCCTATGGCCTGGCCACTTTTCACGTACGGGTGGCGCAGGATCTCGAGCATGAAGTCTTTCGCGGTGACGTTGTCGGGCTTCTCGCCCACGACCACGACTTTGACGGTCTCGGGCACCTGGAGCCGGACATCCTTCGTGATCCACGAGTTGAAGATGGCCGTCGTGCCTACCCCGAATGCCACGCAGCCCACGGCCCCGGCGTGCGGCGTGTGCGAATCGGAGCCGATGATCACCTGGCCGGGGAGCGCATGGGACTCGAGCATCTTCGAGTGACATATCGCCTCGGAGCCGTGGTGACCGCGGCGCAGCTCGCCGTACAGCTTGATCCCCTGCGCCTCGGCGAACTCGCGCTGCTTCTTCTCGAGCTGCAGCGCGACGTCGAGCAAGCCTTCCTTGATGCGCTCGGGCGTCATCGCCTCGGGCAGGAACGTCAGGTGATCGCGGAACATGAGGACGGAGCCCGGGTCGTTGACCTTCGCGTCCTTGCCCACCAGCTGCTCGAAGAAGATCGCCGCCATCGGGGTCACGTACTCGTGGCTAAAACGAATGTCGGTGAGGACGAACCCCTCATCGCCGGGCTTCACCGCTGGCACGCCGATCTTCCCTTTGGACGGATCGACGACCCAGCGGCGCGCGAGGATCTTTTCACCGAGCGTCATGGGGCGCTTCGGCGTGCCGGGCGGGGTCAGCACGACCTTCCCCTGCAGTCGCGCGACGTTGTAATTGAACAGGCCGCCGTACTCGATGATGCCCCGCGTGATCTCCCCCTCGCCGGCGGTGAACGCCGCAAGCGGGATCTCCTCCCCACGCCGCACTTTGTCGATGATGGAGAAATCGGTCGAGGTGAGGATGCCGAGGTTCTGGCAGTTCTCGCGGTAGATGCGCTCGATGTTCTCGGCGACGACCAGTTTGATGCCGGCGCACAGCTCGGCGTAAGGCGACTGCTCGCGCGAGGAGCCCTTGCCGCGTCGCTTCCCGCTCACCGAGGCGACGAAGCCGCCGCGCCGCACCGAGGCCCGCGTGATGGGAAACTCCTCCCCGCACTTGAGACCCAGGTAGGGGAAGTCGCCTAACGTTTCGTCGTAGTAGTAGCAGATGTAGGCGGGAGTGATTTCGTCGGTCGAGATGTTGTCGCGCAGCTTCACCGCCGGCGTCCACGCCAGGTCCGTGCCGCCGAGCTGGCTCCGCACGAGCGCCGCGTCCTCGCACAGGAACAGGAGCCGCCCGTCGAGGCGGACCCGGGCCGGGAGTTTCTCGACGCGACGCGAGCGCAACGTCTCGAGCATGGCGAATAATCACCCCTTGCCTGAGGTCCTAGCAAGCGGATTTTCTTGGGGCCATGATCTTTCCCGCACTGCTCGTGTTCCAGGCCGCGACCACGACGCAGACCGGCGAGTTCCACAGCCGCCGCGTCGTCGAGAGCTCCGGCGTCGCCGTGAGTCGCGCGCATCCGGGCGTCTTGTGGACTCACAACGATTCCGGCGACGGACCATACCTCTACGCGACCGATCTCCACGGCCGCGACCTGGGATTCCTGCTGGTGCCGGGTGCCGACGCCGTGGATTGGGAAGACGTGGCGCTCGGCCCCTGCCCCACGCGTCCGGGGACTTGCGTCTATCTCGCGGACACCGGTGACAACAGCGAACGACGATCGTCGGTGACGGTGTACGCCGTCCCCGAGCCCGACCCGCCCGTCGGTGCGGGCGACACGCTGCGCACCACAGCTGCCCCGGCCATCCTCCAACTCCGGTACCCGGATGGCGCGCATGACGTCGAAGCGATCTACGTATCCCCGCGCGACGCCGCGCTCTATTTAGTGAGCAAGGGACGCAGCGGTGGCATCCGGCTGTATCGCGTCGACCGCGAACAGTGGCCACGGGCCGGGGAGGCGAGAACTCGGGCCGCCGTGGCCACGGCCTGGAGGGTCCAGACACTGGACGTCAGCCCGAACGCGGAGGCGGGTCGCTGGGTGACGGGCGCGGCGATCCGGCCGGATGGCCGCCTCGTCGCGGTGCGCACGTATTCGGAGATCTACCTGTTCACGCCCGGCATCGGGGGGCGCCTCGCGTCTGCCCGCGAGCGGCCGTGCGGCATCGCGGGCCTCGAGACGGGCGGCGAGGCCGTGGATTTTCTCGACGATTCGACGCTCGTGCTCACCAGCGAAGCGTTGGGCCGCCGTGCCGGGAGAATTCACACCGTGGTGTGTCGTCGCTCCTGATCGCGAAGCTCGGGCAGGCGTCAGTAACTGCATACAAGACAAGCGCTTACGTGCTACGATTGCCTATCCCGTCTGCCGCACGTAAGTTTGCGCCCGTTTTTAGCCCCCCCCTTCCTCACACGACTGGAGCGGCCGTTTGGAGATCCCCTCCTCCCACAAGCTGCCGCTGTCCTGGCTCTTCGAGGCTGCCAGCCTCCCCATTCAGTATCGGGCGCTCACCGAAGTCGCGCCCGAATCGGCCCGGGACCCCGAGCGGGTCGCCGCGCTGCTGCAGCAGCTGCTGCAGTACAAGGAGGCGCTGGCGATCGTCCGCAAGCAGAAGGAAACGGGGCTGTGGGGCGGCAACCTCCTCGCGCCGGGCCCCGTCAAGGCGATGGGGTGGAAGGAAATGGGCACCGTCTTTCAGTACCGCCGGCTGCTCGAGCTTGGCTGGCCCCCGCAGGAGCGGCCGTTTCGATTCGCCGACCGGTTTCTCTTCCGGCTGCTGTCGCGCGACGACGACCCCACCCTCCTGGTGGAATTCCAGCGCCCCGCGAAGACCGACCCAGGGCTGGCGCATTGGGCGCGTCAGATGGGCTTCCAGGCCGCGGCCGCCACGCTCGCGCGGGGCGCGCACGTGGACGACCCGCGACTGCGGGGAGCGGCCCATCGCCTCGCCAGCGACATCTCGCAGTACCTGCGCAGCGAGCTGGCCGCGAAGCCGTTCAAGAAGGCGCAGGGCAAAACTGTGCTCGAGCCCCTCGCCTATCCGCCCACGACCTTCTCGGTCGAGACGCTGGCGTTCATGCCGGCAGTGCAGCGGGAGCGAGCCGGGTTCCTGGAGCGCCTGGCGCACTTCTTTTCCTCCCCGGCGCCGCGCCGCGCATTCTACATTCTCGCGGGCCGGAAACTGTTGCGACCGATGTTCGAGATCCTGGGGGACCCGTTGCGGGCCGACGCCCAGGGGCGCATCACCGACGTCCCCTTCGCGGTCTACTGGCTGGAGCTGCTCGCCCGGCTCGGGATCCTGCGGCAGGTCCCCAGCGCCTCGCGGGTGCTCGCGCGGCTGTACAGCGAGTGCGACCACCAAGGGGTGTGGAGCCCCAAGAACCTGCGAGCACTCCCCAAGTCGTCGAACCCGGTGGTGTCCCACTCCTTCCCGCTCGAAGGGCCGGGGAAGAGCCCCGCGCAGCGCCAGACAGACGTGACGCTCCGGCTGGCGTTGATTGCCAGAGTGCTGGGAATCCCGATCGAGGTTGCTTGAGCCAATAGTAGTAGTATATACTACTACGTATGTCGCATCTCGATCTGACGCCCTTCGGATTCACGCCCACCGAGTCATTGGTGTACGGCACCCTGCTGCGGCTCGGCCCTTCCACCGGGTACGCCGTCGCGCGCGGCGCCCGTGTGGCACGCGCCAACGCCTACGGAGCGCTCGAAGGGCTGGTCAGTCGCGGCGCGGCAACCCGCGGCGCGGGGCGGCCCGTCCGCTACCGCCCCACCGATCCGCCGGCGCTGCTAGCGCACCTCGCCACGCTCCAAGGAGAAGCGCTCGACCGCCTCGCCCGCGCACTCGAGAAAGCGTCGCACCCCGGGGAGCCGGCCACCAAGGAAGTCGCCGGCGGCAGGGCCGTCGCCAACCTGATCCTGCAGCTCGTAGCGCGCGCCGAGCGAAGCGTGCAGGGCGTGCTCGCCGCCGAGTTGTGGCGCCCCACACTGCCCGCGTGGCGCCGCGCCACGGGCCGGGCGAAGATCGAGCTGCGGATGGCCGGTGATGTTCCCGCCGACGCCGTCGAGATCACCGGGGGGGGGGGATCGGTGCCTGCCGACACGCCAACGGTCCTGGTTGTGGACGATGCGCGCGTCGTGGTGACGACTGGTACGGGTGACCAGGTGGCCGGCCTGTGGACCTCCCATCCGCTACTCGTGGCGCTCGCCCGCCGGGCGCTCCAGACCTTCGCGTGACCGTCACCCGGTCCGTTGCCGTTCTCCTCCTGCTCAGCGCTGCCTGCCGTGCGGCGCCGATCCCCCCCGACCAGCGCTACCCTGCCGGCACGCCGTTCGAGGCGCAATACCGCGTCGTGAACGGGACCCGCCTGCGCGTGATCGATGCGGGCCACGGGACGCCTGTGGTCTTCCTCCATGGCTTCGGCGCGTCGCTATACTCATGGCGTAAGCAGCTCCCTCCCATCGCCGCCGCGGGATACCGCGTGATCGCGTTCGACAACGCCGGCTTCGGCTTCTCGGGCCAACCGCACGGGCAAGGGTACAGCAACGCCGCCTACGTGCGGCTCGCCGTCGCGCTGCTCGATTCGCTGGGCGTGTCCAACGCGGTCCTGGTCGGGCACTCGATGGGCGGCGCGATCGCCGCCGAAGTCGCGCTCGTGCATCCGGACCGCATACGCGGGCTCGTGCTGATCGACGCCGCAGGTTACGGTATCCGCTGGCCGGCGGTTCTCAAGCTGGCACGCTGGCCGCTGGTTGGGGCTGTGGCGACGGGGCTCCGGGGGAAGTGGATCACCGCCCGCCTGCTACGGTCCACCTACGCCGACCCGAGCAAGGTGTCCCAGGAGGACATTGATCAGTACTACGCGCCGGTGCCGCAACGCGGCTACGGGGGCACGTTATCGGGAGTGCTGGGCGAGTTCCGGTTCGACACGCTGGTCGGGTGGCTCGGCGCGATCCAGGCGCCCACGCTCGTGCTTTGGGGCGCCGAAGACCGCTGGATCCCCGTCCGCGTCGGTGCCCGCCTCGCCGGTGAGTTGCCCCGCGCGGCGTTCATCGAAGTCCCGCACGCCGGCCACGCGACGCCCGAGGAAGCACCCGACGAGGTCAATCGCGTCTTGCTCGCGTTCCTGAAGGACGGCCTGCCGCGTATTCCCGAAAACCTGGCGTGGCGTTAGATTTCCTCAACCATACGGTTGAGGAAGTAGTTGTATGCCTCCCAAGTTAAGTAATAACAGTGCTTTACAGATCGTCACGGCGGCTCAGCAAGAGTTCGCGAAGCGCGGGTTCGCGGGGGCCAGGGTCGAGCACATCGCCCGGCTCGCGGGGGTCAACAAGCAGCTGCTGTTCTACTACTACCACTCGAAGCGCGGCCTCTTCCAGGCGGTCCTCGGTCAGGCAGCGAGCGAGCTCGAGCGGGCTCTCGCCGATCTTGCCTCTCCCACCGGCCGCCCACTCGACCGACTGCGTCTCGCCCTCGGCGCCCAATTCGAATTCTTAGCCCGGCATCCCGATCTGGTGGCCCTGCTGGCGCAGGCGGGACGCGGTGACCTCGCCCCATTTGCCCCTGCAATCAACCGCCTCGTGGTCCTGCTCGCCGAGGGGCAGGGACTGGGGCAGGTCCGGGACGACGTGGACCCCCACCTGACGGCGGCGCAGGCGTTGGTCCTGATGGTGGGCTACCTCGGTATGGAATCGGTGATCGCCGCCAGCGCCCGCCCGCTGGGCGCCGATGAGCCGGCGCTGCGCGAGCGGTGGAAGCAGGCGGCGGTCGACCTGGTCGTCGCGGGGGTCGCGGCGCCCTAGTTCTTCGAGATCATCCGCGGCTCGACGGGTGCTTCACCCTCGAAGACGAGGTGGCCTTCCTCGAACCGCGCGCCTCGCAGCGCGAGCGTCAAGACCTCGCCCAGCTCCTCGACGAGGTGCACGTCGAGCGTCCTCCGGACTTCCTCGGGGAGGTCCTCGAGATCAGGAGCGTTCTCCTTGGGCAGGATCACGGTCTTGATCCCGGCGCGCACGGCGCCGAGCACTTTTTCCTTGACGCCCCCGATGGGGAGCACGCGCCCGCGCAGCGTGATTTCTCCCGTCATCGCGATGTCGTGCCGCGCCGGCCGGCGCGACAGGGCCGACACGAGGGCCGTGGCCATCGTGATGCCGGCCGAGGGGCCGTCCTTCGGGATCGCGCCCGCCGGCACGTGAATGTGCAGGTCGGCGTTCGCGAGCGTTTCCTCACGGATGCCCAGCTGGTCGGCGTGGGACTTGGCGTAGGTGAGCGCCGCCCGGGCGGACTCCTTCATGACGTCACCCAGCTGGCCGGTGAGGACGAGCTCTCCCTTGCCGCGCATCACACTGGCTTCGACGAACATGATGTCGCCGCCGACCGGCGTGTAGTACATCCCCGTCGCGACGCCCGCCTGGTCCTCCCGCGCCTTGCGCTCGGGGTGAACCTTGGGCCGGCCGATGAGTTCATTGATGTCACCGGGCCGGACCTCGACCCGCTGGGCCTCACCAGCGGCGATCTTGCGCGCCACCTTCCGGCCCAGCTTGCCGATCTCCCGCTCCAACTGGCGCACGCCGGCTTCCCGCGTGTAGCTGGCGATCACTTCGCTGAGCGCCTCGTCGGTGAGGCTCAGCTGACCAGCCGTGAGCCCGTTTTCCCGCAGCTGCCGCGGGACGAGGTAGCGCTTCGCGATCTCCAGCTTCTCGCGCTCGGTGTAGCCCGCGAAGTTCACGGTTTCGAGGCGGTCGAGCAGCGGCCCGGGAATGTTCTGCAGGAAGTTCGCCGTCGCGACGAACAGCACCTCCGAGAGGTCGAACGGCACGCCGAGATAGTGGTCGGTGAACGAGTCGTTCTGCGCCGGGTCGAGCACCTCGAGCAGCGCGGCCGCGGGGTCGCCCTGGAAGGAGACGCCGAGCTTGTCGACCTCGTCGAGCAGAAAGACGGGGTTCTTGGCGCCCGCCTGCTTCATGCCCTGGATGATGCGGCCCGGCATGGCCCCGACGTAGGTGCGGCGGTGACCACGGATGTCGGCCTCGTCGCGCGCTCCGCCGAGCGAGATGCGGACGTACGGCCGGCCCATGGCGCGGGCGATGGATTTGGCGATCGACGTCTTGCCGACGCCCGGCGGGCCCACGAACAGCAGGATGGGGCCCTTGGCCCGCTTGTCGTCGTCGTTCCCCGGGGCGTCCGCCACGGGCTGGCGCTGGCGCAGCTGGCGCACCGCCAGGAACTCGAGCACCTGGTCCTTCACCTCCCGCAGGCCGTAGTGGTCCTCCTCGAGGATCTCCGCGGCCCGCTTCAGGTCGAGCGACTCTTCCGACCGCTTGCCCCAGGGGAGCTCGGCCACCGTCTCGAGGTAGGTGCGGATCACCTGCGCTTCCATCGAGTCGCGGCTGGCGCGCTCCAGGCGGCTTAGCTCGCGGTCGACCTCCTTGCGCGCGGCGTCCGGCAGATCGAGTGCGGCGAGCCGCTTGCGCAGCTCGTCCCCTTCGGTC
The DNA here is from genome assembly GCA_036004985.1 of Gemmatimonadales bacterium. Classification (GTDB taxonomy): domain Bacteria; phylum Gemmatimonadota; class Gemmatimonadetes; order Gemmatimonadales; family GWC2-71-9; genus 20CM-2-65-7. The sequence goes on from DASYQX010000049.1 coordinate 37,804, forward strand.
CCCTCGTCCCCCTCGCCCAATTCCTTCTGGATCGCCTTCATCTGCTCGCGCAGGAGCATCTCCCGCTGGCGCTCGCCCAGCTCCTCCTGCACCTGCGACTTGATGTCTTCCTGCGCGTCGATGACCGCGATCTGGCGCTGAACGTGGACCAGCACCCGCCGCAGCCGGTCTTCGACCGACAGCGCTTCCAGCAGCTGTTGGCGCTCGGCGGCTCTGATGTCGAGGTGGCCGGCCACGAGGTCGGCAAGGCGGCCGGGGTCGGTGACGCCCTCCAGCACCTGCTTCACGACGTCGTCGGGAAGGCCGGACTTCTGGCCCAGCTCGGCGGCGCGTTCGCGCGCCTCGCGGTGCAGGGCCACAAATGCAGGGTCGTCGGCGCGAAGCGGCGGCAGGTCCGCCAGCTCGTGAACGACCACCTCCAGGTGGCCGCCGGTTTCGTTGTAGTGCAGCGCCGTGCCACGCGCCTCGCCGTGCAGGATCAGCTGCACGCCCGCGAGCCCACGCTGGACTTGGCCGATGCGCGCGATGGTGCCTGTCGTATAGAGCACCCTCGGTGTCACGTCGTCGACGTTCTCCTTTTGCGCCACGGCGAAGATCAGCCGCGGCTCCCGTTTGAGCGCTGCCTCGATTGCCCGCAACGTGGCGGGCCTGCCTGCGCCGATGGGGGTCGAAACGCCGGGAAAGAGTACGACTTCCCGAAGCGGAAGCACCGGGAGGGTCATCCGTTCAGACATGGGGACTCCAATCGAGTGACAGAGACGGACATCGCGCACGCGCAGGTGCACCGTCCGTGCCACCAGAAAACGCCGTGCACGGCAGCGACGTTCCAGAAAATGGCGCCAAACCGGCGGGGACTGCCAAACGGGCGGCGGCGGGCGTCGCGTGGCTCCGCGCGCGGCGGCTAACGGCTGGTCGCTGAATAGGTTGCAACGCCACGCCGATGCGGCTAAATCTAAGCCCGCATGCACCGCGAATCCGCATGAGCGACGCGCTGGCAGCCCGGCTGACTCAGGCTCTCGGCACCTCTTTCACTCTCGAAGGAGAGATCGGGCGGGGCGGGATGGGCGTCGTGTACCACGCCCGCGACGAGCGTCTCAAGCGCAAAGTCGCGGTGAAGGTGCTGCCGCCGGAGCTCGCCTTCCGCGAAGAGATCCGCATCCGTTTCCTGCGCGAGGCGGAGACGGCCGCGCGGTTGTCCCATCCCCACATCGTCCCGATCTACTCCGTCGGGGAAGGGCCCGAAGGCCTCGTCTATTTCGTGATGGCGTACGTGGACGGCGAGTCGCTCGGCGCGCGCCTCAAGCGGCGCGGGCAGCTCCCGGCGGAGGAGGCCCGCCGCATCCTGATGGAGACGGCCGACGCCCTCGGCGCCGGGCACTCGCTCGGCATCGTCCACCGGGACGTGAAGCCCGACAACATCCTTCTGGAAGGGAGCCGCGGCCGCGTCGTCCTCACGGATTTCGGGATCGCCAAGGCGCTGACGTCGTCGACGGGCCCCGGCACGCTGACCGCCACGGGCGTGGCGATCGGCACGCCCCACTACATGAGTCCCGAGCAGGCGGCCGGTGACCGCGAGATCGACGGCCGGTCCGACATCTACAGCCTGGGCGTCGTCGGCTACCAGATGCTCACCGACGAGTTGCCGTTCTCGGCGCCGACGGTGCCGGGCCTGCTCCTCAAGCAGATCACCGAGCAGGCCCCATACCTCAAGGACAAGGCTCCGACCTGCCCCGACGACCTGGCGTCGTGCGTGATGCGGTCGCTCGAGAAAGAGCCGGAGGCCCGCTGGCCGACCGCCGATGCCCTGCGCCGGGCGCTCGAGTCGCGCACGGCCCCTCCCTACCGTCCGCGGCGCCCGACCGGCGCCCGTGGCACGCGGATCGCGCCGCCCGCGTCCCCGTCCGCCCCACCGGCGCTGCCATCACGCGGGAGACCGGAATCGCCGCGGCCGCGGCGTAGCCGCCGCGCCGCGGAGGACGCAAAGTCCCAGCTCACCGCGAGCGGGGAGCCGAGGCTCGTCGCACGGTTCCGGGACGGGTTCGTCACGTGGGCGGGAATAAGTGGCGGCCTGATGGTGGTCGACCTCCTGTTGGGGGGCGGGCTCAACTTCGCGTACTGGGTGGCGGTGCCGTGGGCGGCGTTCGGGCTATTGCCGCAATACCTGAAGCTGTGGCAGAACGGCTACTCCTGGCGCGACGTGGTGCAGCGACCCGTCGCGCCGGACGGCGCGGAGGCCCGGCTCGGGCGGGGTTCCGCCGCGGTGCTGGCCCCGCTCAGCACCGACGAGTTTGGACGACAGCTCGACGCCGTGCGGCAGGCGCGCAGTGATCGCGAGGCGATCCTCAAGATCATGGACCGGCTCCCGCCGTCGGAGCGGCAGATGCTCCCCGACGTCGTGGCCACGGTCGACGCCCTGCTGAAGCGCGCCGAGGACCTGGCGCGGATGCTCCACGGCATGAGCGCTGACGTCGACGACCGCGCGCTGGCGCGCATCGGAGACAAGATTGAATCGGTGAAGCGCCACGAAGCGGGGACGGAGCGCGAACGGCAGATCGGGCTGCTCGAGCGACAGCGTCAGGCGCTGAGCGATCTCCTGACCCGGCGCCGGGGCGTCGAGGGGCAGATCGAGTCCTGCGTGCTGGCAATGCAGAACGTCCGGTTCGACCTGCTCCGCCTCCGGTCCGCCGGCGTCGCCGCCGTGCTGAGCGACCTCACCAACGCCACCCAGCAGGCGCGGGCGTTGTCGCGCGACGTGGATCACGCCATCGCCGCGGCGGGAGAGATCCGCGACGTGTTGCGCGAGGACCCCCGCCCCCGCCCCTAGCGCGCCGTCCCGCCGCGGCACTCCGCCAGCAGAGCGGGCGCGTCCGACCGCTGGATCCCGAACTCCAATAGTTCCACGAGGTGCGTGACGGCTTCCTCGCAGCGACCGTCACGCAGGGCGACCACCGCTCGAAGCTCGTAGAGCCGCGGCCAGCCCGGCTGTTTCGCGATCGCCTCGACGAGCATGCTGTCCGCGAGCGGCGGGGGCCCTTGCTGCGCCAGCTGGCCGAGCGCGTCGCCGAGGGAGCCGAACGGGAAGGGCCGGTGGAAGCTGCCGCGCGCGGTCGCCAGTGCGCGCCGCGCTTCGAGGGCGGCCTCGTTCCACCGGCTGCCCTGGGCGGCCAGCACTGCGAGGCCGGCGTGCGCCAGTGCGGTGTCGCCGCCGCGCGCCAGCCCTTCGAGCAGCAGCGCCCGCGCCCGCGGGCCTTCGCCGCGCCGCAGGGCCACGAGGCCACTCATGAGCAGGGCCTCGGGGTGCCGCTCCCGGGCGAGCGCGTTCGCGAAGGCCTGTGCGGCAAACACGCTGTCTCCGATCGCCAGCCGGATGAGCGCCTCCCGCACGATCCACTCGACCTCGGCGGGGTGCGCCCGTCGCGCGGCCTCGACGTACATCAGGCCCCGGGAGTCGCCACGCCGCACGCTCAGCGCGTTCGCGAGCAGGACGTCCGACGAGCGGCTCCGGGCGTCGGTCGCTTGGCCCAGCGCGATGATGGCGTCCAGCACGCCTTCGTAGCCCTGGCGGTCGAGAAAGCGCCGCGCGGCCACGAATTCGAGCGCCGCCCGGTCATCGGTGTGAACCAGCGTGCCCCGTTCGGCGAGCCGCGCAGCGCCCGAATCCGCGAGCAGGAAGCGGCCGAAGTATTCCGCCGGGCGGTTTACGCCCAGCCACTCGCGCGCGAGCTCGGCGTGCGACCCGCCGGGGCCGAGCAGCCGCTCGAGCCACGCCGCGTCGTAGTGGATCGGCTGCGGCGACGCGAGCACCATGAGGTCGTGCGGTGAGCCGAACCACACCTCGACGTGGGGGAACACGGCGCGGACGTTGCGAACGATCCCCGCCGCGATCGGCAGGGGCAGCTGATACAGCTGGATCCATTGGCAGAACACGCCGTCGTCGGCGAGCCGCCCGCGCGCGATCCGCAGGAACTCGGGCGTGTAGAGCGTCGCAATCCCCGCGACCCACGGGTTGGACGGCTCCGACACAATCACGTCGAACCGCTCGCGGTACAGCTGGAGCGCGCTGCGGGCGTCGTCGACGACCAGCGAGACGCCGGGGCGCTCCAGCACCGCGCCATTCACGTGCCGGAAGTACCGGCCGACGTCGACGATCGACGGCTCGATCTCCACGACCCGCACCCGCCGCATCCCGGGCGCGTCCGCCAGCACCCGCGCGGTCACGCCGCTCCCGTATCCAATCACGAGTGCCGACGCCGCCTCCGCTCGGGCGGCGATGGGGGCGAGCCCCAGCATGATCTGGGTGTCCATGTCGGCGTGGTCGGACGCGTCGACCTTGCCGTTGACCTTGAGGGTGCGGCGGCCCAGGCCCTCCCACACGCTGACCGTGGCGTTCGGCCCCTCGCGGAACGCGAGCTGCCGGGCGCCGCGGTGGCTGAGGAACGCATCGAGTCCTGCGGCGTCCATGGGTTCGCGGCCGTAAATCGTGGGCCCGGTGTCGACGAGCCGCGTATCCCAGCGCGGCGCCGCGAACGCGGTCCCCAGGCCGATCACGGCGAGCAGCGCCGCCCCCAGCACCCGCACCTGCAGGCGTCGGTGCTCAACCGACCCCTCGGCGACGCCGCGGGCCGCGAACGCGGCCAGCAAGAGCGCCGCGGCGCCGCTCAGCACCAGACCCAGGCGCAGCGTGAGGTCGGTCCCGAGCCAGACGACGAGGAGGAAGCCCGTGAGCACCGCGCCGGCGATGCTGCCCAAGGTGTTGACGGCGTACGCCCGCCCGACGTCGGCGGCGCGGGCGCCGTCCGACCGCGCGACGAGGTCGGCAAGGAGGGGGAACGTCATCCCCATGCCGACCGCGGGCACGAGGACGACCGCACCGACCGCCAGACCGAGGAACGCCAGCCGGGCGGTGGCGGTCAGGAACTGGACCTGAAATACCGCGACGATGTAGACCGCGAGGATGCCGAAGAACGCGAACAGCAGTGCCGCTCCGGACGCCGCCACGCCTTGCGCGACGGCGGCGCTCGCCGCCGTCTCGGCGGGTGTCCCGCCGCGCCGGGCGACGATCGCGCTCCCGATCCCGATCCCCAGGAGGAATACGAGCAGGATCAGCGTGAACGCGTAGGTCGAGCCGCCCACGATCATCACGAGCACGCGGGTCCACGCGATCTCTTCGAGCAACGAAGCGAAGGCGGTGGCGCCGAGCAGGATGAGGGCGAGGGTGCGCAGCGGATCCCCGGCAACGGCGCGTGCGACGGGTGGAGGCGCGGGCGCCTCCGCGACGGGGGCGAGCGGCTTCGCCAGGGCGATCGCGGCCGCGCCGAGCGCGAGATTCGTCGCCGCCGTGATCCAGAGGCTGGCACGCACGCCGACGTGCTCGATCAACACGAACCCCGCCAGCGCCGTCCCGACGACCGCGCCGAGGGTGTTCAGTCCGTAGAGGCGGGCGAGCGACGTCTTGAGCCGGGCGCGGTCGTCCCCCATGAACGCCCGGGTCAGGATGGGCAGCGTGCCCCCCATGAGCGTCGTCGGAACGAGGAGCACGAGCGCCGCGAGGCCGAAGCGCAGCGCGACGCTCGCCGCTCCGGTGCCGAGGCCCAACGCTCCCGCCACACCGACGTAGATGACGTGCGCCAAGGCGAGCACCAACGGCGAGATGGCTCCGAACGCGCCGATGGCGATCTCGAGCCATCCGTACAGCGCGGCCGGGCGCGGATGGCGGTCCACCGAGCGGCCCAGCAGCCAGGCGCCGAGCCCCAGCCCTCCCATGTAGGCGGCGACGACGGTGGTTACGGATTGGATCGTAGAGCCGAACGCCTGGTACAGCACGCGGACCCACAAGAGCTCGTAGACGAGCCCGGTGGCGCCCGAGAGGAAGAACAGGAGGCCGAACCCGAACGCGTCCCTAGAACGCATTCAGCTCGCGCATGGCTTGTGCGAGATCCTCCACTTGCGGCAGGATGAAGTCTTCGAGGTCGGGAGCGTACGCCACGAACGTGTCAGTCGACGCGACGCGTTTCACCGGCGCGTCGAGCCACGGGAAGCAACGATCGGCAATCCGCGCCGCGATCTCGGCGCCGTAACCCCACGACAGCGAGTCCTCGTAGGCCACGATGACCTTGTTCGTCTTCTGGACCGAGCGCTCGATCGCTTCCCAATCCACGGGCGAGAGGGAGCGCAAGTCGACGACCTCCACGCTCACGCCGTCCCGCTCCTCCAGGTCCTTGGCGGCCACCAGAGCGCGTTGGACGACGGCGCCGTAGGTGATGACGGTGAGGTGGCTGCCCTCGCGGACGACCTTCGCCTTGCCGAACGGGATCATGAAGTTCGGGCCGGGGTTGGGCGCTTTGTTGTAGGTCTGGCGGTAGAGGTGCTTGTGCTCGAGGAAGAGGACCGGGTCGTCACAGCGGATGGCGGTGCGCAGCAGGCCGTTGGCATCCAGGGCCGTCGCGGGGCAGATCACCCGCAGCCCGGGCACCGCGGTGAAGACCACGGCGCCCGTCTGGGAGTGGTAGACCGAGCCGCCTTTCAGGTAGCCGCCGTACGTGACCCGCACCACGACCGGGGCGCTGAACGCGTTGCTCGACCGCCACCGCAGCGTCGCCAGCTCGTTCCGGATCTGGTGGTAGGCCGGCCAGATGTAGTCGAAGAACTGGATCTCGACGACGGGCTTCAGCCCACGCGTGCCCAGGCCGATCGCCCGCCCGACGATGTTCGCTTCGGCGAGCGGGGAGTTGTACACCCGGTCGCTGCCGAACTGGCGCTGCAGGCCCCAGGTCACCTTGAACACCCCGCCCTTCCCCTTCACGTCCTTCAAGTACTGCTCGCGGCTGACGTCGGCCACGTCCTCACCGAACACGAGGATGCGCGGGTCGCGCGTCATCTCGTCCTTCATGCAGGTGTTCAGGAGGTCTACCATGGTCGTGGGTTCGCCCGTGAAGTGCGGATCGTCCTCGGTATCGAATTGCTCGGACGCCGGGTCGACGTCGGGCGAATAGACCCACAGTAGGGCCGTCTCGGGCTTCGGCTGCGGGGACGCGAGCGCCATGTCGGCGGCGACCTGGATTTCCTCATCCACCTCCGCCTTGATCGCCTCGATCTCGGCTTCCGTCGCCACGCCTTCAGCCACGAGCCGTTTCTGGAAGCTCACCACGCAGTCGCGCTTCGCTTCCGCCTCGCGCTCGCGGGGCGGCTTGTAGAGGACCTCGTCGTCGGAGAGCGAGTGCGAATACGGGCGCGTCACGTGGGCGTGGACGAGGGCCGGCCCCTTCCGCTGGCGGCACCACTCGGCGGCGCGCGCGAGCACCTCGTACGACGCGACCGGATCACACCCATCCACCTCCTCGACGAGGAGGTCCGGGAACCCGCGCACCAGCTTCGAGACCGAGCTGCCGGCGGTCTGCACCTCGACCGGCACCGAGATGGCGTACTTGTTGTCCTCGATGAGGAACAGCACCGGCAGTCGCAGGTTGCTGGCGCTGTTCAGGGCCTCCCAGAACTCGCCTTCGCTCGTGGTGCCGTCCCCCGCCGAGCAGTAGACCAGCTCGTCCGCCTGCACCGGCTTGTCGGTGATCCCGTCGATCCGGTCGTAGCGCAGCCACGCCTCGGCGCAGCCGACGGCCTGGAGGAACTGGGTGCCCGTCGGGCTGGACTGGCTGACGATGTTGAGCGCCTTATGGCCCCAGTGGGACGGCATCTGGCGCCCGCCGGAGTTGGGGTCCTCCGCGGCCCCCACGGCCGAGAGGAACATCTCGGTGGGAGTCATGCCGAGCGTGAGGCACAGGGCGCGGTCCCGATAGTAGGGATAGAACCAGTCGGAGGCGGGCCGCAGGACCTTGCCCGCCGCGACGAGCACCGCTTCGTGCCCCGCGCCCGAGATCTGGAAGAAGATCTTGTTCTGCCGCTTGAGTTGGATCTCCTTGTCGTCGATGCGGCGCGAGAGGAGCATGAGGCGGTAGATGTCGAGCAGATCGCCCTTCGCGAGGGTCGGCGTGGGCGTCCGGGCGTGGCGGGCCGGTTTGGCGGCGGTGCGGGGGCGAGTCGCCATGCCCTGAAGAATAACCTACTTCGGAGCGACGGCCAAAAGCTCCCGCAAGCGGGGGAATCGGTCGACCGCCGCGCGAATGGTGGGGTCGTTCGCGACCTGGAACTCCTCGCGCGCGTCGGGCCCCCAACGGACCTCGGCCACGCGGGCGGCGAGGATGCGCGCCAGGCGTCGCTCGAGGAGGCTGTCGGCCTGCGCCGCCAAGCCGAGGCGGCTGCGCACGCGCGTCAAGAAGGGAGGAACGAGCTTCACGCGCCACTCGGCGTCCGCGTGCAGCCACGCCTTTTGAGCGGCGGCGGTGGCGGCCAACGTGTGCGCCACGCTATCCGACACCGCATCGTCGAATCCCGAGTCGGCCGCGGCGCTCCACCACACCGGGAGGGGCGCGACGATCGGGACGACGACATCGGGGGCGATGCCCCCGCCGCCGCGGACCTCCCGGCCGGCGTCGGTCTTGAAAATCGTGGACGTGTCCTCTCCGGCGCCCGTCTTGCCGGCGAAACTGATGTACTGCTCGTAGCCGATGCCGCGGTAGCGGCGTTGGATGAAGCGGCCGTTGGGGGTGAGCACGCGACCCACCGTGAGCCAGACGTTGTCACCGGTGGGAAGCAGGAATATCGTCTGCATCAACGCCTTCCCAAAGCTGCGGCGGCCGACAAGCAGGGCGCGGTCGTGGTCCTGGAGCGAGCCGGCGAGGGCCTCGGCCGCGCTGGCGCTTCGCTCGTCGATCAGGACGATGAGCGGGAGGTCGCGGAACTCGCCGTCGCGCTTGGTGACGTAGGTGGTGTCCACGTCGCGCTTGCGGCCCTTGGTGCGGAAGATCACGGTGTTGCGCGGAAAGAACTCGCTCGCGATCTCGACGGCATAGACGACGTTGCCGCCGGGATTGGCGCGGAGATCCAGGATCACCCGTTGGGCGCGCATCGCCCGGAGCCGCTTCAGGCCGTCGTGCACCTCGTCTGAGGCTTTGCCGAGGAAGTCCTCGAGCCGCAGGAACCCCGTGGTGGAATCCACCATGCGGACCGTCGACACGGAACGCACTTCGAACGAGTTGCGCTTCAAGGCGACGCTGAACGTGTCGGGCTCGAGGCGGGGCCCACGCTCGAGGCGCAGCCGGACCTTGGAGCCTTTCTCGCCGGCGAGCCGCAGCTCGAGGGTCGGCATGTCGAGACCGGCCACGGAGGTGTCGTTCAAGGCCAGGACGCGGTCACCGGGGAGCACGCCGCCTTTGGCGGCCGGCCCACGCCGGGCCACGGCGAGGACCGTCGCGACGCCGTCCACCTCCTCGAGGGCGATGCCGACGCTGAACAGCTCGCCGCGCTCCAGCGCGCTGCGTTTCTCCCATTCCACACGGGACTGGTACGTGCTGTGCGGGTCGAGCGCCCGGAGGACGCCCCGGATCGCGGCCGCCACCAGCTCGCTGTAGCTGACGGAATCGGGGTAGTTCAGGCGGATATGGTTCAACACGCCTGAGAAGGTCTGGAGCTCCTCGTAGGCCGAGCGTTGGCCCTGGGCGGGCAGGCGGGGCGGATAGGCGACCAGGAGCGCCGCGCCAAGGACGAGCGCGCGAGCGCTACTGGAGAAACGCCAGCCGCTGTTTCGCATTGGCGATCTGTCGGTCATAACGGCTCGGGGCGAGGGAAATGAAGCGGGCGAGCGCGGAGCGCGCGTCGTCCTTGCGCTCCAGCTGCTGGAGGACAGCGCCGAGGTAGAAGAAGATGCGCGCGTCGCGGGGGTTCATCTCGGCGCCCTGCTGGAGCGGTTCGACGGCGTCCTCGAGGCGGCCGGCGTTGACCAGCGTCTTTCCCAAGTCGAGCTGGAGCGACGCGTCTTCCGGATTGGCATTCACCGCGTTGCGCCGTGACAGGATCGCCTGGTCCCACATCTGCGCCGTCTCGTACATCTCGGCCAGCCGAACGTGGGCCATGTAGAGGCCGATGTCGTTGGTGATCGCCTCGCGATAGAGGTCGATCGCCGCATTCAGGTTGTTCGAGCGCTGCTTGAGATAGGCGAGGACGTAGCGGTACTCGTTGGTGCGAAGTGGAAATTGCACGAGGAAGTTCTTGCGCGTCGGCGCGATCGAGCGCTCCATCAGCTGCTCGAAGTCCCAGATGGCTTCAGTCCACTTCTCGACGCGCGCCGAGGCGAGGCCGTGCCACCAGAGGACGTTGCTGGGGATCCGGTCGGGATGGCGATCGCCGTTGACGGAGTTCATCACCCGTGCGAACCGGTCCCAGGCGCGCTGATATTCGCCCTGGAAGTATTGGTCCAACCCGTCGTAGTAGTCCCGGACGTGCTCGCCGAAGAACAGCTCCAGCTCCTGCAGGTATGCCGTGGAGCGTGGCTGCACGGCGTCGCCGGCGCGGAGCTCGACCAGCGGGTCGATCATGTAAGCGCGGCGGAAGAAGTAGGCCGATTCCTCCATGCGCTTCTTCCAGTCATCGGGCACACGCCCCTCGCCCACTTCCTCCCAGAGGCTGGGACGCTGGGCGTACGGCAGGAACGTGAGCGCCATGTACGCCGGAGCGAAGCGCGTGTCGATCGTGATGGCGAGTCGCAGCGACCGGTCCGCGTCGGCCCAGCGCTTCGCGTTCCAGTAGGCGAGGGCCACGTTGAAGTGCGCCGCGGGGTCGTTCGAGTCCGCCTTGGCCCGCTGCTCCAGCTCGCCGAGCTTGAGCGGGAGCCGGAACTGGGCTGCGGCGGGCGACGCAGCGGCAAATAGCCACGCAGCGCCCAATAGAATCCTGCGATTCATGAGTCCTCCCAACGTCATGGCGGGAGCGCGGTCAAGCGTTGCCTCGCGTCGGCAATCTGTCGCTCATAGCGGGCCGCGGGCGCCATCGCGATGAATCGGGCGAGGGTCTCGCGCGCTTCACCCGCTTTCGCGAGCTGCTGCCTCACGATGCCGAGGTGGTACACGGCGCGCGGATCGCGCGGATTCCCCACGGCGGCTTCCGTACCATCGCGTCATCAGTCCCCCTATTGGGGCAGTGCCGCCAGGCGCGCCCGCGCGTCGTTCGTGATCCGGGCGAGCCGCTGGGGCGCAAGCTCCACGCATCGGGTCAGGTACGTCCGCGCGTCGGCCGGTCGGTCCAGCTCCTGCGCGATCACGCCCCGCAGATAGTGAAACCGGGCATCGCGCGGATTCAGCTCGACCGCCCGCTGCAGGTGCGTCTCCGCTTCCTCGCGCGCGCCACCCTGATAGTAGGCCAACGCCAAATCGAGCTCCAGCGTGGGCTCCTCCGGATTCGCCTGCACCGCCCGCTGACGCTCGGCCAACGCCTCGCTCACGCGCTGCGCCCCCTCGTGGATGGTCGCGAGCTGCACGTGCGCCATGTAGAGGCTCAGATCCTGCGCTGCCGCCTCCTGGTAGAGCTCGACCGCCCGGTCCAGCCGCCCCGCGAGGTGATGCAGCACGGCGAGGATGTAGCGGTATTCGTTGGTACGGAGCGGAACGGTGATCACTTCCTGCTTCTCTTCCTTCTTGAGAGACCGGTCGAACAGCTTCTGGAAGTCGCCGATCGCCACCTCGAACTTGCCCTGGTGCGCGGCCGCGAGACCCCGCGCCCAGAGCAGGAAGTCGGGGACATCCTGAGGCTTCTTGTCCTCGTAATAGACCTGCTGCGCCAGCCGGGTGAGGCGCTGTTCGGCGGCGGGATACCGTCCCGCTGCCAGGTCGTCGAAGCCCTCGAAGAACAGCTCGTAGATCCGGGACTCGACGCTCGTATAGTCGCGGAAACCGCGCTGGTCTACCGGAAAGAGCACCGAGAGCACGCGCAGGTCCATGAGCGGGTCGACCGCGAAAGCGCGGCGGTTCAGCCGCGCTGCGTCCTCGACCGCCGGCTGCCAGTCCTTCGGGACCCGGCCGCGCAGCTCCTCGCGGTACAGTTGCGGCCGCCGCAGGTATGGGATGTACGACAACGCCAGGTACGCCTCGGCGAGCCGCGCGTCGAGCAGAACGGCCATCCGCAAGGCGCTGTCGGCCTGGACCCACTTCGCGTCGTTGAGGTACGCCAGGCCCACGTAGTAGTGAGCCAAGGCGTCGTTGGAATCCCGCCGCGCCGCGACCCTCAGGTCGGCCAGTTTGCCCGGCAGCTGGATGCCGCTCTGGGCCGCGACCGGCGCGGCCGGCGCCGACAACCCGAGGCCGACGATCGTGGCGAGTGTGAGGGCGCGCATGGGTACCTCCGTTTCAGTTCGGGAGCTTCGCCAGCCGTTGCTGGGCGTCAGCGATCAGATCCCGGAGCCGGTGCGGCGCGACCGCGAGAAACTTCGTGTACGACTCGCGCGCCTGGGCCGCCAGCCCCAGCTCCTCGTCGATCCGGCCAAGCAGATAGTGCGCCGGCGCGTAGCGCGGGTTCAACGCCACCGCCCGGAGGAGCGGTGCCTCGGCGTCGACCGTGCGCTGCGCGTTGAACAGAGACGCCGCATAATCGAACTGCGCGACCGGATCGTCCTCGCTCACCTCAGCGGCGCGTTGCCGCTCCAGCAGCGCCGAGTCGGCGTGTCCCGCATTCTCATGGATCGCCGCGAGATACGTGTGGGCCATGGCGAGCCCCAGGTCGTGTTCTAAGGCCTCCCGATAGAGAGCGGCAGCGCGGTCGGGGTGCCCCGTGATGTGGTGGAGCGCGGCAAGCATGAACCGGTACTCGTTGTCCTCGAGCGGCACGTGCACGATCTCGTCCCGCTGTTGGTGCTTGAGCGTGCGGTCGAGCAGTTTCTGGAAGTCGACGATGGCAGCGTCGTACTTCCGGCTGTGGGCCGCCGCGAGCCCGCGAAACCACAGGATGTAGTCCGGCACCCTGTCGGGATGCTTGAACTCGTCGAATTCGCGCTGGCCGAGCCTCACCAGTCGTTCGTATGCCGATTCGAACCGGGCCAGCCCGAGATCCACGGACCAGGCATAGTACCGCTCGTACAGCAGACGCTGGGAAGCCGTGAGGTCGACGAAGCGGGGCTCTTCGATCTCGTAGATCACGGAAAACACTCGTAGATCGACGAGCGGGTCGACGCGGAACGCGAGCTGATAGAACCGGTGCGCCTCCTCGAGCACCGGCTGCAACGCCTTGGGGACTACTCCACGGTATTCTTCGTCGGACAACGTCTCTCGCCGGGCATACGGCAGGTAGGCCAACGCGAGGTAGGCTTCGGCAAATCGCGGGTCGAGGCGGATGACGAGACGCAAGATGCTGTCCGTCTGCTTCCAGCGATGCTTTTGCCAGTGCGCGAGCGCCAGGTAATACTGAATCTCGGCATCGTTCGAGTCCGCCCGGGCCAACGCCTCGACCTTCCCCAGGTCGCGGGTCATGATCCTGAGCGCCTGGCCCTCCAGGCGAGCCGGGGTCGCGGCCGACACGGCGAGCGCGAGCGTGAGCGCGGTCCTACGGAGCATTCGGACACCTCTCAACGGAAGAGGAGGATTGGGGCAGGATCGCGGCAACTTGGCGCACGGCCTCCGAGCGGTCAATATTTCACCGGTCAGCAAGAGGAGGCGCATGGACCAGGCCGCGAAGAAGTCCGTCCTCAGGCAGTTTCCGTATGGACTCTACGCCGTGACGGTCGCCTCGCGGGGCGAAGAGCACGGCATGACCGCCAACTGGGTGACGCAGGCGGCGTTCGAACCGCCCATGGTCGTCGTCGCGGTGGAGAACACGTCCAAGACCATCGATATGATGCGCGACTCGCATCAATTTGCAATAAGCGTGCTTCAGCAGGGCCAGCGTGACCTGGCGGGCCGGCTGGGCCGCACGTCGGAGCAGGCTCCCCAGAAGCTCAAGGGAATCAAGACGAAGCCGGCTCCCGTCTCGGGGGTCCCGGTCCTGGCCGAATCGCTTGGGTGGGTGGAGTGTCGCGTCGTTGCAACACTCCCCGCCGGGGATCACACGCTCGTACTCGGAGAGGTGATCGCCGCCGGTGTCGAGCACGCAGATGCGCAACCCCTGACGCTACAGGAGGCTGGCTTCAAGTACTCTGGGTGATGCGGCGACGCAACACATCCAGGTTCAGGGCGACCGATAAACCACCGTGCCGCCGACGACGGTGTACCGCACCTTCACCTGAGGGATCGAGTCGGGCCGGACGGCGAAGAGGTCCCGGTCCAGCACGACGACGTCGGCGTACCGGCCAGCGGCCAGCGCTCCCCACTTCTGCTCCATGAACGTGGCCCAGGCGTTGCCGTAGGTGTACGCGCGCAGCGCTTCGCCCACGGTGATCTTCTGGTCCGGGATCCAGCCGCCGGGGTGGCGGCCGTCGAGCGTGCGCCGCGTGACCGCCGCGTAAACGCCGAAGATCGGGTCGAGCGGCGCGACGGTCCAGTCCGACCCGAAGGCGAGTGGTGCGTCGGCGCCGATCAGCGACCGGAATGCGTAGGTCGTGCGGATGCGTACGGGGCCGATCCGCTTCGCGAGCCAACGGCCGTCGTCGATCGCGTGGTAGGGTTGCATCGATGCGATTACGCGTTGCGCGCCGAACTTGGGGATCTCTTGCGGGCGCAGGTGCTGCGCGTGCTCGATCCGGAAGCGGCGGTCGCGCGCGCCGTGCGCCCGGGCGACGCTGTCGAAGATGGCGAGCAGGAGCGCATTGGCCCGATCGCCGATCGCGTGGACCGCGACCTGCAGGCCCGCCGAGTCGGCGCCGCCGATCCAGGAACGCAGCTCGGCTTCGCTGTGCTGCATGAGTCCCGCGTAGCCGGCCGAGTCGGTAAAGGGCTCGAAGAAGTACGCCGTGCGGGAGCCCGCGGAGCCGTCGACGTACCCCTTCACCCCGCCGATCCGCACCCAGTCGTCGCCCGGCCCTGCGCGGCTCACGCTCTCGGCCACGGCGCGCCACTGGTCGAGCGGCAGATACACGGCGACGCGCAGCGTCATGCGCCCCGCCTGTTGGAGGCGCCGGTAGCTGGCGAGGTCCGCCCAGGACGCGGACATGTGGGCCGTCGCCGTGACGCCGAGTGAGGCGGCGTACGCCAGGGCGCGCGCCAGGGCGGAGTCGCGCTGCTCGGGCCCGGGGTCGGGGGCGGCCCCCCAGATGAGGCCCATCGCCTGGTCCTTGAAGATTCCCAGGGGCTCGCCCGTCGCGGGGTCGCGCACGATCTCGCCGCCGGGCGGCGTCGCGGTGGCCCGGGTCACGCCGGCGGCGCGGATCGCCGCGCTGTTCGCGAGCGCCATATGCCCGTCGAGGCGGCTCACGAACACGGGGTTCTGCGGGGTGACCGAATCGATCCAGTCGCGTTGCGGCAGCGGCGTGCCGCGCCACAGCTCGTGATCCCAGTCGCCCCCCGTGATCCATTCGCCGGGGCGGAGCCGGGCGGCGTATTCCTTCAACCGGCGGACGAACTCCTCCGGGGTGGCCGCGTCGCGCAGGTTCACCGACGCGAGCTGGAAGCCGCCGTCGATGAAGTGCGTGTGTCCATCCGCGAATCCGGGCAGCACCATGCCGCCGTCGGCGCGCACGATCTCGGTTCGGCCGCCGACGTAGCGCGCGACCTCGGTGGAGTCCCCGACGGCGAGGATCTTGCCGTCCGCGATCGCAACCGCGCCGACCGGCCCGCGCCCGGTCGAGAGGCTGGTCCAGACCGTGCCGCCGGTGATGACCAGATCGGCCTTTGGACCGCAGCCGAGGAGCAGTGGCAGGAGAAGCGCGACGACGGCGCGCGGCGGACGGCGCACAGCGAACCTCCTAGCGGAGACGGGTAATGCGGCGGATCGTTTCGAGCGCAGTCACGGGATCCGGCCCAGCCTGTTTCGACCCGGCCGGTCCGGCCAGGCTGTCGCGGATGTCGAGCAGGACCTCGAGCAGCAGCTGCTCCCGTTGATAGGAGGCGTCGAGGTCGGCCATGCGTCGCTCGTCGCCCGCGGCCTTCGCCCGCTCGTAGGCTTCCCGGTAGATCGCGTCGAGGTTGTCGAGGATCTGCTGACGCTGACGTGGACTCATCTCAAGGAAAGATATAGGTTCACACCATGACCCTCAAAGGTAAGCGGGTGCTGTTCTTTGCCGCGCCGCTGTATGAAGACCTCGAGCTCTGGTACCCCAAGATCCGGCTCGAGGAGGAAGGGGCCGTCACGACGGTCGCCGGACTCGGCGAGAAAACCTACCAGGGCAAGCGCGGCTACCCCGTCACGGTGGACGCCAGCGTGAACGAGATTGAGGCCGCGTCGTTCGACGGTCTCGTCATTCCCGGCGGCTTCGCCCCCGACCAACTGCGCCGATTCGACAAGGTCCTGCAGCTCACACGCGAGATCTACCAGGCCGGCAAGCCCCTGGCCTTCATCTGCCACGCGGGGTGGGTCCCGATCTCCGCGAAGATCCTCAAAGGCAAGCACGCGACCAGCGTGCGGGCCATCAAGGACGACCTGGAAAACGCCGGCGTGATCTGGGAGGATAGCGCCGTCGTCGTGGACGGCAATCTCATTTCGTCCCGCACCCCCGCCGACCTGCCGCAGTTCTGCAAGGCACTGATTTCCGCGTTACGCCAGGGGCCTCAGGACTAGCCCGCTCGGCACCTTGGGAACGAAATACGTCGACTTCGGAGGCATGAACTCCCCCGCGTCGGCCACGGCGAACACCTGTTCCACCTTGGTGGGGTTGAGCAGCACCGCATGCGCCGCGCTGCCGTGGCGCACCGTGTCGAGCGCGGCCCGCGCGTCCGCCATGTAGTTGAGGGTCGGCGTCGCTTCCCCGAGACGCAACAACGGCTTCACGACCAGCTCTTCGACGATCGCCACGTCCAGGGCGCGCACGGCCGGGCTCTGGGACAGTCCCCGGACGTCGTCCAGGGGCGCGTCCCGCCGCAGGACCAGGGCCAGATCCGCGCCGTCCGGCACCGCCACGATGCACGCGGTGCCCGAGCTCCCGAGCCGGGCGAGGTGCGCAACCCGGTCGACCTCGGCGGCAACGCGTGACACGGTGAAGTACCGCCGCCAGGAATCGAGCAATGCGTCGAGCTTCCCGCCGACGCCGAAGATCACGCGGTGGGTGGGCAGCACCACGAGACCGGGGTCGCGGGCTGAGGCGATGAACGCCAGCACCCGATCCGCCGCGGGATTCTCGAGCGCATACGCCGAGGCGGTCTCGAAGCGGTGGTGGCCGTCGGCGATGTACAGCGGGGATGCGGGAAACGGGAAACGGGAGACGTCCCGGACGATCCACAGGCGAATTTCCACGCCGTCGAGCTCCGCGCCCGCGTCGGGCTTGCCGGCCGCCGCCGCGCGGAGCGCCGCCGCGAGCGTGCCGTCCGGATCGGGCGCGAGCAGGAAGATCGATTCAATGTTGGTTCGCGTGGCGCGCAGCAGCGCGAGCCGGTCGGCTTTGGGGCCGGCGTGGGTCTGTTCGTGCGGCCGCACCCGGCGGGGCGCGTACCCTTCGGCCCGGACGGCGGCGAAGACGCCGAAGCGCTCGCCCTGAGCCATCACGTACACGGCGTTCTCCGGATCGCGGACCAGCACGCCTTCCGTGCGCCACGCCGCGAGCAGCTCCGCCGCACGTGCGTACGGGTCGCCCCCGGACCGGCGGGCGGGCGCTTCCGGCAGCATCACGTGGACGATATTGTGGGCGTCGCGCGCCGCGAGGCGCGCCCGGTCGGCGGGCGTGACGACGTCGTACGGCGGCGCGATCAGCTGGCTGAGCCGGTCGCTCGCGCGATACCGCTCCCCGCGGAACGGCACTACCAAGTCAGAGGATCCCATGAGCTTTCGCGAAGCGCAGGACGCCGTCGCCCGCTGGGTCGGCCAGTTCGAGGAAGGGTACTTCTCCCCGCTCGCGAACGTCGCGCGCCTCGCGGAGGAAGTTGGCGAACTGGCGCGCGAGGTCAATCACCACTTCGGCCCGAAGACCAAGAAACCGGACGAACAGGTCGGGTCCATCCCGATGGAGCTGGCCGACATCCTGTTCGTCGTAATCTGCCTCGCCAATTCGCAGCGGATCGATCTCGACGACGCGTTCGCACACATGATGGCGAAGGTCACCGCCCGCGACGCCGGCCGCTGGACCAGGAAGGCGCGCTGACTTCCTCGTAGATCCGCTCGTACGACACGAGCCGGTCCGGCTCGATCTCCGGCGCCCGGCGCACCGCACAGTCGGGCTCGGCGAGATGGCGGCAGTTATCGAAGCGGCACTGGTCGAGATAGGGACGGAACTCGGGAAAGCACGCCCCGAGGGCGTCGGGCTCGATGCCCCAGGCCGCGACCTCGCGCAGCCCCGGGGTGTCCACGACGTAGCCCACCCCCGCCACCGGGATCAGCTCTGCGGCCGTCGTGGTATGCTTGCCGGTGCGCCATTTCTCGCTGATCGCACCGACGCGCAGCTTCAAACCCGGCTCGAGCGCGTTCAAGAGGCTCGACTTGCCCGCGCCCGAGACACCCGTGAACACCGAGTGCCGCCCCCGAAGCAGATCGCGCAACGCCGCGAGCCCCACGTTCGCCTTGACCGACGTCGGCAGAACCTGATACCCGGCGCTGGCGTATCGCCGGGTCAGCGTGGCGCCAACGCTGTCGTCCAGCTCGGTCTTGTTCACGACCAGCACGGCCGGCAGACCGTTGGCCTCGGCGATGACCAGGAATCGATCCAGGGTGCGGGGATTCGGCTCGGGATCGCGGGCGGAGGTGACGACGATGACCTGATCCACGTTCGCCGCGACCGGCTGGGAACGCCGGGCCCCACCCCCGCTCCCACCCTGGGCGGCGCGGCGCGCGAGCACGGAACGGCGTCTACGGATGCCGGTGATCGCCGCCTCCCGGTCCCCATGCAGGTCGAGATCCACGACATCTCCCGGCACGACGCGATCGTCGTCCTGGTGCTTGAGTTTGCCCCGCAGGGTCGCCGTGACCTCACCGCCCTCGGTGTGGACGCGATACGCACCGCCCTCGCGAACCAGGACTACTCCGACCGCCGTCACGTCCTTCTCCCTGCTCCCTTCTCCTTCTCGACACACCGGTCCAGGTGCGCCTTGATATCCTGCAGCGTCAGGGCGAGCACGGGCGCGAGGGCCTCCTCGGGAGTGCGGCCGTAGGCGAGATAGTCGGTCTCGAGGTGGCCGACCGGGCGCTCACCTTCGCCCCAGCGTACGAACAGCAGCGCCGCACCGTAGCGGCCGGCGGCGTCGGGCGCGTCGTCCACGAACGTCGCGACCGAGTAGGCCCCGCCGTCGGCGCCGCCGAAGGCGGGCGGGCGTTGGTGGACGGCCTGGTAGCCGCCGAGGGTGGAGTCGTCCATTAGGTCCGGCGTAGCGACTCCTTCATGACGTTCGCGACGAGGAACGCGATGTTGGCCGGCCGTTCGGCGAGCCGGCGCATGAGGTAGGGGTACCAGTGCGTCCCGAACGGCACGTAGACGCGGACGTTGTACCTTTCCCGGCGCAACGCGCGCTGCAGGTCGCGCCGCACGCCGTATGGCATCTGGAACTCGTAGCGCGCCGCCGGAATGTTTTTGGCCCTGGCGAAGGTTTTGGCGTGCGTGATGATCCGCTCGTCGTGCGTCGCGATGCCGGGATAGCGGCCCCGCTCGAGCAGCCGCTCCATGCAGGCGACGTAGTTGGCGTCCACGTCGCGCTTGGAGGGGAACGCGAGGCTATCCGGCTCCTTGTAGGCGCCCTTGCAGAGCCGGACCCGGGCACCGAGCGCAATCACGTCCTCCACGTCCTGCGCAGTGCGGCGCAGGTACGATTGCAGCACCACGCCGACGGCGTTGCCGAACGCCGGATAGAAGGTCTGCTTGAAGAGCTGGAGGGTCTTCTCGGTGTAACTCGACTGCTCCATGTCGATGCGCACGAAAGAGCCGTGCGACGCCGCCTTGGCGATGATGGCCCGCATGTTCGCAACGCACAACGCTTCGTCGATGTCGAGACCCATCTGGGTGAGCTTGACGGATACGTTGGCGTTGGCGCCGGCGCTCCGGATCCGGTCCAGAGTCTCGAGGTAGGTGTCCCGGGCGTGGTGCGCCTCGCTCGCGTGCAAGACCGACTCGCCGAGCAGATCGAGCATGGCCGAGATGCCCTCGGCATTCAGGTCACGGAGGGCCGCGACGGCCGACGCCACCGTTTCACCCGCCACAAAGCGCGAGGCGAACCGGCGCGCGAGCCCGTTGCGGCGGACGAAGCGGAAGATGCGCGGCTGTTCGCTCAGCCAGAGCAGTCCGGCGCGCAGCATCAGGGATAGAACTTGGCGTTGCGGCGGGCGTGCTCCTGGAGAACCTCGCACGGGGCGAACCGCGGACCGTGGCGCTCGGCGAGGCGCTCGAGATCGGCGACCAGCCGCGCCGCGCCCAGGTCGTCGGCGTGACGCAGCGGTCCGCCGCGAAAGGGCGGGAAGCCGAACCCGTAAATCGCGCCGATGTCCCCGTCGCGCGGCACGCGAACCACACCCTCGCCGACCGCCCGCGCCGCCTCGTTCAGCATCCCGAGCACCAGGCGCTGCAGGATCTCCGCCGGACGGGGACCGCCGTTGGGGTGCACGCCCAGCAGCTCGTAGACGCCGTCGTCCACGCCGCGCTTCTTGCCGCCGCGGTACTGGTAGAACCCACGCCCCGACTTGCGGCCCAACCTTCCAGCCTTCACCAGGGCCGCCACGCTGCCGGTCGGTTGCAGGCGATCCCCGTAGGCCTCCTGCATCACGTGCGCCACCTTCTCCGCGACGTCGAGGCCGACTTCGTCCAGCAAGGTCACCGGACCCACGGGGAACCCGAAGCGCACCGCCATCCCATCGATGTCCTCGATGGACGCGCCCTCGGCGAGCAGGTGGCCGATCTCGTTCGCGTACGGAGCGAGGATGCGGTTCACCCAGAAGCCGGGACTGTCCTTCACGACGATGACGGTCTTGCCCATGCGGCGCCCGAACGACACGGCGGTGCTGACGGTGCCGGGCGCCGTGCGCGCCGCGGGAATCACCTCGAGCAGCGGCATCTTTGCGACCGGAGAGAAGAAGTGCATCCCGATCACATGTTGCGGGTTCCGCGCGGCCTCGGCGATTCGCGTGATGGGGATCGTGGAGGTGTTGGAGGCGAACACGCCCTCCCCCGATTGCGCGCCCTCCACCTCACGCAACACCTGCTGCTTCACCGCCAGGTCCTCGAACACCGCCTCGATCACGAGCTCGGCCCGGCCGAACCCGGCGTACGTGTCGCCGCCCGAGAGCAACGCCACCAGCTGGGCATGCTCGTATTTCGTGATGCGGCGGCGCTGCAAGCGGTCGTCGAGGACCGCGCGCGCCGCGCTCAACCCCTGCGCCACACGCGCGAGATCGGCGTCCTTGAGGCGGACGTCCACTCCCGCTTGTGCCACCGCCGTCCCGGCGATCCCCGAGCCCATGAACCCCGAGCCGACGATCGCGAGCCGCTTCACGCCGACGGGCGGCGGCGCATCCCGCACCCCCGGGTCCTTCTTGAGTTGCGTGGTGGCGAAGAAGATCTGCACCAGCTTGCGCGACACGTCCGTGACGGCGAGTTGGCCGAACAGCTGCGCTTCACGCTTCAGGCCTTCAGCCATCCCGCGCCGCAGACCGTACTCCACCGCCTCGAGCGCCGCGAGCGGCGCGGGGTAGTGGCCGCCGGTCCGCTCGAGCACCTGCCTGCGGGCGGTGCGGAACACGAGGCGTCTCCCCAGGGGATTGCCGTCGAGCAGCCACCCTGTGAACCCGCCGAGACGGTGGCGTTTGGGCCGCCAGCCACCAGCCAGGCGGCGCGCCGCCGCGAGCGTGATGTCGCGCAGGATCGCAGGAGGCACCAGTTCGTCCACCATTCCGAGCCGGAATGCTTTGGCCGCCCGCTCGGTCTTGCCCCCCAGGATCATGTCGAGCGCGGCGCGGGCCCCGACGCGGCGCGGGAGGCGCTGGCAGCCGCCGGCCGCGGGCAGGATGCCGAGCTGCACTTCGGGCAGGCCGATCTGCGTCTTGGGGTGGTCGGTCGCCACGCGGTAGTGGCAAGCGAGGGCGAACTCGAACCCGCCGCCGAGGCAGGCGCCGTGGATCCCGACGGCGACGGGCTTGGGGCACCGCGCCACGCGGTCGAGCATCTCCTGGCCGTCGGC
Source organism: Gemmatimonadales bacterium (assembly GCA_036004985.1). Taxonomy (GTDB): domain Bacteria; phylum Gemmatimonadota; class Gemmatimonadetes; order Gemmatimonadales; family GWC2-71-9; genus 20CM-2-65-7. The sequence continues at coordinate 59,853 of DASYQX010000049.1, forward strand.
GGAGAGCCGCTCGGCGGCGGCGGCCGATTCGAGCTGCACAAACTCTTCAATGTCCGCGCCGGCAATGAAGTTGTCGGGCTTGCCCGAGAAGAAGGCCACCGCGCGCACGTCCGCGTCGTTCGCCAGGGCCTCGAAGCACGCGACGAGCTCGTCTTTCACGGGGCGCGAGATCGTGTTGACCGGGTGATCCTTGCTGTCCAGCATCACGACGGCGATGCCGTCGGTGACGTCCCAACTGAGCGCGGGGCCGGCCATCAGCGGCGCTCCAGGACCATGGCGAACCCCATCCCGCCCTGGGCGCAGACGGACACGAGCCCGAACTGCACGTCGCGCCGCCGCATTTCGTTCGCGAGGGTCGTGACGATGCGGCCGCCGGTGGCGCCGAACGGGTGCCCGACGGCGATGGAACCGCCCATCACATTGATGATGTCCTCGTTGATCTCCCAGCCCTTCTCGGCAAACCCTTGGAGGTTCGAGAGCACCTGGGCGGCGAACGCCTCGTGGATCTCGATCAGCCCGAGGTCCTTCCACTGGATGCCCGCCCGCTCGAGCGCCATGGGCACCGCCCAGACCGGCGCTTGGAGCAGCTGCCACCCGGGGTCCACCGCGGCGACGGCGTACGACCGGATGTACGCGAGCGCCTCGTACCCGCGAGCGCGGGCGCCTTCCTGGCTCATGAGCAGCACCGCGGAGGCGCCATCGGTGAGAGGCGAGGAGTTGGCCGCGGTCACGCTGCCGTATCGCCGGTCGAACACCGGTTTGAGCTTGGCCATCTGCTCGAGCGACGTATCCGCCCGGATGCCGTTGTCCTGCGTCACCACCGGGTTGCCGGCGCGGGTGGGGAACCACGGTGCGATCTCCGACGTGAGGCGGCCGTCGGCGGTGCCCTGGGCGGCGAGCGTGTGACTGCGCAGCGCCCAGCGGTCCTGTGCCTCGCGCGTGACATGGTTCTCCTTCGCCATCTTCTCCGCTGACTGGCCCATCGACTCACCCGTGGAGGGCTCCGCGATGGCCGGCGCGACCGGGACGAGGTCGCGCGGGCGGATCCGGGCGAACGTGCGCAGCCGGGCCCCGAGCGATTTGGCCTTGCTGGCCTCGCCCAGAATGTCGGCGAGGCGGCGGGACGCGAGGATCGGGATATCGGACAGCGACTCGGCGCCGCCGGCGATGATCACGTCGGCGTGCCCGAGCGCGATCTGGTCGTGGGCGGAGCTGATCGCCTGGTTGGCCGAGGCGCACGCGCGGTTCAAGGAGAAGGCGGGAACCTCTTTGGGGAATTGCGGGAGCAGGCTCACTTCGCGCGCTACGTTCGGCACGAGGGCCGACGGCACGACCTGGCCGAAGATCACCTCGTCGACGTCGGCCCCGTCGAGCTCGGTGCGATGCAACAGCTCGCGCGCCGCGTGACGCGCGAGGTCCACGGCCCGCACGTCCTTGAGGACGGTCCCTGCTTTGCAGAACGGCGTGCGGCAGCCGGCGACGACCGCCACGCGCCGTCCGTTCCCCACCGGCATTAGATTCTCCCTCTCGATATTGCGGATTGCGGATAGCACCGAAACGTACCACCGCCCCGAAGTGGGGGGGAGTTGGCCGCGGAGACAGCGTTCGCCCATCAAACGCGCACCGCCACGCTGGCGTCCATGGCCGCGGACCCGGTGGACGTCTTGGTGATCGGCGGCGGGATCACGGGCGCCGGCATCGCGCGCGACGCGGCGTTGCGCGGGTTCCGCACCGCGCTCGTGGACAAAGGCGATTTCGGCGCCGCCACCTCGTCGCACTCGTCGCGGCTGATCCATGGGGGCATCCGATACCTCGAGCAGGGCGACTTCCGCCTCGTGTTCGAGGCGAGCCGGGAGCGGCGCATCCTGCTGCGCATCGCCCCCCATCTGGTGCGGCCGCTGGCCTTCCTGTTTCCGGTGTACCGCGGCGCGCGGGTGCCGGCCTGGAAGCTCCGAGCCGGGATGTGGCTGTATGATGCCCTGGCCGCCTTCCGCAACGTGAAGGCGCACCGCTGGCTCGGCCCGAAACAGGTTCGCCGCATCGAGCCCGCGCTCAAGGACCGGGGTCTCGTGGGCGCCGCGCTCTACTACGACGCCCAAACCGACGACGCGCGCCTGGTGCTCGCGACGGTGCGGAGCGCCGCGCAGGCCGGCGCTCTGGTCGCGAACTACGCCGAGGTGACGAGCCTCCTGAAGCCGGACGGCCGGGTGCGCGGCGCGGCGGTGCGCGACGTGCTGAGCGGGGAGGCCTACCTCGTGCGGGCGCTCGTGGTCGTGAACGCGGGCGGACCCTGGGTCGATGCCCTGCGCCGCCTGGACGACCCCGCGTCACCTCCCCTCCTCCGGCTCACGAAGGGCGCCCACGTAGCGGTACCGCGGCGCCGCATCGGTCATGAGCGCGCGGTCACCTTGTTCTCACAGATCGACGGTCGCGTGATGTTCGTCCTCCCCTGGGGCGACCTCTCGTACGTGGGGACGACCGACACCGACGCCGACACCTCCCCTGACGCCGTGCGGGTGACCGCCGAGGACGCAACGTACCTGCTCCGCTCGGCCAACGCGGCGTTCCCGGAGGCCCACCTCGCGCCCACCGACATCGTATCGGCGTGGGCCGGGCTGCGGCCCCTCCTGCGCCCGGACCGGAACGCGGCGCCGTCCGACGTCTCGCGCGAGCATCGCGTGGTCGAGAGCGCGCAGGGCCTCGTCACGGTCGCGGGTGGGAAACTCACGACCTCCCGCGTGATGGCGCGGGATGTCACGGACCGCGTCGCCGCTCGCCTCCACGAGCTCGACGGCCGGCCGGTCGCCCGCCGCCCGCCCACCGACCGCATGCCGCTCCCCGGCGGGGAAGCCGCGGAGCTCGACGTGCTGGTCGAGGGCGTGCGGGCGCGCGGCGCGTCGGATGCCACCGCGCGTCATCTCGTCGCGAGCTACGGCAGCGAAGCGGCCGCCGTGGTCAATCTCGTGGACCGCGATCGCACCCTCGGCGAGCCGTTGCTGCCGGGACGGCCGGAGATCTGGGCGGAAGTCGTGCACGCCGTCGAGCGGGAGATGGCGCTGCGCGTTCAAGACGTGCTGATCCGCCGCCTGCATGCGTTCTACGAGTATCCCGAGCAGGCGACGGCTTTGGTTACGCCGGTCGCGCGGCGCATGAAGAAACTCCTCGGCTGGGACGATGTCCGCGAAGCCGAGGAGCTGGTGGACTACTTCAAGGTGGTGGAACGGGCTCGCGCCTTCCGCGCCGAGATCGGCCGCGGCAGCCGGCCCATCGTGGTGTGACCGCTTCAGTTCCTGATGCGCACGCGGGACCGCACGCGGATCCGCGGGTGGTCCTGGTCGTCGATCTGCCGCAGCGCCCACGCCGCGGTGCGGCGCACGCTGCTCGACGCGTCCTGCTGCGCGGTCTTGAGCGCGTCAAGGGCCAGCGGGCTCTCGATCTCGCCGAGCGCCCACGCGGCGGTGACGCGCACGTCGATGTCGGCGTCCTTGAGCGCGGCGACGAGGGGCTCCACGCCGCGCTCGTCTTGAATCTCGCCCAGGGCCCAGCACGCCAGGACGCGCACGTCGGCGTCTGCGTCCTTCAATCCGACGGCCACGGCGGCGACGCCGCTCCCGTCCTCGATCTCGCCCAGGGCCCACAGCGCGGTCTTGCGCACCTCGGGCGCGGGGTCGCGCACCAGGGGCCCGAGGAGCGCGACGCCCTGCGAGCTCTCGATCTCGCCCAAGGCCCAGGCCGCCGCCTGGCGCACCCTGGGCTCGCGGTCCTTCGCCGCGCCGGCGAGCACGGGAACTGCCGCCGCCTCTTCGATCTCACCGAGCGCCCACGCCGCCGCGAGGCGCACGTCGAGCGAAGCGTCTCCCAGCGCGTCGCCGAGCGGACCGATGGCGCGCCCGTCCTCGATCTGACCCAGGGACCACGCCGCAGCGCGCCGCACCTCCGGCGCGCGATCTCGCAGCGCGCGGGCGAGCGCGTCGATGGCCGCCGCGTCCTCGATCTCTCCCAACGCCCAGGCAGCCGCCCGGCGGACGCCGACCTCGGCGTCTTCGAGCGCGCTGGTCAACGGACCCATGGCCCGGGAGTCCTCCAACTGGCCCAGTCCGAGCGCGCCGGTCTCGCGAATCCCGGGGCGCGCATCCCGCAGCAGGCCGAGGAACAGCTCGTACGTGCCGTCCGGCGCTTCGTTCCCCAGCACTCGGGCGGCGATGTTGCGGACACAACGGTTATCGTCCCGCAGGACGGCGCGGAAGGCGCCCAGCGTCGGGGTGTCGCGGCCAGACCGATGCCCATGCATCACGTCCTTCATCACGTTCCCCGCCGCGCCGACCCATGCACCCCCTCCACGGGGCATCGGCATGGGGGTGGGCGTCGGCCGCGGCATCGGCATCGCGTAGTGCGGATCGCGGATCCAGAGGCCGCCGAAGTTCGTCAGGGACTGACCCGCCAGCTCGCAAATGGTGGAGTCGCTCGCCTTGAGCTGCGTCAGAATGCGGGCGACCTCGGCGGAGTCGAGCCGAGTACCACCCTGGGTGGCGAGCAGCAGGGCGGCGACAAGCGATGCGTGCATGACGACCTCGACGTCAGAAGGTCCGGGGAGCTGTGGGGGCGCTCCTGAACTTGGATGGGCGGCCGGTGCCGAAGGTTGCCGCGCTCGGGAATGCCGGTATTATCTGCCCCGTGGTGCGCCCCCCTCCCCTTGGCCCCCCCTCCCCCCGCTGCGGACTCCGCGCGCTGCTGATCGGCGCGTGGTGCGTGGCCGCGGTCGGCGCATGCCGGCCCGAGCCCCAAGGTACGCGGGCTCTCGCCGGCGGTCCCGCCGACTCGCTGATCCCTGCCGGTCCACTGGGCGACGCGATCCGGCGGGGCCGCGGGCTCCTCGTCGCGACGCGTGACAGCCTGCCGGGCCACGTCGGCAACAAGCTGCGCTGCGTGAGCTGTCATCTGGATGAGGGCCGCCGCGAGAGCGGTACGTGGATCGGCGTGTTCGCGCACTATCCTCAGTACCGGCCGCGCAGCGGCACGATCGAGACGATCGAGTTCCGCGTGAACGATTGCTTCCGGCGCAGCATGAACGGTGCGGCGCTCGACCCGGCGGGCCGCGACATGGCGGACATCGTGGCGTACTTCGCGTTCCTGTCGCGCGGTGTGGCGGTCGCCACGCCGCCGCCGAGCACGCGCCTGCAGCAGTGGGCCGCGTTCACGGCCGACACGGCGGCGGGCGCGCGGGTGTTCAGCGCGCAGTGCGCCGCCTGCCATGGGGCGCGGGGTGAGGGAGCCCTCGCAGGCCCGCCGCTCTGGGGCCCGGACTCCTACAACGTCGGCGCGGGAATGGCGCGGGTGCGGACGGCGGCGGAGTTCATCCGCCGCAACATGCCCTTCGACAAACCCGGCACGTTGACCGACCAGCAGGCGTTCGACGTGGCGGCTTACGTGAACGCGCAGCCCCGCCCCGATTTCCGGGGCAAGGAAGACGACTGGCCCAACGGCAATCCTCCGCCCGACGTCGCATATCCAACCCGGGCGGCGCGACAGCAGAAGTCCCGTTAGTTCACCAACAGGAGGTACCGAATGTTTCGTCTCGAAGAGCTTTCCACGCATCGGCGCGGGTTCCTCGGCACCCTCGCCGCCGCGGCCGCCGCCGGTGTGGCCGCCCTGACGCCGCTCGGCCTCGCCGCCCAGCCGCGGCGCCGCGGGTCTGCAGCCGGGCCCGCCGACCCCAGCTATGCCGCGTGGCTCAACCGCATCAGCGGCAGGCACAAGATGGTGTTCGACGCCCCCGAGGTGAACGGCGGCATGCCGGTCATCTGGCCGCGGGTCTGGCTCAACACCACGAACGACAACTACGGCACGACGGACGCGCAGAACTCGGGCGTCGTGATCCTGCGGCACGCGGCGATCCCGCTGGCGATGCAGGATGCGCTGTGGGCGAAGTACAACCTGGGCGAGGTGTTCAGCATCAAGGACGGCGACGCACCGGCAACGCGCAACGTCTTCGCGAAGCCGCTCCCGCTGCCGATCGGCGGCACGGGCGTGGAGCAGCTGCTCGCCAAGGGCGTGCTGTTCGGCGTGTGCAACATCGCGCTCACGATCTACAGCGGCGCCGTGGCGCAGAAGATGGGGATGGATGCGGCGGCTGTGAAGCAGGATTGGGTCGCGGGCCTCCTCCCCGGCTCGCAGGTGGTCCCGTCCGGCGTGCTGGCCGTGAGCGGCGCGCAGGAGAAGGGTTGCGCCTACTGCTTCGCGGGTTGACGACCTGTTCTGCGATGTCGAGCGGGGCCGCGCGCACGCGCGGCCCCGCGTGCTTCAGCCGGTCGGGTAGGGCGCATCGTCACGACGCCCGCCCCCCGCGACGCGCTCGATCACCCACGCCACGCCGGCCCCGAGCGCTTCATAGGCCCCGAGAACCACCAGGGTCATGACCATGGACACGGTCACCGAGGCAGCCGACCCCTTGGGGCCATCGAGCAGATCGGCCTTGTAGTGCTCGAAGTCTTTCGTGTACTCCGCCAACGTGAGCTGCTCGCCGCGCCGGTGATCGGCCGCGACGCTTGCCGCGATTGCGTAGCCCAGCGCCATACCAAAGACGAGCGCCACGAAGCCCTTGCCGATGATCTGATGTCTGGTCATTGGGCCTCCTCTACTGCCACCCGCGGAGACTGCGCACGAAATCGTGCAACACGAGGAACTTCTCGAACAAGATGACGCCCTTGCGTTTGCGCCCGAACTCCGTGAACAGCTCCCGCAGCCGGCCCCGGCGCGAGACGTAGATGCGGAACGTCTCCGCGAAGTCTTCCTGCGGGTGGGTCGCGGCGTACGCCGTCACGAAGTTCGGAAGCGTGGTGGTCACGCGCCGGCGCTCGAAGTCCACCCAGTGCTCGTCCGCCACGCGGTAGACTTTGCGCACCTCGCCGAAGGCGCGGCGGAACCGCCCCGTCCGCGTCCACGACCAGTGGTGGTAGAGGAACGAGTGGCCCAGCTCGTGGAGGATGAGTCCGGTGAGCATGTTCCAGGAGATCTCGTCGCGCCGGCGTTTGACAGTCACGTAGCGCCGCTCGATCTCGATCACCTTGGGGGCGAGGTGCGACACTCCCGACACCCCCGGGCGCAGCAGGATGCGGTAGTGCCACACCTTGATGCGGGCCGCCACGAGGAACCCGCGGGCGCGCGCCAGGCCCTGCCGGATCAGATCGCGGCCGGTCGCGTCTTCGCCGCACCAGGGGCAGGTGTGCATCCAGTCGTCCACGCCCCGGTCGCAATGCGGGCAGACGTTCTGGTACTCGCGATAGGGCCACCGCTGGCCGCGGCCGCACCAGGGGCAGAACTGCATCGGGTACATGAGCCCGCCCGAGCAGCGGCGGCAGCGCCGCTCGAACTTGAAGCCCTTGGGCCGCTTCAGGGGCTCGGGACTCGAGTCGCGGTCCGTGATGTCGCGACCGCACCACGGGCAGAACGAGTAACTGTCCGAGACCAGCCAGCCGCAATACCGGCACTCGGCGTTCGTGATGCGTTGGAGGTCGCGCCAGTGGAGGCGCCGGCCGCAGTTGGCGCAGTGATACCAGAACTGCTCGACCTCCGCCGCGCAGGAGGGGCAGCGGAGCTCGGGCCTGGGGACCTCGCGCCGTCGCCTAGTCGCGGCCACGCGCCAGCGCCTCGTCCACGATCCGCTGAATGAAATCGTTGTACTTGAGGCCAGCCTTTTCCGCCGCGTTGGCCATCTCGTGCTCGTAGGCGATGAACGGGTTGGGATTCACTTCGAGCACGTAGACTTCGTCGTCGTGAGCCAGCCGCACGTCGACGCGCCCGTAGTCCTGCAGCCACAGGGCGTGGAAGGCGGTGGTGCAGATCTCGGCGATTTTCGCCGTCAGCTCGTCCGACAGCCCCTTGGCGAACACATTCTTGATCTTCTTGCGCTTGCGGTACTCCTCGTCCCATTTCGCCTTGTAGGTGGCGATCCGGTGCTCGCCGTCCTCCGGCTCCCCAAACGTCATCTCGGTGAGAGGCAGCACCTCGACCTTGGCGTTGCCGATCAGCCCCACGTACAGCTCCCGGCCCTCGACCAGCTCCTCCACGATGGCGGCCTGGCGGTACTTCTCGTGGATGAACTCCGCCCGTTGCGTCAGGCTGTGGTCGTCCTCCACGACCGAGGCCTGCGCGATCCCGACGGACGCATCCTCGAGCAGCGGCTTCACGATGAGGGGAAACCGCAGCTCCGAGGGCCGGACGAGCTCGTCACCCGGGTGGTACTCGGCGAACGCCGGCACGCGGATGCCGTGATACGCCAGGACCTTCTTGGTCAGAGACTTGTTGCGCGCCACGAGGAGCGCGGTCGGTGACGAGCCGGTGTACGCGTACCCGTGCATGTCGAGCACCGCCGCGACCGCGTACTCGTGGCGGGCGTGTCCCCGAAACGCCTCGCACCCGTTGAACACGAGCTTCGGCTCGAACGCGGCGAGCCGCTCGAGCAGCGGTCCCACCCCGTCGCGGATGCCGACCATGAGCACGTCGTGGCCCTTCGCCATGAGAGCCCGCGCGACGTCGTATTCCGCCTCCTCCACCTTCCCCTCGGCGACTTCCCGCTTGTAGTCCGCATCCTGCCAGTCGGCGTGAGGGGAATCGAACACGACCGCGATCTTCACCGCGCCCCTCCCACCGCCCTCACGCTGCCACCCGCCCCATGTCCCGCCCCACGGTGCGCAACGCGATCAGGATCACGAGCCCGCCCACCACGCCGACCGCAGGCAGGACGAGCATCGCGGTGCGCAGGCTGCCGCTCTGGTCGGACAGGTAGCCGATGAGCGGCGGCGCGAGCGCGTCGCCCGCCAGGTGGGAGAACAGCACGAAGGCGCCCAGCACCGACGCCTGCACGGCGGGCGGCACGACGTCGAGGATGACCGCCGCCAGCGGGCCGTTGTACCACGTATAGAGGAAGTACGTCCCCGCGACGAGCGGAGCGAACCAGCGCAGATCTTCCACGAGGATGAGCGCGGCGCACACCGGGCCCCCCAAGACGAACCCCGCTCCCGAGGCGAGGACGCGCCCGCCCGTCCAGCGTTGCTGCAGGCGGTCCCCCACGCGGCCGCCGAACAGGGCGCCCAGGACCCCGCCGATGAGGGCCCACGTGCCGAACCTCGCCCCGACCTCTGCGACGGAGACGCCGTGCACGCGCTGCATGAACGTGGCCGCCCAGGCAATGAGGCCGTTGACGGCGAACGTCACCATCGCGCCGCCCACGAATACCCAGATCAGGGTCGGCGTCCGCAGCACCAGGGCGGCGGCGTGTTGGAACTCGTCGAGCGCGCCGACCGCCACCTCGCTGGCCTGGGTCGTCCGCAGCACGGCGGCCGGCACCAGGCGCCACACCGTCCACGCGACCCCGGCGCTGACGCACACGCCGAAGATGGCGGTGTCCACCTCGGAGGGGATGCCCTGGATCAGCGCCAGCACGCCGGCCAGCAGCGCGCCGACACCGGTACACACCGCGAGCGGGACGACGTAGCGGATGACGCCGCGAACCCCCTGCTTCCACCACCGCCGGAGCGTCTCGACGACCGGCGGAGGCGGCCGCCGATCCAGCTCGCGCAGGCGCGACGCCAGAACGGCGAGCACCAGGCCCGGGACGCCCATCACGATGAATGCCCAGCGCCAGCCGTACCGGTCGGCGATCACGCCGCCGATCCAGATACCCAGGAGGCCGCCGAGCGCCATCCCGACGGAGTAAATCCCGATCGCGGACGCGCGTCGCCTGCCTTTGTAATACTGAGCGATGATCGCCTGCGAGGCCGGGCCGTAACCCGCTTCGCCCACGCCCACGAGAGCGCGGCAGGCGAACAGCTCCCAGAAGCGGCGGACCAGACCACCCGTGGCCGTGGCGACGCTCCAGACGGCGACGCCCCAAGTGATGACGCTGCTGCGCGAGCGGAGATCGCCGATCACGCCGAGGGGCAGGGCGGCGAGCGAGAGCACGATGATGTAGGCCGACGCGAGCCAGCCGAGCTGCGCATCGGTGAGGGCGAGGTCGTGCTTGATGGGCTCGAACACCGCGTACACGACGTTGCGGTCGAGATAGTTGAGGAGATTGATCAGCGTGAGCAGGCCCAGGACGTAAGCGGCGTACGCCCTGGAGCCGCCCTCGGGTCCGCCGGCGTCAGGTGGCGCGCCCGCCAGTGGCCGCCTCCGCTCGCCCGTCCCGATCCGCCTTGGCCTCGAGGTACGACTCCGTCAGCTCGCGCATCATCTCGGCGCGCCGGTCGTACAGGCGTTTGAGGCGGCGGGGCTTGCGCCGCGCGAGCGCGTACGACGCGAGGATCGGGAAGCCCACCGTGTTGTCGAGGTAGCACACCACCGTGTCCGGGAGCTTGTCGGGATCCACTTTCCCCCAGCTCACGGCTTCCGAAGGCGTCGCGCCCGAGAGGCCGCCGGTGTCGGGCCGCGCATCCGTTATCTGGAGATAGTAGTCGTGCCCCTTCTCGCTGATCCCCAGCACCTCTTGAATCTGCGGTTCCGTCTGGAGCACGAAGTTCTTGGGGCTGCCGCCGCCGATGATGAGCACGCCGCTCTTCCCGCCGCGCACTTTGGCGGAGAACACGATCGCCGAGGTCTCGTTCACGTCGGCGCTGACGTCGAAGCGCAACTTGCTCCCACTGAGCGCCTGCTCCGCGACGTTCATGCCGATGGACGAGTCACCGGGCGAGGAAGTGTACACGGGCACGCCGCACGCGTGCGCCACGCCGATCAGCGACTTGCGCGACAGCCCGAGCGCCTTCTCCCGCTCCAGGACGTAGCCGCCCAGGAGGTAGTGGTACTCGGCGGTGCTCATGGGGCGCTGGAACTCCTCGCGCGCCGACACGTCGCGGATGAAACGATCGGTGGACAGCAGCACGTCGTAGTCGAAGAAGATGTCGTAGATACGGACGACCCCTTCCTCGCGCAGCACGACGTCGTCGGCGAACGGCGTCCCCCGGTGCATCGACATGCCGAGGCCGAAGTGAGCGTCGTGGTAGAGATTGGCGCCCGTGGACACGATCCAGTCGAGGAACCCCGCCTCGATGAGCGGGATGATGGTGGACATCCCGAGGCCCGCGGGCGTCATCGCGCCCGTGAGGCTCATCCCCACCGTCACATCGTCCTCCAGCATCCGTTCGGCGAACAACCGGCATCCCTCGGCCAGCCGGCCGGCGTTGTAGGCGAGGAACGCGTTCTCCACCAGCTCGGCCGCCGTCTCCTTGCCGGTGATGGCCTTCGGGTTGATGCGCGGTCCGCTCAGGAACTCGTTGTGCGTCATCGGCTCACCGGTTGAGGACTTTGTAGGCGCGGGTGCGGCGCTCGCGCGCTTCGACGATCCACTGCACGGCCTCCTCGGGCTCATCGGTGATCCGATACAGCTCCAGGTCTTCGGTCGCGATCTTCCCCTCCCCCGCCACGCGGTCGCGCAGCCAGTCGGCGAGCCCCTGCCAGTAAGCCCGGCCGAACAGCACCACCGGGAACTGCTTGACCTTACCCGTCTGCACGAGGGTCAGCGCCTCGAACAACTCGTCCATGGTGCCGTAGCCGCCTGGAAACACGATGAACGCCATCGAGTACTTCACGAACATCGTCTTGCGGACGAAGAAATACCGGAAGTTGATCGAGCGCTCGACGTAGGCGTTCGTCCCCTGCTCGAACGGCAGCTCGATGTTGCACCCGATCGAGAGGCCGCTGCCCTCCTGCGCGCCCCGGTTCGCGGCTTCCATGATCCCGGGGCCGCCGCCTGTGATGATCGCGAACCCGTCGCGCGCCAGCAGGCGCGCCGTCTCGAGCGCCTTCTCGTAGTACGGGTCGCTCGCCGGTGTGCGCGCCGACCCGAAGATCGTGACGGCGTTGCTCACGTCGGACAGCGTGTCGAACCCCTCGACGAACTCGCCCATGATCCGCAGCACCCGCCACGGGTCGGTGCTCGTGAACGCCGCGCGCCGTTCGGCAGGCGCCGCGGGAGTGAGGAGGCGTTCGTCCTCAGTGACCGAGGTACGTGGCGAGCCGCTCGAGCGCTGTGACATGGTCGTCCTGCACGTTATAGAAGAAAGGCGAGAGCCGCACGTGGCCGGGCCGCGCGTCGGCGACCACGCCGCCGTCGGCCAGGTGCCGCACCGCCGCGGCCGGATCGGGCACGGGGAGCATGACGATCGCGGAGCGCATCGCCGCCTCGGCAGCCACTTTGGGCGCCAGTCCCACGTCCCGCGCCCGCGCGATCAAATCCTCGGTCAGCGCCGCCGTCACCGCCCGGATGGCCGGGACGCCGATTTCCTCGAGGTACTCGAGCCCGCCGAGCTGCGCGTACACCGCGGCGAGGGCCGGCGTCCCCAGCTCGAAGCGCCGGGCGTCCTCGTGGAACGAGAGGACCCTCGAATCGAACGCAAACTGGTCGCGGTGACCGAACCACCCGGCGACCGTGGGCGCGAGGCGCCGGGCGAGCTCCTCGCGAACGTAGGCGAACACGATCCCCGGGCCGCCGAGCAGCCATTTCAACCCGCCCGCGGTGAGCACGTCCACCCCGGTCGCGCGGACATCCACGGGCACTTGCCCGACCGCCTGATAGGCGTCGATGAGGCAGAGCGCGCCCCTGGCGTGCGCGGCATCCGCGACCGCGCGGATGTCCTGGATGGCGCCGCTCGTGAAGTACACGTGCGACGTCGCGACCAGCGCGGTGCGGTCGTCCACCGCCTGGGCGATCGCCTCCACGGGGACGCTCACCTGGTCGGGGCTCTCGACGACCACGACCTCGATGCCCTGCCGGGCCTTGGCCAGCCACTGGTAGGCCACCGTGGGGAAGTCCAGCGAGGTGATCACGACCTTGGGGCGCCGGCTGTAGTCGAGCGACTCGGCCACGGCGCTGAGCGCCACCGAGATGCTCGGGGCGAGGGCGATCTCCTGCGGCGCGGCGCCGATCAGGCGGGCGTACCGGGCGCGCAGGTCGCCGAGCGCGGCCCACCACACGTCGTACCAAGCCGACGCGCCGCGGCTCTGCCAGACGTCGAGGAATTCGGCTAGCTTGCGGCGGGAGCGCTCCCCCAACGCGCCGAGCGAGCAAGTGTTGAGGTAGATCCGCTCCCGGAAGATCGGGAACTCGGTCCGGTAGCGCGCGAGGGGATGCGGGGAGACCCCGGCCTGGGCGCGCGTCGCGAGGCCGCTTGCGAGCGTCATAGGCGCTCAATATACAGAAGGGATGCAGACTCCCGCGAGTTGGTCCACGCTGTATTTGCGGCTCACGCTCCGGGCGCTCGTGCGCCCGCGGCTCGCCGTCGACTTGCTGCGCCTTACGTGGAGCTTCCGGGCACGCGACTGGTGGCGGCGCCCACCGTTTCTCCCCGTTCCGCCGCGCGAATACGTGCGGTGGCGCATGTTCACCGCCTACGGGGACGAGGATGCGATCCCGCCCGTCGACGACGTCGTGAACTTCGCGCGCTGGCGGCGCGAGACGATGGGCCTGTGAACCCTGTCGAGCGAAGCGTCGAGGTGAAGCGTCGCGGGACGGCGTTGGGCTTCGACGCCGTAGGCATCACGACGCTCGAGTCGAACCCGCACGCCGCCGAGCTGGAGCGTTGGCTCGCCGCCGGCCACGCCGGCACGATGACCTACCTCCAGCGCCAAGCCGCGAAGCGGAAAGACCCGCGCAGGATCATGACGGGGGCTAAGGTCGCCGTTGTGACCCTCACCAATTATTTCCACGGGTACCCTCAGGAGAGCCGAAGTCTGACTGACCCCGGGCGCAAGCCCGGAGATTACCACAACCCACCCGAGGGGTCGGTGTCAACACCCGGGTGGTCGGTGTCCTTGAACCCCGGACTTGCGTCCGGGGTCAGTCCACCGTCGAAGGGGCCGCGAGTCGCCCAGTACGCGTGGTCGTCCGACTACCACGACGTGCTCGGTGCGCGGCTCGAGCGGCTGGCGGCGGCGATCCGCGAGGTCGTCCCGGGCGCCGCCACGCGGGCGTACGTCGACGCCGGCCCCGTCCCCGAGCGGGAGTTGGCCCAACGCGCCGGGCTCGGGTGGATCGCCAAGAACATGATGCTGATCCATCCGGAGCTGGGCTCCTTCACGTTCATCGGCGTCGTGCTCACCGATGCCCCCCTCGCCTCCGACCTGCCCTTCGAGGCGGACCGCTGCGGCACGTGCCGGCGCTGCCTCGACGCCTGTCCGACCCACGCCTTCGTCGCGCCGGGGGATCTGGACGCGCGGCGTTGTATCTCGTATCTCACGATAGAGCACCGCGGCCCGTTCAGCGACGATCAACGCAGAGACGTGGGCGAGTGGGTGTTCGGCTGCGATGTCTGCCAGGACGTGTGTCCGTGGAACGTCAGCTTCGCGCGGGCGACTGCCGACGCCGAGCTCGCACCACGCGCCGACGTCGCCGCACCCGACCTCCGTGCGCTGCTCGACATGGACGAGCAGGAGTTCGCGCGCCGCTACGGCGACACGCCATTCGCGCGGCCGGGCCTCGCGGGCATGCGGCGCAACGCCGCCGCGGTCCGGGCGGCGAGGACCGGCGCGTGAGTGAGGCCATCCACGATCTCCAGCGCCGGCTGGCCGACGGGCTCGCCAAGATCGACCCGCACCACCGGCTGCTCGGCCGCCCGGTCAGCTATCGGGTGATCGACGACCAGACGTTGGAGATCACCTACCGCGACGTGGCCGGGATCGCGGAAGCCGAGGTGCTGGGCGTGAAACGCCTGCTGGGGGAGTGCTTCTGCACCGTGAGCCCCCAGACGGCGGAAAGTCTAACGGTGCGGTTCGTGGTGCCCCTCAAGTAGCGGAGGAAATTGATCATGCGCTCCCTGTTCGCCGTCAGCCTCGCCAGCCTCGCTTGCTCCGGCCTTGCGGCCCAACAGCCCTACAAGGTGCCGCCGCAAGTCATCGTCGACATCCTCGACACGCCGCCGCTGCCGGGCGCGAGCGTCTCCCCCGACCGGCAATGGCTCCTGCTTCTCGAGCAGCGCAGCATGCCGGCGATCGCGGAGCTCGCCCAGCCGATCCTCCGGATCGCCGGTACGCGCATCAACCCGCGCACCACCGGCCCGCAGCTGCCGGGCCCGATCACGGGCCTGGTGCTCAAGCGTGTGGCCGACGGCGCCGAGCGGCGGATCACCGTCCCGGCACCGGCGGCGCTCTCTTTCGTGAGCTGGTCCCCCGACAGCCGCACGATCGCGTTCGTGCAGACCCGCGACTCCGGGCTCGCCCTGTGGGTCGCCGACGCGGCCACGGGGCAAGCGCGCGCGCTCACCGGCCCGAGCCTGAACGCCACCAACGGCCCGCCGTGCCAGTGGATGCCCGGCGCCGCGGCGAGCACCCGACTGTTGTGTGAATTCGTGCCGGACGGCCGCGGCCCCGCGCCCGTCGCCCCTGCGACCCCCGTCGGCCCCACCACCCAGGAAACCCAGGGCCGCGCGTCGCCCGCGCCGACGTACGAAGACCTCCTCAAGAACGCGAACGACGAGCGGTTGTTCGATTACTACTTCACGGCGCAGCTCGCCACGGTCGACGTCGCGACAGGCGCGCGCGCGCTCCTCGGGGCGCCCGCGATCTTCGAGCGGGTGGACGTCGCGCCCGGCGGCGAATACGTGCTGATCGCGCGGACCGTACGCCCGTACTCGTATCTCGTCCCCGCCGTCCTCTTCGCGCAGGACCTCGAGCTGTGGAACCTCCGCGGCGAAGTCGTGGTCGGCCCACGGCACCTCCCGCTGGGCGAGGGTATCCCCATCCGGGGCGTCCGGCCGGGACCCCGCGCGATCAACTGGCGCCCCGGCGTCCCGGCGACGCTCGTTTGGGCCGAAGCGCTCGACGGCGGTGATCCGCGGACCAAGGTCGACCACCAGGATCGTGTCCTGACCCTCTCCGCTCCATTCAACAGTGAGCCAGTGGAGCTTGCTCGACTCGTCAAGCGCTACAGCGGTCTTCTGTGGGACACCCTGGGTACGGGCCTGTTGGCCGAATACGACCGCGAGCGCCGCTGGCTCAAGACGTGGATCCTGGACGCCGCCAAGCCGGGCGCCGCGCCCACCCTGCTCTTCGACCGGAGCGCCGAGGACCGCTACGGCGACCCCGGGTTCCCCGTCCTGCGGATGACTGCCGCCGGCGATCCTGCGCTGCTCCGAACCGGAGACTGGATTTATCTGGTGGGCTCCGGGGCGTCACCTCAGGGCGAGCGCCCGTTCCTCGACCGCCTGAGCGTCACGACCAAGAAGGCGGAGCGGCTCTGGCGCGCCGACACGGCGCACTACGAGAGCGTCGTCGCGTTGATCGACGACGCGGGGAGGACTTTCATCACGCGCCGCGAGTCGCACACCGAGCCGCCCAACTACTTCGTGCGCCGGGGCAACCGTCTCCGCCCGCTCACGGCGTTCAAGGACCCCGCCCCCCAGCTCACGGGCATCGAGAAGCGCCTCGTGACCTACACGCGCGAGGACGGCGTACCGCTGTCCGGCACGCTGTATCTGCCCCCCGGCTACCGAGCCGGCACCCGGCTGCCCGTGGTGATGTGGGCGTACCCGACCGAGTTCGCTTCGGCGACGGCGGCCGGGCAGGTCACGGCGGCGCCGAATCGCTTCAACATCATCCGCGGCCCGTCGCACCTGTTCTTCCTGACCCAAGGGTACGCCGTGCTCGACGACCCGAAGATGCCGATCATCGGTGGTGACACCGCCAACGACCACTACGTCGATCAGCTCGTCATGAACGCCCGGGCCGCAGTGAAGGCCGTCGTGGACTTGGGCGTGGCCGATCCGGACCGCATCGGCGTGGGCGGACACAGCTACGGTGCGTTCATGACCGCCAACCTGCTCGCACATTGCGACCTGTTCCGCGCCGGCATCGCGCGGAGCGGCGCGTACAATCGCACGCTCACCCCGTTCGGCTTCCAGAACGAGGACCGCACCTTCTGGCAGGCACGGAACGTGTACCTCCGGATGTCGCCGTTCGTGTACGCCGACAGCATCAACGAGCCGATCCTGATGACCCACGGGGAGGCCGACAACAACTCGGGCACCTTCCCCATCAACTCGGAGCGGTTGTTTGCCGCGATCAAGGGGCTAGGAGGGACCGCGCGGCTCGTGATGCTCCCGAATGAATCGCACGGGTACGTCGGTCGCGAGTCGGTGCTCCACACGCTGGCCGAGATGATCGATTGGTTCGACCGCTACGTGAAGCAGGCGAGGCCGCGGCAGGCGGGCGTCAGCAGCTCGAACCGATGAGGTAACTCCCGCCCAACACGGGCCCTACCGGCGCGTGACCGGCTCCCCCGGTCACGTGCCCGGTGCGTGGGCCCCCCCCTCGCTGGCGCGCCGCTCCAGCCGCCGCTGCGCGAACTTCCCCCGTGAGCCGCATCACGCACCTGCAGGGTCCCACGCCCCTCACGCCACACTTGGTGTTGCTGAACGCGGGCTCCGTTGCGGCGGGCATGCCACGACCGGACGCGGACCACGCTCCTTGCTCCACGCCGCGTCTTGGCACGAGAGATGCGACGCTCCGCGACTAGGGACGAAAGTCGTCCCGCGGTACGCGCTCGACAGTTCCCGGAGGGACTCGGGCAGCCGCGACGCCCGATCCCGGTCGGCTGGACGTGCGACCGAACGCGGCGCATGTTGAGTCGAGTCCGACCGAGCGAGCGGCTCGGCGCCCTCCGAGAAGGTGGTTTCATGAACCGGGTTCTCCTCTTCCTCACCCTCACGCTCACCGCGTGCGCGTCGCTCCAGTACTCCCATTGGCCCTACCGGGGGCCGATGCTCATGGTGTCGAACCCCACGACTGCTCCGCTGGTCGTACTCGCGCGGGACGGCGTGGGACGGGAGCTGGTCACCGCCAAGATCAAGCCGCACGGCCGGCAGTGCTTCCGCTGGCCCTTCATCCACGCGATCGGCTACCTGGTCGCCGCGGGCAGCGACACGCTCACCAGCCAGCCGTTCGAGGTGTGGTCGGCCCACGGGTGGGAGTGGTCCGGGCAGTTCGAGCCGGTAGCCAATCCGCGAGCCTGCCGCTGACGGCTTACTTGCCCGCCACGCGCGCCACGACGTCGTAGACGAAGCGGACCCCGAAGCGCAGCGCTTCGAGGGCCACCCGTTCGTCGTTGCCGTGAACCCCCCGCGCCTCGGCCACCGTGAGCGGGAACGGCGACAGCCCGTAGCTCGCGATCCCCAGGCGCCGGAAATAGTGACTGTCGGTGAACCCGGTCAACATCGGCGTGGTGACGAGCGCGGTGGGATGCCGGGCGCGCGCCGCCGCCTCGATCGCGCGGAATAACTCCGTCTCGATTGGGCTCTCCGTTGCCGGCCAGTTCGGCCCCTGTGGCCGGAACGTCACCGCCGTGTCCCCCACGACGCGGGTCAGCTCCGCCAGGAACGTGGCGGGGTCTTGCCCCGGCAGCAGCCGCACGTCCAGGGCCGCCGTGGCGACGGGCGGGATCACGTTGGTCTTGTCGCTCGCCTTGAGCCCCGTGATCGAAATCGTGTTGCGCAGCAGCGCGTTGTAGGTGACGTCGGCGGTGATCGCCCGCACAGCCGCCGAGTCGCGCAGCGCCGCGCGAATATCCGCGAACCAGCGGCGCCGCTCCGGGTCGTTCTCGACCGTCGCGAGATCCGCGAAATAGCGCTCCACCGCCGGCGTCACCACGAGCGGCGTCCGCCACTCGGCGATCCGGTCGAGCGCCCGCACCAGGCGATGCACCGGGTTGTCCGGCGTGGGGCGTGAGCCGTGGCCGGGCGTACCCCCCGCCCTCAGGTCGAGCCAGAACGGGGATTTCTCCGTGGTGCCCACGCCGTAGTAGTCCACCCCGCCCCGCTCGTTGGCGCGGATCGTGCCCCCTTCGTTGATCAGGAACTCCGCACCCTGAACCAGATCGGCGTGCCGTTCCACGAACCAGGCCGCCCCCACCCCCGCCCCGATCTCTTCGTCGGCGGTTGCCAAAAAGATCACATCGCGCTTGAGCGGTACGTTGGCGCGCTTCAGGATCAGGAGTGCCATCAACTGCGTGATCCCCTCCCCTTTCATGTCGAGCGCGCCGCGCCCCCACACGTAGCCGTCTTTGATGACCCCGCTGAACGGGTCCACCTGCCAGTATTCGGGAGACGCGAGCACGACGTCCATGTGATTGAGCAGGATCAGCGGGCGCGCGCTGCCGTCGCCCCTGAGCCGGGCGTACAGGTTCGCCTTCCCCGGCGCCGGTTGGAACACCTGGGCGTCGATGCCGTCGCGCCGCAGCACCGCCGCGAGCCAGCGCGCGGCCGCGATTTCGTTGCCAGGGGGATTGGTCGTGTTGATGCGCAGGTACTGCGACAGCAGGGCCGCCGCCTCGTCGCCCAGCGCGTTCCACTCGGCGTCCCCGCGCGGTGCCGTGATGAGTGCGACGCGCGGCGGCGTCTCCATCACCGGCGCCGACGACGGGCCGACGAGCCCAGGGCCCGGCCGGCGGGCGCCACAACCCACGGCCACTAGCGCGGAGAGCAACAACGACGCGGCACGGCGCACGACCCGGCTCCTGAGAGGAACAGAGCGCGAAACTACCGGGGGCCGGGAACGACGGCTAGGGCGTGTGGGCCGGTGCCGGGGCGGTGGTGTGAAGGCGAAGAGGCGAGGACGGCGTCGAGTCGGGAGCAACCGTGATCGTGAGCGTGTCGCTCAGCCCGCCGCTCGTCGCGACTATGCGCCCCGAACCGACGGCCAACGACGTGACCCAAGCGTACTTGCCCACCCGACCGCTGTCGGTGAGCGACAGCACGCTCGGGTCCAGGTTCGCCCACGCGACGCTGGGGTTCGGTTCCTGCTGGTTCTGCGAATTGACGACGATCGCCTCGAGCTCGTTGGTGCGGCCCACGAGCATCGACGAAGCGCCGCTGACGTACACCGCGCCGCGGAACTGCGTCAGGGTCAGGTCGTGAGTCGTTTCGACGCCCCGCGTCACGACCACACTTGAATCGTAAGCCGTCGCCCAGCCCCCCGAACGGGGGGCGTTGGTCTGAACGATGTAGGTCCCGGGCAGCAGGTATGCGAGCCGGTAGTGCCCGGCCGCATCGGTCCGGGCAGTCGAGAGGAAGTACGTCGTGTCGAGCGCCGTGCCGTAGGCGGTGACCGTCGCGTTCGCGATCGGCACGGGCGCCCCGGAGTCGGAGGCCCCTCGCACCGTTCCCGCGATGGACCCCGTGGCCGCTTTGTTGATCGCCCGGATCCAGGGGAGAAAGGTGAAGGCACCGTCGCCAAGGTCGTTGTAGTGGAAGCTCCGCCCCACGTCGAAATCAATCACGATCTCCGCCCCTTGCTCTGGCACGGAGACCGCGGCCTCCACGAATGCGTGAATGGCCTGTTGTCCAGCGCCGCCCCAATGAACCACGGCCAGGGACCCGTCGGTGAAGCGGATGTCGGACGAGTCCGCGTCGATGATCACCCGGACGGCGCGGTATTGGTCGGCCGGGATCGCGCCTTCACCGAGCAAGGTCGTAGCTCCCTGCTGCAGCGAGAGCAAGTCCACTCGCCTGCGGGGCTGGGTGATCGTCAACCACTGTTGTCCGCCGGGGGAACTCGTGTCGGGCTGTGGCGACGCCGCGATGCTGACGACGTAGATGTTGACGCTCTGCACCGTGTCGAAGGGGAACGGATCGTCCGTGAGGAGCACCCTCGTGAGGCCGTGACGATCAAGGCCGGCGACCACATCGTCCTGATAGCACGCTCCCCAACTGAGCAGGGCTGCCGCGGCCAGCACGGGCAGAACTACGCGCTGCGAAATCATGAGCTCCTCGCGCGGGATTGACGGCTCTGTGTCCGGGATACCCCGGAGCGGCGGGCCTGCGTCACAAAACCCCAGCCAGAGGGTATTTTTGTGACGGCGAGGCCAACTCGATGGGTACAGAACATATGGGGGCGAGCGACGCGGATTTGGTGCGCCGTGTGCGGGCCGGCGACACCGACGCGTACGGCGCCCTGGTCGCACGCTACCGGGACCGCCTCGGGCGCTACGCCGTCCACATGCTCGGCGACCGGGAGGATGCGGAGGAAGCGTTGCAGGATGCCTTCGTCCGCGGGTATCGGTCCCTGGCGCGGTGCGACAGTCCGGAGCGGTTCGGTGCGTGGCTGTACGGCATCCTGGTCAACCGGTGCCGCACGGCCGGGGCGCGCGCGGCGCGACGCCGCCGGTTGTTCGTACGCGACGAAGGGGCGCTGAACGGGACGCCGCAGCCCGTCCCGGCAGCGGGCACGGAATGGGATGACGTTGTGCGCCGGGCGCTCGCGCGGCTCGCTCCGGAGTACCGCGAGGCGTTCCTCCTCAAGCACGTGGAGGACCTCGAGTACGAGGCGATGTCGCGGCTGACGGGAGCCGGGATCTCGGCGCTCAAGATGCGCGTGAAACGCGCCCGAGAGCAGCTGCAAGCGATTCTCAAAGAGGCGGAGCATGTTTGAACGCGAGGAACAGGTCGTCGAACGCATCATCACCCTCCTGCGGCAGCCGGTCGGCATCGACCCCGCGCTCGACCGGAGGGTGATGGACGAGATTGCCGCCTTGCGGACCGCCACTCACTCCGGGACCGTGTGGCGCTGGGTCGCGCCGCTCGCCGGCCTCGCGGTCGCCGCGACCGTGCTCGTCGCGGTCGCGCGCTCCGCCGGTCCGTCGACCCAGGATCTCCAGTTCGTTCTCGTCGCTCCGCAAGCGGCGACCGTTTCGCTGGTCGGCGACTTCAACGATTGGGACGCGGCGCGCACCCCGATGCGGCCCCTGCGGGCGGACGGTCCCGTCTGGTCGGCAGTCGTTCCGCTCGCACCCGGACGCTACCACTACGCCTTTCTCGTCAACGGCTCCCGCTGGCTCGCCGATCCTGCGGCACCGGCCGCGTCCGACGACGGGTTCGGCGCGCCAAGCTCGGTCGTCACTGTGACCGGAGGGAGGGGCACATGAGGTTTGCTGCGGTACTCGCGCTGACGTTCGCGACTCAGGCTCAGGCGCAAGAGCCGCGGCTCGAGCGCCTCGACTCGGCCGCACGGGCGCCGGTCGCGGCGGTCCTCGACTCCGCGCGCGCCGCAGGCCTCCCCGTCGAGCCCCTGCTCCAGCGTGCCCTCGAAGGCACGATCAAGCACGCGGCACCCGACCGCGTTGTGGCGGCCGTGCGGCGCTTGGCGGGTGACCTCGGCCGCGCCCGCGAGGCGCTCGGCGTGAGCGCCGCGCCGGCGGAGCTCGAGGCCGGCGCCGCGGCGCTCCGCGCCGGGGCTTCGCCCGCGGTGCTCGCTCAGCTGCGCCGCGCCCGGCGTCAGCCCCTGACCGTGCCCCTCGCCGTCCTCGCCGACCTCGTCGCGAGCGGCGTAC
This sequence comes from Gemmatimonadales bacterium, assembly GCA_036004985.1. Classification (GTDB taxonomy): domain Bacteria; phylum Gemmatimonadota; class Gemmatimonadetes; order Gemmatimonadales; family GWC2-71-9; genus 20CM-2-65-7. Next base: position 82,159 of record DASYQX010000049.1, read on the forward strand.
CGGTGGACTCTGCCGCCTCCGCGGTGCTCATGCTCGCCGGCAGCGTGCGGGACGCCGACCTCATCGAATTCCGGCGCGCGGTGGAGCGCGACATCGCGCTCGGTGCCTCGCCCGCCACCGCCGCCACCGCCGACGCCCCCACGTCCCTGAACGCGACGGCGCGCCCGCGCTCAGCAGCTCAGCCCCGCCGCCCGTAGTGCCGCGCGTCTGGGCAGCGGTGCTGGGTGCCGCGTGCTCCCTCGCGACGCCATCCACCGCACCCGGCCAGACCACCGCTACCCTCGACCTCGGCATGTCGAGTGTGCGGTACGACGGTTTCCTGCGCTCGGGCGCCGCCTCGATCGCCCCGAGTGTCAGGTGGGACCGGCCCGGCGGGTACGTCACCGGGCAAGGCGCTTACCTCCGGTTCGAGAGCGGGAACCAAAGCTTTCAAGGCACCCTGACCGGTTCGGTCTTCACGGCGCCGGCGCACCGCTGGCGGGGCCAGATCCTCGCGTCGGTGGGGGCATCGAGTTACGCCACCTTCGCGAGCTTTCACCAGACGATCGGCGAAGCACGAGTGCATCTCGTGGGCGAGCGCGGCGGCCTCTGGATCGGCGGCACCGCGGGCCGCGCGTCGTTCGGTGGCGCCAATCGCCCCATCACGGGATTGGCGGTCGCCGCTTGGGCGCAGCGTTCGGGGGTGCAGCTGTTCGCGTCGGCCACGCGCGCCTTCGTCGGTGACACGGCGTACAGCGACATCGAGGCGGCGGCGCGCAGCCAGCGCGGGACCCTCATCCTCGAGGGGTACGCCGGCGCCCGGGTCTGGAGCCGCGGCGGCGGACGGGGGGTCTATGGCGAGGGCAGCGCGACGCTCACGCTGAGCGGCCGGCTGGCGCTGGTCCTGTCCGGCGGCCGTTATCCCACGGACCCGATTCGCGGCAGCATCTCGGGGCGCTACGTCAGCGCCGCGATCCGACTCTACAGCGTCGCGCCACGTCGACCCGTGATGCGGGATCTCCCCTGGGACCGGTCGCCTGCGGGCTCCGACGGCAGCGTCGGCTCGGCGGCGCTCGTCGAGGTGCTCGCCCAGGGCGACCGCGCGGTCCGGTTCGTCGTCCGCGTCCCGGACGCGATCCTCGTCGAGATCGCCGGAGACTTCAGCGACTGGCGGCCGATCCCGCTCGGCCAGGGGCCGGACGGCGTGTGGGAAGGAGTGGTCCGCATGTCGCGGGGCGTGCACCGCGTCGCCGTACGCATCGACGGAGGCCCCTGGCGGGCACCGGCGGGCGCGAGACGCGCGGACGACGACTTCGACGGCGAGGTCGGGATCCTCGTCGTGCCCTAGCGCCGGCCGCCGGCAAGCCGCACCGCTTCCGGCCGGCGCCGCAGCGCCAACATCGCCGCCACACCCACCGCGGGTCCCGCCGCCAAGACGCTCATGCTCCAGCGCCAACCAATGGCCCCGGCGACCGTGGGGAGGAGATAGATCGTCGCGCAGGTGAGAAGGAAGCCGAGGCTCGTCTGCAGGGTGAGCGCCGTGCCGACGTACTCGGACGGAGCCAGCTCGCTCACCGCGGTCGAGAACTGCGCCGAATCGGCGACGACGGTGACGCCCCACACGAGCAGCAGCGGCACGAGCGCCGCGAGCGGCCGTCCAAACACAAGTCCCACGAACAGGGCGCAGCTGCCCGAGGCGACCATCGAGACGCTCGTGACCAGCGTGCGCCCCCAGCGGTCGGCGTACTTGCCGCCGAGCCAGCAGCCGACGGCGCCGCTGCCGACCACGGCGAACGTGATGAGGGCCGCGCGGCCGGTGACGCCGGCGTCCGCGTGGCGCGTTCGCTCACTCGTGGCCACGAACACCGCCATCCAGGTCCACATCGCGTACAGCTCCCACATGTGTCCGAGGTAGCCGAGGTTCGCGAGCAACACCGCGCGATCGCGCAGCAGGCGGGGCGCCGCAGACCAGGAGAAGCGCGGCGAGGGCGCCGCGAAGGGACCATCGTGTGGCACGGCGAGGACGAGCAGCCCGCCCGCCAGCGCGCTCGCGGCGGCGACGACGAGCACCAGCCGCCAGGCGTCGGGCGGGGCGCCCCAGCGCACCAGGTGCGGCGTCGCCGAGCCAAGCGTGAGCGCTCCGACGAGAATCCCGATCGCCCAACCACGCCCCTCGCGAAACCAGCCCGCGACGATCTTCATCCCCGGCGGATACACCCCCGCGAGCGCGGCGCCGGTGATCAGCCGGCAGGCGATGCCCGCGGCCGGGCCGGGCGCCAGGGCCACACCGAGTGTCGCCGTGGCCGCGAGCGCCGCCGAGCCCATCACGAGTCGCCGGGCGGACCATCGGTCCGCGAGCGTGAGGATGGCGCTCAGCAGCGCGCCGACCACGAAACCCAGCTGCACCGAAATCGTCAGCCACGCCGTGCCCGCCGGTGAGAGCTGCCACACCTGCCGGAGCGTCGGCGCGACCGCCGAAGCGCTGAACCACGGCGCCATCGCCAACAGCTCGGCTGCGGCCAGGACGGCCAGCACCCGGCGCGGCGTCACAGGCCCGTGGGGTGGTCGAGAAAAACCCAGGGAAGCGAGAAGGTCCGACTGAGGTGCTCGGCCAGCGCCTTGACCCCTACCGTCTCCGTGGCGTAATGACCGGCATAGAAGACGTTGACGCCCAACTCCTCGGCGTCGAAGAACGTCCAGTGCGGCCCTTCCCCAGTGATGAACGTGTCGAGCCCAGCCGCCTGCGCTTGAGGAATGAGGGAGCCCCCGGCGCCGGTCACAATGCCGACCCGTTGCACCCGTTTGGGGCCGAACGGGAAGGCCCGGGGCGGGGCGCCCAACGTTGCCTCGAGCTTGGCGGCGAGCGCGTCGCGCGCCTCGTTCAGCTCGCCCCATACGCCGATGGGCGCGCCCCGATAGGAGCCGAACTCACCGCGCGGAGTGACGCCTAGGAGGCGCGCCAGCACCGCGTTGTTACCGACGTCCGGATGCCGGTCGAGGGGCAGATGCGCCGCGTACACGGCGATATTCCGCTCGATCAGCCCCGCGACCCGCCGGTACGCGGGACCGACAAGTGGCCGGAGTCCGCTCCAGAAGAGACCGTGATGGACGAGGAGGCAGTCGGCGCCCTGCTCGCCCGCCATCCGGACCGTCGCCTCGCACAGGTCCACCGCCGCGCCGATTCTGGTCACCTCTCCGGCGTTCGTGACTTGGAGACCGTTCAGCGCCTCCGGCGGGTCCGCGACTTCTTCTCGGATGCGCAGGTACTCGTCCAGGTAGTGGACCAAATCGTCCAAACGCATCAGGACACCATGGCGACAGTATCGAGCCAGTCGCTAGTCTTCAACACGGCGGGATGCTGGAAGTTGTTGCCGTTAAGTTGGATAAAGAATCCACACGCGTGAGCATACCGTGTGGATATCCCGACGGCGACCTTAGAACGCGCTGGACGCCGCTTGCCTGGCCTGGGGGCGCTGGCCGTGCTGGGGGGGCTGGCCGGCATCCTCGCCCATCCGCAGGACGCCGTTGATCTCGCCCCCCTCCTGCACGAACAATCGCTTGGTCGAGATATCGCCGTGGACGACGCTGGTCGCTTGCAGCTCCACGCGCTCCTCGGCGTAGATACCGCCGCGCACTTCCCCGCCGATGATCGCCTCCCGGCTCACCACGTCGCCCTCCACTTCCCCGCCCTTCGCGACGAGCACCTGCTTCGCCGCGCGCACGGTGCCGACGACGGCTCCTTCGATCTTCACGACGCCGTCGGCGGAGATGTCCCCGACCACACGCATGCCGGTCCCGATGATGGACAACCCGGCGACGGCGTCGCCCCCCCCTCCCCCGGATACTCCCTTCTCGGTGAACAGCGCCATCTCAGTTGGCCTCCCTTACGAGCGTGAGCGGATCGAGCGACTTCCCGTCGCGCCGGATTTCGAAATGGAGATGCGGGGCCGTGGAACGCCCCGAGCTTCCCGACAGGGCGATCACCTGCCCCGCTTGGACTTCGTCGCCTTCGGCCACCAGCAGCCGTGAGGTGTGTCCATACATCGTCTCATACCCGGACGGATGCCGCAAGAGCACGAAGAGGCCATAGTCGGGGTCGAACCCCGTAGCCGCAACGCTTCCCCCCCCCGAGGCCCGCACCGGGGTCCCGACCGGCGCCGCGACGTCGATCCCGGGGTGCGACTCGGCGGGGTCACCGGGCCGGACCTGGCCGCGCGTGACGAAGCCTCCCCCTCGTACGTCCAGCGGCCAGTGGGATGGGATCGAGGGCCCGACCTCGTAGCGCGGCGGGGCCGCCGGGCGCGTGGCGCGGACGGGTACGGCCCGCATCGAGGTCCCAACGTCGGCGACACGCACGACAGTACCTCCGCTGCGCGACGCGGGCGGCGCGCGCACGCCGAGGATCTGGCGCAACTCCTGATAGTTGGCCTCGGCCCGATTCAACGCGGCCGCGAGCTGCTGCACCCGGCTGTTCTCGAGGCGGAGGCGCGCGACCTCGCGTTCGAGCCCGGGCACGCGCGCCGCATTCCGGCCGATCGGGCCGGCGAAGGCGAAGAACAGCACGACGAGCACGGCGACCGCGATCGCTCCCCACTTCCCCACCTGAAACACCCAGAGGGGGAGACGGTATTGCCGCGAGTTGAGATCGCCGTCGGTGTGCACGACGATCGTCACGCCGCGCCCGCTCATCCGTCGAACGGCGCTCCGAGGATGAGCTCGAGCAGCCGTGCCAGGTCGTCGTTCGAGTAGAACGAAACGTGGATCTGCCCCTTGCCTTTCGCGCGCAGCGTGACCCGCACATCGGTCCCCAACCGGCGCCGCAGCGCGTCCTCGACGCGCCGCACCTCGGGCGCCGGGCCGACGCCGCGCTTCATCCGCGGACGGCGTTCCGGCGCGCGACCCCCGCGCACGCGGTCCTCGACCTCGCGCACTGACAGACCCTGCGCCACCGCCTCGCGCGCCAGGTTCGTGACGATCCGAGGATCGTCGAGCGCCAGCAGTGCCCTCGCATGCCCGACACTGAGCTGCCCCGCATGCACCAGCGCGAGCACCGGCTCGGGAAGCTTGAGCAGGCGGAGCGCGTTCGCGACCGTCGAGCGGTCGCGTCCCACGGCGTCCGCGACGTCCTGCTGGGCGAGGTTGAACTCGGCGATCAGGCGCTCGTAGCCGCGCGCTTCGTCCACCGGCGACAGGTCGTCGCGCTGCAGGTTTTCGATCAGGGCGAGCGTCAGCAGGGTGCGGTCGTCCGCCTCGCGCTGCACGGCGGGGATACGCTCCCAGCCGAGCTGCTGGCAGGCCCGCAGCCGGCGTTCGCCCGCGATCAGCTCGTACGCACCGCCTCCGTTGCCGGGGGAGGGGGTCGCTTTGCGCACCACGATCGGCTGCAGCAGCCCCGCCTGTTTGATCGACGAGACCAGCTCCTCGAGCGCGGCGGGATCCACGTCCTGGCGGGGCTGGAACGGGTTCGGGCGGATCTCGTGAATCGGCAGTTGCACCAGGCTGCCCTCGCGCTCCGCCTCTTCGCGGGTCGGGCCCAACAGGGCTTCGAGTCCCCGGCCGAGGCGGCGCCGTCCTGCAGCGGTCTCCGTCATGCGGGCACCTCCGGCAGCGGTTCAGCGGCGGGCAGGGCGGGGGAGGGAGCGGGCGCGCGCTCGACTCGGTGGATCAACTCCTGCGCCACCGCCAGGTAGCTCTTCGCCCCCACCGACTGCACGTCGTACAGCAAGATCGGCTTTCCGAAACTCGGCGCCTCGGCCAGACGCACGTTCCGCGGAATCGTGACCGTGAACATGCGTGCCCCGAAGTATTCCTTGGCCTCTTCGGCCACTTGCTTGGACAGGTTCAGCCGTGCGTCATACATCGTGAGCAGCACGCCCTCGATGGCGAGGGCGGGATTAAAGTTGCGCTGCACCAGCTTGACGGTGTTGAGCAGCTGGGACAGGCCCTCGAGCGCGTAGTACTCGCACTGGATGGGGATGACGACGCTGTCGGCGGCGGTCAGCATGTTGAGCGTGAGCAGGCCGAGCGAGGGCGGGCAGTCGATGATGACGTACTGATACTCGTCGCGCAGGTCACGCAGCGCACGCCGCATCATCGTCTCGCGGGATGCCTGGTTGACGAGCTCCACCTCGGCGCCGACCAGATCCTGCGTCGCGGGCACGACGTCGAGGCAGGGGAAGTGAACGTGGGGGAATCGGGTCTCCGCGAGGGCGCGTCCGTCGAGCAAGGCGTCGTACAGGGAATGGCGGATGCGGTCCCGCTCGATGCCGACGCCGCTGGTCGAGTTGGCCTGCGGGTCGGCGTCGATCAGCAGGGTCTTGCGCTCCGCCGTTGCGAGGGACGCGGAGAGGTTCACGGCGGTCGTCGTTTTTCCGACGCCGCCCTTTTGGTTAGCGATGGCGATGACGCGAGACATAGCGTAAGTTATTTATTGATAACGAATTATATAACTACAACACGTGTGAGCGTCCAATATACCGCCGTTTCACGTGAAACGAAAGGGCGAAGTTTCACGTGAAACTGCAACCTAGGCGACCTGCCGCCGCCACCGCGTCGCCTCCACCACCAGGTTGTGCAGGTCGCTGGGCGACACCCCAGGGATACGTGCCGCCTGCGCCAACGATGTCGGCCGCACGCGCTCCAGCTTCTGCCGAGCCTCGGTCGCCAGGCTGCGCAGCTCGAGGTAGGGCAGGTCGGCAGGGAGAACGAACGCGGCCAGCTCCGCCAGTCGCGCCGCCGCCTCCCGCTCGCGCGCCAAATACCCGTCGTACTTGATCTCGATCTCGGCCGCGACCAAGGCATCCGCGCTCAGCCCTGTACCCGCCTCCCGCCCCCCTGCCGCGCCCGCCGCCTCGAGAAGGGCGCCCAGCGACACGCCGGGCCGCTTCGCCACCACCGCGACACGCTCCGGAGCGGCGAGACTCGTCCCGCTCGCCGCCAACGGACGTGCGGCCTGCGCCGGCGTGATTGACGTCTCGCGCGCGAGGGTCAAAATCGACATCTCGTCCTCGAGCCGTCGCTCCGCTCCCCGTAGCTCGACGTCAGTCAACAGCCCGAGCCGCTCCGCGAGCGGGAGCAGTCGTCGCAGCGCATTGTCCTGGCGCAGTAGGAGGCGGAACTCCGAGCGGGACGTAAACAGCCGGTACGGCTCATCCACACCACGCGTCACCAGGTCGTCCACCAGCACGCCAACGTACGCATCGTCCCGCCCGAACACGACCGGCTCCTGCCCGCGGATCCGGCGCACGGCGTTGATCCCGGCGACGACACCCTGACCTGCCGCCTCCTCGTAGCCGGTTGTCCCGTTGATCTGCCCGGCGAAGAAGAGATGCTCGGCAGTCTTCACCTCGAGCCAGGGAGTGAGTTGCGTCGGCGGATAGTAATCGTACTCGATCGCGTACCCGGGGCGGGTCATCCGCGCCCGCTCAAGGCCGGGGACCGCACGCAAGAACTCGAGCTGCACGGCCACGGGCAGGGAAGTGGAGAGCCCGTTGACGTACAGCTCTGTCGTGTCGAGTCCTTCAGGCTCGAGGAACACCTGGTGACGGCGGGCGGCGGGGAACTTCACGATCTTGTCCTCGACCGACGGGCAGTAGCGGGGCCCCCGACCGCTGATCGCACCCCCGTACAGCGCCGACTCCATCAGGTGGCGCTGAATGATCTCCTTCACGTCCTCGCCCGCCCAAGTGATCCAACACGGGACCTGGCGAGGCCGCGCGACCCGCTCATAGAAGGAGAAGCGGTAGTCCTCGGGATCCCCGTCCTGCCGGTCGACTCGGGACCAATCGACGGTCCGGCCGTCTACACGGGGCGGGGTCCCGGTCTTGAAGCGCGATACCGTAAGTCCAATGTCAGCAATTACTTGCGCCATCTCCACGGAGGGCGGATCGCCCGCTCGGCCGGCCGGGATCTGCATGTCGGTGCCGAGGTGGATCCGGCCGCGCAGGAACGTGCCCGCGGTGATGATCACGGCGCGCGCCGTGAAGCGCCGGCCGTCGCCGGTCTCGACGCCGGCGGCGCGGGCCCCGTCGAAGAGCAAGTTCGTGACCATCCCCTGGGTCAGCTCGAGACCGGGGAAACCCTCGAGTAGGTGCCGCACCGCGCGCCGGTACAGCGTGCGGTCGCACTGGGCGCGGGGAGCCCAGACTGCGGGACCCTTGGAGCGGTTGAGCATCCGGAACTGGATCGTGGCGCGGTCGGTCGCGCGGCCCATGAGGCCGCCGAGGGCGTCGACCTCGCGGACGACGGTGCCCTTCGCGATGCCGCCGATGGCGGGATTGCAGGACATGTGACCGATCGTGTCGAGGGCGGACGTGACGAGCAGAGTGCGGGCGCCGAGGCGGGCCGACATCGCTGCCGCCTCAGTCCCGGCGTGGCCGCCGCCGACGATGATGACATCGTAGTCCACAGACATGGGGACAAAGCTACTGAAACAGGCTAAGCAAAGGCTAGACGCGCGGACGCCGAGGCAGACGCCTAGGTGCCGAGACGCCTAGCGGGTTCTAGTTACGAGGGGGTAGGGAATCTCGAAGCGTGCGCGCTAATCTTTCGCAGCAACCCGAACAAGGTCTTGCCGGTTTCAGTCGCCAAAGCTTCTAGCCGCCCAAATTCCGCCGGCTCCAAGTACTCCAACTCACGCGCCAGGCCCAACGCGGTTTCAACTTCTGCGAGCGAGCCATTCGCGGAGCCTAGAAAACGTCGATACTCCCGTGAGCCTCGACGAGCACTCCCCTCCGCTATGTTGAGCACGACGCTGTACGATGCCCGGCGCAATTGATCCGCCAAGCGCGCTTGTTCGTAGTCGGGGAAGCGTCTGCACGCTTTCGCGCACTCAATCGCGAGCTTCTGAGCGTGCTGCCACGCCTTGAGAGTTCGATATGGCGCCATGTGGGCAACATTACCCAACAAATCGGAAGGCCCGGCACCAGAATCGCGCGTGTCGTGCCTTTCCTATGCAGTCCGCTACCGCTCGAGTCCGCTAGGCGTCTCGGCGTCTAGACGTCTGCCTGTGCGTCTGTGCCTCTAGTCGTTGCAGGTCCTAGGCAGCTCTGACCCAGCGCACAAGTTCCTTCAAGCTCGGCCTCTTCCCCGTCATGAGAATCCCCACCCTGTATATCCTCGCCGCCACCCACGTCACCCCAAGAATCGATACGAGTAGGATCCCGAGCGACAGCGCCACCTCATACATGGGGAGGTTACCTGCGGCCCACCGGACCGGCATCGCGATCGGAGCGCTGAACGGAATCATCGACAGCGTCACGGAGAGCGTGGATCCGGGATCGTTGAGCATCGCGAACATGCTGACAAACGAGGCGACGAGCAGCATGACCACCGGCTGCTGCGCCTGCCGGGCTTCCTGTTCGTTGGACGACATGGCGCCTACTGCCGCGAACATGGACGAATACAACAGGAACCCGCCCAGGAAGTACGCAATGAAAATGGCCGCGGTGCCGGCGGTGACGTGAGGTAACTGGAAAATCTGGCCCGCGTCGCCGAAGCCCCGTTCACCGAGCAGGTGCCGGCGCTGGGTGATCAGCAGTCGCGTCGAGACTCCCCAGATCAGGAACTGGAAGATCGACACCGCCGCCACGCCAATCACCTTGCCGAATAACAACTCGAACGGCCGCACCGAGGAGACGAGGACCTCGACGATCTTCGTCGTCTTCTCCTCCAAGACCGAGCTCATCACGTTGATCCCATACAGCAGGATCGCCATGTAAAGGATGATGCCCATGAAATAAGCCAGCGAAAACGATTGGGCCGCGCTCTCGCCGGTTGCCTTGCCGCCGGCGACCTTCTTGCTGTCCAGGTCAATGTGAATCCGTGCTTTCGCCACGAGGGTGGGGTTTACCCCCTCGCGCTCGAGCCGCTTGGCGTTGACCATCTCGCTGATGACTCGGTCGAGTGTGCCAATCGTGATGAACGAGGAGACGTTGGAGGCGCGGTACATCACCTTCCCAGAGTCGACCGCCACGTCGCCGACGATGAGAAACCCGTCGATCTCCTTCCGGTCGACGGCGGCCATCAGCGAGTCGGTCGTTCCGGCGCTGGCGGGGACCCGAACGGCGATGAACAGCGACTCCCGGTCCAGGCGCTCGGTGAGCTGGGTGCCGAACGTCGAGGTGGTGCCGTCCACGACGGCGATGCGCTTCACCCCGCCTTTGCCCGCCAGCAGAGTGGGGAGGATGAAGAGCGCCCCAAAGAACAGCGGGCCGAGCACCGCCATCACCCAGAACCACCGCTGTCGCACGCGCTCCACGAACTCCCGGCGGATCACGGCCAGGATCTTACGCACGGGCCACCGCCGCAGCTGCCTCGGGACCGACGAGGTCGATGAAGATCTTGTTGAGGGAGGGCTCGGCGAGCTCGAAGCGCGACAGCCGTGCGCCCGAGGTCACGAGCGACTTGAGGATCTCCTGTGCATCTCCCTGGGCCGCGAGCTCGAGCTCCGCGAACTGGCCCGACGCGTCCGCCTTGGCCACCTGCCGCCGATCGGCGAAGATGCGGTCGGCATCGCCGCGCGCACCGTCGAAGTTGATCAGGACGTGCCGCCCCCCATGCGTCCGCTTGATATCGGCGAGCGGGCCGTCCACCAGCTTCTTGCCGCGCGCGATGATGCACACTTGGTCACACACCTTCTCGGCCTGCTCCATGATATGCGTGGAGAACAGGATCGTCTTGCCCCGCGCGCGCAGGTCGAGGACGGTGTCCTTCAGGACCTGCGAGTTGACGGGGTCGAGGCCGGAAAACGCCTCGTCCATCACGAGGAGATCCGGCTCGTGTAGAATCGTGGAGATGAACTGCACTTTCTGCTGCATGCCCTTCGACAGCTCGTTCACCTTGCGCATCCGCCAATCGGAGAGGCCCAGACGCTCCAGCCAGTTGAGTGCTTTGGTGCGCGCCGCGCGGCGGTCCACGCCCTTCAGCTCCGCGAGGAACAACAGCACGTCGAGCACCCGCATCTTCGGGTAGAGGCCTCGTTCTTCCGGGAGGTAGCCGATCCGCCCCGAGTGGTCGCGACCGGTGCCCGCCTCGCCGAACAGGCGGACGGTGCCGCTATCGGGGGCGTAGATGTTCAGGATCATGCGGATGGTCGTGCTCTTTCCGGCGCCGTTCGGGCCGAGGAGGCCGTAGATCACACCGGCCGGGACCGTGAGCGAGAGGGCGTCCACCGCCGTGTGGCCGGCGAACCGCTTCGTGACCCGATCGACGGCGACGATGGCTGCCGACATGGCCCCCAAACTACCGGGGACGGGGAACTGGGGAAGGGGGCGGAGGTCGGGCTAGTCCGCGACCGCGCCGAACAGCTCTCCCGCCTTGCGCACCGCGTCAACGAGCGCGTCGATGTCGTCCGCGTCGTTGTAGACGTAGAACGACGCGCGGGCCGTCGCCGGAACGCCCAGGCGGCGCATCAACGGCTGGGTACAGTGGTGTCCGGCGCGGATGCAGACGCCGTCCCGGTCCAGAATCGTGGCGAGATCGTGGGGATGGATGTCGCCGTAGGTGAAAGGGACGACACCGGCGCGGTGATCCTTGGGGCCGTACACCGTCACGCCCTCGATCTGCTCCAGCCGCTCGATCGCCGCGCGCGCCAGCCCCTGTTCGTGCTCGGCGACGCGGTCTATCCCGAGGCCTTCGAGGTACGCGATGGCCGCCGCCAGCCCGACGGCGCCCTCCACGTTCGGCGTCCCACCTTCGAACTTGTGGGGGATCTTGTTCCACGTGGAATGGTCGTCCCACACCCGTTCGATCATTTCGCCGCCGCCGTGATAGGGCGGCATGGCGTCGAGCAGCGCCGGCTTCGCGATCAGCGCCCCACTCCCCATCGGCGCCAGCATCTTATGCCCCGACAGTGCGTAGAAGTCGCACCCCAGCGCCTGGACGTCGACGCGCAGGTGCGGCGTCGATTGCGCCCCGTCCACCACGACGACCGCGCCCGCCGCGTGGGCGAGCTTGGTCAGCTGGGCGGCGGGGTTCACGGTGCCGAGCGAGTTCGAGACGTACGGGAACGCGACGATACGGGGGCGCGCCTCGAGCGCCCGGCCGTAGTCCGACAGGTCGATCCGCCCGTCCGCGGTGATCTCGACCATCCGCAGCGTCGCACCCTTTTCCTGACAGAGGATCTGCCAGGGGACCAGGTTCGAATGGTGGTCCATGGCCGTGACCACCACCGTGTCGCCGGGCTTCACGTTCGCCCGCCCCCACGAGCCCGCCACCAGGTTGATTGCTTCGGTCGTACCGCGCGTGAAGACCACCCCTTCGGCGCCCCAGGCGTTCACGAACCGGGCGACCGTGCGGCGCGCTTCCTCGTACGCCTCCGTGGCGGCGACCGCCAGGCCGTAGGCGCCGCGGTGGACGTTGGCGTTGGTCGTGCTGTAATACGCGACGATCGCTTCGATCACCTGCCGCGGCTTCTGCGTCGTCGCGGCATTGTCGAGGTAGACGAGCCGGTGGCCGTGCTCGCGACGCGCGAGGATCGGGAAGTCGGCGCGGACCGTCGTGGTGTCGAGCATCAGTCGCTCGGCGACTCGGTGGTCACCGGCTCGGCGCGATTCTCGAGCGCGGCGTGGAGAGTGTGCCAGGACAGGTTGGCGCACTTCACCCGGGCGGGGAAGGTCCGCACGCCGGCAAACGCCGCCAACTTGCCCAGCGTCTTGGGATCGGCGGGGGCGTCAGCGCCGCCCGTGAGCATGTCGTGGAAGCTCCGAAACAGCGCGTCGGCTTCGGCGATCGTCTTGCCTTGCACGGCGCCCGTCATCAGCGACGCGGCGGCCTTGCTGATCGCGCACCCCGACCCCTGAAAGCCGATGTCGCGGATGAGGTCGCCCTCCACGCGCACCTGGAGGGTGATGCGGTCGCCGCACAACGGATTGCTCCCCTCGGCCGTGCGGTTCGCGCCGGGGACCGCCCTGAAGTTCCGCGGGTTCCGGTTGTGATCGAGAATGATCTGCTGGTACAGATCGCCGAGGTCGCTCATCACTCCCCCAGGCGCGCGCGCACGATCCGGTCGAGCTGCGTCCGCAACGAGGCAATTTCCATCCGATTTAGGATCTCGGCGCCGAACCCGTACGTCAGCAGCTGGCGCGCCTCCGCCTCGGCCAGCCCGCGGCTCCGCAAGTAAAACAGCGCCTTGGGGTCGAGCGGCCCGACGGTGGAGCCGTGCGTGCACTTCACGTCGTCGGCGTAGATCTCGAGCTGCGGCTGGCTGTCGGCGTGCGCCTCGGCCGACAGGAGTAGGTTGTTGTTCGTCTGCTTCGAGTCGGTCTTCTGCGCGCCCGGGTGCACGACGATCCGCCCGTTGAACACGCCGCGCGACCGGCCGTCGAGCACGCCGTTGAAGTATTCGTGGCTCTCGCAATGCGGCGCGGCGTGCTCGATCGCGGTATGGTGATCGGCGTGCTGCTCGCCCGCCAGCAGGTACAACCCGTTGAGGATGAGGTGGCCACCCGGGCCGGCCAGCGTGCCGCGAATGTCGTGGCGCGACAGCGCGCCGCCGAACGCGACCGCGTGAATGTTCACGGTGCTGTCCCGGCCCTGGTGAGCCTCCGTCACGGCCACGTGGAACGCCCGCTCGCTCTCGCGCTGCACCCGGTAACAGTCGGCACGGGCACCGTCTCCCACGACGACCTCGGTCACCGCGTTGGTCCAATAGGTTCCCTGGCCCTCCCCCAGCGCTGCGTAGGTCTCGACGACCGTGGCGCGGGCCTCGCGCGCGACCACCACTAGATTGCGCGGGTGGTTCACGACGCGCGCCCCCCCCGCCCCCCCGCCCCCCGTAGCGAGAAACAGGAGCTGAATCGGTTCCTCGAGGGCGTGCTTCGCCGGCACGTGGACGAATGCGCCGTCGCGCACGAAGGCGGTGTTCAGCGCGGCGAAGGGCCGATCGGTGAAGCCGGCATACTTGCCGAGGTGTTGCCGGATGTCGTCCACCTCCTCGGTCAGCGCGCGGGCCAGGCTCTGGACCCGCACGCCTGCCGGCAACCCCGTGACGTGCGAGAGCGCCGGAGTGAAGTGGCCGTTGACGAAGACGAGACGTGGGCTCGCGCCGAGGAGATGAGGCTCGATGTCGGAGAGGACCGCGAGCGGGGAGCGGGGAGCAGCCGCCAGCTCGAACGGGGCGTCGGCAATCGGCGCGACGCTGGTGAAGCGCCAGGCTTCCTGCTTGGTGGTGGGGAAGCCGACTGCGCCGAAGCGCGCGATCCCGCCCTCGCGCAGCTCCTTGAGCCAGGCGAGGTCGCCGGACACGCCGTTCGTGGCGAACGCGCGGTAAGCCTCCAGATACCGCTCAACAACCATTACGACACCATGGCGTCATCGCGCAGCCAGTCGTAGCCCTTGGCCTCGAGCTCGTGCGCCAGCTCGGGGCCGCCGGACTTCACGATCCGGCCGTCGGCCAGAACATGGACCACGTCTGGGGTGATGTGATTCAGCAGCCGTTGATAGTGGGTGACGATCACGAAAGCCCGCTCGGGGTCACGCAGCTTGTTGACCGCGTGCGCCACGGTTTTCAGCGCATCGATGTCGAGCCCCGAGTCGGTCTCGTCGAGGATGGCGAGCCGTGGCTCGATCACCGCCAGCTGCAGGATCTCATTGCGCTTCTTTTCCCCGCCCGAGAAACCCTCATTGACGGGTCGGTTCATCAGGGAGTCGTCCCAGCCGATCGCGTGGAGCTTCTGCTCGAGCACCTGGAGGAAGTCGAGCGGGTCGAGCTCCTCCTGGCCGCGGTGCTTGCGAATCGCATTCACCGCCGAACGGAGAAAGTACGAATTGGTGATGCCGCGCACCTCGACCGGGTACTGGAACGCGAGGAACACCCCTGCGCGCGCCCGCTCCTCCGGCTTCAAGGCGAGCAGGTCCTTGCCGTCGTACGTCGCCGTGCCGGCGGTGACGGTGTAGGCGGGGTGCCCAGCCAGGACTTGCGCGAGGGTGCTCTTCCCGGAACCGTTCGGCCCCATGACGGCGTGCACCTCGCCGGGCCGGACGGCGAGGTCCACGCCGCGCAGGATCTCCGCGCCGTTGACGGCGACGTGCAGGTTCTTGACCTCGAGCATCAACCAACACTCCCCTCGAGACTGATCCCGAGCAACCGCGTGGCCTCGACGGCGAACTCCATCGGCAGCTCTTTGAACACTTCCTTGCAGAAGCCGTTGACGATCATCGACACCGCGTCTTCGGCGGAGAGTCCGCGTTGGCGCAGATAGAAGATCTGGTCCTCGCCGATCTTGGAGGTCGAGGCCTCGTGCTCCATGATCGCCGTGCTGTTGCGCACGTCGATGTACGGGAAGGTATGCGCACCGCACTGGTCGCCGATGAGCATCGAGTCGCACTGCGAATAGTTCCGCGCCCCGTCGGCGTTCTTCATGATCTTCACCAGGCCGCGGTACGTGTTCTGTCCGTGCCCCCCCGAGATGCCCTTCGACACGATCGTGGAGCGCGTGTTCTTCCCCAGGTGGATCATCTTGGTGCCGGTATCCGCCTGCTGGCGCCGCGTCGTCACGGCGACCGAATAAAACTCGCCGATGGAGTTGTCCCCCTGGAGGATGCAGCCGGGGTACTTCCAGGTGATCGCCGAGCCGGTCTCGACCTGGGTCCAGGAGATCTTGGAATTCTTGCCGGCGCACTTCCCGCGCTTGGTGACGAAGTTGTAGATCCCGCCCTTGCCCTCTTCGTCCCCCGGGTACCAGTTCTGGATCGTGGAGTACTTGATCGTCGCATTATCGAGCGCGACGAGCTCGACGACCGCGGCGTGGAGCTGGTTCTCGTCGCGCATCGGCGCCGAGCACCCCTCGAGGTAGCTGACGTAGCTCCCCTCCTCCGCGATGATCAACGTGCGCTCGAACTGACCCGTCGAGGACGCGTTGATCCGGAAGTAGGTGGACAGCTCCATCGGGCAGCGCACACCCTTCGGCACGTACACGAAGGAGCCGTCCGTGAACACCGCCGAGTTGAGCGCCGCGAAGAAATTGTCGTTGTAGGGCACCACCGTGCCGAGGTACTTCCGGACGAGGTCGGGATGCTCGCGAATCGCCTGGGAGATGGCGCAGAAGATCACTCCGTACTTGGCCAGCTCCGCCTGGAACGTGGTCGCGACCGACACGCTGTCGAACACGGCATCCACCGCGACGCCGGTGAGACGCTTCTGCTCCTCGATCGGAATGCCGAGCTTCTCGAACGTGGCGACCAGCTTCGGGTCCACCTGGTCGAGCGAGTCGAGCTTGGGCTGCCGCTTGGGAGCCGCGTAATAGCTGATCGCCTGGTAGTCGATCGGGCCATACCGCACGTTGGGCCAGTGCGGCTCCGGCATGTTCAGCCAGTTGCGGTAGGCGCGCAGCCGCCAGTCGAGCATCCACTCGGGCTCGCCCTTCTTCGCCGAGATCAGCCGGATCACGTCCTCGGAGAGCCCGGGGGGGACGACCTCGGACTCGATGTCGGTGACGAACCCGTACTTATAGGGCTGTTGTACTTGGGCTTCGATGCTGGTCATCGACGCTCCCGGAAGTCCTTAACGGACATAACGTTGGGTGGCACGCGCCTCCCCAGACTGGGAATCCTAATGACTTTGTCGGGATTGTCAACGAGAGAACGGGGACTGGGGCCTGGGGACTCGGGCCTAGGCCCGCCCTTAGTAGATGTCTCTATTCCATTCCCGCACCAGCCGCTCGTAGTCCTCCGGGGTGTTCAGATCGTCGATCACCGCCGGGTCGTCCACGGCCACAGACACGAGCTCCGCCGCGTGCGCCTGGAGCACGGCGCGGGCACCGTGCCGCGCCGCCGCCTCGCTGGTGAGCAGCTCCTCGAACAGCCCCGCTCCCCAGAGGACGGGGTGCCCGCGACGCTCGGCAAAGGTGGGAACAACGGCCGGGGCGGCGCGGCGGCGATGGACCTCGAGCATTCGCTCCACCGTGGCGACCCGCACGTGCGGCAAGTCCACCGGCCACACGAGTACCGCCCGCGGCTGCACCGGTTGCAGCGCCCGCAAGGCGGCGCGGAGCGAGGCGATCGGACCGCCGTCCACATCGGTATTCTCGACGATCAGGCAGTCGTGGCCGGCCAGGGCAGGGCGGATGCGAGGGGCGTCGGGCCCCACCACGACGACCCGGGCCTTCACCTCCAGGGCCTCGAAGGCCTCGAGAACCCGGACGACGAACGGCTGGCCACGGAAATCCAGCAGGGCCTTGGGCGATCCCATCCGGGCTGAGCGACCGCCGGCCAGCACGACGCCCGCGAGCGACATAGACCTATAAGGATACGGGCGGCACCCCCTAGTTGCACGTCCGTCCCAAACCCCCACATTAGGCCGACCCATGGCCACCCGGCGCATCCGCCAGCTCGGCGACCCCATCTTGCGGGTCCGCTGCGAACGGGTCCACGACCCCAAGTCGCCGGCCGTCCGGTTGGTGGCCGACGATCTGCGGGACACGCTGCGGGCCGCCAAGAAGAAGTACGGGATGGGACGCGCGATGGCCGCCCCCCAGATCGGCGCCCCGGTGCGCGTGGTGTTCGTCGAGATCACGGGGAAACGGCGTTGGACGATGATCAACCCGGAGATCACCGACGTCGGCTCAGAGGACTTCCTCGTGTGGGATGATTGCTTTTCGTTCCCCAACCTGCTGGTGCGGGTGAGCCGGGCGTACCGCGTGAGCCTCAGCTATACCGACCTGAAAGGGAATCCGGTCACGGCGGAGCTCGAAGGACCGATGGCGGAGCTGCTGCAGCACGAGATCGACCACCTGGACGGCATTCTGGCCGTGGACCGTGCCGTCGGGCTCGATCCGTTCTCGTTCCGATCCGAGTGGGAAAAGCTGCACGACGCCTCCGATCGCTACGGACCGCCCAAGCCGCGTGAGGTGTAGGACGGCCCATGGCGCCGTCCGTCGCCCTCGCCGTCCTTCTGCTACAGGCTCCCCCCCCACTCTCACCTCCCCGCTCTCCGTTCCCAGTTCGCGCCTGGCTCATCACGGAGCCGTTCCGCACCGACGCGGGCGCGGCGCGCGTGTCGAGGGACTACCTGGGTGGCGAGGTGGCCGCGTTCCCGGACTCGGACGCGACGTGGCGGCCGATCACCGCCGCCGCGGACGGGCTGGTCGATTTGAATCTGGTGTCGCGAGGGTCCACCGAGCACAGCGCCGTCTACGCCTTCACCTACCTCCAGAGTCCGCGGGAAGAGACGCGCACGCTGCTGCTCGCGAGCGATGACGACGTCGCGGCCTGGCTGAACAGCCAGCGCATTCACGTGCACGAGGTGGCCCGGGGGATTTCCGGGGAGCGCGACACGATTGTCGTCCGGCTGGCCGCAGGGTGGAACACCCTGCTCCTCAAAGTCGTGAACCAGACAGGCGGGTTCGGATTTGGCGCGTGGCTCGATGGCCAGCCGCTGCGCGCAGCGAGCCAACGGCCGGCGGATGCGCGCTCCGGCAACCTCCCAGCGGCAACCGTGACTGCCGAACCTCTCAAACTCGAGGGCCCGCTCGCCTGGCGCGGCCCGGCGCTCGAGGCGAGCGGCTCGATCGCTCTCACCGCCTGGGGACCGGGCGCGATCCCCGCGGCGAACGCGCGGCTGGTGGCGGCCGGTGGCCGCGACACGCTGGTGGGCGCGATCGTCGAGTCGCTCGTCCCCGGCGTGCCGAGACGACTGGCGCTACAGTTCGACGTCCGGTCGCTCGCCGCTGCCGCCGCTGCGGCACCGCCGCCGACGCTCGTCGTCACCTGGGGTCGAGGAACAGGCGCCCGCGCCGCAAGCATGCCGGTACACGCGGCAGACCGCGTGCTCGGGCTGCTCGACGGACGCATCACGCTAGAATGGACGGAGACGGACGGCGGGGCCGCGCTCGAGAGCGCCGTGCGCGTGCCGTCCGTTCTGGCGGGACTGACGCTCGATCTCCTGGCCGCGGAATTCGGTCCTACGGCGCGGTACCGCGTGAACGGGCGCGCGCGGCCGTGGCGCGACGGGACAGTGACGCTGTGCGCCCCTTGCGATCCCGGCGATTCGCTCGCCATCCGCGTGGAGCGGGACCGCTCGCGCCCGTGGTGGGACCCGCCGCGGGTGCGCGTGCACGAGCGCACCTACAGCGACATCGCGCGCAACGTGGCCCTCCTGCCCGCGCTGGGGGACTCGTCGGGCGCGGTGGCCCCGCCCGACCCTCGAGCCTGGCTCGCCGCGATGCTGCGGCCGGACAAGACCGCCTACCGCGCCCTGGCGGCGCAATCCGACGCGCTGCTCACGACCCACGATGGCCGCTTTCTGCGCGACACGATTCATGTGGTGGGCAACTCTCACATCGACGCCGCCTGGCTCTGGCGGGTGGAGGAGACGCAGGGAGTGGTCGAGAACACGTGGCGGACGGCCCTCAAGCTTCAGCAGAAGTTCCCCGGGGCGACGTTTGCGGCGAGCGCCGCCCAGTATTACGCGTGGCTCGACGCGCGCGCGCCCGGCCTGCTCGACTCGATCCGCGCGGCGGAAGCGCGTGGCACCTGGAGCATCGTGGGAGGGTGGTGGGTGGAGGCCGATCAGAATCTGCCGAGTGGCGAATCGCTCGTGCGGCAGGGGCTGTACGGCCAGCGGGCGTTTCAGCAGCGGTTCGGGCGGCGGGCCCGGATCGCCTGGACGCCCGACAGCTTCGGGTATCCGTGGACCCTCCCACAGATCTGGCGTGGTCTGGGGATGCAGGCGTTCGTCACCCAGAAGATCCGCTGGAACGACTCGACCGAGTTCCCGTATGACGCGTTCTTCTGGCAGGGACTCGACGGGACGCGGATCTTCTCCTACAACCCGTGGGGCTACGACCACGACCTGAGCGGAACCGGTCTGGCGCGTGACATGGCCGCGGACAACGAGCGCACGCGCGGCGCCCACCAGATGATGGTGCTGTACGGCGTGGGAGATCACGGCGGCGGGCCGACGATCGAGATGTTGGAGCGCCGTGAGGACCTGCAGCGGCTCCCGGCCTTCCCCGTGCTGCAGGATGCGACGCCCGAACGCGCGCTCCGGGCGATCCGCGGCGCCCGCGCCGACAGCGCCTGGCCCGTGTGGCGCGACGAGCTGTACCTCGAGTACCACCGCGGCACGTACACGACGCAGGCGTGGATGAAGCGACGGAACCGGCGCAGCGAAGAGCTGCTCGGCACTGCCGAGATGCTCGCGGCGCTCGACACCGCCGTCTATCCCCGCGGCGAGCTGCGGCACGCCTGGGAGCAGACCCTGTTCAACCAGTTCCACGACCTGCTGCCGGGCTCGGGGATCCGCCCCATCTACCTCGACGCGATGCGCACCTACGACAGCGTGGCTGCGGCCGCCGGCGCCATCCGCGAGGCCGCGTTCCGCCGGCTCGCCGCGCTGCTCGATACGCGCGGCGACGGCGTGCCCGTCGTCGTGTTCAACCCGACATCGTGGGTGCGCACGTCGTACGCCGCGGTGCCGGTCGACGCCGCGCTGGCCGCGCTCTCCCGTGAGCGGGATCTGCGCGCAGTGGACGCGGCGCAACGCGCGACGCTCGCGGTGCTCGGCGGAGACTCGCTCCGGTTTCTCGCGCGTGAAGTGCCCGGGCTCGGCTTCAAGGTGTTTTGGATCCGGCGCGGCGCGGCACAGCGCGGCGCGCTGGACGGAAACGCCGCACGGCTCGAGAACGACTTCCTGCTCGTCGAGGTAGACACGCTGTCGGGGCAGCTCACGCGGCTCTACCACAAGGGCGTCGGTCGCGAGGCGCTCGCGTCCGGCGGCCGCGGGAACGTGCTGCAATTGTTCGGCGACCGCCCGGCGGCGTGGGACGCCTGGGACATCGGCTACACGGGCGAGGAGTGGACGCTCGACTCCGTGAGCGCCGTGCGAACCGGCGGCGACGCGTCCGAGCGGTGGATCGAATTCGACAAGCCGTGGAACAAGACCCGCGTCGTCCAGCGCTTCGTGCTGCGCCGCGACGAGCCACTGCTCGAGATCCGGACCACGGTGGACTGGCGGGAGACACGCAAGTTGCTGAAGGTGGCATTCGATTGGAGCGTCGCGGCCGACAGCGCGTTCTACGAAATCCCGTATGGCGTCATCGGGCAGCCGACCGCCCCGCACACCCAGGCCGAGCGCGCCAAGTACGAGCACGCGGGCCACCGGTGGGCGGACCTCTCGGACGCGACGTTCGGGGTGAGCGTGCTGAACGACAGCAAATACGGGTGGGACACGCGCGGCCGCCGGATGCGCCTGTCGCTGCTGCGCTCGCCGCTCTGGCCCGACTCCCTGGCCGACCGCGGCCATCAGGCGTTCCGCTATGGGGTCTATCCGCACGCCGGCGACTGGCGGTCGGGCGCAGCGCTGACGGTGCGCCGCGGAATGGAGTTCAACGAACTGCTCCTCGCCGCGCGCGAGCCGCCGCATCCCGGGAGCGCAGGGCACTCCTGGTCGTTTGCGAGTGTGGACGCGGATAACGTCTACATCACCGCGCTGAAGCGCGGCGAAAACACCGAGGCCTACGTCATCCGGCTGGTCGAATGGCACGGCCGCCCGACGCAGGCCGTGTTGACCTTCGGCCGGCCCGTCGCGCGCGTGCGGATCGCGAACCTGTTGGAGGACCCCGCCGCGGGCGTGCCGCTGGCCCGCGATCGCCGCAGCACGACCCTGATGCTGCGACCGTGGGAGATCGTGACCTTGCTGGTCGAGGAGGCGCGCTAGCAACGCCCCCCCCCATCATCTCCTCACGTCAGCAGCAGCCGCTACTGCACCACGGGCAATCGAGCTCGTTCATTTCCCTCACCTCCCCCCTCCTGCGCCTTCGGCGTCGTTCCAACGACGCACTTCCCGCCCTCGCGCAGCGCGAGGCGCGCGCGCAGGCGGGTCAGGTCATCCTGCACGTCCCCGCAGCAGCAAACCGTGTCGAGACAGGTCCGGATGTTCTGGAGCAGGGGATGGTTCGAGTCGGTAAGCTCGTGATAGATCCAGCGCCCCTGGCGGCGCTCCCTCACGAGCCCGGCCGCCTGGAGCAGTTTCAGGTGGCGGCTGACATTGGGTTGGGTTTCGCCGACGGCGTCGACGAGTTCGCACACGCACAGCCCGCCAGGGCTAGGCGCGGCCAGGAGGCAGCAGGCAATCCGGAGACGCAGCCGGTCGCCTAGGGCGGCGAACACGGTATCGACGCCAGCCGATGTGATCGTAGCGCCATCATTCATATATACGAATATATGAATATGGTGCTCCCCGTCAATCCCCCAGGGCCTCCAGCAGCAGGTTCCTGGCGAGCTCGACCTTGTAGCCGTTCTCGGACATTGGCTTGGCGCCGATCACCGCCGCTTCAGCCACCCGCCGGGCCCAGCTGTTCCCCTTTCCCCACTCCCCGATTTGCACCTCCCACGGCCGGGGGGCCACCCCGCCGAGGACGGCGCGCGGCACCGCGCCGCGTGTCTTGGGCCAGACGACGGCTACGCTCACGAGCGCGAAGTCCCACTCGGCGCGCTGCGTGGCCTTGCGATAGACCTGGCGCGCTCCCGCGTACGCCGCCGGCAGAGTGATTCGCTCGATGACATCGCCGGGCCGGAGGACAGTCTCCGCATCGCGGCGCTGAGCGGCCGTTCGATACAGGTCGAAGATCGTCAACGACACGCTTCCGGGATCCCCGGGCTTCCGCCCGGAGTCGGTCCGGCGTGCGCTTGGCGACCGAGGTTTCCTAACCCCGGGCGCAAGCCGGGGGTTGGCGGGCCGAACCCGGATGGTCGCGTCCAGCGCCGCGAGCGCCACGGCTGGGTCGCTCGGGTGCGGCGCGTGGCAGGCGCCGTCGCCGAAGATCGCGAGGTACTCGTTCAGCCCGTCGACCGCGGGACACCCACGGCCTCCCGTCTTGTGACACCGGACGTTCTGGCGGAAGTACCAGCAGCGGATCCGCTGGCACAGGTTGCCGCCGAGGGTCGCCATGTTGCGGATCTGCGTCGTGCCGACGGCGTCGCAGGCAGCGGCCAGGGCGGGGTACCAGCGCTTCACGCCGTCGTCCGCGGCGACGTCGGCGACGAGCGCCAGCGCGCCGAGTGCGGCGCCGGAGCGGGAGGCGCGGATGCCGGCGCCGCCGCGGATCGGTTTCAGATCCACGACAACACGCGGGGTGACCAAGCCGTCGCGCATCAGCGACACGAGGTCCGTGCCGCCGGCGATGAGCACCGCACCGCGGCGCATCTTGCGACGTACCTCGGCGAAGCTCCTGACTTCGTCGTGCTCGAAGGCTTGCACGGAGCTCTCCTGTCACCCCGGGGCGTCTCGGCTTCCGCAGCCCTAGGCGTCTGTGCGTCTGCGCGTCTAGATTGTTGTGTGACAGGGGTGCCCGCCAGTAGCGGGCTGAGATCACACCCTCAGAACCTGATCCGGTTCGTACCGGCGAAGGGAGTCGCGAAATGCGGGGAGTGGGGAGTGGGGAGCGGTTCGTCGCGGCACACACCGGGAATCCGGCGTGGTCCGTCGAGTACCACTCCCCACTCCCCACTCCCGTTTGCGACAAGGAGTCTCTTGCATGCCCGTCGTAACGCAAATGCACCACGCCCGCCAGGGCACGATCACTCCAGAGATGCGCCGCGTCGCCGAGCGTGAGGGTCTCGCGCCGGAGACGATCCGCGACGAGGTCGCGATCGGGCGACTGATCATTCCCGCGAACGTCAAGCATCTCGCGCAGCGGCTCGACCCGATGGCGATCGGCAAAGTCGCGAGCGTCAAGATCAACGCGAACATCGGCAACTCGGCGGTCGAGTCGAACATCGACGGCGAGCTCGAGAAGCTGCATCACGCGGTGCACTACGGCGCCGACACCGTGATGGATCTCTCGACCGGCGGGAACATCGACGCGATCCGCGAAGCGATCATCGCCGCGTCGCCCGTACCGATCGGCACGGTGCCGATCTACCAGGCGATCGAAAACGCGAGCGACGTGTCCCAGCTCACGGTGGATCACATCTTCGACAACATCGAGCACCAGGCGAAGCAAGGGGTCGACTACATCACGGTGCACGCCGGTATCCTGCGCGAGCATGTGGGCTACGCCCTCGGCCGCGTCACCGGGATCGTGAGCCGCGGCGGCTCGCTGATGGCGTACTGGATGACGCAGCATGGAAAACAGAATCCGCTGTACGAGCACTACGACCGGCTGCTCGACATCGCGCGCGAATACGACGTGACGTTATCGCTCGGCGACGGGCTCCGGCCGGGGTCGATCGCGGACGCGACCGACCGGGCGCAGCTCGCCGAGCTGACCGTGCTCGGGGAGCTGACCGAGCGGGCGTGGCAGCGGGACGTGCAAGTGATGATCGAGGGACCGGGGCACATCCCAATGCATCAGATCGAAGTGAACGTTCGGCTCGAGAAGGAACTGTGTCACGAGGCGCCGTTCTACACGCTGGGCCCCCTCGTCACCGACGTGGCGCCGGGCTACGACCACATCACGTCGGCGATCGGCGCGGCGATGATCGGGTGGTTCGGCGCGGACATGCTGTGCTACGTCACTCGCAAGGAGCACCTCGGCCTGCCGAACGCAGAGGAGGTGCGCGAGGGCGTGATCGCGTACAAGATCGCGGCCCACGCGGCGGACATCGCGCGCCGCCGGCCTGGCGCGACCGAGCGTGACGACGCGCTGTCCCGCGCGCGCTACGCGTTCGATTGGAACGAGCAGTTCCGCCTGGCGCTCGACCCCGCGCGGGCCCGCGAGCTGCACGACGAGGCGCTGCCGGCGGAGTACTTCAAGAGCGCCGAGTTCTGCGCCATGTGTGGACCGAAGTTCTGTTCGATGCACATCACCCGGGAGATCGAACGCTCGCTCGGCCTGCGGGAGCCGGAGCAGAAGGGCAAACGCGAGGCGGTCGGAGCCGACTGAAACCCGAGTGTCGGGATCGCGGCCTTCGGTCCCTAGCTGATCGCCATCGCCCCGGCACTTCGGCCCCCACGAACGCCGAGGGCGGGCTCCTGAATTGGGGGGGGGAATCGCGACGCCCAGGCCAGTGAGGAGGTGGACCCCGCGGACTCGGGACGCACGCGACGAAACGTCGACTAGCGACGAGGCGAAAGAGCGAGCCGGTTGAGGCGCACGCGAGCTGGAGAGTCAGGATACTGCGTCCTTGCTGTCACTGCGAGAATTGGGTCCACAGGGCGCCTGCGCGTTCGGCCGCGCCGTGATGATCTGCGTCTAGTGCGGGACGGGCCCGACCATGCGTTGTCTCGCCCACCGTACGCTGGATACCGCGCGGATCAGGAGGGCAAACGCGAGGGGGAGGACCCGACTGAAACCCGAGTGTCGGGAGCGCCGACGAACGCCGGGGCGGGGGCCGGACTCCTGAATTTGGGGGGGGGGGGAGCGACGCCGAGGCCAGTAGGAGCCCGACCCCGCGGACTCGCGAGGCGCGCGACGAAGCGCCGACTAGCGACGAGGGGAAAGGGCGACCCGGTTGAGGCGCAAAGAGCCTGGAGTGTCAGAATACTGCGTCCTTGCTGTCACTGCGAGAATTGGGTCCACAGGGGGGCTGCGCGTTCGGCCGCTCCCTAATGATCAGCGCCTAGTCCGGGACGGGCCCGACCACGCGTTGTCCCGCCCACCGTACGCTGGATGGCGCGCGGATCAGGAGCTCCACGACGACCGTGCCGGCGACGGAAGCAATTGACGTAAGGATGAGCGACGCTGTCGAGGCCAACTGCGCTCTGATATGTCGGGATACTGCGTCCTTGCTGTCACTACGAACCCCTGGGACGCCGACTGGCGAATACTACGACGGTTTCGTGCTCCAAGGCCGCGTCGAATGGGGCGACGACTTCAGGCGCCTACCACGCCCAAGAACGAGAAACGTGAGGATCTGAGCGCGAACTGAAGGCTGCGTGTCGGGATACTGCATCCTTGCTGTCACTACGAGAATTGGGGCCTGCGGAAGGAGGACTCGCATGGACGGTCTCTGGCGGCGGTGGGTCGTGGTGTGCGTTGCGGCAATCCCCAGCGTGCTCGCCGCACAGGGTGGCGGCACCGCGCCCATCGTGCATCGGGGCGCGCTGGCGAGCGGCGACGGCCAGCTGCAGACGGGCGAATTCTACGACAGCTACGAGTTCCAGGGTCGGGCAGGCCAACGGGTGGCGTTCGACCTCACGTCCTCGGCCTTCGATCCCTATCTGATGGTGATCGCCCCATCCGGTGACAAGAAGGAAAACGACGACTTCAACGGCTCGAGCAGCCGTTCGCGGCTCGAGCTCGCCCTCGAGGAGACCGGGACCTACCGGGTCGTAGTCACCTCCTATAAGAAGGACGAAGCGGGCGCGTACGAGCTGCGCATCGAGACGGGCGCGGCGGCGGGGGCCGGGAGCCCGGCCCCGGGGGTCCGGGTCGAGAGCGGCCGCCTGGCGGCGGGCGACACGACGCTCCGCACGGGCGAATACCGCGACTCCTACACCTTCGCGGGACGGCGCGGGCAGACCGCAACTGTGGACCTACGGTCCACCGCGTTCGACCCGTATCTCATCGTGATCGACCCGAGCGGCAAACAGCACGAGAACGACGATTACGCGGGCGATGCCAACCGCTCGCTCGTGTCGTACGAGCTGCCGGAAGACGGCACCTATCGGGTCTGGGTCACCTCGTACAAGAGCGGCGAGACCGGCCAGTACGACGTCCGGATCCAAAGCGGGACGGCGGGCGCGGCGGCGGTCGCTGCGACACCGCGCGTGGAGCGCGGTCGCCTGGCGGCGGGCGACGACACCCTCCGTTCGGGAGAGTACGTGGACAGCTACACGCTCGAGGGGCGCCCCGGTCAGCACGTCACGCTCGACGTGGCCTCGAACGACTTCGACACGTACCTGATGCTCGTCCCCCCCCGGGGCGAGCGCCTCTGGAACGATGACGTCGAAGGCAAGCCGCACCACAGCGTCATCGAGGCCGACCTCAACGAAGCCGGACAGTACCGGGTCGCGGTCACGTCCTACGAGCGCGGCGAGACGGGAGCGTACGAGCTGCGGATCGACTACGGCGCCCCCGCGGCGGCGAGCCCCGCGACGGGGCGTACGCGCGACGTCGAAGCGATCGCCTACGGCGACACAAAGACCGGCGCCTTGTCCTCGGCCGACGCGCGGCTCTCCAGTGGGGAATACCGGGACCTCTACGCCTTCGACGGCGCGACGGGCGACTCGATCGTCGTCGAGCTCGCATCCGGCGAGTTCGACCCCTACCTGTCCCTGATCCCCCCCGGAGAGGGACAGGAGCAAATTGACAACGACGACGCCGACGGCCGGCAGGACTTGTCTCGCGTCACCGTGAGGCTCCGTGCGAGCGGCCGGTACCGGATCATGGCGACGTCGTACGCGGCGGCCAAAACGGGGGCGTACCGGCTCTCGCTGCGGCGCGCCGCGACCGGTGGCGGGCCCGCCGTTGTGGCTCGCCCCCCCGCGGCGACGGGCGGCCGGGTGTACGGCGTCTTCGTCGGCATCTCGAATTACGGTGGCCGCGCCAACAACCTCATGTTCACGGCGGACGACGCCCGCCGGATGTACGATGCGATGCTGCGCGGCGCCGGCATGCGGGCCGCGGATGGCGTGGTGCTCGTGGACCAGCAGGCCACGTTGGCCGCGGTGCGCCAGGCGATCGAGCGCGTCGGGCGCGAGGCGGGCCCCAACGACATGTTCGTGCTCTTCTACTCCGGGCACGGCGGCCGCAACCCGCGGGCCGGCGGCCAAGCGGCCGATCCCGACAACCTGGACGAGACCCTCGTCTTTTACGACGACGACTTGAGCGACGACGATCTGAGCCAGCTGCTCGCCGGCATCCGCGCGCGGGTGTCGCTGCTCGTGTTCGACGCGTGCTTCAGCGGCGGGTTCTCGAAAGACGTGATCTCGGTGCCCGGCCGGATGGGGCTCTTCTCGTCCGAGGAGGATGTGACGTCCGGCGTCGCAGTCAAGTTTCGGGCGGGCGGCTACCTGGCCGAGTTCATCGCGGAAGCGGTGGGGGACCGGCTCGCCGACGCCGACGGCGACCATGAAATCACGGCCCTCGAGCTGAGCCAGTACCTGCACGAGCGTTATCGCGCCGACGTGAAGTCGGGCGGCCCGGGCGACTACGTGCGGACGGGGGGCCCGCAGACAGGCTACCAACACCTCGTGGTGGATCGAGGGAGCATCGGGCCGTACGACGTGCTGTTCCGCTGAGGGGGGTGCACCTCAGCGCGGGGAACTGCGCCACGACTGTTGGGATGCTGTTTCTTTACTGTCGCTGCGGCTAGCTGCCCCGGGGGAAGCTTGTAGCGGTGGGGCGAGTGAAATGCGCGTCCACCGTCGCGATCTGGATTGCACTCTCGGTGACCGTCACGGTATAGCGATCCGTGACGCCGTCACGGGTGAACTCGAGCGTGTACGTCCCCCCAGTGCTGACCGGCAATGCCACCCGGTACTGCGCGGGGCCGATCGCCGTCAGGCAGACCGCGGGTTCCGTGACCCGGTCGGAAACAGCGACCCGCAACACGTTGCCGACGACGCTGAACTCGCCTTCCAAGTGGTAGTTCACGCACGGTTACTGCGTTTCGGTCGTGAGCAGAAGCGCGATGTGCGGCGGCGGGGGCGGCGGGTCGACGTAGTAGCCCTCACGGATCGCAAAGCTCAGCGGACTGGTGTCCCGGACGGCGTCCAAACCGCAGCCCCAGGGGCAATCAGCGTAGCGCCGATGAGGAGGAAAGGTCGGCGACCCGTGCTTCCAGTTGAAGAAGATCGCGGTGATCGGCACCGAGGTCCGATAACACCCTACGGCTGGCGCCCCTCGACCTCCGCGATGGCATCGTCGAGCTGTCGGCGCCGCTCCGGGTCCGTCGCGCGTTCGCGCAAGCCCCGCAGCGCGGCCAAGTGCGCGGCGCGCAGCGCCTGGTCGGAAGGCACCGCCACGTCCGGCCGCACGCCCACGCGCTCCCAGTTCGTCTTCGTGATGGGGTTGATCGCGCGCCCGCTCGGCACCCACACCGCGAAGTGCTCGGTGACCCGCCGGATGCCGCCCGGATGCGCCCCCCCGCCGGTGGTGTCCCCGACAATCGTCGCGCGCTTCCGCGACTGCAGGTTGTAAGCAAACTCCTCTGCGCCCGAGAACGTGTTGCGGCTGGTGAGGACGTACACCGGTTTATCGGGACCATACCGCGTGCCCGGCACGGTGCCTCGGGTATAGAAATCATCGGTGCGATTGGCGGGACGCCAATACAGCGAGTTGAGGTGGACTGGGTCGGGACCGAAGAGGTAGCTCGACACCTGCGCGACCATGTGTGGTGAGCCACCGCCGTTGCGGCGGATGTCGATGATCAGCGCGTCGGTGTTGCCGAGGAATGTGAAGGCGTTCGCCGCGACGCTTGACACATCGGCGGTGTCAAAGCCAAAGCTGCGGATCTCGACGTAGCCAACGTTGCCCGCCAGCCGTTCGATGCGCTCGAAACCGAAATTGACGCGCTGCCCGAAGACCCTTGCCTGCTCTCGGTCCTCGGGGCTCGGGCCATCGCCGCCGGGGCCCGCCGGAACGCCGCGGGCGACGAACCGCACCCGGAGGTGCCGGTCGCGACTGACGGCGTGCAAGTGCGCCGTGAGGGAGTCGGCGAAGGCACGGGCGCTGGTAATGCCGTCGTACTCGCCGCGACGCTGGCGCGCCCGAATCGCGCGGTCCATGGCGGCCGCCGTATCGGGAAAGACGTACGCTTCCTTGAGGCGGTTGATCACGCCGTCGATGACGGCACGCCGTTCGGCGGCGTCGATGGTGCGGTCGGGCTGGGGGTCGCCCTGGCCGGCCAGCGGCGTGGCGACGAACAGGGCCGCGCAGGCGACGGTGAGGCAGGTCCGCAAAGACACACGCGCTCCTATCAGGTGGATGGGGTGACGCTCCACTGTAGTGACGCGCGAATCCGGGTGATGGTCGCGGCGACTACCAGGCGATCCCGTAGTCCTCGCCGTGGTTCGAGGACCCGCCCCAGAACGACCCGTGCTTCCAGTCGAAGTAGATCGCGTTGATGGGACCCGACGTCCGCTCCTGGAAATCGAGCCGGTAGCCCATGCCCCGCAGCTCACGTCGGATCCAGGAGGGCGTGTCTTCGCGCAGCGTCAGGCGCCCTGGGATGGTCTCGTGGTTCCCGAACGAGTTGCGCATCTGATAGCTCGTGATGTTCGCCGCCTCGACCGCCTGCTGCACGTCCATGCCGAACTCGACCACGTTCAGGAAGCACTGCAGGAGATTCTGGTCCTGGGTGTCGCCGCCCTGCACGGCGAACGCCATGAACGGCCGCCCGTCCTTGAGCGCGAGGGTCGGCGTCAGGGTCACGCGCGGGCGCTTGCCCGGGGCGATCGTGTTGAACGGATTGTCCGCCGTGTCCACCACGAATTGCTGCGCCCGCTGGCTCACGCCGATCCCGGTGCGGCCCGCGATCACCGCCGGAATCCAGCCACCCGACGGCGTCACCGACACGACCCACCCTGACGTGTCGGCCGCCTCGATCGACGTCGTACCGCGCGTGAACGCTTCGTCGAACGCGGCGAGCGCTTCTTCGGGGGGATCGGACTGGGTGGCGCCCTCCGACGTCACCGCGGGACGGGGCGGCGCCGGCGGCCACGCGCGCAGCAGATTCAGGTACGGATTCGTCCCACCCTGGAAGGGATACGGGTCCCCCGGCTTGATCGATGGGTCGTTGCGGTCCGGGTTGATCGTCTGGGCGCGCTGGCGCGCATACTCCTTGGACAACAGGCCGCGGATCGGCTCCTCGGGCGGGAAGGCGGGATCGCCGTAGTAGAAATCGCGGTCGGCGAACGCCAGGCTCATCGTCTGGTACAGCGTGTGGATGTAGCGCGTGCTGTTGTAGCCCATCGCCTTGAGATCGAAGGTCTCGAGGATGTTCAAGGCCTGCAGCATCGCCGGCCCCTGCGACCAGGGCTGCAGCTTATAGACGTCGATGCCCCGGTACGTGGTCATCACCGGCTCTTCGATCTTCACCCGCCAATTGGCGAGGTCCTGCATGGTGATGAGCCCACCCTCTTCCCGCACTCCGCGCACGAACTCCTGGGCGATGTCGCCCTTGTAGAACCGGTCATACGCCGCGTAGATCGCGTCGCGCCGGCTCTTGCCGCGGCGCAGCGCCTGCTGCTCGGCCTCGACGAGTTTGCGCAGCGTGGCGGCGAGGTCGGCCTGGCGGAAGATCTCGCCCCCCTCGGGCGCTTCGCGCGCTTCGCCCAGGTGCGGCAGCATCACGGCTCGCGAGTACCGCCACTGTTTGAGCCAGCGCTTCTGGCGCTCGATCGAGTTGGCGGTTTCGTCCTCGATCGGATAGCCGTCGGCCATGCGGATCGCGGGTTCGAGCACGTCTTTCAAACTCAACCGCCCGTACTCGGCGAGCATCGTCATCAGGCCGCCGGGCGTGCCGGGGGTGATCGCGGAGAGCGGGCCGTACTCCGGGGGGAAGCTCATCCCCTTCGAGCGATAGAACTCTGGCGTGGCGCCGGTGGGCGCGACGCCGAGGGCGTTGAGCGCGATCACCTTCTTGGTCTGCGGATTGTAGATCAGCGCCTGGGTCTCACCGCCCCAGGAGAGCACGTCCCACATGGTGGTCGTGGCGGCGAGCATGGCGCACGCGGCGTCGATGGGATTCCCGCCCTTCTGGAACATCATCGCGCCGGCGGTGGCGGCGAGCGGCTTGCCCGTGATCGCGATCCAGTGGCGACCGTGGAGGGCGGGCTTCTGCGTGCGCTGAGCGCCGAGCGCGCCGGGACCGAGGAGCAGCGCGGCGAGGACGAGGCGGTGACGGACGGCCATCGGTACTCCGGAGAGGGGACTTTCGGAGAAGCTATGTTACCGGCATGCGACTCGCCATCGTTCCCCGCACTCGCTGGGGCCGGATCCGCATGATCGCGCTCGCCAGCTTTCTCCCACTGCTGTTCCTCGCCATCTGGCTGTTCACGGTGAAGATGCCGGGCCCGGCGTTCACGGGCCCCCTGCCCGCCCTCAGGCCGCAGCAGGAGGTGTTGCGCCGGCGCCTCGAGGAGCACGTGCGCGTGCTGGCCGGTCGGATCGGCGCCCGCTCGGACGACGACTATGCCAACGTGCTGCGCGCCGCGGCGTACATCGACAGCGTCCTCCAGTCCTACGGCTATCACGTCGAGTCGCAGGAGTTCACGGCCGACGGCCGCACGTACCGCAATCTCGAGGCGACGGTGGCGGGCGCGGGCCGGGGCCACGAAGTCGTGGTGCTCGGCGCGCACTACGACACCGCGGAGGAGGCGCCCGGCGCCGACGACAACGCGAGCGGCGTGGCCGGCGTGCTCGAGCTGGCGCGCCTGTTCGCGCACACGCCGCAGGCGCGCACGGTGCGGTTCGTGTTCTTCCCGAACGAAGAGCCGCCCTCGTTCGCCACGGGGGACATGGGGAGCCGCCACTACGCGCAGGCCGCCCGCGCGCGGAACGATCAGATCGTCGCGATGCTGTCGATCGAGTCGATCGGCTACTACGACAGCGAGAAGGGCAGCCAGCGCTACCCGTTTCCGCTGAACCTCGCCTACCCGGACGTCGGCGATTTCATCGGATTCGTCTCGAATCTCAGGTCACGCGCGCTGCTGCGCCGGTCGATTGGGGCGTTCCGCGCGGCGGCCCAATTCCCCAGCCAGGGAGCCGCGGCGCCAGCGTGGGTCCCGGGCGTGTGGTGGTCGGACCATTGGTCGTTTTGGCTCGAGGGATATCCGGCGATCATGATCAGCGACACGGCACCGTATCGGAATCCGTTCTACCACACGCCCATGGACACGCCGGACAAGCTCGACTATGACCGCATGGCACGCGTCGTGGACGGACTCGCACACGTCGTGCGGGCTCTGGCCGGCGCCCGCTAACGCCGGGAGCGGGTGGCCGTCAGGGAATCGACGACCGCGAGCTTGGGATCCAGGAGCGGCGGCCAATCATCCGCCGAGGCGAAGACGAGACCCACCAACGCCACGGTATACACGGCAGCCCCGCGACGCACCATGACGAGGTGCCCGATCTGCTGCGAGTTCCGCAGGAGTGTGCCGAAGTACGCCTCGTCCCCGTACGCGGGGGCCTCGTCCTTCCGCGCGTGGAGGCCTCCCGCCCGCAGCGTCAAGATCAAGGCCTTGCGTTTCGTGCTCATCGTCGTTGCCGCGGATTGCGGATTCCGCTCGACATCGATCGTGACGGCGAGGTACAGCGGGTCCGGCTGTTCGCGCTGGAACTCGTACTCGATACTGTAGGATCGGTCGAAGTTGTTGATGCGCTTGAAGGACTCGCGCGCCGAGGAATCGGGACCGCGGACGCCATACGCGGCGAGATCGTGCACGGTGAGCACAGCGAGGCGGTCGCCCTCGGGCACATCTGCAACCCAGCAACCGCACAGCAGCAACGCGACGAGACCGCCGACCCCGGTGGCGCGCCGCGTCATGCGCGGACCGCGGCGAACGCCCGCACCGGGAAGCTCCCCATCCCCTTTACCTTGACCGGCACCGCGAAGAAGCGGAACCCGGCGTCCGGCAGGGCGCCCAGATCGCAGAGGTGCTCGACCAGCGGGATCCCGGCGCCCAGGATGGCGGTGTGGGCCGGACGCGTGCCGTCTTTGTCGTCGTCGATGTTGAGCGAGTCGATCCCCACGAGCGCCGCGCCCGAACTGACGAGGTGCTCGGCGGCGTCGCGAGTCAGGAACGGGTGGCCAGAGCCGTACGCCGCCGTGCGCCAGTGGACGTCCCACCCGGTGTGGATCAGCACGGCCTTCCCCCGCACGTCCCGGCCCCGGAAGCGGCCGGCATCGAGTCCACGCCGCACCCCCGAGGTGTCGGTCGCCCGCACCACGAGTCCCTCCAGATCCGCCACCGCCTCGAGCGAATAGGCGCTGACGTCGCCCGCGCCAGCGTGGCGATGCGAGGGAGCGTCCAGGTAGGTGCCGGTGTTCGCCACCATTTCGATCTTGCCGATCTGAAAGGTCGTCCCCGCCGCGTACTTGGCGCTGGAAGCCTCGCGGCTCATCCAATCCGAGATCGTGGGGGCCGGGAGCCCCGGATAGGTGACCATCCCGTGCTCGATCTCGTGGCTCAAGTCGATGAGCCGGGTCACGTGAACACGCGCGCCAGCGAGCGGAGCAGCTGCCCTTCGGGCGTCCCGCCGTCGGGCGCCTCGGCGAGGACGACGGCCAATCGGCGCCGCAGCAGGGGATCGCGCAGGGCCTGGGCGGCGAACTGAATCGTCAGCGGGACGAACCATGGTGCATGCCGAGCGCCGGGCCCGGCGCGCGCCACAGCGGCGTACTGCTCGAACAGCGTCAAGAGAAAGGCGCCCTTGGAGGGGAACTGCCGGTAAATGGCGCCCTTCGTAAAGCCGGCTGATTCTGCGACTTCGTCGAGCGTAGCGAGCTCAAGGCCGCGCTCGCTGAAGACCCGGAGGCCCGCTTCGACCAACAGGGCCCGCGTCTCTGTTTTGCGCTTCTGACGCATGATTCCCACGAGTATCGATGATACGCAACGGAATCATCGTGGCAAGGTAGGCGGGCTTGACAAAAACGAACGATCGTGCTTTTATGGCCCATGCCCACGACCAAGGGAGAGGTCACCCGTCAGGCCGTTCTCGAGCGCGCCGTCGCGCTCGCGAGCCGTGTGGGCCTCGGCGGCCTCACGATCGGCACGCTGGCCGACGACCTCGACCTCTCGAAGAGTGGTCTCTTCGGCCACTTCCGATCCAAGGAAGCCCTGCAGATCCAGGTGCTCGAGCATGCCGCCGCCACATTCGTGGACAGCGTCGTGCGGCCCGCCCTCTCCCAGCCGCGTGGTGTCCCCCGGGTGCGCGCCCTGTTCGAGCGCTGGCTCGAGTGGACCCGTTCGGGCCCGATGCCAGGCGGCTGCCTGTTCGTGGCTGCCGCGACCGAATTGGACGATCGACCCGGCCCAGTCCGCGACCGGCTCCAGCAGCTGCAGCGCGACTGGCTCGGCGTGATCGCCACCTCGTTCCGGAAGGGCGTCGAAGAAGGCCACTTCCGGCGCGATGCCGACCCCGACCAGTTCGCGCACGACCTGTACGGCGTGGCGCTCGCGTACCACCACGCGCAGCGCTTGCTCCAAGACCCGAAGGCCGAGGGGCGTGCCCGTCACGCCTTCGAGGCGCTCCTCTCCACAGCCCAGAGGCACTGATGAACTTTCAAATCCGAGCCGCGCGTGTCGCCATGCGGGCGCTCGAACGGACCGCTCCCGCCGTGGGTGCGGCGTTCGCCGAGCGACTCTTCTTCACTCCTCCCCGGACGCCGCTCGCGCCACCGGTGCGCAATCTGCTCGCGACGGCGCAGCAGTTTCGCGTCTGCGTCGAGGGCGGACGCGTGGCTGCCTGGGCGTGGGGGCGGGGGCCGGCAATCGCGCTCGTGCACGGGTGGGGCGGCCGCGGCGGCCGGCTGGCGGCGGCGTTCGTGGAGCCCCTCGTGGCCAGCGGGTTCTCGGTCGTCACGTTCGACGCCCCCGGCCACGGCGCGTCGGACGGGAAGCTGAGCTCGATGCCCCAGGTAGCCCGGGCGCTGCACGCCGTGGCGGACGCCGCGGGATCGGTCTTCGGCATCATCGCCCACTCGATGGGCGGATCCGCCAGCGCGTTGGCAGTATCCCAAGGCCTCCAAGTGCAGCGCGCAGTGTTCATCGCTCCGGCCGCCGATCCGGCACGGTTTGCGAACGACTTCGCTATGCTGCTAGGCGTGGGCCCAGCGGCGATGGCTGGCATGCGCCGCCGCAGCGAAGCCCGGCTGCGCTTCCGCTGGTCGGACCTGAATGTGCCGCGCCTCGCGACGGCGCTCGAGGTCCCGTTGCTCATCGTTCACGACCGGGACGACCGGACCGTGCCCTGGGCTGAGGGTGCCGCGATCGCGGCCGCCTGGCCGGGCGCGGAGCTGGTTACCACGACGGGGTTGGGGCACCGGGAGGTGGTGCGGGATCCTGGGGTGGTGTCGCGGGCCGTGGACTTTGTTCGTCTGGGAGCGCCATCAGCCCCGGTCGAGGCACCTCCCTGCGCCGTGAGCGACGAGGCCGCCTGGCTGGACGGCGACCTGTTCCGACGGGACAGGCGGCGTCAGAGACTCGCCAGTATCTCAGATACGGTATAGTACCTGAACCGAGGTCCCGTCCGGCCATGCAGCACGGGCTGCCCGGCTTGCGCGCGCCCCCCCTGCCCCAAACATTGTGCCCCGCGCCCCCCTACTTCAGTCGGGAGGATCTCGTGGCCGATCAACAAGCGGGCGACCTCCAGTTCAACCGGGCCGAGCCCCTGCAAGGCCAAGGCGGATTGACCTGCGCCGCGTGCCGCAGGTCGATCGAGGATACGTACTTCGAGGTGAACGGTCAGGTCGTCTGCGGCGCGTGCCGCAACGTCATGGCGGACCAGTGGCAGCGCGGCGGGTCGGCGGGGC
The DNA here is from genome assembly GCA_036004985.1 of Gemmatimonadales bacterium. Taxonomy (GTDB): domain Bacteria; phylum Gemmatimonadota; class Gemmatimonadetes; order Gemmatimonadales; family GWC2-71-9; genus 20CM-2-65-7. The sequence goes on from DASYQX010000049.1 coordinate 118,498, forward strand.
GGTTTGGGAAGGCGCTGGCCCTCGGCCTTCTGGCCGCGATCGCGTGCTCGATCGTGTGGTACATCGTGCTGGTGACGACTGACAGCGAATTCGGAATCCTGGCGATCGTCGTGGGATTCGTGGTAGGGAAAGCGGTAAACAAGGGCTCGAACGGGCGCGGCGGCTGGCGCTATCAGGCCCTCGCGATATTCCTTACCTACACAGCGATCGTGTCCTCGTATGTACCGCTCGTCGTGCAAGCCGCGCGCGAGCAAGCTACCGAGGTCGCAGAGCAGCCGGCGGCGACGGACTCGGTTGCGAGCCCTCAGGCCGCAACAGTGACCGCCGATGACCCGGCCGCGAAACCGGGCGCCGGGGCCATCTTATTCGGGATTGTCGTGATCGTCGGCTTCCTCTACGCAGCTCCATTTCTCGCCGGAATCCAGAACGCCATCGGCCTTTTGATCATCGGCATCGCGGTCTACGAAGCCTGGAAGTTCAACAAGAAGACCGAGCTGAAGATCACCGGTCCGTATCAGGTCTCGGCTAGAGCCGCTCCAGCCTGACGGGCCGAGCGTGACGCGCTGCCGGTGGTGCGACACGGAAATCGCGCCGGCGCTGCTCGCCTGCCCCGCCTGCCAGCGCCTCGTCTATGCCGACGAGCTGCAGCGCCTGGCGGCGGACGCCGAACGCAGCACCGCAGCCGGCGATTTGGGCGGCGCGCTTGCTACCTGGCGCCAGGCGCTCGACCTGCTTCCCCCAAACTCGCGTCAGTTCGCGGCCGTCACCGAGAAGCTGGCGGACCTGGGCCGCCGCGCCGAGGCCGCCGGGACCGCCACCGCGCCTCACAAGACGCCGAGTTGGGTAGGCCGCGCGGGTATTCCGGGCGCCATCTTGCTCTTCGTGTGGAAGTTCAAGGTCGTCCTCGCCTTTCTGCTTACGAAGGGCAAGGTGTTGCTGCTGGGTCTCACCAAGGGTTCGACGTTCTTCTCGATGCTCCTCTCGCTGGGCGTCTATTGGACGGCGTGGGGATGGAAATTCGCCGCCGGGTTCGTGCTCTCGATCTACGTGCACGAGATGGGACACGTCGCGATGCTGCGACGCTTCGGCATTCCGGCCACGGCGCCCATGTTCATTCCGGGCTTCGGCGCCGTGATTCGCACGCGGTTCTACCCGCACGAGCCGGTCGCCGAAGCGCGCGTGGGGCTCGCGGGGCCGATCTGGGGGATGGGAGCCGCCATTGCCTCGTATCTCGTCTACGTCGCGACGCAGGCGCCCATTTGGGCGGCGCTCACGCACGTGGGCGCATGGATCAACCTCTTCAACCTGCTCCCCGTCTGGCAGCTCGACGGTGCGCACGGGTTCAAGGCGCTGAGCCGCCACCAGCGCTGGATCATCGCGGCGGTGCTCGGCGGGATGTGGTTCCTGACCGCCGAAGTCCTGCTCCTGGCGTTGGCCCTGGTCACCGTCTGGCGCGCGTGGGGCACCGAGGCGCCGGAACAGGGCGACGCGCGTACCCTGTGGGAGTTCAGCCTGCTCGTGGTAATCCTCGGCGTGCTGAACCGGATCCCAGTCCCTATCAGCGGCGTTCGCTGAGCGCCGCGAGCACCCGCGCCGGCGTCAGCGGCAGCTCGGTGATCTGGACGCCGATGGCGTCGAACACGGCGTTCGCGATCGCGGGCGCGGTGGGAATGATGGGCGGCTCGGCCAGCCCTTTTGCCCCGACGTGGTTCGCCACCGGATCCGCGACTGAGATGATCTTGGCATCGATCTCGGGGATGTCGGCATAGGTGGGAATCTTGTACTCGTGCAGCCCCAGGTTGAGGGGCCGGCCGAGGTGCGGATCGGTGAGGAGCCGCTCGAACAGCGCGTAGCCCAGCCCGAGAATGATCCCGCCGTGGAGTTGGCTCTCGGCGAGCTCTGGGTTGACCACCCGGCCGCAGTCGTGCGCGGCCACGATGCGGAGCACGCGCACCTGGCCGGTCGCGCGGTCCACTTCCACCTCCGCCGCCTGAGCGCCGAAGCTGTGCACGGTCACCCCGGCGGGATTGGGGCCGCGATGCCCGCGCCCGATGATCATGATGTTGCCGAGCGTCTTGGTGACCTTGCTGATGGGGACCGACGGCGCGCCGCCGCACACCGAGATCCGGCCCCGCCGCGCCTTGAGCTGATCGGGCTGCGCGCGCAGCATCTCGGCGGCGACCTCGAATAGCTGGCGCTTCGCGTCCTCCGCCGCCATCCGCACCGCGGGCCCGACCGATGCCGTGGTCATGCTGCCCCACGAGTTGGGCGCATAGGGCCCCGCGTCGGTGTCACCGACCACGATGCGCACGTCCCGGAGCGGGAGGCCGAGCGCTTCGGCTGCGATTTGCGCGAGGATCGTGCGTGCGCCGGTGCCGAGGTCCTGCGTGCCGGTCTGCACCAGCGCCGTGCCATCGCGGTTGAGCCGCACGACGGCGTACGCGGGCGGACCGCCCGCGGCGCCCCAGGTCTGGCTCGCGATTCCCACGCCGCGGACGAACCGCCCAGTGGCCTTCTTGCGTTTGCGGGCCGCCGCCCAGCCGATCCGCTGGGCGATCGAGTCCCAGCAGGCCGGGAGGAGCTCGGACGAGAAGGGACGCTGCTTCAAGGGATCCTCGGCGGCGTGATTCCGGCGCCGCAGCTCGAGGGGATCGATGCCGAGCTGCTTGGCAAGCAGGTCGAGGGCGCTCTCCAGCGCGAACGCTCCTTCCGTGTGGAACGGCCCGCGGAACGCCTCCATCCCGCCCACGTTGCCGTACCAGAAATGCTGGACGACGCGGACGTTGGGGCAGCGGTACAACTCCTGGAAGATCTTGCCCGGACCACCCGGCCACCCGACCACGCCCATCGCGATCCACGCCTCGACGTCGAGCGCCACCAGAGTCCCATCGCGCCGCGCGGCCGCGGTCACACGGAAGACGGTTTCCGGCCGGTGCCCCGCGTCGACACACTCTTCGTGTCGGTCCCACACGCAGCGGACGGGGCGGCCGGTGCGCTTGGACAGCAGCGCGGCGACGACGGTGTACGCCCCGCACGAGTTCTTCGCGCCGAACCCGCCGCCCATGTACTCGGTGACCACGCGCACCTGCTGCTGGCCGACGCCGAGGTGCTCGGCCAGCTCGTTACGCACACGAAAAATGGCCTGCGTGGAATCGTATACCGTGACGCGGTCGCCGTCCCAGTGCACGACCGACCCGTGGGTCTCGAGCGCCTGGTGTATCGCGACCGGAACGCGATAGGTGGCGGTCACCGCTACCGCGGCGTCGCGCAGGGCGGCAGCGACGTTCCCCCGCTCCTCGCGACGAGTTTCCGGTGGCGTCACGCGGGAATGCCGGGTGCGGACCGAGTCCTTGCCGGAGGGCAGGTCGACGCGGAACGGCGCCGGCCGGCAGCGCACACGCGCGAGCCGCACCGCGTCGCGCGCGATCGCCTCCGTGTCGGCGGCGACCGCAGCGAGCGGCTGGCCCCAGTAATGAATCTCGGAAGCAAAGAGCGGCTCACCCTCGAGCCACGGGATGCGCGGCAGGTCGGCGCCGGTCAGCACACCGCGGACACCTGGGAGCGCGCGGGCGTGCGCCAGGTCGAGCCGGCTGACGCGGCCCGCGGGAATCGGGGCGCGCACGAAGCGCGCGTGGAGCATCCCGGGGAGCCGCACATCGTGCGTGTAGCGGGCCCGGCCCGTGACCTTCTCCAGCGCGTCGAGCCGGCGCACGCGCGTGCCGACGGTGTCGAGCGCCGCCTCCGGGCCCCACGGCACCGGCTCGAAGGCGGGTACTTCGACGACGGCGGTCTCCTCGCGTCCCTCGACCTCGACGGTGGTGGTGACGAAGCGTTTCATTGGTCGGACGGTTGGACGGTCGGACGGTTGGACAGAGAGCGCCGGGCCGCCAGCCGGATCGCGCGCAGAATCTTCGGGTACGTCCCGCATCGGCAGAGATTGCCGGCCATCGCGCGCGCGATCGTGGGTTCGTCGGGGCGAGTATGCGCGCGCAACAACGCGGTGACGGAGAGTATCTGCCCGGGCGTGCAGAAGCCGCACTGCAGCGCGTCGGCGGCGACGAATGCGGCCTGGACCGGATGCAGCCCGTCCGCCGCGAGGCCTTCGATGGTTTCGAGCGGGACGCGCGCCGTCTCGCAGGCGAGAGCAAGGCAGCTGTAGATCGGCCGGCCCCGGGCGAGCACGGTGCAGGCGCCGCATTCGCCGCGGTCGCAACCCAGCTTCACGCCGGCGAGACCCAGGCCGTCGCGCAGCGCCTCGAGCAGACTCGTGCGCGGCTCGACGTCGAGCTCCTGGGTCCGACCGTTCACTGTCAAGCGGATGCGCATCGGGACCCCGGCCCCTTGACTCGGGTAGGTCCTAATCTAGGTTTGGCGGCACGATCGGGGAGACGTGAATGCCGTACATCATTGCGGAACCGTGCATCAATGTGAAGGACCGATCCTGCGTGGATGTCTGTCCGGTGGACTGCATCTACGAGGGCGAGGACATGCTGTACATCCACCCCGACGAGTGCATCGACTGCGGGGCGTGCGAACCCGAGTGCCCGGTCACCGCGATCTTCCCCGAGGAAGATACGCCGCCGCAGTGGAAGGACTACATCGCAAAGAACCGGGACGTGTTCCAGAGCGCGAACCCGCCCGGCAAGCCGCAGCGCAAGGGCTCCTAGCCGACCAGCCGGCCCTCTTTCGCCGCTACCTCTCGCAGTCCTTTGACGAGGTGCTGCATTTCCTGCTGGATGCGGTCGAGCTCGGCGCGTGCGCGCTCCGGCTCGGTTTCGCCCGCCGCCGTCCGCACGGCGATCCGGTTCAGGGCCCGCGCCTTCTCGATCAGGTCGTCCATCAAGGCCCGCAGGGCGAAGTAGCGACGCCGCTCGCCGTAGGACGCGCGGAACCGGCCGATCAGATCCTCAGCCGGCGTGGCGCGGGCCTGCCGTAACAGCTCCTCGGGGCTGCGCCCGAAAATCTCCTCCTTGTCCCACACCTCCGTCCCGCCCGCCTCCGAGAACCACAGCCGGCCGCGCCACCACGCCTCGTCCTCGAGGCGCAGCCGGAGCATGACGCGCCACTGGAGTCCCTCCACGTGGACGTAGCCCACGAAGCCTTGCCGCATCGGCTCGACGTCGGGAGATGGCTTGGCCGGTGTCATGACGTGAACGCTAGCTCAGCGCAGCCCCTCGAGGAAGTCAGCCAGCACGCGGCTCGCCGCGAGCGGCTGCTCGAGGGGCGCCAGGTGCCCCGCAGCGGGAATCTCGGCGAATTGCGCGCCCGGGATCGCCTGTGCCATCGCCCGCATCCCGGCGGACGGCGCGATCTGATCGTCGGCGCCCGCGACCACCAGGACCGGCACGGCGATCGCCGCCAGCACGGGGGTCGAGTCGACACGGTCGCGCAACGCGCGCAGCGCCCCCACGAGACCGGTCACCGGCGCCCGCCCGATCATCTCGCGGACGTGCGCCACGACCTCCGGCTGCGCGGCGAAGGTGGACCGCGCGAGGACGTTGGGCAGCAGCCGATCGGCGACGGCGCTCACCCCGTCCCGCTGGGCGACCGCGGCGAGCTCGTCACGTCCCCGTTTCGCTTCGATGGAGTCTGGCTCGGCCTTCGTGTTGCAGAAGATCGCGGCCCGAAGCCGGTCGGCGTGCCGCCGCAGCAGCTCGAACAGGATGTAGCCGCCCATCGACAGGCCGCAGATCACCGCGCGGTCGAGCCGCAAGGCGTCGAGCACCTGGACGAGATCGTCGGCGTAGCGGGCGATGGTGTAGCCGTCCTTCGGCGCGCTCGACGCGCCCGCGCCTCGCAGGTCGGGGGCGATTCGCTTCCATTTGGAGAGCGCGGCCAGCTGATGCCGCCACATCGTGCGGTCGAACGGGAAGCCGTGGATGAACAGGACCGGCGCCCCTTCGCCACGCACCTCGACGGCGAGTTCAGCGCCATCGACCGGGACACGCAGTGGGTCACGCGCCGTACCGCGCGGGCCGCCCAGGGCGCGCGCGACCTCGTCGGGAAGGGGCGCCGGCCGGCCGGCGCGGTCGATGCACACGAACACGAGCGTCGCTTCGGCCACCAGCACGCCGTCCGACACGCGCCGCGCCGCGTGGGCCATGGTGAAGCTGGTCGTGCCGCGGTCGGTCAACACAGTCTCGATCCGCAGCACGTCGCCCGGAAAGGCCCCCGCGCGATAGTCCACGGTGGCCTTGCGCACCGCGGGCCACACCTGGTTGCGCTTGAACAGGTCCATCCCCGGCCCCTTGGCCAGCGCGTCCCAACGCGCCCGTTCGAACAACGCGAGGAACGAGGCCTCGTTCAAGTGGCCGAACGCGTCGCACTCGAACGGGTACACGGTGAGATCGACGGTGGGGAGGGCGGTCACGGCCAGGCAAACGTATGCCAGAAAACCACACGTCGCACGTTGCCATTTGCCAGGTGCGGGAGAATGGCGAAGGCCTTGGCGCCGTACGTCGGATCGAGGCGCAGGCCGTGCGCCGCGGCGAGCGCCGCCGCACGCTCGCCCGCGGGCGTCGGGTGGCCGTAGCCCGCTCCTACGCCATCTACCACGTCGAGGCGGAGCGCGGAACGCGGAACGCGGAACTCGAGGCCGGCGCGTCGCAGGTGCACGGCGGCCGCCCCGGCGAGGCGCAGCGTACGCCAACGATTCGCGACCAGGCGGGGAGCGACGCGGACGGCGACCACGCGCGTCGGCCAACCCAGCCAGGCCAGCCCCAGCGCGATGCCCGCCGCAGTGCCACCGCTGCCCAAGGGAACGACGACGGCGTCCGGGGGGGGGACGCGGGGCGGCGCGTCGAGCTGCGTCGCCAGCTCCAGGGCGGCCAGGACGTGACCGAGCACCGCGCGCGGATGGGCGCCGCCCCCGGGGATCCAGCGGGGGGCGGACCCACCGCCCAAGCGGCGCGCGCCCCACCAGGCACGCAGGAGCGCGACCGGCAATGCGAGCGGTGCGCTCGCGCGTATGACCAAGTCGGCGGACGTCGCGGTCGCGGCGGCGACGGCGCGGCTCGCAGCGGTCTCGGGCTGGGGGAACTGCGCGAGCGCCGCCCGGTGGCCGAGCCCGCGGGCCAGGACGGCGGTGGCGAGGCAGTGCGTGGATCCCGTGGCGCCGACCGTGACGAACACGGTCCGGGGCGGCGCCCCCGCGAGCAAGAACTCCAGACCGCGGACCTTGTTGCCGCCGGCGCGGTCTTCCCGTTTGAGCCACAGGGCGTCCGCGCCGGTCGCCGCCGCCAGCGCGGGAGCGGGCTCGAGCGGGGTGGGCCACGTACCCAGACAACACGGCTGGAAAGCGTCGCGTATCTTAGTGGCGAACGCAGCGGCGTCCACGAACTCCCCTCGCGGAGTGCACCATGCGGGTTGCGACCGATTACATCCGTCACGCGGCGCGCCTCGCCCGGAAGTACGCCGGCGATCCTCTGGGCGGCGCCCCTCAAGCCCCCGACCCGGAATTCTACAAGACGCTGGCGAAGGCGCTGGAAGAAATCGCCGCCGGGCTGGACGCGCTGGGCAAGGAGGAGTGATCACCATCAAACGAACACCCCGTGGATAGTTACGTCAACACGCCCGCGGCGCTCAGCGCGCTGATCGCCGCCATCCGTCGCGAGCCGCGGGTCGCCGTCGACACCGAGGCCGCGAGCTTCCACCGCTACCGCGACCGCATCTACCTCGTGCAAGTCTCGACCCCCGACCGCGCCACCCTCATCGACCCCCTCGCGCTCGCCGACCTGTCGCCCCTCGGCGCACTGCTCGCCGACCGCAACGTCGAAAAAACGTTCCACGATGCCGACTATGATCTTCGAGTGCTCGATCGCGACTACGCGTTCCGCGCCGCGCGCCTGTTCGACACCCGGATCGCCGCTCAGCTCGCGGGCGAGCCGGCCATCGGACTCGCCGCGCTGCTCGAGCGCTACCTCGGCCTGAAACTGGCCAAGGAGCACCAGAAGGCCGACTGGTCCCAGCGACCCCTGCCTCCCGCGATGCTGGCATACGCCGCGGCCGACGTGCGCCACCTGCTCGCGCTGCGCGACGCGCTGGAGAAGCGGCTGCGGGAACTGGGCCGGCTGGAGTGGGCGGCGGAGGAGTTCAGCCGGCTGGAAGCATTGCGCTGGACGGGCCCCGCCGAGGGCGACACCGACGGGTATCTGCGCGCGAAGGGGGTCAAAGGCCTCGCGCCTCGCTCTCTCGCGGCGTTCCGGGAGCTCCACCGGTGGCGGGAGACCGTGGCGGCGCGGGAGGACAAGGCGCCGTTCCGGGTGATCGGCAACGACGCGCTGCTCGCCACGAGCCGTGCGCTCCCCGCGTCCCTAGCGGAGCTCACGCGCATCAAGGACCTCCCCGCGTCGCTCGCCCGGCGGCACGGGCCGGCCCTGCTCGACGCGGTGGCGCGGGCCCGCGCCCTCCCGGAGCGCGACCTCCCGCGCCTCGAGCGCGCCCCACGCACACCGCGGGACCCGCACTTCGAACAGCGGGTCGAGCAGCTCAAGACGGCGCGCAACCGCGTCGCGGCCCAACTGGGCCTGGACCTGGGCGTCCTGTGCGGCCGCACGACCCTCGAAGCGGTCGCCCAACGGCGCCCAACGAACCGAGCCGGGCTCGCCCAGGTGGGTGAGCTCCGGCGCTGGCAAATCGAGGTGTTGGGGGACGCTCTGCTCGAAGCCCTGCGCTAGAACCCCATCATCGCCCGTACTTTGGGTTCGATGCGTTCCGGGCTCCAGTACGGCTCCCACACGATGTCGATGTTCACGTCTTTCACGCCCGCGAGGGCGCGCACGACTTTGTGGGCGTCGTTCGTGATCATCGGGCCCGCGGGACAGCCGGGCGACGTCAGCGTCATCTGAATGCGCACGTCGCCATCCTCCACCTCGACATCGTAGACCAACCCGAGGTCGATGATGTTGAGATCGAGCTCGGGGTCCTTCACCTGGCGCAGCGCCTGGCGAACCGACTCGGCGGTGAGTGTTTCGGTCATCGTCATACAGCCTCCACCGGCCGAAGCTAGCGGCTGGGACGCGCCGCGGTCAACGGCAAGCCGCGCACCAGGCAGCGGCGCCGCGCGGCGATCCACGCGTACGCCCGGCGCGCGACCGGCAGCACACCGGGCACCCGGAACAGCGGCGCGAGCCAGCGCTTCCCCGGTAACAGCCGCAGCAGCTCCGGCGCGGCGTCGGCCCCTGCGTACACGCGGCCGTCCGGAAACACGAGGTGCATCGCCGCCGCGAGCGCGGGGAGGGCGATGCCGAAGCGGGCGACCGCCTGCTCGTCCTGAAAGCTCAAGTAGCGCAGCACGCGGTCGCGGTCCCAGCGACGCAGCAGCTCGACCGCCCGCTGGCAAATGCCGCACTCGCCGTCGTAGATGAGTGTCGGGCCATCTCGCTCAGCGCCCATCGGCGGCGCGCGCGGCGGCGTCGGCCACGCGGCCGCGCACGTCCTTCAGGACGGTGAACGACCGGCGCGCCCTCGGGGCGAACGCGCGATTCGTCAGGAGCAGCACGAACACGCCGCGGTCGGGATCGATCCACAACGACGTCCCGGTCCATCCGGTATGGCCGTAGGTCCGCGGGCCGAGCTGCGTGCCCGCGCTCGATATATCCTCACCCGTCGGGACGGCTTCCCAGCCGAGGGTCCGCGCGCTGGCCCCGCGCCGGGCCTTGACGGCGACGGCCGTGAAGGCGCGCACCGTTTCGGGCCGGAGCAGGCGTGGCCCACCCGGCAGCGCGCCCTCGCCCAGCATGAACTGCGCGAAGCGGGCGACGTCACGCGCGCTCGCGAACAACCCTGCGTGTCCGGCCACGCCGCCCAGTTTCGCGGCGTTGGCATCGTTCACCGTCCCCGCCACGGGCGCTCCGCGCCACACGCCCGTGGGGGCGATGCGCCGCACGAGCTGGCGCGACGGCCGAAACACCGTCTGTCGCATGCCCAAGGGCACGAAGATCTCGCGGGTCGCGAAGGCGTCGAGCGGCCCGCCCCACCCGGCCCGCCGGACGATCTCGCCGAGCAGGATCGCGTTCAGGTCCGAATAGACCATGCGCGTTCCGGGTGGCGCGAGCGGCGCCTCGGTCAGCACCATCCGCAACGCTTCCGTGGAGTCCCGCGCGTCGCGGTACAGCGGCAGGGTGCCGCGGAGCCCCGAGGTGTGCGTCAGCAGGTGACGCACGGTGACGTCGGCGGTGGCGAACTCGGGGAGATAGCGGCGCACGGGGGCGTCCAGGTCCACGCGCCCGCGTTCGACGAGCAGCATCAGCGCGGTCGTAGTGGCGATGACCTTCGTCAGCGAGGCGAGATCCCAGAGGGTGCTGTCGGGGTCGACGGCGGCGCTCCGTGGCGACCAGGTGAGGCGCCCGTAGCCCTTGGCGAACAGGACCGTGTCGCGCCGCCCGACGACGAGGGCGGCGCCGGGATAGGCGCCGCGGCGGATGCCGTCCAGCACGAGCGGGTCAAAGGTGGCGGCCGTGAAGGACGCAGGTGGGGTCCGGGTCACCCCCGGGCGCCCCGGCGTCAGCCGGGGCTGCGTCCCCTGCACGAGCACCGCCACCAGCAGCGCCGCTACGACCAAATGCCTGGAATCCGGCGGCTGCACGCGGGACAGCGCCCGTCCGTCCCCACGCGCTGCTGCTTGATCACGTAACCGTGACGCTCGATGAGCAGGTCTCCACAATCGGGGCACCAAGTGTGCTCCCACCGGCCCACGCGGCCTGGGAGGTTGCCCGCGTAGATGAACTTGAGCCCGGCCTTGGCCCCGATCTCACAGGCCCGCACCAGCGTGGCGGCGGGCGTGTCGTCGGGGTCGGTCATCTTGTAGTCCTTGTGGAACGCCGTGACGTGCCACGGTATCTCCGGCGAGACGGAGGCGATGTACTCGGCGGCGCGCGCGAGCTGGGCGTCGTCGTCGTTGAAGCCCGGTACGATCAAGGTCACGATCTCGAGCCAGAAGCCGCGCTCGTGCACCATCCGGACGGCATCGAGGACGTGCTGCAGCACACCGCCCAGCTCGCGGTAGCGCCGGTCGTCCATCGCCTTGAGGTCGATCTTATAGCAGTCGGTCCAGGGCCGGATGTAGTCGAGCACCTCGGGGGTCGCGTTGCCGTTCGAAATGAACGCGGTCTTGAGGCCGTGCGCCCGGGCGACCTTGAAGACGTCCCGGGCCCATTCCGCCGTGATCAGCGGCTCGTTGTAGGACGACCCGACCATGCGGGCGCCCTGGCGCAGCGCGAGGCGCACGAGATCGTCGGGGGTGACGTCGGTCGGCAGGATGCCGGCGCTGTCGTCCCGCAGCGCCTGGGAGGTCAGCCAGTTCTGGCAGTAGCCGCAGTGGAAGTCGCACCCCAGCATTCCGAAGGTGAGGGTGTCGCTCCCGGGGAAGCAATGGAAGAACGGTTTTTTTTCCGTGGGGTCGCACTGCAGCGCGGCCACGTAGCCGGCCGGGACGAGCAACGTTCCTTCCTTATTGAACCGCACCTTGCAGATGCCGCGCCGGCCGGGCTTGACGAGGCAACGGTGACCGCAGGCGAAGCAGCGCACCGCCCCGCCCTCCAGTCTCTCGGTCAGCTCCGCGCTCGCCTCCCGCACCCGGGCGTCGAGCGCCTGCGCCAAGGTGGCGGGCCCGCCGTCGGGAGGCGGGGCAGTGCGCGTCAGGAAGGAGACGATGCTGCGGGGGGCCATGACCGTCAGCGCAGGCTCCCCGGCGACAGCTGGTAGAGGAGCTGAGCCGTGCGCACGTCCCGGTCGGACAGCGCGCGGACTTTCGCCGTGGGAAACATGAGGTCGGTGGAGTCGGGCGAGTGATCGAGCCCCAGGACGTGACCGATTTCATGGATCGCCACCACGCGGATGTCGTCGGCGTCCATGGCGCGACCCTTCGGGTCGAACGTGGCGAGGGTGACCACCGCCGTCTGAATCCGTCCGTCCTGATCCCAGGTGAGATCGGTCTGGCCGGTCCGCTCGATTTCGAACTGCGGCTTCCACCGGAACGTGACCTCGGCGTCGGTGGAGTCCCCCGACAGGTCGAAGCGGACCGGGACCGCGGCGCTGCTCCATTCGGCGAAGGCGCTGCGGATCGCGTCGAGGAAGGCGGGCTGGAAGTTCGCGGCGAAGGTCGGGGCGAACCACACCCGCACCGGCCTCGTGACCCGGTCGTCCCAGCGGCGCAGCATCGAGTCGCCACTCGCCGCGAGGATGTCGTTGAGGTAGGTGCTGCCGGCGCTGGCGCGAATGCGGCGCCGCGCCTCGGCCCGCGCCAGGAGGTCGGTGTAGGTCGGCTCGCGCGCCGCGGACCCCGGCGTCGTGCTGGGGGTGGCGGGCGCCGCGGTCCCCTGCGAGCTCGAGGTCGGCGCCGCCGGGGGCGGCGTCACCACGACCTCGGGCTCGGGCGGCAGCGGGCGCGGCGCGGGCTTGAACACGTCCCACATGATGAACAGGACGAGCAGCACCGCCGCCGCGGCGATCATTGCAGTGAGTCGGCGTTCCACCATGCGCGCAATATGGTTGGATGCGGGGCCGCGCCGCTAGCTTTGGTGCCCCCGCGTCTCTATGATTGTGGCCTGCTTATGTTTGGACCGTAGGTGATCACGTTACCCGCGAGGCCGCTCATCCGCTGGCGCGTTTGGGTGATCGCGGCGTGGGCGGCGCTGGTCGTGCTGTTCGCGCCGCGGGCGACGCACGTGCAGCGTGTCCTGGCGGTGCGCGGGGCCTTCGTCGAAGCCACCGAGTCCGCCCGCGCCACCCAGCTGATCCGGAGCGCCTTCCCCAATCCGATCGCGGACTACGTGGCTATCGTCGTGCACGGGCCCGTCCGCTGGACCCACCCGACGTTCGAGGCCGTGCTCGATTCCGTCTCCGCCGCGGTGGCGCGGCGCACCTACGTCAGCCAGGTCGTGTCGGTCCGCACCATCGGTGAGTCCACCTTCGTCAGCGCGGATCGCCGCACGACCTTCCTGATCGCCGCGCTGACGCCCGGCAGCACCACGGACCTGAATCGGACCGTCGTGCCCGAGCTGCGCGGCATCGTGCGCGAGACCGTGGCGCGCCTGCCCCACGGCGCCGAGTTCGACGTCAAGATCACCGGGAACCCGGCGCTCGATTACGACGTGCGCACCGTGAGCGCGGAGGACACCGACCGGGGCGAAGCGCGGGTGCTGCCGCTGACGCTCGTCGTGCTGGTGCTCGCCTTTGGCGCCCTGGTCGCCGCGACGCTGCCGATCGTCGTCGGCATGGTCGCCATCACCATCGCGCTCGGACTCGTGACGATCGCGGCTCAGTACCAGACGATGTCGGTCTTCGTGCTCAACATCACCACGATGGTGGGGCTCGGCGTCGGCATCGACTATTCGCTGCTCATCGTGACACGGTTCCGCGAGGAGTTGAATCGGGGGTTGTCGCCGCCGGACGCCGCCGTGCGCACGATCGAGACGGCCGGATCGGCGGTCGTGACCTCGGGGCTGACGGTGGTGGTGGGCTTCGCCGCCCTCGTCACCACGCCGCTCACCGAGACCCGGTCGGTCGGGATCGGCGGTCTCCTCGTGGTCGCCGTGGCCGTGCTGCTCGCGACGACGCTCCTGCCCGCGGTGCTGGCGGTGCTGGGCCGGAACATCGACCAGCCGAGAGGGCTGGCGCGCTTCCTCGCTCCGGTCCACGCGCCGGGCGGCTGGGAGCGGTGGGCGCGGTGGCTGAGCCACCGGCCGTGGCGGGCCATCGCGGGCGGCGGGATTGCGGTGGCCGTGCTCACGCTGCCCCTGACGAAGATTCGGATCGGCCTACCGGCGCGCAACTGGTTCCCCCCGCAGTCCGAGTCGGGCCAGGGGCTGGCCGCGCTCCGTGAGATGGGCGCCAGCGGCGTGATCCAGCCGATCCGCATCGTGGTGCAGCTGCCCGAAGGGGAATCGGTGCTGGCCGGCCGGCGGCTGCCGGGCCTCAAGGCCCTGAGCGACTCGCTGCGCCGGGATCCCCGCGTCCGGGAGGTGCGCGGCATCGCGACGCTCCGCCCGGGTCTCTCCACGCTGCAGCTCCTGATGTTCTACAGCGACGCCCAGGCCGTGCACGATCGCTACCCCGAGTTCTTCAATGCGTACCTCAGCGCCGACCGGCGCGCCACGTTGATCGACGTGATCGCCGCCGACACCGTCTCGCTCACGGGCATGATGGACCTGACGCGGCACGCGCGGCGAGTGATCGCCCGGGGGATACGGGGCCTGCAGGGCGCGGAGGTCGTGGTCGGCGGGTTCGCGGCGTCGAGCGTGGACCTGCAGCAGGACCTGCTGAGGCGGTTCCCGGGTATCGTCGCGATGATCCTGGGCGTGACGGCGATCATGCTGTTCATCGCCTTCCGCTCGCTGCTCGTTCCCCTCAAGGCCGTGGTGCTGAACTGCGTCTCGGTGAGCGCCGCCTTCGGCGTCACCGTCCTCGTCTTCCAACACGGGTACGGCGGCTCCCTGTTCGGGCTCGAGGGCCCGACGCAGGCGATCTTCGTCGTCGTCCCGGTGCTCGTGTTCGCAACGGTGTTCGGCCTGTCGATGGACTACGAGGTGTTCCTGCTCACGCGCGTGAAAGAGGTGTTCGACAAGACCGGCCGAAACGACCACGCGACCATGGAAGGCCTGTCGGCGACGGCGTCCACGATCACCTTCGCCGCCCTCATCATGATCATCGTGTTCGGCAACTTCGCGTTCACGCGCGTGCTGGCCGTACAGTTCATCGGTTTCGGCCTGGCGATGGCGGTCCTGCTCGATGCCACGCTGATCCGCATGGTGCTCGTGCCGGCGATCATGCACATCGCGGGCCGATGGAATTGGTGGCCGGGCGTGCGTGCCCCCACGTTGGAGGCGGGAGACAGCGAGTAGGCCGGGCGTCAGCCGTCCAGCCGCCGGAGCGTCGTCCCCCACAGGTCCCAGTGCCAGGCCGGCACCCGGATTCCCGTCCGCGGGTCCTTGAGCGGCTTGTATTGCAGCCAGGCGGCCTGGAGCCCGAGGGTGCCGCCCAGCGCCAGCAGACGTTCCTTGTCGGCGCTCACGAGATGCACCATGGGCTCAGCGCGGATCTTGTGGCGGTGAAGCCAAACGCCGCCGTCGAGGGCGAAGCAAAGCCCGTCGCGGCGGCGTGTGAATTCCCGATAGAGCGGCGCTACGTGCAGGTAATGTGTCCCTCGGACGTGGCGGGCGCGGGCGGCGACGCGACGACGCCGTTGTACAGGGCGCACATGCGCGCAGTCTGCGTGTGCCTCGCCTCCGCCGACCAACCCTTCGAGTCGGCGAAGAGGATGTTGACGGTCACACCCCGGCTCTCCACGAAGTTGTTCAGCTGCACCTTACTCGCGGTGTATTTCATGCTGTCGTAGAAAAAGGCCTCCTGCGCGGTCGATATGTTCCGCAGATCGGACTTCATCTGCCCGACGTAGGCCTTCTCCTTCGTGTTCGCGAACCTCGGGATGGCGAACGCCGCCAAGATCCCGATGATCACGACCACGATCAGCAGCTCGAGCAGTGTGAAACCACGCGACGTCAAAGCGATACCTCCGGGCGCCCAAGGGGAATCGACGTCCCTATTGTGGGCCCCGGGGGCCCAATCTGCAAGAGGCATGCTACCCCTTGGCATCGACCCAATTCCTTCCAGCACCGATACTTACGACCAGCGGGACCCGCAGCTGGGTGACTCCCTCCATCTCGCGTTTTACGAGACGTGCCGCGGCCGCCCGCTCCCCCTCCGGGACCTCGAACACGAGCTCATCGTGCACCTGCAGGACCATGCGTGCGGCCAGGCCCGCCTCGCCCAGCGCGGCGTGAATGCGGATCATCGCGATCTTGATCAGGTCCGCCGCCGAGCCTTGGAGCGGCGAGTTGGTCGCGATCCGCTCGCCGAACGCGCGCACGGTGTAGCTCTTGTCCTTCAGCTGGGGGATGTAGCACCGCCGGCCGAACAGCGTTTCGACGTACCCCCGTTGGCGCGCTTCGGCGACGGTCGCGTCCAGCCAGGCGCGCACGCCCGCGAAGCGCTCGAAGTACTGCTTGATGAACGTCTTCGCCTCATCCTGCGTGATGCCGAGCTGGCGCGACAGCGCGAAGGGCCCCTGCCCGTAGATCGTGCCGAAGTTGATGGTCTTGGCCCGGGCACGCATCTCCGGCGTCACGCGCTCCTCGGGCACCCCGAAGATCACCGCCGCCGTTTGCCGGTGGATGTCGCCGCCCCGCTCGAATGCGTCGACGAATGCCCGATCGCCGGACAGATGCGCCAGGAGCCGGAGCTCGATTTGGGAGTAGTCCGCGGTGAGCAGCAGGCAGCCGGGCGGCGCGATGAAGGCGCGACGGATCTCCTCGCCGCGCGGCGTGCGCACGGGGATGTTCTGGAGGTTCGGTTCCGCCGAGGACAGTCGGCCGGTTGACGCCCCGGTCTGGTTGAAGCTGGTGTGCACGCGCCCAGTGGCGGGGTGCACGAAGCCGGGGAGGGCATCCACGTACGTCGACTTGAGCTTCGTCAGCTCGCGGTACTCGATCATCAGCCGCGGGACCTCGTGGCCCATCGCGGCGAGCTGCTCCAGCACATCATAATCGGTGGACGGACCGGTCTTGGTGCGCTTCAACACCGGCAGCTGCAGTTTGTCGAACAGCACGGTGCGCAGCTGGGGCGTCGAGTTGATGTTGAAATCGCCGCCGGCCGCACGGTAAATCTCGAGCTCCAACGCTCCCAGCTCTTTGGCGAACGCGCGCCCGATCTCGCCCAACAGGGCGCGGTCGATCAGCACGCCCGTGGTCTCCATGCCGACGAGCACCGGGACGAGCGGCACCTCGACGGTTTCGAGCAGCGGCAGTAGGCGGTGATCCTCGAGCTCCGGGCGGAGCGCGGCCTCGAGCCGCAAGACCGCCTCGCTGTCGGCGCAGCAGTAGCGCGCCGCGTCGGCCAGCGGCACTTCGGCGAACGGGCGCTCAGCCCGCCCCTTCCCCGCCACCCCCGCGTAGCTCTGGAGCTCGATGCCGAGCCGCTCGCGCGCCAATTCGTCGAGGGCGTGGGATCGGCGCCCCGGGTCGAGCACAAAGCTGGCCAGCATCGAGTCGTAGGTCACGCCCGCGAGCTCCGCGCCGGCACGCCGCAGGATCAGCCAGTCGAACTTGACGTTGTGGCCCGCCTTCGGAACACCGGGGTCGGCGAGCAGCGCGCGCAACGGGGCGAGGGCCTCACTCGAGAGCGGTGGCAGGTTGCGGGGCTGCTCGCCGCCCGCCAGCGGCCCGTCGGGCGGCAGGTGCGCGAACGGCAGATACCAGGAGCGGCCCGGGGCCACCGCCAGGGACAGCCCGACGAGCGTCGCTCGCATGGGATCGAGGCCGGTGGTCTCGGTGTCGAGCGCCACGAGCCGGGCCCGACGGCACTCGGCGATCACCCCGGCGAGTCGAGCAGGATCGTCGACGATTAGAGCGGACGCGACTCCCGGCGCGGGAGGGGGGGCTCCCGCGACGGCGGGGGCCCGCGGCGCTGCCGGAGCGGGAGCCCCCCCTTCCGCCTTCGAGGCCGCGAACGCGTCCAGCTTCGCGATCAGCGACCGGAACTCGAGCTCCGTGAACAACTGGGTGAGCCGCTGGACGTCGGGCGCGCGCAGGCGCAGGCGCTCGAGGTCGAGCGGGACCGGCGCATCGCGCCGGATCGTGACGAGCTCGCGGCTGAGCCTGGCGAGGTCGGCGTGTTGGAGGAGGGCTTCGCGCGCCCGCTTCCCGGGAATCTCGGGGGCGCGGGCCAGGATCGTATCGAGGTCGCCGTAGGTCGTCAGGAGCTCCAGCGCCGTCTTCTCACCGACGCCCTTCACGCCGGGAATGTTGTCGGAGCTGTCGCCGACGAGGGCCAGATAGTCGACGACGCGCGCCGGCGGCACGCCGAGGCGCTCGCTCGCATTGGCCGCGTCCACCCACTGTTCCTCGACAGCCGCCGGGCCGCCGCGCCCGGGGTTCAACAGCGCGATCCCCGGACCGATGAGCTGGTAGAAGTCCTTGTCGCCGGACACGATCACCGCCTGGAGCCCGCGCCGGGCGGCTTGATCGGCGAGCGTTCCAATCACGTCGTCGGCTTCGAACCCGTCGACGCCCAGCACGGGGACGCGGAACGCGTCGAGAATCTGCGCGATCCGCTCGACCGAGCGGTCGAAGTCGTGCTGCAGCTGTTCGTCGAGCTTCTGGCGGGTCGCCTTGTACGCGGCGTACTGCTGGTGGCGGAACGATTCCCCCACGTCGTGCACCCACCCCAGGTAGTCGGGGGCGTGTTTGTCGCGCAATCGGAGCAGGAAGTTGGTGACGCCCCACGCGGCCGAGGTGTTCTCGCCGTGCCGGGTGGTGAGCGGGCGGGCGATCATCGCGAAGAACGCCCGATAGATCACGGCGTAGCCGTCGACGAGAAAAAGCCGCTCAGACATGGCGGGAACAATAACCCGGACCCCGGGGCTGACAAACAACAACCCCGCCCGGAGCGTCACGGGCGGGGCGGAACGAACGGCGCAGGAGCGCGCGTCAGGCGCGCGTGACGTTCGCGGCGTGGAGCCCTTTGTCGCCCTGCTTCACTTCGAACTCCACCACCTGGCCTTCCGCGAGCGTCTTGAAGCCGTCCATCTGGATGGCCGAGAAATGCACGAACACGTCCTCGCCACCCTCCTGTTCAATGAAGCCGTACCCCTTGGCGTCATTGAACCACTTCACCTTTCCCTTAGCCATTCGGTCCGCCTCCTGCAAAGTCGCACGCTGGGCGCGGGAGCGCGCCTGCCCGGCGTTCGTGTCGGGCGCGATAGAAATGAGGGCCGCTGGGAATCCTGTCAAGCTGGGAGGAACCGGGCCCCGCTCAATTCTGCGAGGCGGCGTACAAGGCGCGGTACAGCTCGCGGTTGCGCAGCACGCTGCGCACGTAGCCGCGGGTCTCCGGGTAGGGAATGAGCTCGATGAACTGATCGGGATCCACCGATCCATCGCGCTCGAGCCAGCGGCGGACGGGGGACGGCCCGGCGTTGTAAGCCGCGACCGCCGCCTCGACGCGTTCGAAGCGCCGCAGCAGCTCCGCGAGATGCGCCGCTCCGAGGTGCAGGTTCAGATCGGGAACGGTGATCCACTCGGGATAAAACGTGACGTCGAGACCGCGCGCCGTGAGCGCCGCGGTACCGGGGAGCAGCTGTGCGAGGCCGCGCGCACCGGCGGGAGACAGCGCCTCGACGTCGAACACGCTTTCCTGACGGACGATCGCGGTCAGCAACACCGCGTCGACGCCGAACTCATCCGCCTCCGCTTCGACGGCGGCGCGGTTCGGCCAGGGATAGATCGCCCGGAGCACCCGGGGATCGCCGGGCGCCTTGATGAAGGCCTGCCAGCCCAACCGCACGGCGGCGGAGCCGTAGCCGCGCAGGCCCAGTCCCTCGCTCCAGGCCAGCAGGGCGGCGAGGTCCTGCGGCGGACGGCCCAGCACGGCGCGCACTTCCGTCTGCGCGGCGCTGTCGAGGCCGGCGAGCTCGAGGGTGTCGAGCCGGGCGAGGCCCGTCGCCACGAGGGCAGGCGCCGCGGGCGCGACGGGCGACGGCGCCACCGTGAGGGGCGGCAGGTCGGTCTCGCGGCGGGCCCGCAACCCGTAGTAGCCGAGCGAGTCCTCGCGGGCCAGGGCGCGCCACACGCCGCGGGCCCCGGCACTGTCGCCCCGGACCCACGCGATCTTCCCGAGCCAAAAGCGCGCTGCCGCGCGTTGCGGTCCGTTCGCGACGATCTCGTTCTGGTACAAGGCCGCCGCGCTGTCGAGTTGCCGGTCGTGGTAGGCGCGGGCCGCGAGCCGGAAACGGGCGAGCGAGGCCCGCGCATCAGCCGGGTAGCGCGCAATCAGCTCGCCGAACCAGCGGTCCGCGCCAGCCCAGTCGCCCCGGTCGAACAGCAGGTCGCCCAGCACATAGAGCGCGGTGGGGGCGGCGGTGTCGGTGGGGTACGTCTGCGCGAAGCCGGAGAGCGCGGTCGTCGCGCCGGGATCGCCCACGCGCACGAGGACGCGGGCCCGCCGGTAGACGGCGAGCGGGCCGAGCGCCGAATCGCGGGCCGCCGCGAGGTAGGCGCGGGCGGCATCATTGTAGCGCCCGGTGGCGACGAGCAGCTCGCCGTAGAGCAGCAGCGTCGCGGCGCTGGAGTCGCCGAGGCGGACGGCGCGCTCCACCTCGACCCGAGCGTCCGCCGCCGTGCCGCGGCGATTGAGCGTCCGCCCCAGCGCCGCGTGCTCGGCTGCTGCGCGCGGGCGGAGCCCGCCCCACGACAGGGGTACGGCGGCGGCGGCATCGTCGCTCTGCGGCGCGCGGGCCATGAGGTCGTACAGCGCCGCCCGCGCGCGCGCCGAATCTCCGGCGGCGAGGGCCAGGCGCGCCACCTCGAGCCCCTTCCCCGCCTGGGCGAACGCATCGAGCGCGCGCCCGGTGTCGCCGGCGAGGAGCAGGGTTTTCGCCCGCGCCAGGAGCGCCTCGCGGGCCGCGGGCGCCGGCGCGTCCACCAGCAGGCGGAACGCCGCGGCGGTGTCGCGGGTCACGCGGGCCTGGCGCACGCGCAGCCAGCCATCGATCGCCGCGAGCGTTCCGCCGCTGCGGCCCGCGGCAAACGCGCTCGCCGCGCTGTCGGGCTGCCCGGCTGCTTCGTACGCCAGGCCGGCCCGCACCGCGAGCAGCGCCGCCCGCGCGCCCGACGTTCGCGCCCGCGCGGCACCGAAATGGGCCGCCGCCGGCACATACTGCCCGAGGCCGAACTCCGCCTCCGCCAGCACGGCGAGCGCTTCGCCCTCGGCGTAGTCCTCGAGCCACGGCTGACCCACCAGCAACCCGCGCGCGCGGTCGTAGCGGCGGGCGTGCAGCTCCGCCTTCGCGCCTTCGACCACCAGGAATGCATTGGGGTGGGGATCGCGGGCCGCCGCCGCGAGCAACGTCTCGGCCGCGTGCCACGGCCGGCCCGACAGCCGCAACGACTCGGCGCGGAACGTCACGCCCCGGTCCGCCGGCACGACGACCTGTGCGCGCGCCACGGGAGGGGTCGCCGCCGCGAGCGCCACCGCACTCAGCCCCGCCGCCCACCTCACCGCGCGCGCCGCACCCGCGCCAGCACGCGCATGAACTCGGCGCGCGACGTCGGCGTCAACCGGAAGCTGCCGAACCCGGTCTGGTCCTGGAAATAGAGGAGCAGCCGGAAATTGTTGTACGTCCACCGGATGATCCGCAGCCCGCTGCGGTCCATCCCGCTCGACAGGTCGAGGATCTCGTCGGGCTCGCCCAGCGTGATGAACACCTCGCCCCGGTCGGTGAGCCAGCCGGGCTGCCCCTCGTCCTGGAAGCGGATGTTGGACTGCTGAACACGCCGGAAATAGTCGTCCAGCTCTTCGTTCTCGGGCGTGATGGGGACCGCGTCGGTGGCGGCCCAGAAGTCCCGCCACACCGCGGGGCGCTTGTCGGCCGGGGTCTTGCGCAGCGAGTCGACCCACTCCTGCCGGTCGAAGTACCGCAGCAGGCTCAGCATCTCCTCGAAATTCGTGATCACCCACTGGTTCGAAAAGCTGACGAGGAAGCGCTCGTGGGTCGTGTCGCTTCCCACCGTCGGCGTCACCTCGACCTCGGCCTGGCCCACGGGCAGCTTCCCCGGCGCGACCGCCACGGTCGTCCAGGCGATCGCTCCGTCCCCCGCGAAGCGCACGGTGTCGCGCCACAGCTCCCGGTCGCCCGCGTCCACCACCCGCGCGAGCAGGCGGGCGCCGGCGGGCTGCTCGTAGCCCTCCACGTAGAAGCGTACCGTGTCCGCGCCATAGGGGAGGGTGGCGCGAGGGTTGGGGATCAGGTCCGGCAGCGCGGACAGCTGCGTCCGACCCGCCGCCTCGTAAACCGCGATCGGGCGGGTGATCCCACGCCCGCCGAAGCGCGGCGCGGTGTCGACGCGCTCGGCGCGCGCGAAGTTCGGGCCGTTGCGGTCCCGGACCATGACCTGGATGGTGTAGGCGCCGGGCGGGAGCATCACGAAGTGCCGGAAGACGACGCTCTCGTCGCCCCGCAGCGTTTCCTGGAAGGAGCGCACCCGCACCTGCTCGTCGCGCGAGATCTGACGCACGGGCACGAAGCCGCTGTCGGTGCGGAACGCCGCCTCGACGCGGTAGGCAGCCACGAATTCGTTGCCGGTCCGTTGAAATGTGAGCGCCTGGTTCGCCAGGGACAGGGCGACTACGGCGAGAGTCGAATCGGCCGTCGGCCCGCGCAAATAGCGGACCGATGCGACGAAGGGGAGGGGGGCGGTGCCGACGAGGAACCCCATCGAGCGGTAGACCGACGTCGCGTCGAAGAGGCGCGGCAGGGTCGTGCCCGGGCCGGGTGCGCCGGAGCTGCCGACCCGCTGCCACGGCCCACATCCGCCCGCGAAGCACAGCAGCGCCGCGAGCCCCGCCGAACGTCGTCTCACTTGCCGACCCTCAAATCCAGACGTTAGTTTCGCGCCAACCCCAATGGCCAACGAGAACCTGGCCGGCCAGTCCCTGGCCGGCTACCGCCTCCTCGAGCGCGTGGGCGAGGGAGGGACGGCGGAGGTCTACCGCGCCGAACACCCCCAGCGCGGGGCCTGTGCGTTCAAGGTATTGCGACAGCGGCTCAGAGGCGACCCCACAGCGGTCAAGCGGTTCCTGCGCGAGGCGGGTTACGGCTCCCGCGTGGTGCATCCCGGCGTCGTTCGGACCTACGACTACGGCGAGGCCGACGGCCTCCATTACCTCGCGCTCGAGTGGGCGGACGGGGAATCACTCGCCAGCTTCGTACACCGGAACGGCCCGCTCGCTCCCGCCGAGGCCGTCCCGCTGGTGCGCCAACTGGCCGACGCGCTGGCAGCGGCCCATCAGGCGGGCATCATCCACCGCGACTTGAAGCCCGAGAACATCATGTATGACGCGCGCACGCGCTCCGTGAAGCTGCTCGATTTCGGGATCGCGCGGGACGCCGAGCTGCCCCCCGAAGAACGGCTGACGCGCACCGGCTTCTTCGTGGGCACGCTGCAGTACGTGGCGCCCGAAGCCTTGTCGGGCGAGCTGGTGGACGGGCGCGCCGACATCTACAGCCTCGCCACGATCACGTACTACCTGCTCTCTGGGCGCCACCCCTACGTGGGGCGCAGTCCGCGCGAGCTGTTCCAGCAGCTGCTCAGTCGGCCACCGACCCCGCTGTCGGAGGCGGCGAAGGGCACGAAGTTCCCGCCCGGCGTCGAGGCCGCCGTGATGAAAGGCCTGTCCCGGCACCCTGCCGACCGTCAACCGACCGTGACGGCCTTCGCCGAGGAGCTTGAGACGGGGCTCGCCGGAGGTGGTGCTGCGCCGGGTGGGAAGGGTGGGTTCTGGGGTACGTTGAAACAGTTTGTGGGCAAGCGTGGCGAATAGTAGTAGTGATTACTACTACCTCAAACAGAGCCTCCGGGACCTGCTCCTCGCCCGCTCGGTGCGCCGGGGCGACTTCCTCCTCGCCTCCGGCCAGCGCTCCTCCTTCTACATCGACGCCCGCCTCACTACGATGTCGGGCGAAGGCCTCGCCCTCATCGGCGCGTTGGGCCTCGATCGGCTGGCGGCGCGGCACTGGACTCCGCAAGCCGTCGGTGGGCTCACGCTGGGCGCGGACCCCGTCGCCCACGCGCTCGCCGCTGCCGCACGCGCGCGCGGCATCGCCCTGGACGCGTTCACCGTCCGCAAGCAGGCCAAGACCCACGGGACCGGAAAACGCATCGAGGGCTGCTTCAGCGCGGGCTCCGCGGTGGTCGTCGTCGAGGACGTGATCACCACGGGCAACTCGACCCGGGAGGCGATCGCCGCGGTGGAGCACGAGGGCGGGAAGGTCCTGGGCGTCCTGGCGGTTGTCGACCGCGAAGCGGGCGGCCGCCAGGCGCTGGAGGACGCCGGCTACGCCGTCGACGTCTTGGTTACCGCAACCGACCTCGGGCTCGCCCCGGCCGCGAGCAGCGGGTAAGATGCTGAGATGACCGCGCCCGCGCGCACCCCCCCTCCCCTGCCCCGCCCTTCCTTGTCGTTCGCCGCGCGGCTGCGCGGCTGGCAGGACGAACCCAGCGGCGTCGAGCAGCGCCTCAAGGACCTCGAGACGTTCGACCGCAGCCATCGCCGCCGGTGGGCGATCGCGGGAGCGTTGTTGGTGTTGGGCGTGCTGGGCCGCGTCGGGGGCGCGATCGCGACGCCATACGGCACGATCGTCCTGGTGGCGGGAGGCGCGGCGGTGCTCAACGCTGTGGTCGGCATGATCAACGAACGGGGTTGGTACCGCTGGTGGTTCATCTACATGCTCGCCCTGCTCGACGTCGCGCTGGTGGCGGTGTTCGTCGTGTGGTTCGGGCATGGGGGCGTCGTGGCCACACTGTTCATCGCCGTGCTGCCGTACGCCTTCGATCAGGGCCAGGCGGTGGGTGACTTCCTGGTGCTGATGGCGTCCCTCGCGTACCTCGGCGCGAGCTGGCTGCACGGCGAGCTCTACCCCGGCGTAGGAGGCGGACTCGACACCGTCACCTACATCGAGACCGGCTTGTTCATCGTCGTGGCCATGGCGCTGAAGCGCATCCCGGCGACATTGATCGCGCGGATCCGGCGCGCCCGCAGCGTGATGGGCGAAGCGGAGCAGGGGTTCCTCGCCGTCCGCGCGGCGGCGGCCGAAGCCGACGAGCTCGGTTTTCTCGAGAAGAGCTTCAACCGGATGCTGGAAGAGATCGGGACGACGATCTCGTCGGTGCAGCGGGAGGCCGACGAAGTCGCCGCCTTCGCCGAGCAGCTGGCCGCGGCGGCCCAGCAGCTGCACGCGACCACGGAAACGCTGACCGAGACGTCGCAGCGGCTCGCCGGCGACCTGGGCCAGCAACGCGGCCTGGCCGATGGGGCGCGGGGCGAGAGTGCCAAAGCCGCCGACCAGGCCGAGTCGCTGCGGGTGCGAGCGGAGCTGATGCAGGTCGACGCGACGCGCCTGGTGGCGGCCGCGGAGCGGGGGCGGGAGCGGGTCGCGCGCGCCAGCGCGACGCTGCGCGCCGTGGGCGAGGAGGTGCGCGCCACGGCCGCGACGGTGGCGGGGCTCTCGGGAATGTCGGAGCGGATCGGCATCTTTGCGCAGACGATCGCGCGGATCGCCCGTCAAACCCACTTGCTCGCGCTCAACGCGGCGATCGAGGCGGCGCGCGCGGAGGAGCACGGGGAGGGCTTCGCCGTGGTCGCCGACGAGGTCCGCGCGCTCGCCGCCGAAGCGGGCAAGTCCGCACGGGAGGTGGCCGAGCTGGTGAGCGAGTTGCGGGCCGGCATCGATGCGGCGGCGCGAGCCATGCAGTCGGGCGAAGCGAAGGTGCGCGACATCGGCGCGGTGGCGGCCGAGGCGGACGGCGCGCTGCAGGAGCTGCATCAGGGCGTGCAACTGATGGGCGACTTGGTGAACGCGACCGCCGAGGTGTCGCGCAGTCAGGCCGAACGGCTCGCCGAGCTGGCCAAGTCGCTGCAGCGCGTGGCGAGCATCTCCAGCGCGTCGTCGGAGAGCGCCAACAGCACCGCCGCGGCGACCCAGACGCAGATCACGGCGATGGGCGAGTTGACGGCGACGTCGCAGCAACTCGCCCAGCTGGCGGAGCGGCTGCGCAGTGGCATCGCGCGCTTCTCCGTGCTGCGACGCGATCAACAGACCGCCGAGCACCGCGTCCGCCCGGCGGCCGACTGAGATCACCCCGCCCGGGAACCCGCTGCGGCGTTCGGTCCTTGGTCCCAAAACCCCGCGTTGAGGGGGTGAAACGCGCGCAGGGGCTCCCGGTACGGGATGACGAGCAGATCGACGTAGCGCGCCAGCGCCACGTCGAAGGGAAAGCGACGGCGGAATTCGCCGGCCGTCACGCCGAGCACCGCCTTGAGGTGCCGGCCGAAACTCTGGGGCGACGAATAGTCCATGCGATAGGCCACATCGGACACCGACAACCCCGGGTTCTGGAAGAGGTACGCCGCATGCAACAGCCGCATGCCGGCGAGATAGCTCTTCGGGGAGGGAAGCCCCGCGCGATGGAAGCGAGACATGAGCGTGCTGGGCCGCACGCGGAGGTGACGGGCGAGGCCCCGCACGGTGCTGAGAGCCGGGGCGAGCCGCGCCACGGC
Source organism: Gemmatimonadales bacterium (assembly GCA_036004985.1). Lineage (GTDB taxonomy): Bacteria > Gemmatimonadota > Gemmatimonadetes > Gemmatimonadales > GWC2-71-9 > 20CM-2-65-7. The sequence goes on from DASYQX010000049.1 coordinate 144,607, forward strand.
CTCGAAGAACCACCGCGTCTCCACGGGAACGGCGCCCAGCGCCGGCACGAGCCGCGACAGGACCCGGGCCGCGACGGGCGAGGCCGGGTGGCCCACGAGATCGCGCAGACGCCGCCAGCCGTCGGGATGCGTGCAGTCCACGGCGGTGCGCACGCCCGTGGCGCCGAGCCGCAGCAGGGTCTCCGTGGCGTCGCGATCGTGGCGCGACACCAGGGCCACCGCGGGAATGGCGGGGAACTCCCGCACGAATCGCGCGACGGCCGGGAGCGCTTCGCCGTGACAGCGATGCACCGAGATGACGACCGCGTCCACGCGGCGCCGCCGCGCGAGCAGCAACGCCTCGCGCAGGGAGTCGGTGTGCAGAGTGTCAAAGCATCCGTCGCCGACGGCGTCGACGCGGGGACGCTCGGGAGGAGGCAGGACGGTGCAGACGGTGATCATCCGCCGCCACGCTAACGACCGGCCGTCAAAGGGCGCTCAACGGCTCGTCGCCGCCTGCGCGCTCATCGCCATGACCGGCGCGCCGCCGGCGGCAGGGCAGGGGGCACCCGCGACGCGCTACCGCGCCTCCCCGGACACGACGTACTTCCAGGGACTCAACGTGTACCGCATGTACGCCGTGCGCGCCGGCGACACGCTGGGCGCGCCAGTGCACGCCCTGTCGGTCGAGCGCCACCGCTGGCGCGGCCGTGGCGGGGCAGAGGCGCTCGAGCTGGAGATCGACAAGCTCGACCTCGACGTGCAGCGCGGGCACTCCGTCGACACCCTGGTCGTGCGGCCCGACGGCCGCGTGCTGACGATCAACGGCCGGGCCGACACCGCGAATCCACGCGGGCGGTACGACGCGCTGCCCCGCCTCCCCGCCGGCAGGGTCGAGCTCCGCCCAGGCATCGCCTGGACCGATACCTTTTCGACGGCGGCACGCGTTCCGGCCGGCGACTTCATCTTCAAGATCGCTCGCCGCGCGCGCGTGACCCGCATCGTCGACACGCTGGGCCGGCCGGCGGTCGAAGTCGTCGTCGAAGGCACCGTGCGCTATCGCGACGCCTACTGGACCGATTCCGCGGCCGGCCGCGCCTGGTGGATCGACGTGCAAGGCCCGATGACAGAGACGTTCTGGTTCGATCAGGCGCGAGGCCGGCTCCTGGGACGCAGCTGGAGCATGGACCTCACCGGGCGTGCCGGCTTCCCGGACTCGGGCCGAGTGGACACCGTGCCGGCCGGGCTCCGCTCAACCGACGTGCACCAGCTGATCGACGCCGTCCGCGCCCGCTTGCTCGCCCGCCCGCTGCCGCAACGCGACACGCTCATCACGACGCGGCGCGGGAGCCGGGTGCTGCTGCACACCAGCGAGCGCGGCGGCGACACCGTGCAAGCGGCGCTGGCGCGGAACGACGGACTGCTCGGCACGGCGCGCCTCGAGCTCGATCGCCGGGCGCGCCCGCGCCGCTACGAGGCCGTGTGGACCGATTCCACTCCCGAGGTAGGCCGTCAGATCGTCGAGCGCTGGGGCGACACCTTGCTCCTGTCCGGCCAGTTCAGCCGGCGCTACGAGGTCCCGGACTCCGCCTGGACGATCGCGGACCACGGCCTGCCGGAGCTGCTGGTTCCGGTCCTCCTCTCGCTCCCGGCCGACTCACTGGGACACCGGCTGCGGGTGTTCCGGCCGTACCTGAACGTGTGGGACGAAGGCCGCGCCGCCCTGCGACGCCTCCCGGAAGGGTTCCTGGCGCTGGTCCAGATGGCGCGCGATACGGTGCCGACCGTGTATCTGATCGGCCCGCAGGGCGACCTGCTCCTCGTGTTTCGCCGCGACCTGCCCGACACCGAGACGGGACCACCGACGGAATCGGCACGACACACGGTGCTGACGCGACTCGTGCAGTCGCTGCAGCGCCGGTAGCCATATGCCCGCGCCCCCCCCGCGCCCCCCGCCCCCCCGCCCCCCCTCCGGTGTCTCTTCGCAACGCCTGCTGGTCGCGCTCGGCGGGGTCGTCGTGCTGCTCACGGCAGCCGGTGCGGTGAGCTTCGTCTATTACGCCAGGCACCACACCCCCGACCCCGGGCTCGTCGCCGTGGCGCCGTTCGACATCTTCGTTCCTGGACGCGACCGGTGGCGCGTGGGCCTCGCCCAGGGCGTCACCCAGCGGTTGAACGCGCCGCCGCTGACGGCGGTCCCCCAGGCGCTGGTGGCGCAAACGTGGCGCAGCGCCCCGCGCCCGGAGATCGCCGCGGTCGAGCTCGCCCGCCGGACCAGCGCGGCGGTCGCGATCTACGGGCGCGTCGACCCGATCGATACCAGCGGAACGCGGCGCGACTCGGTGCGCGTCAGTGTGATTGCGGCCGACGCCGTCTCGGGCCGCGTGCTCTTCGGCGTGTTACTCCGCTGGCGCGCGGACGATCTCGACGGTCTGGCCGCCGAACTGGCCGAGCACGTCCGGCACAACCATCCCCTCAGCCGTCCTGCGCCAGCAGCGTCCGGTACACCTCCAGGTCCTGTTCACTGAAGCACACGAAGCGCACCAACTCTACCGATGTCGGCCGTTCCTGAGATTCCCGCACCGTGTCAACGGCGATGCGCGCCGCCTGCGCGATGGGATAGCCGTAGGCGCCGGTGCTGATGGAGGGGAAGGCAATGGACCGGACACCGTGTTGGGCCGCCAGCACTAGTGAGCGGTCGTAGCAGCTCCGCAGCCGCGCCGCCTCGCCGCTGCCGCCCCCTCGCCAGACGGGGCCGACGGTGTGGATCACCCACCGCGCCGGCAGCCGGAATCCCTCGGTGATGCGGGCCTCGCCGGTGGGGCAGCCGCCGATCCGCCGGCAGGCGTCGAGCAGCTCCGGCCCCGCGGCGCGATGGATCGCACCGTCCACTCCTCCGCCGCCAAGCAGCGTCGTATTGGCGGCGTTGACGATGACGTCGACCGCCTGGCGCGTGATGTCGCCCTGGACCGCTTCGATCACTTCGCGTCGTTCCGCCGCTGGAAGTCGCCGAAGCCGGGCCAGGTCAGGCGCTCCACGGTGCCGTCTGCGCCCAGCGTGAACGTGATCAGATCCTTGCCCATCACCGGATTCCGCCACGTGGCCTGAAACGTGTCGTAGTGCCAGTGGGCGAGGTCTGCCGTGTACTCTCCGCCGAACCGCATGACCAGGACGCCGCTGTCGACGGCCACCGTGACGTCACCGTACATCTCGCTGCGGTACGTTCCGGCGTACCCCGCGGGGGCCAGCGACGGCCGCGTGCCGGCGACGTGCTTCGACGTTTCCTTCTCCTCCTCCACGCTGTCGCGGGCCACCTGCGCGCGGTACACCTGGAGCAGCTCCGCGCTCCAGTCGCGCACGGGCGGGCCGAGGTAGGCGTCCACCATTCGCAGCGCCACGGCGCTGGTCAACAGCCGCCCGGGCTCGCCGCCGTTCGTGAGCACCACGATGCCGATCCGGTCCTCCGGCACGAGCAGGACAATGGAGCGCATGCCGTCGAGCGCGCCGCCGTGCGAGACGAGCTTCTTGCCGCGGTAGTCCGACAGCGACCAGCCGAGCCCATAGGCGAGGAAGTGGGTGGAGGGCCGCAGCCGCTCGGTGAGGGTGTCCAGCGGGACGAGCGTCTGGGGGCTCTGCATCTCCTTGATCCGCTCGGCCGACAACAGCCGGCGGCCCCGATAGCTGCCGCCGGCGAGCTGCAGGCGGATCCACTGCGCCATGTCGACCGCGTTCGAGTTGATCGCGCCGGCCGGGCCGATGTTGTCGACGTTGCGATAGGGGATGGGCTGCAGCTTCCCGCCGATCCGTTGGTGGGGGCTCGCGACGTCGGCCGCGCCGGCGAGCGCCGTCACGCTGGTGTTGCTCGACGTCATGCCGAGCGGCGCGAAGATGCGCTCGCGTACGAACTCGTCCCAGCTTTTCCCGGTGACCGCGGGGACCACTTCTCCGGCGGCGAGGAACATGATGTTCTGATAGCCGTAGCGGCTGCGGAAACTCCAGCTGGGCTCCAGGTACCGGATGCGCCGGAGCACCTCGTCGCGGCTGTACGGCGTGGCCCACCACAAGCCGTCGCCGCGCGCCAGGCCGCTCCGGTGGCTGAGCAAGTCGCGCACCGTGAGCTCCCGGGTGACGTACGGATCGCTCAGCTGGAAACCCTTCAGGTGCTTCGTGACGGGATCGTCCCATGCGAGGCTGGCGGAATCCACCAGCATCGCGAGCGCCGCCGCGGTGAACGCCTTCGTACACGACGCGATGGCGAACAGCGTCCGCTCCGTGACCGGCGCGGGATCGCCCAGGCGCCGCACGCCGAAGCCCCGAGCGAGGACGACCGAGTCGTCCTTCACGACGGCGAGCGCGAGCCCGGGGACATCCCAGTCGCGCACCGCCTGCGTGACGTACGCCTCGTAGCCGCGCAACGGCCGCGGTGGAGCGGTGCGTTGGGCGGGGGCGGGGGTGGCGGTGGGCGGCGCCGCCGCCAGGGCCAGGAGCACGAACACCGGGAGCTGCCGCATGGAAGCACCTCGAGCGCGTTTCGTTCCGAAGCTACGCCGCGGCGGCCGCGCGGCAATCGCGATATAGCGCGGCGCGGCCGAGGGCGTAGGTTTCTGCATGTGACCGACCAGATTGCGGGCCTGAACGCGGCACTCGCCGATCACTACGTGATCGACCGCGAACTGGGGCACGGCGGGATGGCGATGGTGTACCTCGCCCGCGACTTGAAGCACGAGCGGTTCGTCGCGCTCAAGACGCTCCGTCCCGAGATCGCGGTGGCGCTCGGTCGCGAGCGCTTCCTGCGAGAGATCAAGCTGGCCGCGCGCCTGCAGCACCCCAACATCCTGCCCGTCTACGATTCGGGCGACGCCGGCGGCACGCTGTATTACGTCATGCCCTTCGTGGAGGGCGAGTCGCTGCGCGACCGCCTGGAGCGCGAGCCCCAGCTCCCGCTCGACGACGCGCTCCAGATCGCGCGCGAAACGGCCGACGCCCTGGCCTACGCGCACGGGCACGACGTGGTGCACCGGGACATCAAGCCCGAGAACATCATGCTGTCCGGCGGCCACGCGATCGTCGCCGACTTCGGGATCGCCCGGGCCATCAGCGCGGCGGGCGGGGACAAGCTCACCGAGACTGGCCTCGCGATCGGCACGCCCGCGTACATGAGCCCGGAGCAGGCGGCGGGCACGGGCCACGTGGACCGCCGCAGCGACATCTACAGTCTCGCCTGTGTGCTGTACGAGACGCTCGCGGGGCAGCCGCCGTTCACGGGCCCCACGGCTCAGGCGATCTTGGCGCGACACTCGCTCGACTCGGTGCCGCGGCTCAGGATCGTGCGCGAAACCATCCCAGACGCGCTCGAGGATGTGATCAAGCGCGCGTTGGAGAAGGTGCCCGCCGATCGCTATCAGACCGCGGAGCAGTTCGCGCACGCGATGGCGGCGGCGAGCACCGGCACGGTGTCGCGCGTGACGGCGGCGCGGCGGCCGAGGCTGCCGAGCACGCTTGCGTGGCGCCGGCCGATCCCGGTCACTGTCGCCCTGACCCTGCTCGTCGCCGTCGCCTGGATCCTATTCGGGCGCCGAGGGACCGCGGGTCCCCTCGCGCCCGGTGGAGGAGGACTCGACCTGCGGCGCGTCGCCGTGCTGTACTTCACGGACCTGAGCCGCGATTCGTCCCTGGGTCACATCGCCGCAGGTTTGACCGAAGGACTGATCGCTGAGCTGGCCAGAGTGCGGGCTCTCAACGTGGTCTCGCCCAACGGCGTGGTGCCGTATCGCGGCAGCGAGGTGGCGCGGGACAGCATCGCCCGGGCGCTCCACGTGGGCAGCCTGATCGAGGGCAGCGTGGAGCCGCTCGGGGACCGCGTGCGCGCCACCGTACGGCTGGTGGACGGCCTGAGCGGCGCCGACGTGGAGCGCGCTACGTTCACGCTCCCGAGCGGTGAGCTGCTGCGGGTGCGCGACTCCGTCATCCAAGAGGCGGCGCGGCTGTTACGCGCGCGCGTCGGGGACGAAGTGCAGCTCCAGCAGTTCCGAGCCGGCACGGCGAGCGCCGAGGCGTGGGCACTGGTCCAGCGGGCGACATCGGCCCGCAGAACCGGCGAGCGCGCGCTGAGCGGCGGTGATGCGGCGGCCGCCCTGAACGCGGCGCGGCGGGCGGATTCCTTGCTCGCGCGGGCCGAACAAGTCGATCCGACGTGGGTCGACCCGCCCGTCCTCCGGGGCTACGTCGCGCTGCTCGAGGCACGGACCCGGCCGGAAGGCCCGAATCGCGGTCCTCGGATACGCGACGGCCTCGAACATGCGCGTCGAGCGCTGCGCATCGATCCGGCAGACCCCGCGGCCTTGGGCCTGCGCGGCACGGCGCGTTACCAACTCTGGCGCCTCAATCTGGACGCCGAGCCCGCGCGCCGGCAGGCGCTGCTCGACAGCGCCCATACGGATCTGGTGGCCGCGGTCACGGCCGATCCGACGCTCGCCTCGGTCCACGCGGTCCTGAGCCAGCTCTACTACGCGCCCCCGTACAAGGACCTCGTGGCGTCGGTGCTCGCGGCTCGGGCAGCCTACGATGCCGATGCGTACTTGCGGGAGGCGGAGACCGTCCTCGACCGCCTGTTCTGGGCGTCTCATGACCTCGCGCAATTCGGTGAAGCGCGACGCTGGTGCCAGGAAGGCGCGAGGCGTTTTCCCGCCAACTGGCGGTTTGCCGAGTGCCAGCTGTGGCTGCTGCTCGCGCCAGGCGCCGAACTGGACATCGGACTCGCGTGGCGCCTGGCCGCGCGCGCCGACAGTTTTACGCCTCCGGCGCAACGCCCCTACCGCGGGCGTCTCCGCCAATTCCTGGTTGGCGGGGTGCTCGGACGCAGCGGACTCAAGGACAGCGCCGAACACGTGTTCGCGCGCGCCCGGAGCGACGACCCGGCCGTCGATCCGGAGCAGGACTTGCCCGCTGTCGAGGCCATCGCCCGCGCCCAGATGGGCGACAACGACGGCGCCATCGCGCTGCTCAAGCGCTACGTCGCCACCCACCCGGAACACTCGTTTCAGCGGGGAGGGACGTTGCACTGGTGGTGGCGCGGGCTGGAGCGGCATCCCGAGTTTCGTGAGGTGATGCGAGTCACACACTGACGCGCGCCCGCAACAGTTTTCGGAGCACCATCGGTCCGCTGCACCGCGCGCCGCCTTCCGCCGTTCCGGCATACAAATTGACGGTTCCGAGAAGCGGCGCAGGTTCACCGTGGGCGATAGGCTCGCCACAGGAACTCGCTTTTGAGGGAGTGGTGCCATGAAACGCATGACCGTTTTGGCGGTGGTCATCGCCGCTTTCGGCGGCGCGTGCTCGGATCAGCGGACGCCGCTCAGCCCGCGCGCTGGTGATTCGCAGCCCTTCGCAGACATTGTCGACGGCCATACCGATCCGACCCGCTCGCAGTTCTTTTTTCTCTCACCGATTCGTCCGAGCAGTCTCCAGCCGCCCGCCACGGGATTCAACGCCTCGCTCCGTCCAGTAGTGGAGATCTACGAATGCACGCTGCGGCCGGATGGCACGGGATGCGGCGCATTGGGCCGGCGGGTCTCGAGGCTCACGATGGACGATCCGTCCGCGATCGACCGGCTGTACGTGCTGCCCGACCTCAAGAAGTACGTGGTGCTGTGGCGGACGTCCCGGGTGCCGGACCTCAACGCCACCAAGTTCTATCGGATACAAGTGAAGGTCGGGCCAAGGGTACTGGGCTACGCGGACGTCGATATCGTGCGGACCTTCTGGCAGCTGCTCGGAGTGGACCGGGACGACTTCGTCCCGACGTTCGAGGACTTCGTGCTCCCGATTGCATTCTGGATCGGGAATGCGGCGCTGTGCGAGCCCGGCTCGGCGGCGTGCAGCTCGGAGACAATCAAGCTCGCCGAGGGAGGTACCGTCCGGCTGGAGGCCGCCGGGGAAGACTTCCGGCTGGACATCCGCGCGGGCACGGCGGCGACGTCGGGCGGCCTGCCGGTCACAGACGTGACCTTCAACCTCGAGCTGTGCGACGGCATCGACGTGGACCTGGTGACGTTCGGGCAGTGTCTGCGGGTCACGACCCTGTTTGCGACCTCGGGACCGCCCGCGCCGCTGGAGCTGACCAAGCAGGCGTTGATCTCGCTGTGCCTCTTGGAGCCGGGGCTCCTCCCGGCCCAAGAGAGACTCATCACCCTGCACCAGCAGGACCTCGACGTGATCCGTGCCTTGCCCCACGCGGCGCCGTCGTGCGGGACGATCAGTGCCCGGTCAACCGGGTTGGTGGGGCTCGCCAGCGCCGGCTGGCACGCGGTGTGGGACTTCGCGGGGGGGCTGATCGCGCCGCGCCCCCTGTACGCGAGATCCACGGCCGTAGTGTTCGACCTGGGCGGCGGCGGCGAAACGGATCTGTTCGGCTCGCCGTCGGAAGGCAGCTCGTCGGCCCCGTTCGCCGTGCCGGCGCCGGGAGCTGCCGCGGCCGCGGCGACGGGAATGACGGTCAGCGACTTCCAGTTCGCGCTGCCGGCGAAGATGGCATACGTCAACCCCGACGACGCCAGTCGTACCGCTCCCCCAGGCTCGACCCTCCCGACGGCCGTGCAAGTCACCGACTGGAGCGGGGCACCGGTACAAGGGGCGACGGTCACCTTCACCAAGCCGGGCGGCGATGTTGGCGTTGTGCTCGGGACCGCGACGAGCGACGTCAACGGTATCGCCCAGGTCGGGTGGCCGATCGTCGAGGGCACGAACACGTTGCTGGCGTCGGGGCGGGGGATCGCGGCGCGCAACAATTACCTCCTGGGCGACGTCAAACCGTTCATGCCCGACCTTTCACTGCCCGGTCCGTCGGCACCGGGATGTGTGCTGGGCGTGGCGTGCCAGGAGGCCGTCGTACTCGGGACGGGGATCGTGCCGTTCGCGGCGACGGGGCGCCTCGCCATCGGTGCCCTTGCGTTCGTTCAGCAGCCCACCGACCAGATCGCCAATCTGCGGACCCTCGTCGTCGCCGTGCGGGCGCAGGACGAAGCGGGGGCGGTACTCCCCGGCGTTCTCGTGACCCTCAAGGACGGGCCGCAGAACGGTGCGCTTGGCTGTGGGATGGCAGGCGCCGAGCTAACCGCCCTAACCGATGAGACCGGCCGCGCGACGTTCTCCCTGATCGCCGTCTCGAACGCGTGTGAGGGTGCTACCTTGCTGGCGACCGGCAGCAAGGTCGGGTTCGCAGCGATGAGCGTGGAATCGCGCCCGTTCGCCATCGCGGACATCGGCGGCAGCGGAACGGCGACAATCGACGGGATATTCGGCCCCGGAGAGTGGGCCACTGCGGTGTGTCTGAGTTTCTCGGCGACGATTCCTGAAGGCGGCACCACGCCAGCCCTGCTGTGCGCGATGAACGACGCTGCCAACGTGTACTTCCTCGTGCGGTTCAGCCGGGCGCGCGATCCCCAAAGCTCGGTGGACTTTCAATTCGACCAGAATCGCAGTGGGACCATCAACAGTGGCGACGACCTGATCACCTTCCGCAACCCCACGTTCACGTTCGAGGACGATCACTGGTTTGATTCCTCTGTGGACCCGGCGTGCCCAGTCGGGCGCATTTGTTCCCGGAGCGATGCGTCGGCCGGGGGCGCGTCGAACGGCCAAGGTGCGTTCGGGAACAATGGTGGGGAGACGATCTTCGAAGTCTCTCATCCGCTCTCAAGCGGCGACACGCGTGACATCAGTGTAGCTGTGGGCCAGACGATAGATTTCTTCCTTGGTCTCAACATCTATGATCAAGCGGGCGGGACGACGTTCTCCCGGACCTTTTTCCAGCCGGGGCTCCTGAAACTGCTCGTGAAGTAACCCTGCCCCGAGTGGTCGAAAGGGCGGCTCCTTCGGGAGCCGCCCTTCCTTTTTTCGCCACCGGGCCGCCTATTCTCTACGCCTCCACTCAGAGCTCCGCCGCCATGCCCAGCCGCCGCGACTTCGTCCGCACCTCACTGCTCGCGTCCGTCGCCGCGCTCGCGCCCACCCGCGACGCGATCGGCGCCGTCCCCGGGTGGTGGGCCGCGCCGAGCACCGACCCGGCGACCGGCCTCCAGGACCTGCCCGACCGCCTGCCGATCACGTGGTATCGCGCCACGATCGGCCGCCTGCAGCGCGCGCTCCAAACGGCGGGGCTCGACGGGCTGCTGTGCCGCGACCAATGGAACACGGTCTACCTCTCCGGCTACTTCCACTCGCAGACGGAGCGCCCCGAAGCGCTGTGGGTGCCCGCGGTAGGCGAGCCGGCGCTGTTCGTGCCGGGGCTCGACCGCGACCTGGTGGGCGCATGGTGGATTCGGGACGCCGAGTTCTACTTCGACTTCCCGCACGCGGAGGCGAACAACGACCCGCGCAACGGCCCCGTAACGAACCCCCAGGGGACGGTCGACCTGTGGCAGTGGATGCTGCGCGGCCTCGAGCGGCGCGGCTTTGCCGCCAAGACGATCGGCCTCGACTGGGACGCCCCCGACAGCACGCTGCGCCGGTTCCGGGAGACGTTGCCGCGCGCCACGTTCCGCGCGGCGGGCGACATTCCGATGGGCATGCGGGTCATCAAGACTCCCGAGGAGATCGCCCTGACGCAGCGGGCCATCGACTACGCCGATCAGATGCTCGAGTTCTGCCGGCGCTACGTCCTGGAGCACGGCACCGAGGCGACCGACTTCGACGTGCGGCACGCCGCCGAGGCGTTCGGCGCCGAGCTGGTGCTCAAGGACATCAAGCGCGACGGCCGGCCCCACAGCGCCGTCGGGGTGAACATCAGCGTGGGGTGCCGGACGGGCGTCGGCACCGCCTATCCGCATCCCAACCAGTTCTTCCACGCCAAGATCAAGCGCGGTGACGCGATCCAGTTCTCCGGCGTGATGGTCCGGATCGGCGGCTACGGCGGCGAGGGCTACCGCGCCTGCCACATCGCGCCGATGACCGATGCCCAGAAAAAGATGTGGGAGGTCCACACCGAAATGACGGTGGCGCAGCAGGACCTGTCGAAGGCGGGCGTCGAGGGGCGCGCGGTGGCCGCGCGGGTGCACGAGATCGCGCGGCGCGCCGGGGTGGAGCGTTTCGTGTACCACCGGCCGGCGCACGGCGCGGGGATGGAGGGACACCAGAAGCCGTACATCGCCCTGGGCGACGCGACGGTGCTCGCCGAAGGGATGATGTTCTCCAACGAGCCCGGCTTGTACGACCCGGTCGGCGGGTATGGCTACAATCACTCCAACAACCTGCTGATCACCCGGGACCGCGGCGTGTCGATGAACAAGACGCCGCTCACCAAGGAGTGGTGCTGGCTCACGATCTGATCGAGCGGGTCCGCAAGGCGCTGGGCGACCGTTACACCGTCATCACCGCGGTGGGACGAGGGGGCAACGCGACCCTGCTCGGCGCCTACGACCAGCGCGGCCATAGAGTCGCGATCAAGGTGCTGCATCCCGAGCTCGCCGTCTCGGTCGCGGCCGACCGGTTTTTACGCGAGATCCGGTACGCCTCCCAGCTCAATCATCCACACATCGCCCCCCTGCTCGACTCCGGCGAGACCGACTACCTCCTCTGGTTCGTGATGCCCTACGTCTCCGGTGACACGTTGCGCCAGGTGCTGCGCCGCGAAGGCATGCTGCCCATCGACCGCGCCGTGCGGATCGCGTCCGAGATCCTCGAGGCGCTCGAGCACGCGCACGCGCACGGGTTGGCGCATCGCGACATCAAGCCCGACAACATCGTCTGCTCGCCGGAGGGCGCGATGCTGGTGGATTTCGGGATTGCCCGCGCCATCGCCCGCTCGGGCGAGGACCGGGTGACGCGCAGTGGCTTCGTGGTGGGCACCGAAGAGTACATGAGCCCGGAGCAAGCGAGCGGCTCGCCCGACATCGACGGCCGCACGGACATCTACTCGCTCGGCGTGGTGCTGTTCGAGGCCCTCACCGGGCGGCCGCCGTTCGCCGCTGCCAGCGCGGCGGCGGTGCTCGACATGCAGCAGCATCACCCGCCGCCCGACGTGCGCAAGCTGCGCCGGGACGCGCCGCCGCCTATCGGTGACGCGGTGATGCGGGCGCTCGCCAAGTCGCGCGACGAGCGCTGGCAGACGGCGGGGGACATGCGGCAAGCGCTGGCGCCGTACCTGCTGGCCCCGTAGCCCGGTGCCGTCCGCCGGCTACGCCCTCATGTGGTCGGGCGGCAAGGACAGCTACCTGGCCCTGACGCGCGCGCAGCGGCAGGGCCTGAACGTCACCACCCTGGTCAATTTTTACGACGGCCCCACGGGCCGCGTCCGGTTCCACGCGACTCGGAGGGAGCTGATCGCCGCCCAGGGGTTCGCCCTGGGACTCCGGCTGCTCCAGCATGCCACGACAGCCAACGAGTACGAGGCGCGGTTTCAAGCCGCCCTCGCCCAGCTCGCCGCCGCCGGCTGCCCGGGTGTGGTGTTCGGCAACATCCACCTCGCCGACGTGCGGGCGTGGTTCGAGGAGCGCGTGCGCGCCCAACGGCTCGAGCATCACGAGCCGCTGTGGGGCGCTGCCCCCGCGGCTCTGCTCGACGAGTTCGTGGATTCGGGCGGCCACGCCGTGGTAACCTGCATCGAGACCGCCAAGCTCCCCGCGGCCTGGCTCGGCCGCCCGATCGACGCCGCCTTCGCCACCGACATCGCGCGCCTCCCCGGCGTGGATCCCTGCGGCGAGCGCGGGGAATACCACACGTTCGTGCATGGCGGGCCTCGTTTCTCGCAGCCGATCGCCTGGCGGCCGGGGCCGATCCATGAAGAAGCCGGCTTCGTGCAGTTAGAATTGATACCAAGATGAGGCGACGGAACGATGGAATGATGGAAGGATGGAAGGGAGATGCACCTCTGATCAGGTGCATCCCCTTTCCGTCGTTCCGTCTTTCCCTCGCCTTAGTCTGCAGTCTCACCGCCTGCCAACCACAGGCGCGGCGCCTGCTCCTGCTCGACCTCGCCCAATCCGATCCGAGCGTCGTCGAAGGCATCGCCGCGCCCTGGCACGACGCCGGCTACGGCGTCGAGTACCGCCGCTTCTATCCGCACCTCACACGACACGACCTGGCTCGCTACCGCACCGTGGTGTTGCTCGGCGGCCGTGAGCCCGAAGCGCCGTCGGACGCGCTCACGCTCGGCGACCTCGCGGTGCTGACGGAGTGGGCCCGCGGCGGTGGGGTCGTCGTGCTCGGCTACGCCGGGGACGGTGAAGGATTCCTCGACCGGTGGACCATGAACCGGTGGTTGGCCGCGCAGGGCACCGGCATCGTCATCGGCGACTACGCGCTGCAGGACACGCTGCCGACGGCGGCGGGGGCGGGGGGGCGGGGGGGCGAGACCGCAGAACCACAGCCGCGCGCGCTTCCGCTGCCCCAGTCCGCGCTCGACAACGCGGGCTTCGAGCCGTTCGCCGCCGGCCGCAACCACGTTCTGCTCGTGCGCCTCCCGAGCCAGGCGCTCGCCCGTACCACGCCGACGGCATTCGTGCACCCCCCGCGCGAGGCGCCGGCCCCGCGCTCGCGCGCTGCGGTGGTCGCGGCGAGTCGGGTGAGGGACGGACTGGTGCTGGTGTTGAGCCGGCATGCGCTCGCCGCGACCGGCACCGACCTGCGACCCAGCACACTCCCCGCGACGTTCGGGTCAGAGGACCTCCGCCGCACCCGCCATTTCCTCGACGCGCTGGCCCGCTGGACCCGGCGCCCCGCCGAGTGGGCCGCCGTCGCGCCGGCGACCGGGTGGGCATCGCTCACGCTGGCCGGCTCACCGCGCCCGATCGCCGCCCACCCGCCGCCACTCGTGCCGCCGCCCGGCGCCGAAGTCGTCGCGCTCTCGCAGCCCTCGCCCCCCGCGACCGACGCAGGACGGCGCGCGGCGGGGCCGGGCTGGATCGGCCGCCAGGGGATGCGGGTGTTGTGGACCCGTCCCGGCCAACGCTCCCTCGAGGCGGTGCTGGCGTTCGTGGACGTGGCCGCGCTCAACGCGCTCGCCACCGAGGTGCAGTCGCCCGCCCGCGCCGATACGCTGGGGCTCCGCGATGTCTGGCGACCCACCGCCGACCGGCTCCGCGCGACGAGCCTGCATTGGTTCCCCGCGACCACGCTCGACGACCTGCGGCGCGCGGTCCCCGGAGGCGGCGTGCCTCCCGAGCTCGACGTCCGTGGCGATACCGTCGCCGCCTCATGCGCGCTCGATTCGCTGTTCTGGAACGGCGCCCTCCGTCCGGCGTACCGCGCCCTGGCGCGCCTCGGCACCGGTCGCGGCGAGCTCGTCGCCGGCGTTGCGCTCGACGTCGACGTGGTGCACGGCAGTTACGCCGGCACCGGCTTCTGCGACGCGACCTACCGCGCGGGCCTGCGGACGCTGGGAACGGACAGCGCGGAGACGGATTCCTTGGAGGCCTTGCCACCCGGGGCGCGTTACGCTGCGCTGCTCGAACGGGGGTTGCTCGGCCGGTACTACGACGGGCTCGAGCGCCTGGTGGCCGAGCGCGCCGCCGTGATCCGCGCCGAGCTGCGGCGCAGCAACCCCGACCTGCGCTTCGCCGTTCAATCGGCGCAGGCCCCCGGCGACTGGTTCTCGCTCGGATTGCTGCGCGGCTTCTCCACCCCCGACGCACCAGTGCTCCTGTGGACGCGCGAGCGACAGATGCGCGACCTGCTGGTGCGGTATCGCGCGCGCGGCATCTTCGCCCTGTCCGCCATCGGCTTGGCGCCGGACCGCGTCGCCGGCGGCGACTGGCCCCGCTTGCGGCGCCTGGCGTTCGTGGAGCACGACGGGTTCTGGCTCGCGGCGACCGTGACCGACAGCGCGGGGCGCCTGATCCGCCGCCTCGCGAAGTGAGCCTTGCCCTCGGGCCCCGCAGGCCCGTAGTTTTCTCGCTGAGGAAGTGGTGGGGCGCGGTGGTCGCGGTGGGCCGGCTGGATCGGTTCATCGAGGAAAGTCCGAGCTCCGCAGGGTAGACCGCCAGGTAACGCCTGGGCGCCGAGAGGCGACGGACAGGGCCACAGAGAACAGACCGCCCTTGATCCAAAGGGTAAGGGTGAAACGGTGGGGTAAGAGCCCACCGCGCGTCTGGCAACAGGCGCGGCACGGCAACCCCCGGTCGGAGCAAGGCCAAGTAAGCAGCGAGACCCGGCCCGGGTCGTTCGAGCTGCGGGTAGGCCGCACGAGGTGGCTGGTGACAGCCATCCCAGAGAGATGACCATCTGCTCGCTCCAGCGAGTAAACAGAACTCGGCTTATGGCCCCACCGCTTCCCTCCCCGTGACGACCAAGCCTTACCCCGCACACTGGGAGGCCGTGGCCGACCTGCGCGTGTTCCGCACCACCGCCGAAGAGTGGCAAAAGCTCCTGGCCTGGCGCACCGACATGCGCAAGCGCGGTTGGAAGCTGCTGCGCGTGTCGAGCGACGGCCCCGAGGTGGTGGCGATCTTCGGACGCACCAAGACCGACCGCCCTTAATGCGCCTTCGTTTGCTGCTCAGCGCGGCGACCTTGTGCACCGCGACGGCGTGCGCGCCGCGCCACGGGGCTCCCGGCCAGCCAGCCACGCCCGCTCCTGCAGTGGGCCAGCCGGCCACGCCACCCGTCGCCCCCCTCCCCCAAGTCCGACCAGGCGAGGTGCTCCGGTTCGGGCCCAGCGCGCTGCGCTACGTCGCGCACCAGCGGATCCACATCGAGCAGGAGTTCCAAGGGTTGAGCCAGCCGCTCGATTTCGGGGTCCGCGTCTACTTGTCCGTCACGATCATGGGGCCCGCCGACAGCGTGGGCTATCCGACGACGTTCACGATCGACTCCGTCGTCGTGGATTCGGGCACCACACTTCCCATGGGCGTGAACCCGGGCGCGGCGAAGGGTCTCGCCTACAGAGGGCGGCTCGCTCCGAACGGGGAATTCAAGAATCCGCTCCCGTCCGACTCCGCCACGGCCGCTGCCGTGGGCGCCCTGATCGGCCAGTTCCGAAACTTCTTCCCGCGGATCCCCGCCGGTGGCTTGACGCTCGGCGCCGCCTGGACCGACACCGTCGTCACGCGCAACCCCGCCGCCGGAGGACCGGTCGTCACTGCGATCTCGCGATCGACCGCGGCCGCGTGGGAGGACCGCGGCGGCACTCGCTGCCTGCGCCTCGACGTCACAGCGACCTACACGATCGAGGGCGCCGGTGAGCAGATGGGCCAGCCCTACGAGGTCGTCGGCACCGGCACGCACAGCGGCGTCAGTTGGATCGCCGTGGACGGCCGCTACGTGGGCGGCGAGTCCCGCGATTCGACGAACATGACGATCACCCTGCCGGTTCAGGGCATGACCATCCCCCGGCGCGAGGTCACGCGCGGCACCATCTCGGTCGTGCCGTAATGGGCGCACGGGCGATCGGGCGGACCGCATGCGCGGGCCTGCTCGCCTGTGCGCTGCTCGTCGCCGCGCACGCGTCGGGCCGCCTCAGCGCCCAAGTGGCCCCGAATCGCGCCACCGGGTACCTGCACCCTACTGACGTGCGCGACGCCCGCGCGCTATGGGTAAACCCCGCGGGACTCGGCACGGTGACTGAAGCCTCGGTCTACGCCGAACTCGTGGTGGCGGACCCCGGCGCAAAAGGTCGCCTGCAGCAGCTCAGCGCCGGGTTCAACTCCCGCGGCCTGTCGTTCGGCTACCAGCGCGATGTCTTCGAGGGCGGGGTGCGGGGGAGTACCTATCGCCTGGGACTCGGGGGCGCGTCGGAGGCACTCGCCGGCGGCTTCGCCGTCGCCTACTACCGCGGCAACACGAAGGGAACTGGGTGGGACCTCGGTCTCACGTACGCCGTGGCGCCGGCGCTCACCATCGGCGGCGTCCTCGCCAACATCGGACAGCCGCGAGTGCGCGGCCTGAAGCAGCGGGTGACGATGGTCCCAGGTTTCACCTGGCGCCCGCTTGGCGTCGCCGCGGCGTTGTCGGCACACTCGCGGGTCACCCCCGACTCGGTCATCGGGTACGCCTTCGGGCTGGGTTGGCAGGGAGACCGGAATGGGCGCCTGCCGGTCGCCGTTTTCGCTCGGCTCGACACCGACGGCGGGTTGCGGCGCGGCGCGTTCTCGCTGGGCGTGAGCATCGGCGGCCCCGACCGCGTCGGCACCGTCATCTCGACGCCGGGTGACGTCTCCGGCGTGGACGCAGTCAGCTTGTACGGCCTCTCGACACGCAATGCTGCGGGCGGGCGGGGGGGAGGGCGCCGCTAGCGCCGCGGCGTAACGCGAACTCCAGCGCCGGTGCGTCCCGTGCGCACCCGGATCCCGCCGCCCTGCATGTCCTGCTCCAGCTTCGCGAGCCGGGGGGCGAGCTCCAGGAAGTCGCGAAACGAGAGGTAGCGGTACACCGTGTCGCCCGCCTGACGCTCGGGGCGTCGCAGCACCAGTCGAAAGAACAGCCCGCCTCGCAAGTCCGGATAGATCGACGCTTCGATCGTATCGCGCCGGTAGGACCGGACCTGATGGGGCGTGAGCACGACCGTCCGGCGCCGCGTCACGAGCAGCATGGTGGTGTCCTCCGAGCCCCCGGGCTGAAAGGCGTACTCCGCCGTGTCGCCGCTCGCGAGCGCCCGCCGCTCGCGCAGCGTCCGCGCGAGGCTGTCGGCGATCGGCTCATTCGCCACGACCTTCGGGGCCTTGCTGAACACGGTGTAGGCGACCACGGCGGCGCCCGCCACGAAGGCCACGAACGCGAGGCAGCCGGCGACGCCCAGGCCGATCAGCGACTTCAACGCCATGGACCGCAGGCGCCGCCGCAGCGGGACGCGCACGTGGTCCCGGGCCGCGGTGGGGAGGGCATCGATCAGCGCCCTACTCAACTCCTTCGCGGTCTGGAAGCGCCGCGCCGGCTCCTTCTCGAGCATCCGGTCCAGCACGAAGGACAGCTCCTCCGAGAGGTCGGGCCGATCGCGGCGTAGCGGGGGCGGGTCCTGTGTGAGCTGCTTGGCCAGGATCGACGCGGACGAGTCGCCGTCGAACGGCGGCCCGCCCGCCAGCATCTGGTACAGGACGATGCCGAGGGAGTAGATGTCGGATCGGCCGTCGACCTTGTCACCGGACGCCTGTTCGGGGCTCATGTACTGCGGCGTCCCGATGATCATCCCCTCCGTGGTCAGCTGCGTCGCCGACGCCGCTTGCGCGGCCTGCGCGGCCTTCGCGATCCCGAAATCGGTGACCAGCACGTGGCCGGTGCGGTCGAGCAGGATGTTGTCGGGCTTGATGTCCCGGTGCACGATCTCGTGACTATGGGCGTAGGCGAGCGCGTCGGCCACCTGGCGCGCGATCCGCGCCGCGTCCCCCACGGAGAGCCGCCGGTGCGTGCCGAGCAGCTGGCGGAGCGACGCCCCGTCGATGCACCGCATGATGATGTACAGCACTTCCTCGTGGCGGCCCACCTTGTAGATCGGCACGATGTGGGCGTGCTCGAGCCGCGCGATCGTGAGGGCCTCGCGGATGAACCGCTCCGCCAGCGTCGGCGAGGGCGCGAGCTCGACGTCGAGCACTTTGACGGCCACGTCGCGATTGAGCGTCGTGTCCTTGACGCGGAAGACGGCGGCGAAGCCGCCCTGCCCGAGCAGCGGCCCGACGGTAAATTCCGAGCCCAGGGCTGCTTGGAGGCGTTCTTGGAGGACTGCGAGATCCATGGCGGTCGCGAAAGCTAGGATTGCCCGGCGGGTTCTGCTAGGGACGACGGCCCTCGGCGGGCTCTGGCTGCTCGCCGTCTGGCCGCCGCCCGTGTGGTGGCGCGATCACGAACCCCGCTGCACCGCCATGATGCGCCTCCGAGCGCCGGACTGTCCGACGCGCCGCCCGACCCCGTTGCGACAGATCTCACCGCTGCTCCAGCGGATGGTGATCATCGGCGAGGATTCCCGATTCCGGATGCACCATGGCGTCGACTTCGAAGAGATCCGCGACGCGCTCGGGCTCCAGACCGACGCAGGGGGAGGGGCGGGCGCGCGGGGGAGGGGATCGGTGCTGCGCGGCGCCAGCACGATCACTCAGCAACTCGCGAAGAACCTCTACCTCTCGCCATCGCGCAGTCCGCTGCGAAAGCTCAAGGAAGCGGTGACGGCGGTGCGGCTCGAGCTGGCCCTCCCCAAGGGCCGCATCCTGGAGCTCTATCTGAACGTGGTGGAGTGGGGACCGGGTGTGTGGGGCGCGGCCGCGGCGAGCGAGACCTACTTCGGCGTCCCGCCGTCCCAATTGACGGACGAGCAGGCTGCGGCGCTCGCCGCCTGCCTGCCCCACCCGCGGGCCTCGAACCCGACCTTCCAGCCGGCGCGCATGCTGGCGCGGCGGGATCTGATCCTGGCGCGCTATCGCGGGGCCGACGTGGACGTCCCGCCGGTGCTCGAAGACCTGGCGCTGGATTCGTTGCCGCCGCTCCCGCCCATCGCGGTGCCGATCATCCCGCTGGTGATCGATACGCTCATGGATTCAATCAAGGTACGGACGGACACAACGCAGGACACAACGAGGAAAGGCAACGACTAGTCGACCAGCCTCAATGGCATCACCAGCGCCATGTACGAGGCCGGGTCGCTCCAGCCTACCGGCTCGATCGTCGACGCGCGCTCGGGCGCCTTGAACGTGAGGCGCACTTCGTCCGTCGGCATGTACTTGAGGATTTCCAGCAGGTACATCGCGTTGAACCCGATCTCGAGCGGCTCGCCCTCGTAGGTGACGCTCAGCTCGTCCTGCGCCTCGCCCAGGTCGGGGGTCTGGACGGAGAACTTGACGGTACCACCCGAGAACGCCAGACGGATGCGGTGGGTCTGGTCGCTCGCCACGACGCTCATGCGGCGCAGCGCCGCAGCCATCGCGCTCTTGTCCACCGTGGCTGCCTTGTCGTTCTCGCGCGGAATGACCTGCTCGTAGTTCGGGTACGGGCCCTCGATCAACCGTGAGAACACGAGGGTCCCGCCCGCACGGAAGCCGATGTGATTGTCGCTCTTGGCGATCTCGATCTCGGCGTCCGCGGCATAGAGGCGGCGGACCTGCTCCAGCGCCTTGGGCGGGACGATCAGATCGGCCGCCTGCCCGCCGCTCGCCGGCACATCCATCTTCGCCAGGCGATGGCCGTTCGTGGCCACCATCCGCATCCGGTCGGGCCGCAACTCCCACAGGACCCCGTTCAGGATCGGCCGGCTCTCCTCGGTGGATGCCGCGAACGCCACGTGCCCGACGAGCTTGTGCACGACGCCCGCGGCCGCCTTCCAGGCCTTGTCGAACTTGACGGCCGGAAAGGAGGGGAACTCTTCCCGCGGCAGGCCCAGCAGCTTGAACTTCGAGCGGCCGGACTCGATGGCGACGCGCGCTTCCCCGGCGGCGGTGACTCGGACCGGCCCGCCCGGCAGCTCGCGGGCGATGTCCACGAGCTTCTTGGCTGGGAGCGTCACCGCCCCATCGGCGTCCACCTCAGCCGGCACCGTGGTGCTCACGGCGATGTCCAGATCGGTGCCCGAGAGCCGCAGCCCCTGCTTCGTGGCCTCGACGAGGACGTTGGCGAGGACCGGCAGCGTCGTCTTGGCGGGAATCGCGGCCGCGACGGCTCCCAGACCTTCCTGCAGCTGCTCCCGCGTGATCGTGAACTTCATGCGTCTCGGATCCGTCTCCCGCAAAATGGGGGAAAGTCTTACTGCTTCTATACTATATAGAACTACTAGTAGTAGTAGCAGGCAGCGGGGATATGTGGGCGGCAGCGCTAAGTCGCAACTCTGACACCGCCTGCGTCACTCCCCCGATGTTGGCATGCTGTGGGGATTGTTGGCGCATTGCGGATAGCCGGTGCCCTGTCCCCACAAACCCACACAGCCCGCTGTTTTCCCCAACCCGATGTTGGCTAGAGCGCGGACAGTTCCTGGCGCGCCATTTCCACGCGCTCCTTGAACGTCCGGTCGCGCATCATCTGGCGCTCGACCTTGTCCACGCTGTGGATCACCGTGGAGTGGTCCCGCCCCCCGAATGCCTGACCGATCTCCACCAGCTGCATCCCGAGCATGTCCCGCGCGAGGTACATCGCGACCTGGCGCGGGATCGTGAGCGTCTTGGTCCGGGCCTTGGAGCGCAACCCCTCGGGGGTCACGCCCCAGCGCCGCGCCACGACCTCCTGCACGCGGTCGATGCTCGGCGTTGGCTGGCTCCCGTACGCGGGACTCTCCTCGCCCTGGCGGATTTTGTCGGAGAGCGCCTCGCGCGCGAGCTCGATCGTGACCTCCCGGTTCTTGAGCGAGGCGAACAACAGGAGCTTGATGATGCAGCCTTCCAGCTCCCGCACGCTCGACCGGATGTGCTCGGCGATGAACCGGAGTACGTCGTCCGGGATCGTGAGCTCCAGGTGGTCTTGCTCCGCCTTCTTGCGCAGGATCGCGATGCGGTGCTCGAGGTCCGGGTGCCCGATATCGGCCACCATCCCCCATTCGAACCGCGAGATCAGCCGGTCCTCGAGCCCGGGGATCTCCTTGGGCGGGCGGTCCGACGTCAGCACGATCTGCTTGTGCGCCTCGAACAGCGCATTGAACGTGTGGAAGAACTCCTCCTGCGTCATTTCCTTGCCTTCGAGGAAATGCACGTCGTCCACCAGGAGGAGGTCCACGTCGTTGCGGTAGCGCCGGCGGAACTCCGACATCGTGCGCGCGTGGATCGACTCGATGACGTCGTTGATGAATTGCTCGGCGCCGAAATACTGCAGCCGCGTCTCCGGGTTTTTCTGGAGCACGGCGTGCGCGATCGCCTGCATCAGGTGGGTCTTCCCGAGCCCCGTCGCTCCGTAGATGAACAACGGGTTGTACGTCTTCCCCGGCGCTTCGGCGACGGCATGCGCCGCGGCGGCCGCGAGCTCGTTCGACTTGCCGATGACGAACGTCTGGAAGGTGTAGCGCTCGTTGAGCGGGGTCGTCGCCACCGCGGCGGCCGTCGCCGTCGCGGCGCTCTCGCGCGGCGCGACGAAAAAGTCCATCTGCGGCCGGCGCTGGCGATCTTCCTGGACCCGAAACACGATCGCGGTCGGTCGTCCCAGCACCCGCTCCGCGGCGCGCGCCAGCAGCCCCGAGTGCTTTGACTCGTTCCACTCGGCGGCGAACTGGTCGGGCGCGCCGACGATCAGGCGGCCGTCGTCGAGCGCGATCGGCTCGGCCGGCTCGAGCCAGGTGCGCACCGTCGCTTCGGGAAGTTCTCGACGCGCCTCATCGAGGAGGCGCTTCCAGGTTTCTTTGGCTGACTGCTCCATCGACGATTCGAAATTAGGAAGGACGTCCAGCAAGGGCGGCCCGAAAGTACGAGCCCCATGTGGAAAAGTCAACCTTGACCGTGGCCGCGACGCCGGTGTACGTTTCCCGGCCTTACTCGAGGAAGCTATGGGTCCGACATACCGGCCGCGGAATCGGCGGCGCATCAATAAGCACGGGTTTCGCGCGCGGATGAAAACGGCATGGGGGCGTGCCACTTTGTCGCGCCGCCGCAAGAAGGGACGCAAGCGCCTCGCCCTCCGCTTGCCGTCCAAGCACCGGAGCCGGTAACGGGCGAGCGGTTCCCGCGCCGCCTCCGCCTTACGCGCGGCCTGGACCTGACAACGTGCTGGGAGACGGGGCGGCGCCGTCGCACCCCGCACCTCGACTTGGCTTGGCGCCCGAACCTCGCGGGCCATGCGCGGACGGGGATCATCGTTCCCCGCCATCAATCCTCCGCGGTGGCCCGCAATCGTTTGCGCCGCCGCCTGAGAGAGATTCTCAGACGCGAGGTACTCCCCCACTTGCCGCCCATCGATCTCGTCGTCCGCGCCAACCGCGGGGCGTATGCCGCCCCGTTTGCAGTCCTGCGCGCCGAATTGACCGACGCCGCGAGCACCCTGACGTGAACGTGCGTCGCGTGCCCCGACTCGTGGTGATGGCGCTCATTCGCGGATACCAGCTGACGCTGTCGCCCTTGGTGTTCACGCAGTGTCGCTTCGAACCGTCTTGCTCGCGCTACACGTATGAGGCGGTGGAGCGTTACGGCGCCCTGAGAGGGAGTTGGCTCGGTGTGCGCCGTATCTTGCGATGTCACCCGTTTCACCGGGGTGGTTACGACCCCGTACCATGAATAACAAAGACGCCGAGACGCCGAGGCTCTGAGATGCCGAAGGATCGATAGTGGAACGCCGAGTTATCCTCGCGATCGTGCTGATGCTCATCGTCGCGATCGCCCCGAGTCTCATCTGGCCGCCAAAGAAGACGGCCGGACGGGCGGACGGGCGGACGGACAGCACTCCGACCCCGCCACCGGTGACGGAACCCACACCGGCTCCGGTCAGGCCGTCCGGCCGTCCGGCCGTCCGGCCGTCGGTCGAGCCGGCCGATACCATCTGGGTGACGTCCTCCCTCTACCGGCTCGGGTTCAGCACTAGCGGTGCCCAGCTCGTCGCCGCCCAACTCCTGCAGTATCACTCGTTTGCACCAGGAGACTCGGCCCAATACGTGCAGCTCGTGCCGCCGGGCCGGCCCTTTCTTGCCCACCGGCTCGTCGCGACGGGCGGAGGCGACACGGTCTCTCTCGCCGACTGGACGTTCCGGCCCAGCGCGCCCGCACTCGACGTGCGGACGGGGAGCACGCTGCGGTTCGAGGCCGAGCGCGGCGGCGCGCGCGTCGCCATCGAGTACCGATTCTTGCCGGACGAATACCGCTTCGACGTGCGCGGCACCGTGGCCGGGCTGGGCGGTAGCGGCGCGGTGCTGGTCATCGGACTGGCCGACGCGCTGCGCTCGGTCGAAGCGGATACGTTGGACGACTACAGGCACTATGCCGTCGTCACCAAGGCGTCGAAGACGGAGCGCACGGATTTCTCCTCTCTCGACCCCGGCGAGCGGATGGTGCTGGACGGTCCGTTCGAGTGGGTGGGCGTCAAGTCGAAGTATTTCCTCACGGCGGCGCTCACGCTCGAAGAGGGTCACCCGAGATTCGGTGGGGCCATCGCCGTGGGCGGACCGCGGACGGGGAAGGCCGCGACCCGCGCCGACATCGCGCTCACGCTGGCGGTGCCGCCGGGCGGCGGCTTCACCTATCAGGTGTACCTCGGACCGCTCGAGTACCGCCGGCTTGCCAGCGTTGGCCATAGCCTGGACGACGCCAATCCGTACGGCTGGAGCTTCTTCCGCACGCTGATTCAACCCGTGTCGGTGTTCGTCGTGAACATCCTTCTGTGGATGCACGAGAGCCTGAATCTCGCCTACGGGTGGGTGCTGATTCTCTTCGGTGTGGTCGTGCGCCTGTTACTGTGGCCGTTGAACCAAAAAGCGATGGAGTCGGGCATCCGGATGCAGGCGGTGGCCCCGGTCATCAAGGAAATCCAGGACCGCTACAAAGCCGATCCGGAGCGGCTGCAGCGCGAAATGCTGCGTGTGTACAAAGAGCACAAGGTAAATCCGTTCGGCGGGTGTCTCCCGATGCTGATCCCGATGCCGGTGCTCCTCGCGCTGTTCTTTGTCTTCGCGAACACGATTGAGTTCCGCGGCGTGCCGTTCTTGTGGCTCCCCGACCTGTCGCGCCACGATCCGTACTACATCATCCCCGTGCTGATGGGCCTCTCGATGTTCGTCCTCTCGAAGGTCGGCCAGATCGGCGTGCCGCCGAATCCGCAGACCAAGATGATGCTGTACTTCATGCCGATCTTCATGACCGTGCTGTTTCTGAACTTTGCGTCGGGTTTGAACCTGTATTACGCGGCGCAGAACCTGTTCAGCATCCCCCAGCAGTACCTGATCGCGAAGCGCCGCCTGCGCGAGGCGCCGACCGCGCGGCCTCACCCCCCGAGCCCCCCTCCACGTCGTGGCGCGGGGGAACGGGGGTGAGGTCCTGCTCTCCGACGCCATCGTCGCGCTCGCGACACCGCCCGGCCGCGCGGCCCTCGCGCTGATCCGCCTGTCCGGCGCGGGCGTCTTCACGCTCGCCGCTCGCTGCCTGCGTCCGTTCCATCCCGAGCCGGAGCGCGTCGTGTTTCGCGCCCGCCTGACCCACCCGGGGACCGGCGAACCGGTGGACGAAGTCCTCGCCACCTGCTTCCCCGGACCCCGGTCCTACACGGGTGATGACCTGGTCGAGATCTCGACGCACGGCGGATTGATGGTGCCGGCGGTCGCGGTAGCGGCGTTCGTGGCCGCGGGCGCGCGACCGGCCGAGCCGGGGGAGTTCACCCGGCGCGCCGTGCTGAACGGGAAGATGGACCTGCTCCAGGCCGAGGCGACGGCGGACCTGATCGACGCGGGCGCCCCGGCTCAGCGCCGCCGGGCGCTGCACCAGCTCGAGCGCGGCCTGTCGGACCGGCTGGGCGCGCTGCGCCAGGAGATCCTCGATCTCGAGGCGCTGATCGCGTACGACATCGACTTCCCCGAAGAGGACGAGGGGCCGGTGAGCGACAAAGCCGTGCGTCGTGCGTGGTCCGTGGTGCGGGGGCGCGTGGAGGACCTGCTCAGCACCGCTCCGGAAGGCGAGCGGCTCCGGGAGGGCGCGCTCCTCGTGATCGCCGGCCGCCCCAACGCCGGCAAGTCGTCGCTCTTCAACGCACTGCTCGGCGCCGAGCGCGCCATCGTCACGGAGATCCCGGGCACGACGCGTGACGCGATCGAGGCGCATACGGTTATCGACGGGTTCCCGTTCCGGCTCGTCGATACGGCGGGCCTCCGCGTCAGCGACGACCGCGTCGAGAAGCTGGGCATCGAAGTGAGCCGGAAGTATCTCGCGGCCGCTGACCTGGTGCTGTTCTGTCGCGATGCGGAGGACGACACTTTCCCGGCCGAGCGCGCTCCGGTGGTCGAGGTCGTGACCAAGGGGGACTTGCCTGGCCGCCCGGCCGCTCGTCCGCCCGACCGCCTGTCGGTCTCGATCGTCACCGGTGACGGCCTGTCGGAGCTGCGGCGCCGACTCGCCGAGGTGGCGTTCGGCCGGCTCCTGGCGCTCGGCGACGTGGAGCCGGTGGTCACGCGGGCGCGCCACCGCGCCGCGCTCGAACGGGCGCTCGCCGAGCTGGACGGCTTCTGGACGGCGCGCGGCGCGGGTGTGGACGCCGCCGCGGCCGCCACCCACCTGCGGGCGGCGGTCACCGCGCTCGACGACCTGATCGGCGTCGTTACGCCGGACGACGTACTGGACCGAGTCTTCGCGATGTTTTGCGTGGGGAAGTGAGCGCGTCGATCAGCGCTCGCGCCTTGAAAAGCGTTTCGTCGTATTCGGCGGCGGCGACAGAGTCCCACACGATCCCCGCACCGGCGTGGAATCGGACGTCGCCGTCCTGCAGCACCATGGTGCGGATCGGAATGTTGAGGTCCATCGCTCCCGTCACGGAGACGTAGCCGATCGCGCCGCAGTACACGCCGCGCGGCGCCCGCTCGAGCTCGGCAATGATCTCCATCGCACGGACCTTCGGCGCGCCGGTCACGGAGCCGCCGGGAAACGCGGCGCGCACCAGAGCGAACGCATCGGCGCCGTCCCCCAGCTCGCCGGTCACGGCCGATACGAGATGATGCACTGTCGGATGCGACTCCAGGGTGAAGAGGCCGGCGACGCGCACGGAGCCCGTGCGGCACACTTTGCCCAGGTCGTTCCGCAGCAGGTCCACGATCATCACGTTCTCGGCGCGGTCTTTGTCGCTCGCGACGAGCTCGCGCGCGAGCGCGGCGTCGGCGGTGGGGGTCGCGCCCCGCGGCCGCGTCCCCTTGATGGGGCGCGCTTCGACGAGGCGCGTCTCCGCCTCGAGCCGGAGAAACCGCTCGGGAGAGATGCTCGCGATCGCCGCGTCGCTCGTCCCGAGCTCGAGGTACGCCCCGAACGGCGCCGGGTTTCTCGCCCGCACGCGGCGATACAGCTCGAGCGGCGGCCCCTCGTACCGGCCACGGAATTGCTGGGCCAGGTTCACCTGATAGACGTCGCCGGCGGCAATGTACTCGCGGATCCGCGCGACGGCGGCTTCGAACTCGCGACGCGTGAAGTTGGAAGCGACGTCGGACGGTCGGACGGGCAGAGGGGCGGACGGGCGGCCATGCGACGCGAGCCGCGCGCGCACGAACGCGACCCTGTCGCGGGCCCACGCATCCCGCATCCCGCTTCCCGCGTCGCGAATCCCGGTCGAGACAATCCACGCCCGCCCATCCAGGTGGTCCCACGCGATCACCCAGTCGTACAGTCCGAGCACCACATCGGGGATATCCAGACCGGCGCCCGGGGCGCGGCGCACGCGCTCCAACTCGGCGCCCCAGTCATAGCCGAAGTAACCGGCGATGCCGCCCTGGAACGGCGGGAGCCCCGGGAGGGGCGCGCGGCGGTGCGGGGCCAACAGCGTGCGCGCGGCCTCGAGCGGATCCCCTGTGCCGGGCGCCTGCACCACGGCGACGGGATCGGCGGTGAGAAACGAAAAGCGGCCCAGCGAACCGCGGGCGGAGCTGTCGAGCCAGAGGAGGTGGGGGAGTCCGGTGAAGCGGGCGCAGGTGGCGAGCGGGTCGGGAACCGGCCGGAGCTCGACAGCCAGTGTCACGATCCGCCGCCCCCCTGCACGAACTTCTTCGGCGTCCCACGGAACGTGCTGCCGGCCGGCGGCCGCCACAGCGCCGTCTGCTCGATGAGCCGCGCCAGCTCCACGTCGCTTGCCGTCACGCCGCCGGCGCTGTGGGTCCACAGCTTCACGCCTACTTTCCCCCAGCTCACGGCGAGGTCCGGGTGGTGGTCCGCGGCCTCCGCGAAGAACCCGATGGCGTTCACCAGCATCAGCGTGGTGGGCCAGCCGTCGGTCTGGTACTCCCGCACCAGCGCCCCACCTTCGAGTCGCCAGCCGGGTAGTGTCTTGAGCCGGTCGTTGATCTCGCCGGGGGAGAGCGGTGTGGGCTTGGCCATGGCGTCCTCTAGTCCAGCGTTTCCCGGTAGGTCGCCGACTGTCCGAAGTTCTCCTCCACCTCGATCTCGATGGCCTTGAGGCGCACCGCGCCAGCGGAGGCGAGCTCGGTGCGCACACGCCCGGCCAGGTACTGCGCCAGCATCTCGACGGTCGTATTCGGGATCGGGAGGATCACGCAGTCACGGGCGGGGAAGACGTAGCGGGGCCGGCCGTCGTAGGCGACGCGCACCGCCTCGGCGTCCTGGGCGATCGTGAGCTTGGGGTTGTCCTTGGGCAGCAGGACGCGGTGGTCGAGCTCGTCGGTCAGCCGCTTCATGAGCCGCTTCAGCGCGACGAAGTCGAGCACGAACCAGCTCTCCGGCTCGAGGCCTCCTTCGATCACGACCCCGGCGCGGTAGTTGTGCCCGTGCAGCGCCTCGCAGCGGTGGCCGGCGAGCGTGATGAAATGGGCGGAGGCGAATACGAGGTCCTCCTTCGTCACCGCCACTCTGAACTCGCCGCGGGTACCCATGGCCGGGTAATCTACTCGGGCGGCGGCGCCCCGCCGGTAGCGACCCGCCACACCTCGTCGGCCAGCCACTCCAACCGCTGCTGCGCGTAGTCGAGCTCCGCCGGCGTCATGGCTTTCGCCCGGCGGGCAATCTCGCGCGCGTGCGTGAGCAGGTCGTCCAAGACCTCACGCAGCGGGCGGTTGAGCCGGCGCTCGGGTGGTTTCTTGACGCGGGACGTCATGCGGTCTGGATCCCCAGCGCGCGGTCGTCGGCCTGCTTCAGCTCCTCCGTGGCGGCCCGCACCGTGGAGGCCACGCCGTGCTCGTCCAGGTAGTTCTCGACCAGGCGGAGGCCGACGTAGTATCCGGCACGTTCGGGCAGGACCTTGCCCGCCACGAGGCGCGCGCTGGGGCTCATCCCGCCCGAGAGGTACCGCAGCCGGAGGCCGAGGCCACGCGCGTCGAGGTCCGGGGCCACCCCGCGCCGCAGGAAGGCATCCAGTTCCCGCAGCCGGCGGTACTGGCGCCGGGTGTAGCCGAAGTACTCCCACGGGTCGAACCCGGGAGCCACGGCCTGCGCCGCCGCGACCGCCGAGCCCTCGTTCACGAGCAGCTCGCGCAGCGTCGCGCGCGACCCCGTCTCCCAGTAGTCGTAGTAGCCGCCCAGCTCCGCGACGAGGCGCCGCAGCGCGGCGCGGCTGGTGGGCGCGGTGTAGCGCACCACGTGCGCCACCTCGTGCGCGATCCACACGGGCAGCAGCTGCGGGGCGAGACCCATGCCGTACGTCTGCGCATTGGGACGTCCGGTGAAGTGCTCGAGGCAGACGAACGCGATCCCGCGGCCGCCCACGACCAACTCCCCGGCGTTCGCCGCGCCGACACCCACCGTCAAGTAGAGATCAACGGGGCAATCGGCTTCGAGCAGCTCGGTGGCGCGCCGCAGCGCCTCGTCGGCGATCGCCACGACGTCGACGGCCTCGAGCAACCGCGTCAGGTCCGCGCGGTCGGCTCGCAGCGCCGCGGCTACGATCTGCTCGGCGTGCGGCGAGTCGGGGTCGAGCACGTAGTTGTGCCAATACGCCGAGAGCACGGGACGGTGACGATCGAGGTAGTCGTGGTAGGCCGCGGCGCGATCGGGCGCGGCGAGGACCGAGAGGAATTCCGGAACGAGATTGACGAGCATGGGGCCGGTGGCCGCCCCAATTTGGGAACACCGGCCCCTCGTGACAAGCGCGGCTCAGCGAACGGTGATGTCGAGCGCGACGGACTCCGACTTGACATTTCGCCGGAGGTCGGTCACCGCCAGCGTCACGCGGTAGCGCCCGGCGGGCAGCCTGTCGGCTTCGATGACCAGCCGCTCGGACGTGATGCTGCTCGTGAGCGCCTCGCGGTCGAACTCGAACTCGACGGGCCGCGCGCCGCCCAGCAGACGGCCGAGCGCGGAGCGTACGGGGGCGAACGTGTAGTGGACGCGGTAGTGCGACCGACCATCGCGGTCGGTGGTCAGACCGTACACCTCCACATAGGCGGCGAGCGGCGTCCTGGCGGGATAGACGAGATCCGCCGGCATGCCCCGGAGCACGGCGTCGCGATCGAGCGGCCCCGCCTCCCCCGCTGGTGCGAGGGCGAGACTCGACAACCCGAGGTCCACGAGGGAGAAGCGGGGCACGATCACCTCGCCGCGGATGCGACCCAGCACCCCGGCGGAGTCCGCGTCGAGCCCGAACGCGTAACGGCCCGGCGGGACGGTGAGCTCGAGCAGGCCGGCGCCCGCTGCGCGCAGCGCGCCGCCCTGGGAATCCCACAGGACCGCCGCCGCGGAGTCGGCCGCGGCCTTGTAGTACGCATCGCTGAGCCCGAGCTCGCGACTCTTGAAATACGCGCTCCAGGCGCGCGCCTCGAGCGGCGCGGGCAGGGCCGTGTGGTCGGTCCGGAGCGCGACCTGCGTACTGCGCGCCTGCCGGCGGTTCGTGGGCAGGAAGATGAAGTCGCCGCCCGCGAGCGCGGGATCGGTGCTGCCGCTCGCGCGCCGGAAGCCGATTGTCAGCGTGCCTTCCGGCGTACGGTACAACCACCCTTCGACGTCGAGCGGATCGTCCTGCCTGATGGGGTCGAGGGGATCGAAGATGCCTGGTAGCATCTGGTCCGGCGGCCCGTGCCGGATGTACACGAGTCCCCGGGCGTCGAGTCCGCCGAGGGCGGAGCTGGTGGCCGTGCCCGCATCGGGCAGCTGCCGCCCGGCCGCGAGCAGGCGGTCGTACTCCGAGCCGGGATACGGCTCTTCTGTTTGAAAGGGAGGCGGTTGCTGCCCTGCTCCTCGCTGCAGATAGTCGCGTTGCGTCTGCATGATGATCGCGCGGTACCCCGGCCACCGATGATATCCGTTGAGCGGGTGGAGCAGCCGGAAATAGCGCCGCGCGTAGCCAATACGGTGGAAGTGCTCGGCGATCCGCTCGTTCCCGGGGGTGAGGAAATTGGGCTCGCGCTTCGACCAGAACCGCTCGAAGAACCGGCGGCGCTCTCCCGGCGGGGTCGAGTCTTGCGCGACGATTTCGTCCGGACTGGCAATCATCCACACGGCGTCCCACAGCGCGCCGGTCGAGTCGATGTCGGCGTACACCAGGGCCGAGTCGTACCACGCGTATCCTGCCGAGTCGCGGCCCGCGCCGAAGTTCGCCTCGGCGCGCAACACGAACGCCGGGACATGCGGGGCCCGGCGACGCAGGACCTCCGCCGCGAGCGAATCGGCCCGCACCGGCTGCTCCAGCGCGATCGCCAGCTCGGCGCGCCGCTCCATGGCGACCACGTTGTCGGGATGGCGCGCGAGGGCGCGCTCGGCGCGGCGCCAGATGTCGGGGTTGCGGTACAACCGCTGGAAGCGGTCCCACACGTCTTCGTAGTCGGGGGTGAGCGCGAGAATGCGGAGAATCGCATCCCGGGCGAGCACATCTCCTTCATCGCTCCCCAGGTAGAAGCCGACCTTCATTTGCCAGTACAGGGGCTCGGGGTCGCCGGGCGCGAGCCGAGCGGCGGTGCGGAACGCGTCCAGGGCGGGATAGCGCCCGATCACGCGTCGCGCGAAATGCACCCGGCCCAGCAGCACCTGCGCACGCGCGTCGCGGGGATGATGCGCCACGACCTGCTCGGCGGCGCGCAGCGCGGCGCGGACGTCGCCGGCCGCGAGCAGGGATTCCGCCCGGGCCGCCGCAGGGTCGATGGGATATTGGAGTGCCGCCACGGCGAGCAGCAGCGCGACCACGAAGCTCAGTCCTTGTCGCGCATCTGGCGGCTCATCTCGGTGAGGAACTTGCGCTCAGCGGGCGTCAGGCTCTCGATGCCGGTCGCCGAGATCTTGTCGAGGACGCGGTCGATCTCGGCGTGGGCCCGCGCATCCGGGGCGGGGAGGGGGCTGCGACGCGCCTTGGGCGCCTGGGCGCCGCTCCCCCGAGCCGCCCTGGGCGCCGGCGTCACCAGCACGCTCGGCTCGGCGACGCGGCGCAGATGCCGCTCCGCCCGCGACACCCGCAGGTCCTGGGTCTTCAGCCAAATGAGCCCCGCAGCGACACCGCCGAGGTGCGCGAGATGCGCGATGCCGTCGCTCACGCCGCGCCAGGCGAGCACGAGGTCCACGGCGACGAAAAACGTGACCAGCCACTTGGCGGCGATCGGCCAGGGAAGCGGGAACACGAAGACGGGATGGTCGGGCCAGTACCACGCGAAGGCCAGGGCCACTCCGAGGATCGCGCCCGACGCGCCGTAGATCGGCCCGGGGACCCGCATGACAAACGTCATCAGGAACGAGAGTACCGCGGCCCCGAGCCCGCACAGCAGGTAGTAGCCGAGGAAGGCGCGCCCCCCGATCCGGTCTTCCACCGAGGGCCCGAAGACGTAGAGCATCAGCAGATTGAACGCGAGGTGCAGCGGCCCGCCGTGCAGGAACATGTAGGTCAGGAACGTCCAGGGCTGCTGCAGCGCGACGAGCGGGGTGAAGCCGAACGCCGTGAGGAAGCGCGGCGAGGTGAACAGCGTCACCTGGAGCAGGAAGACGAGAAGATTCGCGACGAGCAGGCGTCGCACCCACGTGGTCAGACCGTACATCCGTTGCGGGCCCATCTGGTCCTCAGCGTCTAGGCGACTGGGCGTCTGTGTTATGCCCTCTCGCGGCTCCATTGTTCCGGGCCAGCCGGCAGAGCCGCTCGCACAGGTCGGGAAACTCGATCCCCGCCGCCCGTGCGGCTTGAGGGAGCAGGCTCGTCCGCGTCATACCGGGGAGCGAATTCGCCTCCAGGCAAAAAATGTCTCCCTCCGGGCTCACCCGGAAGTCTACGCGCGAGTAGCCCCCCAGCTTGAGCGCGCGGTGGGCCGTGAGGGCGTACTCCTGCAGCTGGCGGGCCAGCCGAGTCTCGATCTTGGCGGGGAACGTTTCCTCCGACATGCCCGGCGTGTACTTCGACTCGTAGTCGAACAGCTCGTGCTTCGGGACGATCTCCCCGACCGGCAGGGGCACCTCGCCGAGGATCCCCACGGTGTACTCCCGGCCCGGAACGAACTGCTCCACCATCACCTCGTCATCGAAGCCGCGGGCGAGCTCGACCGCGGCACTCAGGTCCTGCGCCTTCCGGACGAGCGACAGCCCGACCGACGACCCCTGCTTCGACGGTTTGACGATCACCGGCCAGCCCAGCCCCGTTTTCACGTCCTCCGGGGCGACCGGCGCCATGAACCACGCGGGGACCGGCACTCCCGCGGCGCGGAACAGGCGCTTGGACAGGTCCTTGTCCATCGCGAGCCCGCTCGCGAGCGGCCCGCTCCCGGTGTAGGGCACACCGATGACGTCGAGGATCGCCTGGAGGGTGCCGCCCTCGCCCGCGCCGCCGTGCAGCGCGATGAACAAGACGTCCGCGCCCTGCACCACGGCCAGCTCCGCCAGACCTTCGGACAGGATCTTCCGTTCGCCGGTTTCGAGTTCCGCCACCGAGGGCGGCGCGACGCCGACCGCGCCGCTCAAGAGCTGCGTTTCTTCTTCCGGGTCGAGCAGGCCCTGCGTCGTGTCGACGACGTGGACATCGTGATCCCGGCTGCGCAGCGCCGCCACGACCTGAGCCGCGCTGGCGAAGGCCACGGCACGCTCGGCGGTCGCGCCGCCGGTCAGGACGGTGACCCGCATCAGCGGATCCCGGCCAGCTGATGCAGCAGGTCGTACCGTGTGACGATCCCGACTACCGTCCCCTCGCGGCGCACGAGCGCCGCCGGCGTCTCGCGCGACAATAGCGTGGCGAGGCGGTCCGCCGGCCACTGGCTGTCCACGACGGGGAACGGCGGATCCATCAGCTCGCGCACCGGCCGGTCGAGCGCTTTGGGGTCCTCGATGGCGCGGGCCATCAACGCTTGCTCCGACACCGCGCCGACGCCGTCGCCGCCCTCCAGCACCGGCAGCTGGGAGACGTTGTAGGTGCTCATCAGGTTGAGCGCCTGGCGCACCGAGGCCTCGGGAGCGACGTGGATCAGCGCCGGGGCGCCGCCATCCTTGGCCGCGATCAGGCGCGCCACCGTGGGGCGCTCGTCGTCCAGGATCTGGTTCTCGCGCAGCCACTCGTCGTTGTAGACCTTGGACAGGTAGCGCTCGCCCGTGTCGCACAAGACGGTGACGACGAGTGCCTTCGGGTCGTCGAGGCGGCGCGCCACCTCGAGGGCCGACACGATGTTGACGCCGGTCGAGCCGCCCGCGAACAGTCCCTCCTCCCGGGCGAGGCGCCGCACCATGAGCATCGCGTCCTTGTCGGTGACCCAGATCCACTCGTCGATCACGTCGAAATGGAGCGACGTCGGGATCTTGTCCCCACCGATCCCTTCGACCTTGTAGGGTCGACCGTCGCCCGGGCGACGGGTCTTTGCGTACTCGGTGTAGATGGACCCTACCGGATCGCCGGCCACGACGCGGATCTTGGGGTTACGCCCCTTCAGGTAGCGCCCCGCGCCGCTCACCGTCCCGCCCGTCCCGGGCGCGCACACGAAGTGCGTCACCTTGCCGCCCGTCTGCTCCCAGATTTCGGGCCCCGTCGTCTGGTAATGGACCTCGGGATTCACGGGGTTGTAGTGCTGGTCGGCGAAGATCGCGTTCTCGTGCGCTGCCGCGATGGCGCGGCCCTTCATGATGTAGTTGTCGGGGTGGTCGGGGGGGACGGCGGTGGGGGTGATGATGACCTCGGCGCCGAGCGCCCGCAGCAGGCGGGCCTTTTCCTGGGACATCTTGTCGGGCATCGTGAAGATGCAGCGGTAGCCCTTGACGGCGGCCGCGATCGCCAGCCCGACCCCGGTGTTGCCCGACGTGGCCTCCACGATCAGTCCCCCCGGCTTCAAGCGCCCCTCGCGCTCCGCCGCCTCGATCATCGCAACGCCGATCCGATCCTTCACCGACCCGCCGGGATTGAAGAACTCCCCCTTCGCGTACACTGGCGTACGCAGCCCCCGAGTCACCCGGCCGAGCCGGATCAGCGGCGTCCACCCGATCGTCTCGAGGACGTTGGCGTACGGCTTAAGGTGCTGTGCCACTCGTGTCCCGCGTCGGCGGTGGAGGGGTGGGGGGGGGCCGGGTCGTGTCGGTCCGGGCGGGCCGCGTGGTGTCCGCGCGCCGTGCGGTGTCCGCGCGCACCGGGCGGGTCGTGTCCGGCCGGGCACGCGTCGTGTCGACGCGCGCTTGCACGGGCGGAGCCTGCGGCCGCGGCGTCGGCCGGAGGGTGGGAGCGGGGACGGTGGCCGACGGGAGCGGGCCGGAGGATGCGGCGCCCGCCGTCCCCGGGTAGCGGAACTCGACCGGCTGGAGAAACGCCGTCGCCACGGGGATACCGCGGCGCTTGGCGGGGGCGAATCGCAGCTTGCTCGAGCCCGCCAGCGCCGCGGAATCGAGCGCCGGGTAACCGCTGCCGTCCGCCACCCGCGTGGATTCAGGGATGAGCCGTCCGGTGGAGTCGGTGTACATCCGCAAGACCACGTCACCCTCGATCTTCTGATCGAACAGCGGCGGGGGGTACGCGATCGGCACGTCGGCGTTCAGCGCCACCGGTGCTTCGGATTCGGGAGGCGGCGCCGCCTGACCGCCCTGCGAATCGGGCGGCGGAGCCGAGCCGCCGCAGGCCAGCGCGACGACCGCCGCGCCGGCGGCAAGAGCGATGCGCACCTAGGTCTCCTCCAGCCGTTTCTTCCACGCCGCCAGGCGGTTGAGGGCATCGAGCGGAGACAGCGAATCGACGTCGAGGCCGTTCAGCTCCTCGAGCAGCGGGTG
Organism: Gemmatimonadales bacterium; assembly: GCA_036004985.1. GTDB lineage: Bacteria > Gemmatimonadota > Gemmatimonadetes > Gemmatimonadales > GWC2-71-9 > 20CM-2-65-7. Next base: position 180,230 of record DASYQX010000049.1, read on the forward strand.
CGCTGGCGCGGCGAACAGGCCGAGCTGGGAGCCGTCGGACGGCGGGAGTGGCAGTTGCCGCGCGACATGGTGGCCCGCCTCGAGGAGTTTCAGCACTTCCCACGCCCGAGCCACGACGGACGGGGCCAGGCCGGCGAGGCGGCCGACGTGGATGCCGTACGAGCGGTCCGCGCCCCCCGGCTCCAGTCTGTGCAGGAAGACGATTTCTTCCCCGACTTCGCGCACGGCCACGTTGAAGTTGCGGGCGTGAGCCAGCTCTTCGGTGAGCTGCGTCAGCTCGTGGTAATGCGTCGCGAAGATCGTCTTGCACCCGATGGCGTTGTGCAGGCACTCGGTGACCGCCCAGGCGATCGCCACGCCGTCATACGTCGACGTGCCGCGGCCGATCTCGTCCAGTAACACGAGACTCCGGGCGGTCGCGCCGTGCAGGATGGCGCTCGTCTCGCTCATTTCCACCATGAACGTCGACTGACCGCGCACCAGGTTGTCCGACGCGCCCACGCGGGTGAACAGCCGATCGACGACGCCGACCGTGGCGCGGCGGCATGGGACGAACGCCCCCATCTGGGCCAGCAGCACGCACAACCCCACCTGACGCAAGAGCGTCGACTTGCCGGCCATGTTGGGGCCCGTGAGCAGGATGACGCGGCCGGCATCGTCGAGGCACACGTCGTTGGGGATGAACGCTTCCCGCGGCATCATCCGCTCGACGACCGGGTGGCGGCTGCCCTCGAGGTGCAGGGTGAAGGCGTCGGTCACCTCGGGCCGCACATAGCGCTCGCGCTCCGCGACATCGGCGAGGGCGGCCCAGACGTCCAGCTGCGCCAGGAGCCCCGCCGTCGCCTGCACCCGTCCGATGGCGTCCGCCACCCTGCGGCGCAGCGCGTCGACCACCGCTCCCTCGCGCGCCGCGATCCGCTCTTCGGCGCCCAACACCTTCGCCTCGTATTCCTTCAGCTCCGGCGTCACGTACCGCTCGGCGCCGGTCAGCGTCTGGCGGCGCTCGTAGTCCGTCGGGATGCGCTCGCGATGCACGTGGGTCACTTCGATGTAGTAGCCGAACACCTTGTTGAACCCGACCTTCAGCGACCCGATCCCGGTGCGCTCGCGCTCCCGCGCCTGCAGCGATGCGATGTATCGCTTGCCGCCATCCCGCGCATCCTTCAGGTCGTCGAGCTCGCGGTCATAGCCCGGCCGAATCGCGTCACCGTCGGCGAGCGCTGCGGGCGGGCGGTCCACGAGCGCGCGCGCCAGCTCGTGGCCGACGTCCGTGAGCAGGTCGAAGGCGTCGACTCCGGACGCGAGCGGCGCGGCCCGCTCGCGTCCTTCGAGCCCGTGTAACGCCGCGCGCGCGTCGGGGAGTCGGCCGATCGAATCGCGCAGCGCGCCCAGCTCGCGTGGGGTCGCGCGGCCCAGCGCCGCGCGGCCGGCCAGACGCTCCAGGTCGCGTACGCCGTCGAGCGCCGTGCGCAGCCGCTCGCGGCCGGGCCCGTCACGTACCAGCGCCTCGACCGCGTCGAGCCGCGCGTTGATCGCCTTGGGATCGACGAGCGGCGCCAGGATCCAGCGCCGTAAGAGGCGGCCACCCATGGGGGTGAGCGTTCGGTCGAGCACGTCGAGCAGCGTCGCACCGCCCGGCGCCCCCGGGGCGAGCGATTCGACGAGCTCGAGGTTGCGCCGGGTCATCTCGTCCAGCGGCACGACGTCGCCGCGGCGGACCACCGTGGGCCGGGCGAGGTGCGGCAACCCGCCGGGCTTGAGCTCGCGCGCGTAGCGCAGCAGCGCCCCCGCGGCGCCGACCGCCGGCCGATCGGCGGCCGAGATCCCCAAGCCGTCGAGCGAGGCGAGCCCGTAGGTGCGCGTGAGGTCCTCGCGCGCCAGCTCCGGATCGAACTCCCACGCCTCGCGCTCGGTGAGGGCGGCGCCCGGCACGCCGGCCGGCGCGTGCGTGCCAGCGGGCACCACGAGCTCGGGCGTCTCGTACCGGGCGAGCACCGTCGCAAAGTCGGCGGCCGGCACCACTTCGAGCACGAGCTCGCCCGTGGTCACATCCAGCGCCGCGATGCCCACCGCCGGCCCCTGCGGCGCGATCGCGACCACGTAGTTGTTCCGGTTCCGCGCCACCCAGTCGTCGCTCAGCACCGTACCCGGCGTGACGGTCTCCACGACCTCGCGCCGTACCGGCCCCTTCGCGAGCTTGGGATCCTCGACTTGCTCGCAGATCGCGACGTGGTGTCCCTTGGCGATCAGGCGGCGGAGGTACTCGGTGGCCGCCTTGACGGGGACGCCGGCGAGCGGGACTTCGGCGGCGCCGCCGTTGTTGCGGGAGGTGAGCATGAGCCCCAGTTCGCGGGCGGCGAGCCGGGCATCGTCCTCGAACATTTCATAGAAGTCGCCCATCCGGAAGAAGAGGATGGTGCGCGGATAGCGCGCCTTGATCTCCCGGTACTGCTGCATGAGCGGAGTCTCGGCGCCGCCTCCGCTGTCCGCGCGCTCCTCACCTTTCCCGCGCGCCACCCGCTGCGTCACGGCTCCTCCACCACGAACGGCTGCCCGCCCAGCCGGGTCCGCAGCCGCTGCTGCACTTGCTGCGCCTCCTCGCGCGTCGCGTAGCGACCGACGCGCACTTTGAAGAGGCCGCTGGTGTCGCGCACCACACGCGCAGCGAAGCCCATCACGCGCAGACGCGTCAGCATGTCGTCCACTTGGACCGCACTCTTCACCGCCAGCACCTGCACGGCGTACGTCTTGGGGCCGGCGGCGGCAGCCGCGGACTCGGCCGCCGTTCGCGGAACTGTGGTCGGGGTGGTGGGAGTGGGGGGGGCAGGGGGCGCCGGCGTCGCGACGCCACTGCAACGCGCCGCGTAGAAGCTGACTTGGTTGCGGTACTCCACGTCGTCGCCCGCACCCGCGAGTGCGTCCTGGATGAGCTCGCAGCCCCGCGCCTCGTTCTTGAGGTCGAAGTACGCGCGGGCCGCGGGGAACGCCGCCTGCGCCTGCAGCGGGGAGTCCGGGTAGTCGCGGCGCAGCCGCTCGGCCGCCTGGATCGTCTGCGCGGGGTCGCGCTGCGCAAAATAGAGCTGCGTCAGGAGCAGCAGCGCGTCGTCCGCCCACGGCGACGACCCGTACTCCAGGACGATCCGGTTGAGATTCAGCGCCACCGTCTGTGCGTCGGGGGCGATCTTCGCGCCCGCGAGCAGCGCCTGGGGATAGGCGGAATCCGCGGGCGAGAGGGTCGCGAGCAGCCGGCGCACCACGGCCCGCCCGGAATCGACCTGGCCGTTCTGGACGAGCCGCAGGGCGTCGACGAGGCGAGCGTCCGTCTGGGCGGCCAGACGGCCTGACGCCCCGACGGCCAAGAACACGAGAACGAAGAGAACGGGCCGTCCGGCCGTCCGACCGTCCGCCCTTCCGATCTTCACGCTGCCTCCTGCCGCGTCGCCGCAAACCCGAGCACCAGCTGCATGACGATGCCCCGATCGTCGCTCACGGTCGTCCCCTTCAGCGCGCAGTCGGCCGCCAGCGTGGCGCGCAGCGCGCGCGACAGCTCCCCCGCCGTCCATTGCTCGCTCCACCGCGCCCACCGCGCCGCCTCTTCCGTCCAGTTGCGCAAGCCGTAGGGCCGGGCGCCCATCAGCTGGCGGAACAGCACATCGTCGAGGCGCGCCGTCGCCGTGCCCCGATCCCGTTCCGCGCGCGCCAGCGCGGTGCCGACCAGGTGGGTGCCGAGCAGCGTCACGATTTTCACGCCACTCATCCCCGCCTGCTCGAGCACCGGCTCAACGAGCTGCGCGGCGTGCGCCGCGCGGCGCTCGAGCGCCGCCGCCACGAGGTCGTGGACCGTCTCGCCGCGCCGCACACCCACGAGGGCCGTCACGTCCTCCCCGGTCACCGGGCGATCGCCCGCCAGCGCCGCCAGTTTCTCGAGCTCCCGGGCCAGCGCGGTGAGATCGTTCCCCACGGCCCCGACCAGGAGGTCCACGGCGTCCGGCGCGAGCGTGAGCCGGAGCGTGCCGGCGTGGTGTTTCACCCAGCGGGGCACGCGCTCGGGGCTCAGCGGCTCGAGCGCGACCGCCGTCGCCCCCCCCCCGGCCCGTACCAGCTCCGCGTCGGGCTCCTCCCCGGCGGCGAACAGCAGCACCAATACGGTCGTGGGATTGGGCGCAGCGAGATAGCGGAGCAGCTCTTCCCGCAGCTTCGACTGGCGCTTGCCCAGCTGCTCCGCGCTGCGCAGCACGACCGCCCGCCGTTCGGCCAGCATCGGCGGCGTGTTCACCAGCGCGTGCAGCTCCTCGACATCCAAATCGGGGGCGTAGCGTGTGTCGACGTTGAAATCGCGGGCGGCAGGGTCAACGGCGGCGTCGAGCAGGGCTCGGACGGCCTCGTCCTTCAGGGCGTCCTCGTCACCGTGCAGGAGATAAACGGGATCGGGCGCGCCCTTCTTGAGGCTGCGGAGGAGCGCATCCAAGGTGAGCGCCGCCATACACCGCGGAAGTTAGCCCGGGCCGGGGCCCGGAGAAAGGCCGAAAAAGGGCTAGCGGCCCGCTGACGCGGGCTCGACTTGCGTGACGGCCGGCTGCACCAGCGCCGTGCCGTAGGGATACGGGTTTCCGTCCACCACGCTGGCGCGCGGGTCTTGAAACGAGACGAAGGGCAGGCCGGCGTTGGCCACGGGCTTGGGGAACGCCGCGGGCGGCAGCACGGGAGCCAGCGCCACCTGTGGGCGGCGGCCGATCTCCCACACGAGCAGCGACAGCGCGACCAGCACCAACATCGCGACCGCCAGCCCGGCGCGCGCCGGCACCGCCGCGCCGGCCATCCGCTCGCGGGCGAGTCGAGCCTCGAGGCGTCCCCGGAAGCCGGCCGACGGGGTGATCGGCGCCCACGAGTGCAGCGCCTCGACGCCGCGGCGCAGCGCCGCATCGTGGCGGCGGCACGCTGCGCACTGGGCCAGGTGGCGCTGGAAACGGCGCAGCTCCCGCGGGGCGGCGATCAGGCCGTCGCGGTACTCGGTATAGCGGGCGAGGAATTCCGTGCAGATCATGACGGCTGAATGGTACCTCCCGGGCCGCCGGGTGTTCCGGGGCCCGGGGAAAGGCAGGCCAACACTACTCCAGCATGGGGCCAATCAGCTGGGCAAAGCTGTTCCGGGCCCTGTTCAGGCGGCTCTTCACGGTCCCCAGGTTGCAACCGGTAATCTCGGCAATCTCCTGGTAGCTCTTCCCCTCGAGCTCGCGCAGCACGAAGACCTCCCGGTGGTGCTCGGGGAGATGATGCACGCACCGCTCCACGGCGTCCTTCAGGAACCGTTTGCGATAGAGATCGTCGGGCCGCGCCGTCGTGTCTTCGAACTGCAGCGGCCGGTGGTCGGCCTCCCAGTTCTTCTTGATCGTCTGGAAGAGCACCAGGGGGTTCCGGCTGCGGTTGCGCAGCTCGTTCTTCGCCAGATTCGACGCGATCGTGTAGATCCAGGTCGAGAATTTCTTTGTCTGATCGAAACGATGGAGGTGGCGAAACACGCGGATGAAGACCTCTTGCACCAGGTCCTCGGCCCGCTCGCGGTCGCCGATCGTGCGGTTCACGAAGTTCAGCAGGCGGGTCTGGTACCGGTCCACGAGGGTGCCGAACGCCTGAGGATCGCCGGCCAGGTGCTGGAGCACGACATGGCCGTCGTCCAGCTCGTGCAGCGCCTCGCGCTGCAAGGCGCGCGGCGAATCGACTGGCTGGGTGGTACGCTTGAGGACTGCCCGCATGTTCACTCCCATAAGTCGGACGCGATGTCGAGCCGGCTAGGCGAGACCCTCCTTACGTGATTTGAGGCTAACGGCACGAATTGTGCCTCCGGACGCCCAACGCTAAGTATCGTCGGAATAACGGATTGCCAACGGACACCTGCGGCCGGGCAGGCCAATATTGTCCCGCCAGCGAGACACCGCAAGTGACCGTTTCGCTACAGACCCAGTCGGAACCCGGCCATATAGAGGATAGCCGCCACGGTCTTACCGTCGCAGATCTCGCCCCCCTGCACCAGGCGTAGCACCTGGGACAACGGCTGTGTCACGACCTCGATGAACTCGTCAGGCTCGCGGGCGTGCGCGCCTGGGGTGAGGTCGGCCGCCCAGAACAGGTGGATACGCTCGTCGGTAAAGCCGGGCGTCGTCCAGATGGTCGTGAGATGCTCGACGCGCCCTGCGGTCACGCCCGCCTCTTCCTGCAGCTCGCGCCGCGCACAGGCGGCCGGCTCTTCGCCCGGGGCGAGCCGGCCGGCGGGGATCTCGAGGAGTGGGCCGCCCGCCGCGTAGCGGTACTGCTTGATGAGGAGCACCGTTGGGTCCGCGCCGCGAGGATCGGAGGCCAGGGGCAGCACCGCCGCCGCGCCGGGATGGCGGATCGTCTCGAGCTCGCCCGTGGAGCCGTCGGGATAGCGGATCGTGTCGACGTCGAGGTTCACCACCTTGCCGGTGTAGATCCGCCGGCTTGCGAGCTGCATCGGCGCCTCCCCCTAGTGCTGAAACAGCCACGTGAACGGAACCTTGAATCCCTCGGCGAGCAAGTAGCCGGTGTTGCGGCGCGTGCTGGAGCGGATGGGGGAGCCTGTGGCCGGCGACGTGAAAGGTGCGAGCCCGAGGCGCCCGGAGATGATCCGGAGCCGCAGCATGTGGAACCCGTCGCTCACGAGCAGGACGCGCCGGCTGCCCCGGCCCTCGAACCAGCGCCGGACCTCCGCGAGGGAGGCGTACGTGTCGTCGCCGGCCGGGAGGGCGACCAGCGCGTCGGTGGGCAGACCGAGGCGGGCGAGGTAGGCGCGCCCGACGACCGCTTCGTTCAGCGTGTCGCCGGTGCCCACGCCCCCGGTCACGAGGACGACGGGGGCGAGGCCGCGCTGGTAGAGCGCCGCCGCGTGGTCGAGGCGGGCGCGGAACACCGGCGAGGGCCGCCCGTTGTACTGTGCGGCGCCGAGCACGACGATGGCGTCGCTGGTGGTGGCCTGATCGCGCGCGCCCTGCACCGCGACGGCGAGCACCACGGCGGCCCAGCCGAGCACGAGGAGGACAAGAACGACGGCGGTCGCCGTGACGACGCGGCGCGGGGTCCAGAAGGGCATCCGAAAAGATACTACGCCCAGTCGTTCAGAGACTCAGCCAGTAGTTGACCTTGACGAGCAGGACGTTCTGGGGGCGGTCGAGAAACAATTCGCCGCCGAAGTCGCGCCCGACGGCGAAGGCGGGATCGAACGGAACGAAGCTGCCCCGGCTCTGGGTCCAGACCAGGAAGAGCGTCGAGCCCGGGCGGTATTCCCACCGCAGCACCGCGTTGCTGCGGAGCGACCGCGTGCGGAAGTCGGGGTTGCCGATGGTGAACACCGAGTCCCCCGGGGCGCCGGTGGGATCGATCTGATACAGCGTCGGCCGGCCCTCCGGGTCGGTGGCGACGACGGTGATCGTCGAGCCGTTGTCGCGCCCGTACACGTTGAACGCGAAGGTGCCGGGTGCGCGCAGCTCCTTGAAGCCGCTGTAGTCGCCCGCAAAGGTGAACGGCTGGGCGTAGAGCTGGAAGCTCAGCGTCGGGGACATCGTGACGTTGAGACGGAACGTGACGTCGACGCTGTGTTGATCGAGATCCGCGAACAGGTACCGAATGCCGTACGTGGCCGAATCGCTGAGATCGGTCCGCTTGCCGACGAACTGCGCCCTCGATGTTCCCGCTGAATAGCTGGGGGACACGCTCACCTCTACCGCGCCGCTCGGCCGGTATGACATGAATGGAAAGAGGCCCCAGTTCCATCCGCCCGCTTCGTCGCCGTTGTAGTTGACGAACAGGCTCCCCTGGAGTGATTTGCGGTTGTCCGAGAAGAACCCTGCGCCGAGGAAGTGCGCGCGAGGCTTCCGGGCGAGCGGCCCGCCGCGGGTCAGCCGGTCGTCGCTGGCGCGCAGGTTGAGATTGCCGTTCACACTGAAGCCCCAAAAGTTGAGGAGCTGGGCGAAGCCACCGACGCTGATGCTCTGCTGGATGTTGTCCCAGCCGTAGTTCCAGCTGGGGCCCCAGAAGGTGCTGGCGGAGGCGAAGCGGAACACCTTGCCGGGCTTGGTCCAGCGGTGACCGAGGAACGCCGCCGCCGAGATCCGATCGACCCGCGTCTGGAACCCGAGGTCGTTCACTTCGTACCCCGGCGTGGTCGTGCTCGCGCCGACCGCCCAGTTCGTGCTGCCACCGGGCTTGTTGATCGCCACATCGGCACTCACGCCCGTGAGCGCCGTCCGCCTGGGGTCGTAGTCGAGGTAATCGGCGTCGGGCCGGGTGAAATAGCGCGAGGACGCGAGCTGAGCGCTCCGGATCGCGAGCGTGTCGCCGCGCACGTGGGCCAGGCTCACCGACGCGTTCAACGAATAGGTGCTCCCTTTCCAGCGGTGGAAGAAGTCGGCGCCGGCGAGGTAGGCGGCCGTGCGGAGCCGGTTGAACGTGGCGCCCCGCAGATCGCGGTTCACCGCGGTGCCCAGGAGGCCGAATCCGGTCCGGCCGCCATGGAAGTCCCGCTTGGCGCGGCCCACGACGTAGTTGGTGAGCGGCTCGGCGTCTTGTAACGACCGGATCCCGAGCGTGTCCTCGAACCACGCGCGTTCGACCGGCGTCAGAGCTTCGACGAGTCCGAGAGACCAGCCTCCAGGCGAGCGCCCCGTGACCTTCGCCGCGCCGAGCAGGGTGGTGTTGGTGGGGAGGCTGAGGAACCCGCCGGGCACGGGGGAGGTGGTGTACGCCCCGCTCGGGGGTCGGCCGATGCGCCGGGAATAGAACACCCGCGGCGTGCCGCCGAAGCCGATGAAGTTCCCCCCGCCCCCGAAGTTGAAGATGCTCGCGCCCTCGACAAAGAAGGGGCGGCGCTCCTGCAGGAATTGCTCGAACGCCGTGAGGTTGACGAACGCCGGATCGGACTCCACTTGACCGAAGTCGGGGTTGATCGTCGCGTCCAGCGTGAGGTTCGACGTGAGGCCGTATTTCACGTCGACGCCGGCGCCGGCCACGTACGCGGCCTCGCCGGAAAACGTGTTGCCGTTCACCGAGGCGGGGGCCGATGTCCCGTGTGTCGACGCGTAGGGCAGCACCTCGAGGCGCCGCGGCGCCGGGATCCCGGAAATCCCCAGCAGGTGGCCGAACCGCGACACGAAGCCGCTTTCGGTCTTGAGGATGAAGGGCCACATCGCGAACTCGTTGCGCCGCTGGATCGTCCGGACGAAACGGATGCCCCAGACCTGGTCGCGGGCACTCGAAAAGCGGAGCTGGGAGAAGGGAATGCGCTCTTCCACCGTCCACCCGAGCGAATCGCGGGTCGTCGCGGCGTCCCACACCGGATCCCAGGAGTCGTCGGCGAAGCCGCCGTCGTCCCCGAAGGCCAGGTCGCCGCGCACCCCCGCCGCGTTCACATCGAACCGGAAGGCGGTGTTGTGATCGTGGTAGCTGTCGATCAGGACGCGGAAGTCGTCGCTCTCGGTGAAGGCGTCGCGCCGCCCGAGGCGGGCCACGATGCGCGCGGCCTCCCGGTCGAACAGCCGGGCGCCGATGTAGAGCGCATCGTCGTCGTACACGACGCGGATTTCGGTGGCCTGGGAGACCGCCTGGCCTTCCTCGGGGTCGCTCTGCCGCAGCTCCGTGATGGGCGTGGCGCCACGCCACTCCTCGTCGTCGAGCCGTCCGTCGAGGACGGGGGCGCGCGCCACCCGCACCGCCGTGATGGCGGGCGGGATGGCGCCGTTTTGATGGCGAAGGATTGTCGAATCGGGGACCGCGGACTGCAGCAGCGCGACGACGAGCGGCAGCATAGGGCCTCGGCGGTGGACGGGCGACCCGTATATGGATGTCGGCTGCGCCTCGAAAGTTTCGCCCGGCGGCCGGTGCCGGGGTCAGGGTCTCGTCAGGAGCTCCTCGAACAGAGCGAGCGCCCGCGGATCGTCCGACTGGCCGAGCCAGAAGAGCGCCTTGCGCCGCAAGTCCGGGTCCCGGTTCTCCTTGGCGATGCGGATCAGCGCGGGTACCCCCTCCTCGCGAGGCCGCTGCGACAGCGCGAACACCGCCGTCTCTCTGACCTCATGGTCCATGCTGGCTTCGTCCACCAGGTCGGTGAGGCCCCGCGTGGCGGCGTCGCCCGCCGCCTGGCCCAGCCAGAAGACCGCCGACCGCCTCACCTTGCGGGAGATCCGGTCGGCGCGGGCGAGGCGCAGCAGGTCGGGCCAGATGGTAACGCTGTCGGCGAGGGTCGCGGGGAAGACGGCGCGCTCGGACGCGCGGCTCGAATCCTTGGCCGCGAGGCCGAGCAGGTACGTCGCCGCCTCGCGCGCCGCCACGGTCCCGAGATCGGTGACGCGGGTGCCCGGGGAGGGTCGCCACTCCCCGCCGACGTAGGTGCGGAGGTCGGTGACGGCGCCGCCCTGCACGCGGAGCGCGATCCGCACCGGCCCGGAGTCGCACGCCGACGTCCAATCGTCGCTGTCCCAGTCGGAATAGTTGCCATCGACCTGCCGGCTGCGGCAGCGCCCGTTCTGGCAGCCCCAGCTGATTGAGTTACGGCCGTTGCCGTACACGCCCGGGCGCGCCGCGTAGCTGAACCGCACCGTCCCATCGGGCGCCCCGGCCACACGTCGCTCGAGCGACTGGGCAGGTGCGGCGCTGGCCGTCAGGGCCAGGGCGACCCACGCCCCACTCACGACGCCCCACGTAGTGGTTTTCATTGGTTGATCAGCTCCTGGAGGAACTGCGCCGCCCGCGGGTCGCGCGACTGGCCGATCCAGAAGATCGCGTTCTTGCGGAGCTCGCGGTCGGGGTCGTTCTTCGCGATGGCGAACAGCTTGTCGAGCGCGGCGGCGTCGCGGCGCTGCGAGTAGACGAAGATCAGCTTCTCTTTCATCTCCCGGTCCTGCATGCTGTCGTACAGCCGCACCAGGTCGGCGATGTCCGCACCCTTGCCCTGGCTGGCCCAGAACAGGGCGTTCTTGCGCCGCTCGATGTTCTCGTTCTGGTCGAGCGCGATGTCCATCATCCAGCGGTGGTTCTCGGGCCCGCCCATCTGCGACAGCGCGAAGATGATCTTGTCCTTCAGCTCGTCATCCTCCACCCCCTTGTACAGATCCTTGAGGAACTGCGCGTTCTCGGCGCGGCGCTGTTGGCCGATCCAGAAAATCGCCTGCTCGCGGAGATTCCGGGGCGCATCCCGCCGCCCCGCGTACGTACGCAGCGTGGCGGCGGCGCGCGCGCTGCGATGCTGCGATAGAGCGAAGAGCGCCTTCTCCTGGATCTCGGGGTCCTTCTCGTCGCGCAGAATCGAATCGAGCGCGATCGCCGTCTCCTCGCCGGGGACCTGGGAGAGCCAGAAGACCGCGTTGCCGCGGACTTCCCGGTCGGGATCGCTGCGCGCCGCGTGCAGCAGGATGGAGGCGGTCTCGGTGCTGCGCTTCTGGGAGACCAGGAAAATCGCCTGGCGCCGCAGGCAGGTAGAGCCCTCGTCGCGCCGCGCGAGCACGGACTTGAGAATCGGCATCGCGCGCTCGGCGTCCATGTTCATCAGGCCCTGGATCGCCGCCATCCGCACATCGTCCTCGTCGTCGCAGCCGGACGAACGGCCCGGGTGCGATGGGCGCGGCGGGCGCGGTGGCCGAGGCTCGCGGCCGGGCCGCGCCGCCACTGGGGGCGCGGTCGCGGCCGGGGGCGTCCCCGGAGTCGGGGGTGTAACCGCGACCGGGGGCGCAGGCGGCTCGAGATCCTCCACGGCGTCGGCGAGCGCGCGCGCCGCGTCCTCGTCCCCCAGCCGTGCCAGGGCGCTCTGGATGTTCATCATCAGCGCCTCGGCGTCGCCGTGGGTCGAGGCGTCGGGATAGCGGTTCGCCTGGTCTTTCAGCGCGGTGCGGGCGGCCTTCAAGCTCTCCGCGGACCCCGTCCGGTAGAGAGCGAACGCCTCCCAGTAGTACGTGTCCGGGACGTACGCGGAGCGGCGATAGCGCTGCCGCACCTGCCGGAAGAGCTCGGCCGCCCGCGTGTACTGATTGCGATTCAGGGCCTGCCGAGCTGCGCGATACAGCGAGTCGGCCGGGTCCTGCTGGTGCGTCACGATCTCGTCTTCGTCGCACAGCACGGCCGCCGTCAGCCCCACGTCCAAGAGGGGTGCGACCATGACGGGCGCCTGAACCGCCAGCGCCTCGAGCTGCGCCGCGTTCACCGTAAGCGCGGTGGCGTGGGCCGCGAGCACCTCGAGATCCGCCTGCGACGCGGCCAGCAGGGTGGCGGCCTGCACCGGTGGCGCGACCGCCACGGCGCGAGACCGATGCGACGCGCGCACACGCGGAGCTGGCGGCGCCGAGTCCTGCACAACTGTGGTGACGGCCAGCAATAGGGGCGCGAGGTACATCAGGTGACTCCTTGAGTGCGGACCGGCACCGGTCCGGCCGGAATCGCCGAACGCAGTTTGGGCAGCACGTTCCGTTGGTCCATGCCTTGAGTAATCAGATCGGCGTCGGGGCTGTTGCGGCCGGCCTCGAGCTGCGAGATCTGGACGAGCACAAGCTCCAGGTCCTCGAGCAGCACGCGCAGGTGCTGATCTTCCGCCGCCGGAGAATCGAGCAGCAAGCGGGTCGTGGTAAGCAGGTCGCGCGCCTGACCCGCGAAGCGCGTGTCGGTCCGCCCGGCACGCAGGTCCGCGCGGAACCCGGTGAGGAACGCCTCCGTCCGCGACAGGTACTGCGTGGCCACGACGTCGTAGGCGACGTCGGAATCCGTGACGTCCGCGGTCGCGACGCGCGGGGTGCCCGGCGGCGGCCCCGGCGGGCCCGCGGTCCAGCGACCGATGCCGATGCCGAGGAGCAGCAGCGCCGCGGCGGCGAGCATCCAGCGCGCCCACGGCTTGAGCTCGATGACGCGACGCGCGGCGCGGCGCTGGCGTTCGGCGGCGATCCGGGCCCAGATAGCGTCGCGCGGCGTCTCGGGCGGGCGATTGTAGTCCTGCGCCGCCTGCTTGAGACGCTCGTCCAAACGATCGTCAGATCGATCCATCATGACACCCACTCTCCTGCGAAGTCCGCGAGCGCCTCGCGCAACTTGGCGCGCGCCCGGGACAATTGCGCCTTCGACGTACCGGTCTCGACGCCGAGTGCGGCGCCGATCTCCTCGTGCGTGTAGCCCTCGACGTCGTGCATCACGAACACCGTGCGATAACCCTCGGGCAGCGCGTCGATCGCCCGGTTCAGCCGCACCTTCAAGTCGGGTTCGGCTTCCCGGCGCGCGCCGCTGACGCCATGCGCGTCGTCCAGGTCGGCTTCCCGCTGGCGGAACCGCTTCACCTTGCGCAGCCCGTTGAGCACGACGGACGTGGTGATCGCGTGCAGCCATGTCGAGAGGGCCGACTCACCCCGGAATGCGCCGAGACGCTCGAACGCCCGGATGAACGTCTCCTGGGTGAAGTCCTGCGCCAGGGCGTCATCGCCCGCCAGGCGATAGGCCAGGCGGTAGACGCGGTCCACATGGGCGTCGTACAGGGCGCGCTCGGCGGCGCCGTCCCCGGCGCGGACGCGGTTGATCAGATCTCGTTCGTCCACGAAGCTCCGAGGCGCCGGAGGGGGTGCCACGCTCGCAACTACCCGTCTGACACAGGGATTGGAGAAAGGGTTACGTCGCCGGGGGGAGGGGGGGGGCGCCTACAGCAGGGCCCGCAGGCCCAACCCCCCCGCCAGCGCCAAGAGCAGCGACGCGAGCGTCCCGATCAGGAAGTATTCGGCGAACTCGCGGTCTTCCAAGGCCTTGAACCGGGCGACCGACTTGGCGGCCACGATGAGGCCGAGCGCGCCGAACTGGCCGAGCAGCACGAGCGTCAGGGTGATCGCGCGCTCCAGCACGCCGATGGTGCGGCCGCGCGCGATGTCGATCGCGCCTGCGGTCCGGTCGTCGTCGCGGCGCATCTGGAGGGCGGGCAGCTCGAGCACGGCGCGGACGACCACCATCCCCCGGAGGCAGATGTACAGGTAGCCGGTGACGTAGAGGCCGACTTCGCCCCAGCGGTACCCCACGCGGCTCGGGACGGCGAGGCTCGAGAGGAGCTGGCCGGCGACGATCGCGGCGAGCACGAAGACCGCTTCGAGGAGGAGCAGGGTGCGGCCGCGGCGGCGGCCGTCGAGCTGCGCCGGCAACAGGACGCCGGCCAGGGTGTAGCCGAGCAGCGGGATGACCGCAAGCGGATTCACCGGGCCTCCAAGGATGGCCGCGCGGAACATCTTATCGCCCGCGGCAGCGGAGGGCCAGGGCTCCGCTGGTTCAATGACTCGCCATGTCCATTCGCGTGCTGCACCCGGATCGCAGCAGCCTGCGAAGGTCCTCCTGATACAGCGAATCTGCGCGGTCGGTGGTCGGCCACTGCACACCCCCGGCGGGCACGACGAGGCCGGCGATCTTGGCCATCCCGCCGCGCCGGATCGGCTGCCCGGTGGGATTATCATAGAGCGCGGCGAGCCGGTAGCGGTGTGTCGGAACCAGGGTTCGACCCAGGCCGAGCCGGATCAGTTGCACAGGCATCCGCGTGACTGCGCCGGTGTGATCGGTGTCGGGATGGGCGCGCCAGATCACCTCGCCGGTCGTCACGTCGGAGAGTTGGATCGAGCGTGCGTAGCGATGCAGATGCCCGCCGACGAGGAGGAGCCGCACCGGCACGGCGGGACTGCCCTCCCACGCATGCTCGCTCCGCCCGGGCGGGAGGTCGAAGACCTTTTCCCCGAGCGGGAACATCGCGTCGACGTTGAACGGCGCCACCTCGAGGAGCGGACGTCGCCGCGTGTAGGAGACGACGAGCTGCACGCGGACGCCGCGGTAGGTCGTGTCGGTCGGGTTGTCGAGCATCGTGTTCACGAGGAGCGGCTCGCCGGCGTACACCGCGGTCCCGACGAGCCACGACGGGAACTGCAAGTCCCGCGTCTCCTGACCCACACCGAGGAAGCGCTGCGTGATCGGGAGGAACAACTCGCGGCTCGCGGGTCGCGCGATCACGATGTGGTGCAGCCGCAGGCGCGGCACCGCGTGTCCGCGGGCGTCCACGAGCCGCACGGTAAACCCGTGAATCCATCCGGTGACGGGAGCGTAGCCCAACTGGTAGGCCAGGTCGCGCTGGTGCGGCGCGCTGGTGCGCGCCGGGATGTCCACGGGCCCGACCTCGATGAGCATCTCCCGCGTGTGGGGGCGGTCGCTCACGTGCAGGTACGCCGCCGCCGGCACCGTTCCGAGCGCCCGTTCGCAGGCCGCCTGCGAGACGCCCTGGGACGCACCTGGACGGGATGCGGCGGCCGCGAGCGCGAGGCTCAAGGCGATCGCGCTCATGACGTCAGCGCCGCGCGCGGCGTGCCCAGAGTAGCCGCGTCGCTGGGCTCGACAGGATGGGGACGGCCGACCAGGGTACCCGTCGGCCGAACGACCGCACGGGGTGCGAAAGGAGCTGGCTGAGCGGCGTCTCTTCTACGAACAGTCCACCCGGTGTCAGCACCCGGGCGATCTCGGCGAGCGCGCGAGCGGCTCCGGCGATGTGGTAACACGTGCCGAAGTCGACGACGAGGTCGAAGCTGGCGTCCGGGAACGGCAGCATGCGCACGTCGGCGACGCGGAGCTCCGCCGCCACGCCCGCCTCCTCAGCTCGCCGCCGCGCCTCGGCAATGAATCCCTCGTCGACATCGATGCCGACCAACTGCGACGGGCACAACGCGCGTGTGAGCGGAGGCAAGGCGATCCCGCGACCGCAGCCCACCTCCAGCACGCGCCCGCCCCGCGGGAGCCCCAGCGCCCACGTCATGATGGGCACCTCCAGCATTTCCTGCAGCAGGTTGCGTCGGCCGACGTCGGGGAACGGGCGGTACTCGGGCTCGTCGGTGTTGGGGAGGGCCTGTGGGAGGGGGTAACTGACGGTGGTCATCGAGGCCTCACGGGAGCGGGGTACGCGACAGGATCACTCGCGTGCATCAAGTCGATTTCAAGCCCGCGCGGTACAGCACGAGCGGCAAGACTGCGGCCACCAGGCCGACCGCCACCACGGGCCCCGGAGGCAGCGGCAGAGCGGCGCCCACGGCGGCGTAGAGCCAGTAGCGGGGAAACCGGCCCACCGCCGTCGCCGCGACGTGCCGGCGTGCCGGGTACCGAGCGAGCAGGGCAGCGATGCGCACGAGGCCGAAGGGGAGTGGGAGGAGCGCGCCCAAGACCACCGCGAGAAACGGCTGCCGCCTGAACCAATGGGCGACGCGCAGCGCCGTCGGCGACCGCGTGGCATTGGCGCACGCGCGGGACTCGATCACCGCGCGGAAGAAGTGATAGTTCACCCACTCCATGATCACCGTGCCGAGCACGGCGACTGCGGCGACGACGAGCGGCGGGTGGAGCCGGCCGTAGACGATCACGATCGGCTCGTAGGCGAACGGCACCACGAAGGACTGAGGGCCCTTGGCGACGATCGTCACCGCGAGCAGCGCCAGCAGTTCACCGAGGGCCGGGGGCATGTGGGGGGACCATGCTCCGGCGGCCTCAAGCCACCTTCAAGGCGCCACGATGGCCGCTCGGAACACCTCGTCGCCGGCGGCGACGAGCGGCCACGCCATGCGGCGGGCCAGGTGGGAGACGGCACTCCGGTCCACGCCCAGGGCGTTCGCCGCCTCGGCCGGCGTGGCCAGACGGAGCAAGGTGGCGGCGCGGCGCTGCCGGGGGGTCCAGCTCCAGTACAGGGCCGAGTAGTAGTGGACGAAGGGCGCCAGCGCCGGTCCGAAGCTGCCGAAGGCCAGCAGCAGTCGGCGGCGTTTCGCATCCTCGAGGGCACTGCGGGCGGCGTGGAAGCAGGCGCCGTCGAGCTCGGGGGCGGTGACGCGCGGGGTGAGCGGAGTGGTGAGTGAGCCGCGGCCGCAGGCGACCACCCACTCGACTTCGGGGAAGTCGAGCCGCAGGCG
Source organism: Gemmatimonadales bacterium (assembly GCA_036004985.1). Lineage (GTDB taxonomy): Bacteria > Gemmatimonadota > Gemmatimonadetes > Gemmatimonadales > GWC2-71-9 > 20CM-2-65-7. Next base: position 197,173 of record DASYQX010000049.1, read on the forward strand.
GTGGGCGATGTCCCACACGGGCTCGGCGCTGGTCAACAGGCCTTGCACTTCGTCGCCGAGGGTGACGGCGAACGCGGCGGCGAGGTGCCGGCGCCAGCGCCGGGCGTAGCCGGGGAGGGCGGCGCGGAGCCGGGACTGGAGCCGGGCGCGGGCGGCGTCGGGGAGCCGGCGCGAGGCCACGGCGTCGGCGATCAGGGCGACATAGGGCTTGGACATTTTACGTCACAATCGGCTGTTATGACGAATTGCGTCATAATAACCGATTGTGACGTTTACTGTCAACTCGACGTCAGCGGGTCCCGAACAGCCGGTCGCCGGCGTCCCCCAGCCCGGGCAGGATGTACCCCTTGGCGTTGAGCTCGCGGTCCAGCGCGGCAGCGTACACGGGGACGTCGGCGTGTGCGTCGAGCATCGCCTTGACGCCCGCCGGCGCGGCCACGAGGCAGAGGAACCGCACGCGCTGCGCGCCGGCGCGCTTCAGCGCGCCGACCGCCGCGACCGCCGATCCGCCCGTCGCCAGCATCGGGTCGAGCACGAAAAACGCCCGGTCCTGCTCGCCGGAAGGGATCTTGAAGTAGTAGTCCACCGGCTGGAGCGTGTCGTGGTCGCGGTACAGGCCGATGTGTCCCACGCGCGCCGAGGGGATCAGCTGGGAGATTCCCTCCACCATCCCCAGCCCGGCCCGCAGGATCGGCACCAGCGTCAGCTTCTTGCCCGCCACCTGCTGCCCGGAGGTTTGTTCGAGCGGGGTCTCGATGTCGACCGGCTCGAGCGGCAGGTCGCTCGTGACCTCGTACGCCATGAGCATCGCGATTTCGTTCACGAGCTGCTTGAAATCGCGCGTGCTGGTGCGCCGGTCGCGCAGGATCGTCAGCTTGTGCTGGATCAGGGGATGCGCGAGGATCGTCAGGTTGGGGAAAGACGCGCGGGCCATGGAGCAGAAGGTACGCTGTGAGTTGCGGCGGCGCGACCGGGCCGTATGTTCTTCGGCCTCCAAAGGGGGTCCACGGTGGAAGCCGCTCTGTCGCCGCTCGTCGCGTGGGAGAGTTTCTACGTGATCGTGGGTTCTTCGGCGGCGGCGCTGACCGGTCTGCAGTTCGTCGTGATCGCCCTGGGCGCCGAGGCGCGCGCGGTGCGCGGGCCGGAGGTCCTGGCCTTCGGCACGCCGACGGTGGTCCACTTCTGTGAGGTCCTCCTGGTGTCGGCGATCCTGAGCGCGCCCTGGCAGGCGATCTCGGGTCCCGAGGTCGCCCTCACGTTGTGTGCGGCGGCGGGGATCGGGTACACAATCATCGTGGTCTGGCGGGCACGGCGGCAGAAGGGCTATGCGCCCGAGCTGGAGGACTGGCTCTGGCACTGTGTCTTTCCGCTCATCGCGTACGCGACGCTGTTGTTGGCGGCGTTCCGGCTCGAGCGCGACCCCGCCGGGTGGCTGTTCACAATCGGGGGGGCGGCGGTGTTCCTGCTGTTCATCGGGATTCACAACGCGTGGGATGCCGTCACCTACATCGCCGCGCAGCGGTCCCAAGGGCCAACGGCGTCCAAATAGGACTGTTTCGTGTGAAGTGAGCCCGGATCGCCAGCAACCCCTCCGCGACGACATCCGACTCCTGGGCACGCTCCTCGGCGACACACTCCGCGCCCAGGAGGGGCCTCGGCTGTTCGATGCGGTCGAGCGCGTGCGGGCCCTCGCCAAGCGCGCGCGCCACGGCAGTCCTGCGGATTTCGCGACGCTGGACCGAACGTTGCAGGAGCTGCAGCTGGGGGAAGCGCTCACGGTTGCGCGCGCGTTCGCCCACTTCCTGTCCCTCGCCAACATCGCCGAGCAACATCACCGCGTTCGCCGGCGCCGCGACTACGAGCGGACCACGGACGCTCCGCAACAGGGTTCGTTCCCGGACAGCTTCTCGCGATTGCTGGCGGCCGGGGTGACGCCCGACACCCTGTACGAACACGTTCGCTCCCTCCAGATCGAGTTGGTCCTGACTGCCCATCCGACCGAGATCGTGCGCCGCTCATTGCGGCAAAAGGCGCGGCACATGGCCGCCTTGCTCGAGCGCCGGGATCGGCCCGACCTGACGCCGGCCGAGCGAGCGGACGTGCTCGACTCGCTGCGTCGTGAAGTCACCGCGGCGTGGAGAACAAGCGAGGCCCGGGCTGGAGGGGGGGGGCTCACGCCCGGCGACGAGGTGAGAGGCGGTCTGGTAGTGATCGAACAGACGCTGTGGGACGCCGTTCCGCAGCACCTCCGGGCGCTGGATCGGGCCCTGCGCGACGCCACCGGCAGGCCGCTGCCCGTGGAGGCGGCCCCCATTCGCTTCGGTTCGTGGATCGGGGGCGACCGCGACGGAAATCCCAACGTCACGCCCGACGTCACGGTGCAGGCCTGCCTGCTCGCCCGCTGGATGGCCGCCGATCTCTACTGGCGGGAGATCGACGCGCTCCGCTCAGAGCTCTCGATGCGTGACGGTAGCGACGAGCTCCGGGCCCGGGTGGGGAACGCGAGCGAGCCGTATCGGGCGCTGCTCAAGGAAGTCCGCGACCGCCTCGCCGACACCCGCGCCTGCCTCGGGCGGATGCTCGACAACGAGTCACTCGAGCGTGCGAGCACCGACACGCGGGCGTACTGGCAGCCGGACGAGCTGGCTGAACCGCTGCACCTGTGCCGGCGGTCGCTCCAGCAAACCGGGGCCGACATCGTGGCGGAGGGTCGCCTGCTCGACGTCATCCGGCGCGTGGCGTGCTTCGGCCTCTCCCTGGCGCGGCTCGATCTCCGCCAGGACGCCCGCCGCCACACGGAGGCCCTCGACGCGGTCACCCGGCAGCTGGGATTGGGCTCGTACGCGGCGTGGGACGAATCGGAGCGGCGGGCCTTCTTGAATCGCGCGTCGCGGGACGAGGGTCGCGGGATTAGGGCCGCGCTCGAGGCCAAGGCCCAGTTTTCCGCCGATGTCCGCGACGTCATCGAGACGTTTCAGGCGGCGGCGACGCTGCCCGCAGGATCGCTCGGCGCCTACGTCATCTCGATGGCGGGCAACGCGTCCGACGTTTTGGCGGTCGAGGTGCTGCAGCTCGCGTCCGGTATCCGGCCACCCCTCCGGGTGGTCCCGCTGTTCGAGACCCTCACCGACCTCGGCCGCGCCGGCGTGTGCATGCGCGACCTCCTGGACATCGACTGGTACCGTAAACGCAGCGGCGAGCGTCAAGAGGTGATGATCGGCTACTCCGACTCCGCCAAGGACGGTGGGCGCCTGGCTGCGGCGTGGGCCCTGTACACCTGCCAGGAGGACGTCGTGGCGGCGTGCGCGGCACGCGGCGTGCACCTCACCCTGTTCCACGGCCGCGGTGGGACGGTGGACCGAGGCGGCGGGCCGGCGCGCCTGGCGATTCAATCGCAGCCGCCGGGCTCGGTGAACGGCTCGTTGCGTGTCACCGAGCAGGGAGAGGCGATCGACGCCAAGTTCGGGATTCTCGGCATCGCGCTGCGGACGTTGGAGGAATACACGACCGCCACGCTCACGACGACCTTGCAGCCGGCCAAGGATCCCGAGCGGCGTTGGCGCGATCGGATGCAGCACCTGGCCGACGCTTCGCGCGCGGCGTACCGCCGGTTGGTGTATGGATCCCCCGAATTCGCGGCGTACTTCTGGTCAGCCACTCCGGAGGCCGAGATCGGCCAGATCAAGATCGGCACCCGTCCGGCGCGGCGCGTGCCGGCCGACGGGTCGACAAGCGTCGAGGGGCTCCGAGCCATTCCGTGGGTGTTCGCGTGGACGCAGACGCGGCTGATGCTCCCCGCTTGGCTCGGCGTGGGCGAAGCCCTCGAGGAGGCCCTGCGTGACGGGCACCTGGATGAGCTCACCGAGATGTACGACGCGTGGCCGTTCTTCCGCGCCACGCTCGACCTGATCGAGATGGTGTTGGCCAAAGCCTCGCCGCACATCTCGGAGCGCTACGACAAGGCCCTCGTGCCGGAGCATCTGTGGCCGGTGGGCGAGGAGCTGCGCGAGCGGCTGCGCCGGACCGTCGCGGCCGTGCTGGCGGTGGCTCGCCACTCGGAGCTGGTGGAGGACAATCCGATCCTGCGGCGGTCGATCGACGTGCGGAATCCCTACGTGGATCCGATCAATCTCGTCCAGATCGAGATCCTCCGGCGGTTGCGCCGAGCCGGCGAGGATCGTCTGCTGCGGGAGGCGTTGCTGGTGACTGTGAACGGTGTGGCGGCGGGGATGCGGAACACGGGGTGAGGAAGCATCGACCAGTGGGATGCCGTCACCTACATCGCCGCGCAGCGGTCGCAGCGGCCAACGACGTCGCGATAGGCGTCCCTAGCGCGATCGCGAAAACGTCACCCCCTGCAACACAAGCGACTGCGCGGGTCCGTCCCCCGCGAACGTGAACGTCACCACGTTGCCCGAGCCCGCAATCTCGATCCGCATCTGCGCTTTCGACGCATCGAAGATCTCGGCGGGTCCGAACACCGCCCCCCAACGGTACGCGAGTCGGCCACCAGTCACGGTGAACGTGATCCTGCCATAGGATGGCTCCTCATAGTCGCCCGCGAAGTCCTCCAGCGGGCGGCCCAGCGGTTGCCGCTGCCGCTCGGCGCGCACCGAATCCTGTCTGGCGACGTTCGCCCGTCCCCCGGCGAACTGCCTCCGCAGCTCGGCCATGCGGGCCGCGACGCGCTCGCGCGCGTCCGCACGCCCCGCCTCGAGATCGTACGCAAAGGCGGCGATGATGTCGGTGAGGGCCGAGATGCCGCCCGAAGACATCGCGACCACGCCGATCTGGCGACCCGGCAGAAACGACAGATGCGACCGCGTGGTGTGATAGCTACCGAAGCGGCTGACCATCCGCTCCCCCTCATAGCTCCCAATGTCCCACCCCGCGCCCCATCCCTCGCGGTCGAAAAAGGCGAACCGCTTCGCCTGGTCGCGCGTCTGCCGCGCAATCAGCCGGTGACTGAGCGCGACCGCCTCCGCCGGAAAGACGCGGCGGCCATCGATGACGCCGCTGTCGGTTTGCACGATCGTCCAGCGGGCGAGGTCGTGCAGCGTCGCCAGATGCCCGCCGGCGGCGTTCATCGTCGCGTCGACCTTGTAGAACGTCTCCGTTGCGTAGCGGCCGTCAGCGAGAAAGCGGTGCGGCCTGGCGATGCGCTTCGGGTCGAGGCCGGAGACGCGCGCATACGTGTCCCGCATCCCGGCCGGCCGAAACACGCTCTCCTCGAGGTAGCGCTTCCAACCACCGGGCCTGACCCGGTCAATGACCATGGCCGCCACGTTGTAGCCGAAGTTGCTGTAGATGAGATCGTCCGTCGGCCGCCGGCCGGCCACCGCGATCAACGCCGGCCACCGCGCTTCCGGGATCGCCCCCGTGAATGCCGCGCTCATGACGACCGCGTTGTCGTTGATGCGATGCGTGTGCGAGAGAAAATGCTCGAGGGTGAGCGAGTCGGCGCGCACGTCCGGAGGCCATTTCGCGTCGGGCAACAAGCTCGTGATCGGCGCGTCGAGTCGCAGGACGCCCTGCTGGGCGAGCAGGGCGACGCCGAATCCCGTGAACGACTTGCTGGTCGAGGCGACATACCAGAGCGTGCGGTCGTCGACGGGCACGCCGGCCGTCACATCGGCGCTTCCGTGTGACCTGCTGTAGATCGTGCGGCCGTCCATCGTGATCGCGACGCCGAGGGCGGGGGCGAACCCTTCGGCGACCGCCGCCGCCGCGAGAGAGTCGATGGCGCGCGCAATCGCCGCGGGATCGCGGCGGGCCTGTTGCGCCGCCGTTGTTCCAGGGATCAGCAGCGCCGCCAGGGCCGCTGCCCGAACGATGTCGCCCACGGAGACCATAGGCCGATTCCCGTCATGAATGGATCCTACGACTGGTGCCCCGAGTGTCTGGACGCTTGAACGATTGGAACCTGTGGCTAGGAGGCGCGGAGCGCGGTGGGGTTGATGCCGGCGGTGACTCGGAACGCCCGGCACATATGGCTATGGTCCGCGAACCCGCAGCGATGCGCGATCTCCGACAGGGGCCGCCGAGTTCCCAGGATGAGCTGCGTGGCCCGGCGCAGCTGCGCCATCCGCCGGAATTCCCGCAGCGAACACCCGAAGGCGCCGCGGAACCGGCGGGCGAGATAGACGGGATGCACACCGGCGCGTGCGGCCAGCGCCCCGACGGATTCGCGCTGATCGGGATCCTCCAGGGCGCTTCGGACACTTCGTAGCCAGGGGAGCTCGCGGCGCGAGAACGCCGGCCGCCGGAGTGAGGCGATGAGTTCGATGAGCCCATCGTCGCGATCCGCGTGCGTGCCGTGCTTCGCCCAGCGCAGCAGCCGCAGAGCCGCCCGGTAGGTCGCCGGGTGGTTCAGCCACCGCCACGCGCCAGGCTCGTCTTCGTCGATGGTCTCACGAAACGTGATCGCCAGAAGCGTCGCCGCCTCGGGCCCGAACCGGTTGGCGTGCTTCGTGCCCGCCGGTTTCACCACGGTCCACCCGGCGGTGGCGGCCACGGAGTGCTGCTCCGTCTCCTCGACCAGCGCGCCATTGAGCACGATGCTCACCCCGTGCTCGTCGTGGGAATGGAACGCCATGCGACAGTTGGGAGCGTAGCGGACCAGCCGCACCTCAACGTTGCCGGTGTCGCGGGCGAACCAAAGGGCGGACGACATGCTGAAAAAATAGCATGCGGAGCGGTCACGGCCAGGGTCCCAGGTCCCCAGGCGTCTACTTGGCGTCTGGGCGCCCGTTTTCTATCTTCCCTCTCCCATTGAGGGCCAGGTAGCTCAGTTGGTAGAGCAGCGGACTGAAAATCCGCGTGTCGGCAGTTCGATTCTGCCCCTGGCCACTTGCTCCACAATGATTTAGCGAAACTCTATTCTCGCCGATTCTGTCCACTGTCCCCCTATTGTCCCCCGCGGCGCTTGGACTCAAGCCACAGGCAACACCTTTGTTACGGCCATCAGTTGGGAATCAGGTGTGGCGGCCATTGCCGCGCCTGGGAGATTGAGAGGAGTGCTGTCCTCGACACTCCTTGATCGCCCCGGCTAGAACGTGCCGGACACCATCGCCCATGTGAAGCGCATCTTCTCCACACACGGACTGCGCCTCCCCGATTCACCAGGACGGAGGGTGGAGGAGGTCAAGAGGTTGCCTCCGTCTCCGAAAACGGCCCAGTTCACGGTGCTAGACGCAGCCGGTGCCCAGTTGTTGTCCCACCCGGTGAGGCCAGAGAAGTCCGCGAGGCCGAGGGACACCGACGCACCGCCCACATACCCAGTCGAGGCTAAGATCACCGCCGAGCGCGCACCATCGCTATAAGAGAACTGCGTCGAGAAATCGTAGTCGGCCGGCAGCATGTACGCGGCCTGCAGCCGCCTGTACGGACCACCCAGCGATGTCACCGTTGGTGTGGGCAGCGAGGCGCCCAGCGTGACCGTTCGCGCCGCCAGCGTGTGGAATGACTCCGCCACCAACCGGGAATGGCCTGAGCCCTCCGTGTAGATGACGAGCTGGTGGTAATCGCTGGCCCGCTGCCTCGCGCCGGGGATGCCCGACGCCGTAAACGGCGTGCTGGCGCCCCTGCTGCCCACCCCCAGCGCCCGTTCTTCGCAGGTCGCGCCTACTAGATAGGACATTTGGTGCCCTAGCGTCTCACCGCAGATCAGACCCCCAACCGTGATCGTGGCCGTGGCCGCCGCGAACGCCTCGCTGCCCCTAAAATCAACAGTCCCGACCGAGCCGTTGCCGCTCACCACCACGTCGCGCCGCAGCAATGCGGTGTCGGCGCCCGGCGTGAGCTGGTCGGTCTTGTATCCCACGAGGTCGTGCGTCCCGTCGCTGACGTTCGTAAGCGTGAACGCGAGAGGGCCGCCGCCGTTGACACCGACGCCCCCACCGCCCAGCGAGATCCAGGCCGTCTCGGTCATGTCAAGACCAGCCGCAGTGCCGGTGATCGTGCGCCCCACGGACGGGATCGGCACGCAGATCGTGAGCGGGCCCGCGGTGAACTCCGCCTGCGTCATGTAGTGCACACGCACCTCCGTCATGGCCCCGGGACGCAGCTGTACAAAGGCCAGAACACCGCTGCCACTGTCGATGGTGAACGTGTACACGTCCCCCACGCCCACGACGGGCGTCCAGGCGCCCGCGCCGTCCTTGTACGCGAGCCACACGGCAGGGGGATCACCCGCCGCACAGCTCGAGAAGTCCACCGTGACGTTGCCGCCACCCGGGGCGACAGTGTCCTGGGAACAGCCTACCCCGAACGCTGCTACGCTTAAGAGAACCAGCCCACGGCTGATCCAGTGCTTTGGACTCACGCGAGCTACGATCCCCTCCCAGCGTCGGATGGTGGTAGGTCGCCGAACAAGCCCCACCAGCAACGGCGGGGTCGGGTAACGTATCCTTCCTACGTTATCCCCGCGAGCGATGCGCCAAGTTCGGGCGGATGGGGTTAGCCAGCTCTGAGGAAGAAGCCAGAGACGAGATACCGCTTCTTTTCTTCGACCCAAGGTGGAGACATGCTATAAGCGACTTCCTCGTAACGGAAGTCAGCGATTGTTGGGAACTCAAACTGGATGTTGGGAAACTACAGCCGAAGTCCCAGCACTTCGTGCCTGCGGTGTTCTACGTTGATGTCAACCATGGACTCGAGACGCAGGTCTCGGTATCGGTCTTCGCTGACAACCTGCCTGAGCCGATTACGTTCAACGCGGTGTTTCGGGCTACAGTTGAGGCGTCGGACGTGACGGTCGAGGACATCGAAGAGGCGCTCAAGGCATCGGAAGAACAGAATTGGTGACGACCTGGTACAGGGGGACATCCGAGGGACGGTTGCGAGAGAAGCCCGTCATCTGGGGACTTCCCGGAGGCTTGAGAATCAGGAATCGCCTGCTCGCCCCCGTTCGGGGGCCTGGGGCGGGCCAGGCCGTTCGGGTTCTCGGGCCGATCAGGTCCCATCGGGATTCACCTCGTCTACGGCCACGGTGGTCTCGCTCCTCCAATGCAGCCATGCTGCCAGCAGCGACACAACGAACGTCCGGGCCTCACGGATCGTCATCGGTCGCTCGGGTGCCTGTTCGACGCGCCCGTGGCGCGCCACGTCGCCCAGGACGGCGCGGCTGTTCGCCGTGGCCTTGAACCGGCGGATGTCCTCCGGCGACGTGAGGCCGAGTTGGGCCATCTGGCTGGGCTGCCCCACGTCGTCCTCCACGACCTCGTAGACGTAGTAAAGCTGGCGCCAGTCGTTCGGCGAGGCGACGAGATTGCGGAGGGCTACGTCCACATCCGGCGATCTATCAGCGACGCCAATCCACTTCTCGACCGGAGGCAGTTCGGCGACGCGGATGGGTACTGGCCCGCCCATCATTGGTGGGCGGTTGGGGTGCAGATCGAGGAAGGAACGCAGGGCGGGGGTCGCCAGAACGAGGATCGCTGGGGCTGGTGATACGGTGATGTTGTCCCCGCCGCCTGGGGCAGTCTCGAACACCGCTCCGAGGCTCGCTAGACGGAACCCGTTGAACTTGAGGAAACCGGCGGCGTTGAGCCGCGTGAGCCACACCGCGAACCGATCCCGCACCGCGCCGGCGTCCTGGAGGGAGTCGACGTCGCTGGCCGTCAGGAAGTAGCGATCCCCGTCACGCATCACCTGCGCCGGGCCGTCGGCAAAGAGGCGGCAGAGCGCTTCCAGCTCCTCCTTCTCGCCTCGGATCTCCGCTCGCCACCGCGGTCGACCCATCACGCGCGACCCACCGGGCTCACGCGAACCTCACAGGCGCTGGAGTAGATCGGCGATCTCGCCGGGGAAGCCCGCTAGGACGCTACCGACCGCGACCCAGACGAGCCCGATCACGTCGAGGTTTAAGCCGCCAGTGGAGTAGCGGTCGAGCAGCTCCGCGATCTCGCGATCCTTTCGCTCTCTCGCTTGGACTTCCTCCTGATGAGACTGGCGCAGCTCGGTCACCTCCTCGCTGAGGCGATCGTCGAGTGTCGTGAACCGCGCGTCGAGGGAGGTTAACCGCGCCTCAAGGTGCTGGACCCGCTCCTCGAGCGTGGGCTCCCGCCGCGCAACATGGCCAGAACCCTCGACAGAAAGGGACCCAGACGCGAAGGCTGAGCCAATACCGTGTGCGGACAGGAGAATCGGGCGTCGAAAGACGCCGCGAAGGCGAGCGAACCAGCGTCGAGCGTACGTCCAGAGCCCGGGCTTCCCGAAGAGCTGTCGCGTGTCGTGAATGCCGTAGGCGACGACGATCAGGCCGATCAGCTCGAAGGTGATCCCACTCCACCGAGTACTGGCAGCGCGGTCATCGGTGATGTACGTCGGAAGCCACAGGATGACGGCAGTGAACGCGAGGAAGAGCCAGAGCCGCCAGGCATCGAGGAACAGGATCCGGAGAAAGCCCTGGAGTCGATCACGCACAGAGTCCTGCTGCGTCACAGGTCGTTCTCGCGCTCTCGTAGGGCAGGGTGTCCTTCCGCGCGCACATCGCGGAGGAGCAGATCGGCGCACGACTCGCAGACGCGCCAGCGTCGGCCGCCGACCCGCACCGTCTGTTGCGCGAGTCGCTTGCGCTTCACCTCCCGGCGACCCAGCCCGCCGCATCGGCCGTGCTCGCAGGGGATCGTCTTCACCGGATGGTATACCACGGTCGGGCGTCGAGGCCGTCGGGGTGCCCGTAGTCCGGGTACAGCTTACCGTCCCGGATGCTAAACCAGGGCCTCGCCTCCATGCCGTCAGGATGACCGTAGTCCGGGCACACTCGGCCATCACGAATCGTGAACCACGGTCGCGCGTCGATCCCGCTCGGATGCCCGTAGTCGGGGTAGAGCTGGTCGCCGCGAAGGTCGAACGACGGTCGCGCGTCGATCCCACCAGGATGCCCGTAGTCCGGATACGCCTTTGGCATGTCACCTCTCGGCTCGCAAACATCTGGGCTGGAACCTACGCAGCCTGCGGGGCCTCGCCACCTATCCGTCCGCTCCTGACCGAGCCCGGGGCGGTCGCGTCACGAGATGGATCACTTTCTCGAGAATCCAGACGCACCGCAACAACCGCAGCAGCGAGAGAATGGTCGCGTATACGCACACGTAGACCAGCGGGAGGGCGGGAGAGGCATCGCGGTCTAGCACGAGTCCGACCAGCGTGGTGACCGTGGCGAGCGCCAGCACGCGGATCGCCGACGTGAACACTCTCCAGAGATCATCGTAATACACACTCTCTCGGACGACGGACATCCGCTCGAGCGGGACGAAACCTAGGACGATCGCCACGGCGGTGATCGCGAAGCCGAGCAGCGACCCAAAGATTGAAGCGAGGGTCCCATAGATCGCGCTTCGTTGACCATGGAGCACGTCGGTCACGATAGCCTCTCCGCCACAGCGTTCGACCCAGAAGACGAAGCCCGCTGTGAGGACGATGGCGATCCCAAGCTCCACGACCAGGAAGTTCGCTCGCCACACCTTCGGTAAGATGGTCATGGGCGCACCGCGGCGGCGCGGCGGAGATCGGGCGCGAGTTCCGCGTGCGCTTCCTCAATCGCGGCGTACGCCGATTCCATGTCCAGGGCACGGCTCCGACCCGCCTGTCGAATAATGCGCTTCGAGCTGACCAAGTAGTCGCTCAGCACGTCGACCTGGACCATGTGGCCGAGCTGGGTATCGAATCCCGTGACGCGCAGGAGGCGAGCGTTTTCCCGCAGGTCGTCCCGGCGCGCGAGAGCGCGGATGAGGCGGGTGACCCGATCCGAGAGGAATCCCCGGTGGTACGCCGCCGGCCTCAGGACGAGCTCCACCTCCTCGGCTTCACCCGCACGGGCCGCCACGTCGAGCGCGGTCCCGATATCCTCATCGACCGCGCGGATCGCCTCGATGAACGGCACCCGGATCTTCAGATCCATGACCCGAATCTGGCGCAGACGCCTCAACTGCTCGAGGACGTCCTGGCGGAGCAGTGGCTCGAACGCCACCGGCGGGCATACCTGCCGAGCCTTCTCCTCGAAGTAGAAGCGCAGGCGAGGGACACGGGGTCCGTAGAAGTTGAACTCCGACCCGACAATGTTGTCGGGGAAGAACACGACGTGCACAAGCTCAGCGAGCCCGGCGGCTGCCGAGATGTTCAACGGGCCGACGCGCCCGCGCTGCTCCAACAACGGAAGCCCGGAGCGACGGCTGATCCCGAACCTGAGCCGTTGCGGTGCCGCTGAGCGGTCGACCCAGCAACAGAGGGCGTTGTCCTCGGCGTCGAACATGTACCGCCCGTCTTCATTCCACGCGAGCGAGTCAATGTGCTGGAGGACCGTTCGCGGGTTAAACGGCAGAGGCCGCGCCCCGTCATCCTGACCGGCATCAACGCGGTAAAAGTAGATCTTGCGCTCAACCTGGGGCCGCCGTCGCCGCCGCGCCATAGAGGATCCCTCACTGGGTCGGGAACGGTTGTGATGCTCGTCGCGCAGGAGACGATAGGCCCGTGCCTATGAGTCGTTTAGGCTGTTTTTGCGGCAGTTAAGGGTGTTTTTGCGGCATTTGGCGCACCTCGGGCCGGCGACCTCAGGGCACTGAGAAGCACCGCGCGAGGGCTGCGGAGAGTCTTCACGCTGAGTCGAGCTAGACCCGAGGGGTGGTAACCGAACCCTGCGAAGGGTTTGGCGCTGAGTCGGGGACCCATTGTCCCCCAGTTGTCCCCCGGACCACGAGGCATCCGCGCCGACCACGAGCACAACAGCCGCCGGGAGAGGCGGCCGAAGTGCTGCGGTGGTAACGTGTAGTGTGTGGTGCTGTCCGGTGGTCCGGGTCCGGTGATGCTACGCGGAAGAACTGAAAATCCGCGTGTCGGCAGTTCGATTCTGCCCCTGGCCACTTCCCTCGTCTCGTACGCGCGGCGGCGGTGACCAGCCTCACAGTGCGGATGCTGTCGAAGAGCCGATAGTGGGAAATGCGGTCCAGCCTCCCGTTCATCTTCCTTGCCCTCGTGTTGCCCCTCAGGGGCGAAGCCCAAGCGCGCCAGGGCGGCGCTTGGCAGCTCATCACGCCTCGCACCGTGGTAGCGGATCAACCGTCGATTACGCTGGAACTGGAGGCCCTCAACGTGGTCCAAGGCGCCGTCGTCACCTTCCGGCCGGCGTTGTACGTGCGGTGTCTCAATGAGAGGCTCGAGGCTTTCGTTGCTACGGGCGTGGTGCGGGGTGCGGACACAGACTACAGGATCACGGTGCGTCTGTCCTGGGCCAGTCGCCCCCCGCGAGAGGAGACGTGGTCGGTTTCTACCGACTATGCCGCCGTCTTCGCACCAGACCCGGTGGCCTTGATCGAACAGATCCTCGCGACGCCCGAGCTGGTGCTCGAGTTTCGTCCCGATAACGCGGCGCCCGTTACCGCCCGGTTCAATGGCGCAGGTCTTGCCGCTCACCTTCCACGGCTCAGAAGTACGTGCGCCGGCTTTGCAGAGCGCGCGGCCGAGCCACCCGCGGCGGCGCGCGTCCGCTCCGACCGCGTGTACGCCGAGACGGAAGTGGACGAAAAGGCCGAGGTGCGCTCACTGCCCGATCCCGGATATCCGCCACTGCTTCGGCGCGCGGGGGTCGGCGGGATCGTGATCGTGCAGCTCGTAGTCGACACGCTGGGTCGAGCCGAACCGGGCTCGCCTCGCGTGGTCTCAAGCCCGAATCCGGCCTTCAACCA